>NZ_KB907310.1:0-600000 GCF_000381925.1 Nocardia sp. BMG111209
TCAGGTGTTGAGTGTAAGTGCACAAGGGAGCTTGACTGTGAGACTGACGGGTCGAGCAGGGACGAAAGTCGGGACTAGTGATCCGGCACCGGCATGTGGAAGCGGTGTCGCTCAACGGATAAAAGGTACCCCGGGGATAACAGGCTGATCTTCCCCAAGAGTCCATATCGACGGGATGGTTTGGCACCTCGATGTCGGCTCGTCGCATCCTGGGGCTGGAGTAGGTCCCAAGGGTTGGGCTGTTCGCCCATTAAAGCGGCACGCGAGCTGGGTTTAGAACGTCGTGAGACAGTTCGGTCTCTATCCGCCGCGCGCGTTAGAAACTTGAGGAAGGCTGTCCCTAGTACGAGAGGACCGGGACGGACGAACCTCTGGTGTGCCAGTTGTTCCGCCAGGGGCATGGCTGGTTTGCTACGTTCGGAAGGGATAACCGCTGAAAGCATCTAAGCGGGAAGCCTGTTCCTAGATGAGGTTTCTCACCCCTTGAAGGGGGTAAGGCTCCCAATAGACGATTGGGTTGATAGGCCGGAACTGGAAGCGCGGTAACGTGTGGAGGTGACCGGTACTAATAGGCCGAGGGCTTACCAACGAAGGTGTTACGCGTCCACTGTGTAGTGTCTGAAACAACACACGAACCCCATGGTTCGAGGGGTTTCGGTGTGGCTGGAGAGGGTTGATTCCCTTTCTGCGCCTCACCGGAGTCTGTCGAGTGTGTGGGGGTGTGGATAGTTTCATAGAGTTACGGCGGTTATAGCGGTGGGGAAACGCCCGGTCCCATTCCGAACCCGGAAGCTAAGCCTGCCAGCGCCGATGGTACTGCACTCGCCAGGGTGTGGGAGAGTAGGACACCGCCGGAACATACATTCAGTGAAGGGGACCCGTGATTACGGGTCCCCTTCACTCGTTCCACGACCGGAAACAATGGCCTCCAACAGAATTGTTGGGGGCCTTTTTGCGTCCACGGTGCACACATGTCGACGGCTACAGAATGCGTCGACGTCCCGAGTGCGGTCCGGTCCCTGCGGGATCCGGCGACCGGTGATCGGTGATCGGTTGCAGAATCGGGGGATGACATTGCGTACCGCATTGACCGAGCAGCTCGGCGTTCGATACCCCATAGTGTCGGCACCTATGGGTGGCGAGGCCGGCGGCGCGTTGGCTGCGGCGGTCTCCGAAGGCGGCGGGTTCGGCATGATCGGCGCCGGCCGTGGTGATCGTGAATGGCTGCGCCGGGAGGCCGGGATCGCTCGGAATGCCACCGGGAAGCCTTGGGGTATCGGTTATCTCACCTGGGCGATCACAGAGGCCGTGATCGCCGACGCACTGTCCCACGAGCCTGCGGCGGTGATGCTGTCGTTCGGCGACCCGACACCGTTCGCCCGGCTCGTGCAGGATGCGGGTGTGCCACTGATCCTGCAGGTGACCGATCGGGCGGAGGCCCGGCGTGCCGTCGATCTCGGTGCCGACGTGATCGTGGCCCAGGGCGGCGACGCGGGTGGGCACAGCGGCGAGAACGCCATCGGCACCATGTCTTTCGTCCCGGCGGTGGTGGATCTGGCCGGGACGATTCCGGTGCTCGCGGCCGGCGGGATCGGTGACGGTCGTGGACTGGCGGCCGCGCTGGCGCTCGGTGCGGCGGGGGCACTCATCGGCACCCGTTTCCAGGCCAGCCCGGAAGCTCTGGTGTCCGAGGAGATCGGTAAGGCGATCGTGGCGGCGGACGGTGAGGACACCGAGATCAATCGCACGCTCGATATCGCCCGCGATGCCCCGTGGCCCGCGAACTATCCGGCTCGTACCCTCGGCAATCCGTTCCTGGACCGCTGGCGGGACCGCGACGACGAACTGCGCGCCACTCCCGAAGCGTTGCACGAGTATCGAGCGGCGGCCGCACGCGGTGACATATCGGTGATCCCGGTCTGGGCCGGGCAAGCGGTCGGCCTCGTCACCGATATCCAGCCTGCCGCGGATATCGTCGCCGCCATCGTGGCCGAAGCGGAACGCGCACTGGCCCGTATCGACCGCTGAATGCGGGACGCACCGGCTGGATGCGGAAGGCACAGAACGATCGACCGCCGAATTCGGACGCGACGCGCGCACGTCCGCCCGGCCCTGATCACACCCGGTGGCAGGTTCGACGGTATGGTGTCCCTGGGCCGTGACTGGCGCCTGTGGATGGAATCGACCATCAGGAAGCGGCCCCGAATGCTTGCCGCGCGCCTGGGCCTCTGACGAACAGGAGGCTCGAAGGTGTCCGAATCCGAGGCGTTCCGATCCGGTCTGGATGTCGTCCGCGCGGTCGAACCGCGTATCGCGGCGGCGATCGCACAGGAACTCGACGATCAGCGTGAATCGCTGAAGCTGATCGCCAGCGAGAACTACGCCTCGCCGGCGGTCCTGCTGGCGATGGGGAACTGGCTGTCCGACAAGTACGCCGAAGGAACGATCGGACGGCGGTTCTATGCGGGCTGCCGCAACGTCGACACGGTCGAGTCGATCGCGGCGGAGCATGCCCGTGCGCTGTTCGGCGCGGAACATGCCTACGTGCAACCACATTCGGGTATCGATGCGAATCTGGTGGCATTCTGGGCGGTGCTGGCGCAGCGCGTGGAGGTGCCGGCCCTCGAGCGGGCCGCGGTGCGGCAGGTCAACGATCTCACCGAGGCGGACTGGGCGGCGTTGCGACGGGAGCTCGGTGATCAGCGCATGCTCGGCATGTCGCTGGACGCCGGCGGGCATCTCACACACGGGTTCCGGCCCAACATCTCCGGCAAGATGTTCGACCAGCGCAGTTACGGGACCGATCCCGAGACCGGCCTGCTCGATTACGCGGCGGTCCGGGAGGCCGCGCGGGAATTCCGGCCGTTGATTCTGGTGGCCGGTTACTCCGCCTATCCGCGACGGGTCGACTTCGCGATCATGCGCGAGATCGCCGACGAGGTGGGTGCCACGCTGATGGTGGACATGGCCCACTTCGCGGGGCTGGTGGCCGGAAAAGTGTTCTCCGGCAACGAGGATCCGGTGCCGCACGCGCATATCGTCACCAGCACCACGCACAAGTCCCTGCGCGGTCCGCGCGGTGGGCTCGTGCTGTGCGATTCCGGTCTGGTGGATCAGGTGGACCGGGGCTGCCCGATGGTGCTCGGCGGACCGCTGCCGCATGTGATGGCGGCGAAGGCGGTCGCGCTGGCCGAGGCCCGCGCACCGGAATTCGCGGATTACGCGCAGCGCGTGGTCGACAACGCCAGAGCGCTCGCCGACGGGCTGCTGCGTCGCGGCGCTCGCCTGGTCACCGGCGGCACCGACAACCATCTGGTCCTGATCGACGTCTCCGGGTACGGGCTGACCGGTCGCCAGGCCGAGTCCGCGCTGCTGGATGCGGGCATCGTCACCAATCGCAATGCGATTCCCCGGGATCCGAACGGCGCCTGGTACACCACCGGTATCCGCGTCGGCACTCCGGCGCTGACCACCCGGGGTGTCGACGCGGCGGGTATGGACGAGATCGCCGATCTCCTCGACATCGTGCTGCGTGCCACGACGCCGACCGGTAAGGCGCGCTACGCACTTGCCGACGGTGTCGCCGAGCGCGTGCGTGCCCGCTCGGCCGAACTGCTCGCCCGCCATCCGCTGTATCCGGGTCTCGAGCTGCGATGACCACCGGGACCTGCCGCGTCACGGCCTGCCACGTTATGGGAATCACAAGGTCACCGAAAAGGTTGTGTCCCTAGTCTTTCGGGCATGAGGAAGATTCTGCCGGCCGCGATGTCGCTGGCTGTGCTGTGGGGGGCGTCGACGGGAACGGCGCATGCGTCGTTCTCGTCCTCGACTTCCGGAAGCTGTTCCGAGACCCTGGACGACTGGGGCTACTTCTACGCCTATACCTACCAGTACGCCTATGTCGACGGCGGCGTGATCGAAAGCGAAAGCCACAGCTTCAGTTTCAGCGGATTCCTGGACGGCGGGGAGACAGCGACGCTGTTGCGGAGCGCGGACAACAAGTGGGCGATCTACCGCGCCGGCGTGCTGGAATTGGCGGTGCCCTACATCTCCGGCGCCGGCCTGTACATGAGGGATGTCGGCGGGCCGGTCGCTGGCGAGTGGATTCAGTTGTGTGACTACTGAATTCGAGCAAGCGCGGCGGCGAGCGCGATCTCGGCCGCCTCGGCCGCGGTGGTCGCCGTGCGTGTGGGGCCGACGGGAGCGCCGGCGGCGTCCACGATCGACCAGCCGCCCAGCGACACCACCGGGAGGTCACGATGCCGGGCGAACGCGAATTCCGTCAAGGTGCCCCAGGATCCGCCGATCACGATGACCGCGTCCGCCGACGCCACCAGGATCGCGTTGCGGGCCTCGCCCATATTCGTGTACACCACGGCGGACAGACCCGGGCACACCGCCGTCCGATCCGTATCCGGCCGGATGCCGACCACGAAACCGCCTGCGCCGGAAGCGCCTTCGGCAACCGCCGCCATCACACCGGTGCCACCGCCGCAGAGCACCACCGCACCCGCCAAGGCCAGGAGGCGACCGGCCTCCCGAGCCGTGCCGGCTTCCGGCTCGGTGCAGTCGCGTGGGCCGCAGACCGCGATCTGTGGCGCCGGCCGGGACGGTCCGGCGGATGCGGCTGCTCCGGTGGGCACGGCGGTCATCCTAACCCCGCCGATCTCTGCGGCCACGGCTGAGCGCGGGCATCCCGGACCAACCGGTCCGATATAGCTGGTTATCCTGATCGTCGAACAAGGCAGGCCGAGATCGCACACCACCGGTGTGCACGGCGGCGAGATCGTCCTGCGCGGTACCCGCGTCCGAATTGATCGAAAATCCGGCTGTTCGCGACGCCTGTCTGACAAGGCGGTGCAATGACCTCCGCACGGATTCCCGAGCGTCTGGGCCTGTTCACCCGGCTCGTTCGTTCCTCGGCCGACGAGGACGCGGCGACGGTCTTCCGGCACGCGCTGGAGCAGATCGCGGCGGCCGAGCGGCTCGGCTTCGAGACCGCGTGGGTGGCGCAACATCATCTGGAGCCGGACGAGGGCGGGCTGCCGTCGCCGCTGGTATTCCTCGCACACGTCGCGGCCAGGTTCCCGGGGCTGCGGCTGGGCACGGCGATCGTCACGCTGGCGCTGGAGGATCCGATCCGGGTGGCGGAGGACGCGTCCGTGCTGGACACGCTGGCTTCGGGCCGGCTCGAGCTCGGTTTCGGCGCCGGTGGCTCGGGGCATGCGTTCGACCTGTTCGGAGTGCCCGGTGCCGAGCGGCAGCGCGTGTACGCGGACAAGCTGGACCGGGTGCGGGCCGCGTTGTCGGGTGCGCCGCTGCTGGGTGCGCGGCGGCTGAATCCGCCCGGTGGCACCCTGCCGCAGCGGCTCTGGCAGGCGACGTTCTCGGTATCCGGCGCGGAGCGGGCCGGTGCCGCCGGGGACGGGCTGCTGTTGTCGAAGGCGCAGCCGCGCGCGGCCGCCGCACCCGATGCCACACTGTCGCAGCTCCAGGAGCCGATGGTGGACGCGTATCTCGCGGCCCTGCCCGCCGGCGCGGTCCCGCGGATCGGGGCGTCACGCGGGGTGTTCGTGGCCGACGATCGCGAGACGGCACAAACGCTGGCCGAGCGCGGCGCCACCCGCCACCTCGCCTGGCAGCGCCGCAACGGCGGCGGCCCCGAGCGGGCCGACACCGTGGCCGAGGTGCTGCGCGACTGCTACGTGGGGACGCCGGACGATGTCGCGGAGCAGGTGGCCGCCGATACCGTACTGGGCCGCGCCACCGAGTTGATGATCCAGGTGCATCCGGTCGATCCGGGTCACGAGGCCACCCTGCGCTCTGTCGAGCTGTTCGCGACCGAGGTCGTGCCGCGGCTCGGCCGCCCGATGCCGGGCACGGTGACGACCGGAACGCTGTGACGACCGGAACGCCGGCATCGTCCACGACGGGAGTGCCGCGCACCGGACGACAGGAGTGTGAAGGCCGCGTCGGGAACAACCTCCCGGCGGCTGTTCCGGCGCGGGTAGTCTCGGGGGATGTCGGGTGTGGCGGGCGTCCTGTACGACATCGACGGGGTGCTGGTGACCTCCTGGCGGGAGATTCCGGGGGCAGCCGCTACGCTGCGCCGGATCCGGGCCGCCGGGCTGCGGCGGGCCTTTCTCACCAACACCACGTCGGTCACCTGTGCACAGATCGCGGCGCGGCTGCGGGGTGTGGGAATCGAGGTCGAGGACGGGGAGATCGTCACCGCGGCCCGGTTGACCGCCACATATCTGCGGCAGGAGTATCCGGGTGCGCGGGTGTGGGTGCTCAATCACGGTGATGTCGACGCCGATCTGGCCGGAGTGCCGCGCGACGACGAGCGGCCCGAAGTGGTGGTGCTCGGTGGCGCCGGCGCCGAATTCACGCATCGGGCGCTGAGCCGCGTGGTGGAACTGATGCTCGACGGTGTTCCGGTGGTCGCCATGCAGGGCGGGAGCACCTGGGCCACCGCCGACGGGCTGCGGATCGATACCGGCGTCTATCTGCCCGGTCTGGAGGCGGCGGGGCGCGCGCGAATCACGGTGGTGGGCAAGCCGTCCGGTACCGGATTCCACATCTGTGCGGAGTTGATCGGCAGTGGCCCTGCGGACATCGTCATGGTGGGCGACGATCTGTACTCGGATGTCCTTGCGGCACAACGGATCGGGATGATCGGAGTATTGGTGCGAACCGGTAAGTTCCATGCGGCCGCACTGGCCGGGGCGGAGCGGGCGCCGGACTATGTCGTGGACTCGATCGCGGATCTGCCGGACGTACTCGCGGGCATACCCGATGCGTTGGAGTAAAGCCGAATCGCGGAAATTAGTCTATGAATTTCCTCTCAATCATTCTTCTGGTCAAGTGATGAACTCGGCGCCGACGGGGTACGCGGTGATCGGTCGATCGCTTGTGCAATGTCGCGCGAATAAAAACTATGAGAATTATTAAAAAACGCCTTCCCTTGTCGAAGGCGCACAAGTAAGGTGTGCGTGGCAAACAGTTGGTGATCATCTGATTCTGATGGTCCGGAGAGAGAAGTACGTAATGGACGCGATCATCAGCCTGCTCAACTTCGCTGCGAACTTGGTGACGGCACTGGGCACCGGCTCATCCGCGATAGGTTAAGTCATACAGCCAACTTTCGGCTAATTTGGAAGTCTCCTGAAGCTGGAAAGGAAGACCCCGATCCGTGACAACCGGATCGGGGCTTTCGGTATTGTCTGGCGCAATGTCACAGGAAACGAACACGGGCAGGATGTACGCCGGACAGCCCGTAGAAGACCGGCAGCGGCAGCGACGTGCGCGTTTTCTGGAGTCCGGTCTCACGGTGTTCGCGCGCGACGGCTACGCGAACAGCTCGGTGGGGGCGATCTGCAAAGATGCCGGACTCTCCTCGCGTCAGTTCTACGAGGAGTTCACCGGCCGGGAATCGCTGCTGCTCGAGCTGTACGAACAGATCGACAGGGAGTCAAGGGAATCGGTGGCCGAGGCGCTGGCGGCCCATACCGACGCCGCCGCGGTGGAGACCATCGATGCGGCGGTGCGGGCCTACATCGAGTCGATCGGACGGGATCCGCGCAAGGCGCGGGTGGCGCTGGTCGAGGTGGTCGGCGCGGGGCCCAAGGTGGAGAAGTTCCGGCTCGAATTGCGCCGTGCCTGGGGATCTTTGCTGGCCGGCGCGGCCGAGGACGCGGCGTTGCACGGTGAGATCCCTTCCGGCGACTACGAGATGCGCTCGCTCGCGATCATCGGCGCGGTCAACTACGTCGTGGATGCCTGGAGCGGTTCGGATCCCAGGCCGCCGCTGACGGATGTGACCCAGGTGCTGCGGCGGGTGATCATCGGCGCGGTCAGTGCCTGAGCGCGCGCGGCAACCGTTGCCGGCGGACGCGATTCGCTAGCATCGGCAGGGTGGAATCGGCGGGGACGGCGGCGGGCGCACCGAATTTCGTTCTGTGCGGTGGCAATCCGCTCGTTCATCAGCTGGCTGTGCGGTTGCTGGAACGGTACGGCGAGGCCACCGTGACCGCCGTACTGCCCGCCTCGGACCCCGAATGGGTGCCGTTGTTGCGGGCACTGGACCGGGTGCGTGTCATATTCGCCGCACGGCCGGACGAGGCCACGTTGCGGGCCGCCGGGGTGGCCGAGGCGCACGCGCTGGCGTTGCTGGACAACGGCGATGTCGAGAATTTCCACGCCGCGCTACGGGCCTCCGAGATGAATCCGCGCATTCGGCTGGTCATCCGAATGTTCAACACCGGCCTCGGATTTCGAATCCGTACTTTGTTCGCCGACTGCGTGGTGCTGTCCATCTCGGAAATGGCGGCGCCGTCGCTCATCGCGGCCGCGCTCGGCGAGCGCGCGGTGACCTATCTGCGGCTCGGTGAACGCACGCTCTATGTCACCGAATCTGAAACAGAATCTGTTCATCCGGTGATCTGTGGCATCCGGGAAAGTCCGGACGGTGTCGAACTGGTGGCACCCGGCGAACCCGCCGACCGCGCACTGGCACTGGCGACGCGGGTGCCGTATTCGCCACGGCGGCGGCATCGCTGGCTCGGAGTGTTCCGTTATCTGGTGCGCAACACTCTGATTCGGCTGATGCTGGTGCTGCTGTGCCTGGTCGCGCTCGGCTGCTGCCTGCTGGTCGCGACCGGAACCGGTTGGGGCGCGGCAGCATACGAGACGTTGCTGGACGCGGCGGGCGCCGCCGGTTCGGAACCGGAGAAGCGGCCGATGTTCAAGGTGCTCCAGCTGGCGATCACCTTCGTCGGCCTGGCGATGACACCGGTGGTGACGGCCCTGGTCGTGGGCGGGGTGCTGCGCGCGCAGTTGACCGCGTCGGCCCGCCCGGACCCGTCCCGATACGAGAACCACGTGGTGGTGGCCGGATTGGGCAATGTCGGTATGCGCATCGTCGAGCAGCTCAGCGATCTGGGTGTCCGGGTGGTGGCCCTGGACCACAAGGAGGATGCGCGCGGCACCGCTCTCGCGCGCTCGCTCGGTGTGCCCGTGGTGTTCGGCCAGGCCACGTGGGAGGACTCGCTGCACGCCGCCGGGGTGGCCCGGGCCCGTGCTCTGGTGCTGGCCACCAACAGTGACGCGGTGAATCTGGAGGCCGCGATGCTGGGCCAGTCCTACCGTGACGACCTGCGCGTGGTGCTGCGGCTGTCCGACGACGACCTCGCCGAGCGGGTCCAGCGCAGTCTGCAGAAGGCCGTGGCGCGCAGCGTGTTCCAGCTGGCCGCACCCGGATTCGCCGCCGCGCTGGTGGAGAGCCGGGTGATCGCCACGCTGTCGATCGACCGCACCACCCTGCTGGTCGCCGAACTCCCGGTGGAATCCGGCTCCGCCCTCGCGGGGCGTCCCATGCACGCCGCAACCCTGCCCGGCCGCACTCGCGTCCTGGCGGTCCAGCGCGCGGTCGGTGTGGAACCGAGCTGGCAACCACCCCCCGACACCGTCCTCACCCCCGGCAACCACCTCATCGCGATCGCCACCCGCGCCGGTCTGGACGAGCTCCAGATCCTCTGCGCCGCAGGCACTCCCGCCGCATCAGCGGATCCGGTCGCCGAGTCGCCGCCGGTCCTGCCCCCGTCCGGGCCGGTCGCGCCGACTGTCGCGGCGGTTCGGGCATCGGTCGATTCGGCCGCCGTGACGGAGTCGCTCATCCTGTCCCAGACCGCGCCGGTCGCGCCGGTCGACGCGGCTGTCGTGACGGAGTCGCCGCTCACCCTGCCCCTGTCCGGGTCGGTCGCGCCGGCCGCCGTGGTGGCAGCGGAGCCGCCCGACTCGCCGGATACTGCTGTAGCGCAGCCGATTCGGGAGCCGTCGGCATCGGCGAGTGCGGACGAACGAACCGATCCCGTGGCGTAGGCCCATATCGGTGGCGGTGCCCGGCCGTATCGCCGGGTGCTCGGTGGGACTCGTGTTCGGCGGTCTGCGGCCGTGTCGTGGGGCAGGCTGATACCGCTGGTCCCGGTAGCGTGGCGGCGCATGGAGACTGTCCCAATCCAGTTGGCGGACGGGAGTACCGTTCCGGTGCGGATGGTGCCCGCGCGTGGGCCGCATCGGCACCCGATCACGCCGGATGCGCCGCGGGCGGTGGTCGTGATCATGCCCGGGTTGGGGGTGCCGGGGATGTACTACGGCGATTTCGCGCGGGAGCTGGCCGGGCGCGGATTCGATGTGGCGATCGGGGAGTTGCGGGGCAACGGGGACAGCCGGCCTGCCGTCGGGCCCACGAGCACCTATGGGTATCACGAGTTGGTGTCCGTGGATTTCCCGGCGATGTTCCAGGCGATCCGGGACCGGTTTCCGGCGAGTACGCCGATCCTGTTGGGGCACAGTATCGGTGGTCAGTTGGGAGTGATGTACGCGGCGCGGATCCGCGGGCGGCTCGGGGGGCTGATCCTCGTCGCGTCCGGGACGCCGCATCATCGCGGCTATCGCGGTCTGGCGGGGCCGGGCATGGTGTTCGGGCCGACCGCGGTGTCGCTGGCGGCCAACCTCTTCGGTTACTGGCCCGGCGACCGGATCACCGCCGGTGGGTTCGGCCGGCAGTCGAAGGTGCTGATCGCCGACTGGGCCCGGCTGGCCCGCACCGGCCGATTCGTCCCCGTCGACGCGGATATCGACTACGAGGAACGGATCGGCCGGCTGACCCTGCCGGTGTTGTCGATCACGGTGCGCGGCGACGAACTCGCCCCGCGCGGTTCCGCCGACCAGCTGCTGGCGAAACTGCCCCGGGCCCGGATCACGAAGTGGCACAACCCGGATCGGCTGGGCCACAACGGGTGGATCACCGATCCGGGGTCGACCGTGACGCGCGTCGAGGGCTGGCTGCGCAATATGTAGACCCCGAGCGGATCAGCGAGCGGGGTCGTCGAGCAGCATCTGGCTGAAGAACTCGTAGATCAGCGCCGCCTGGAACGCCATCTGCTTGTTGTCGGCCGCGCCGCCGTGGCCGCCCTCGATGTTCTCGTGGTACCAGATGGTGTGACCTTCCGCCTCGAGCAGCGCGGCCATCTTGCGGGCGTGACCCGGATGGACGCGATCGTCGCGGGTGGAGGTGGTGAACAGGATCGGCGGGTAGGCCCGGTCCGGATCGGTGTTCTGGTACGGGGAGTACTCGCTGATGAAGGCCCACTCCTCCGGCTTGTCCGGGTCGCCGTATTCGGCGATCCACGAGGCGCCCGCCAGCAGCAGGTGATAGCGCTTCATGTCCAGCAGCGGGACCTGGCAGACGATGGCGCCGAACAGTTCCGGATACCGGGTCAGCATGACGCCCATCAGCAGGCCACCGTTGCTGCCGCCCACCGCACCCAGTTGCGCGGCCGTCGTGATGCCCCGGGCGACAAGGTCTTTCGCGATCGAGGAGAAATCCTCGTACACGCGGTGCCGTTCGGCCTTCTGCGCCTGGGTGTGCCACTGCGGACCGTATTCGCCGCCGCCGCGGATGTTGGTCATCACCCAGGTGCCGCCGCGCTCCAGCCAGCCCATGCCGGAGGCGCCGCTGTAGGCCGGGGTGCGCGACACCTCGAAGCCGCCGTAGCCGGACATCACCGTCGGGCCCGGGGTGCCGATGTGGTCGCGGTGCCGGATCACGAAATACGGCACCCGGGTGCCGTCGTCGGAGGTGGCGAAGAACTGCTCGGTGACGATGCCCTCGGCGTCGAAGAAGCTCGGCTCCTGCTTCAGCGGGGTGGTGTCGCCGCCGACCGAACTGGCCAGCAGGGTGCCGGGGGTGGTGAAACCGCTGGAGATGAGCATGAATTCGTCGCCGCCCTCGAGCGGGTCGAGGTTCATCACACTGGTGGTGGCCATCGGCGGGGCGTCGGCGAGCGGCGACCGCTGCCAGTCGCCGGGGGTCACCACGTACAGCCTGGTCTGCACGTCCTCCAGGGTGATGAGCACCAGATAGTTCTCGGTCCAGCCGTAGCCGTGCAGCGACGTGTGCTCGTCGGGGGTGAACACCACGTCGAAATCCCGTGCGCCCGAAAGGAATCGGTCGAGGTTGATGGCGAGCAGGGCGCCCGCCGGATAGGTGACGGGGGTGCCTCCGTCGGTCTCCGGGGTCCAGGAGGTCTTGAGCCGCACCAACATCCAGTCCTTGTACCAGGATTCGGAGGCGTCGCTCGGCACGTCCATGAACCGGAGGTTGCCGTCGTCCTCGAGCAGATACACGGATTCGTTGAAGAAGTCGGTGGCGCGGGCGACGTAGTGGCGCTCGTAGCCGGGAGTGCGGTCGTACCCGGCGGAGACCATCACATCGCCGGTCTCGCCCTCGAACACGGTCTCGGCCTGCTCCAGTGGGGTGCCGCGCCGCCAGCGTTTGACGATGCGCGGATAGCCGGAGTCGGTGAGCGAACCGGGGCCGAAATCGGTTCCGACATAGACGTTGTCGGCGTCGATCCAGCGCAGCTGCGATTTCGCCTCGGGCAGGAAGAAGCCGTCGGCCGTCTCGTTCTCCGGGCTCGGCGGCTCGCGGAACTGCTTGGTGGTCATGTCGAATTCGCGGATCACCTTCGCGTCGGCGCCGCCGCGAGACAGGCTGATCAGCGCGAGTGACTGCTCGGGACGCAGCACGGCCGCGCCGCCCCACACCCAGTTCTCGTCCTCGGCGGCGGCCAGCGTGTCGAGATCGACGAGCACCTCCCACGCGGGATCGTCGGTGGCGTACTCCTCGAACGTGGTACGCCGCCACAGCCCTTTGGGGTGTTCGGCATCACGCCAGAAGTTGTACAGCCAACTGCCGCGGCGGGTCGGATAGGCGATGCGGGTGTCGGTATCGAGCATGTCGAGGATGCGGTGCTCCAACCCGGAGAACCGATCCGAGGTGGCGAAGTGCTCGACCACCACCTCGTTGTGGGCACGGGCCCAGTCCAGAGCGCGGTCCCCCGTCACCTCCTCGAGCCAGAGATACGGATCGGTCTGTTGCGCGTCGACGCCGGTCATGCCTGCCATTGTGGCCGACCGGGGCGACGCCGGTGACATGTCGGCCGTTCGGGTCGCGCTACCGCGCGGTAGGGGAGGTTGGCTGTATGCCCGATCTGCGCCGGGGTTAGGCTCGAAGCCGTGACTTCCCACTACGATGTCGTCGTTCTCGGCGCTGGTCCCGGCGGTTACGTCGCCGCGATCCGCGCAGCTCAGCTCGGCCTGCGAACAGCGATCGTCGAGCAGAAATACTGGGGCGGCGTGTGCCTGAACGTCGGGTGCATTCCGTCCAAGGCCCTGCTCCGCAACGCGGAACTGGCACATATCTTCACCAAGGAAGCGAAGACGTTCGGCATCTCCGGGGAGGCGAGCTTCGATTTCGGCGCCGCGTTCGACCGCAGCCGCAAGGTCGCCGACGGCCGCGTCAAGGGCGTCCACTTCCTGATGAAGAAGAACAAGATCGACGAGCTCGACGGGAAGGGCACCTTCGTCGATCCGCACACCATCTCCGTCGCCCTGAGCAACGGCGGCACCGAGACGGTCACCTTCGACAATGTGATCATCTCCACCGGCACCATCACCAAGCTGCTGCCCGGTACCTCGCTGTCGCAGAACGTGGTCACCTACGAGGAGCAGATCCTCACCCGGGAACTGCCGGGCTCGATCCTCATCGTGGGCGCCGGCGCGATCGGCATGGAGTTCGCCTACGTCCTGAAGAACTACGGCGTGGACGTGCGGATCGTCGAGTTCCTCGACCGCGCGCTGCCGAACGAGGACGCCGACGTCTCCAAGGAGATCACCAAGGCATACAAGAAGCTGGGCATCACCATCAGCACCGGCGCCGCGGTGCAGTCGATCGAGGACAACGGGACCAAGGTCACGGTTGCCATCAAGGACAACAAGTCCGGCAACATCGAGACGGTCACCGTCGACAAGGTGTTGCAGGCGGTCGGTTTCGCGCCGCGGGTGGAGGGCTACGGCCTGGAGGCCACCGGCGTGCAGCTCACCGAGCGCGGCGCCATCGCGATCGACGAGTACATGCGCACCAACGTGCCGCACATCTTCGCCATCGGCGATGTCACCGCGAAGCTGCAGCTGGCGCACGTCGCCGAGGCGCAGGGCGTGGTGGCCGCGGAGAGTATCGCGGGCGCCGAGACGCTGCCGCTGGGCGACTACCGGATGATGCCGCGCGCCACCTTCTGCCAGCCGCAGGTCGCGAGCTTCGGCCTCACCGAGGAGCAGGCCCGCAACGAGGGCTACGACGTGAAGGTCGCCAACTTCCCGTTCACCGCCAACGGCAAGGCGCACGGCCTCGGCGACGCCACCGGTTTCGTGAAGCTGATCTCCGACGCCAAGTACGGCGAGCTGATCGGCGGCCACCTGATCGGCCCCGATGTCTCGGAGCTGCTGCCCGAACTGACCCTGGCGCAGAAGTGGGACCTCACGGTCAACGAGCTGGCCCGCAACGTGCACACCCACCCGACGCTGAGTGAGGCGTTGCAGGAGGCCATCCACGGCCTGGCCGGGCACATGATCAACTTCTGAGTGCAGGATCACCGAGGCGCCCCGGGACGGTTCGTCCCGGGGCGTTGCCGTGTCCGGTGTTCCGGCGAATTCGGTTGATACGCGGCAGTTTCCGGTCGTCGAGAGCATCTGCGAGTGTCCGGCGGTGCTGGGAACGGGTGTGCCGTGCCGGAGTCGGCGAAGGCCCGGTGTGTCCGCCCGCTCAGGCGGGGTCGACCGTCGCTTCGATGCGCAGGATCCGATCCTCGGCGATGGTGAGGACCAGCACGGCGAACAGGCGGCGGTCGCGGTAGGCCAGCACGGCGGGCCGGTCGCTGTGTGGATGGGTCACCATGGTGACACCGGGACCGTAGAAGGGCAGCAGGGTCGTCGCCACCTCGTGCGGACCCCGGCTGACCACGGGTGCCAGGCCGATATCGGCCGCGAACGAGGCCCGGCCCCACGCCTCGGGATGCAGGACCGCGACCAGCGCGTCCAGATCGCCGCCGGTGCAGGCGGCGATGAAACGTTCGGTGACGTCCCGATGCTGTTCTGCGGCAACGGCTTTCGATATCCGATCGGCATCCGAGAGCTTGCCGCGGGCCCGCCGGGCCAACTGCCGGCAGG
Source organism: Nocardia sp. BMG111209 (assembly GCF_000381925.1). NCBI lineage: Bacteria > Bacillati > Actinomycetota > Actinomycetes > Mycobacteriales > Nocardiaceae > Nocardia > Nocardia sp. BMG111209. Next base: position 15,073 of record NZ_KB907310.1, read on the forward strand.
TGCCGGTGGGGCGGCCGAGCGTATCGGCGATCAGCTCGAACGGCTGCCCGAACACGTCGTGCAGGATGAAGGCCACCCGCTCGGCGGGTGCGAGCCGCTGCAACAGCACCAGCAGCGCGAGCTGGACCTCGTCGTCGAGGGTGACCCGATCCGCCGGATCCGGGCTCGGTGTCGGCAGCACCGGATCGGCGTTCGTGAGATCGGCCGGGTCCGAGGGTTTCTCGTGCCGATGCCAGGCGCTGCGCAGCTGGTCCAGGCACAATCGGCCGGTCACCACGGTCAGCCAGGCCCGCTCGTCCTCGACGTCGCGTGCCAGCGACAGCCGGGTGAACGCCTCCTGCACCGCGTCCTCGGCCGCCCCGATATCGCCGAGGATGCGGAAGGCCAGGTCCACCAGATGAATGCGGTGGGCCCGCCAGGCGTCGGTGAATTCCCGAGACATCTCCATATGGTTCCGGACGAGACGGCCGGGCGAAAAGTTACCGGTGTCGCGGCGAGTCGGAGAGTTGCTCTCCTGACGGGCCGGGGAAGGCGTGATTCCGGGGGCCCGGTGGCGGTCGTGACCCGGCGGGCCGCACATCCGCGGCCGCCGACGGTAACTTTCGGAGCGGTCGCTCTCGTCCTGAGTACATGACCCACTTCACCCGCAGAACACGCACTCGCTCACTGTCGCTGCTCGCACTGCTCACCGCGGCGCTGACCCCCTGCGCGGCGCCGGCGTCCGCCGACCCCGCCGCCCCGTTTCTGGGAGTCTGGAACTACGACCAGCCCGATCGGTCCACCATGACGAATATCGCCACCCTGGACCTCGGCGGTTTCCCCGCGACCTTCCCGCAGATCGGGACCGTGGTGTTCAGCCACGGCGACAACGGCGAAATCCTCGGCCACACCGATCAGGGCTGCACCTGGCGGTTCCGGGTCGAGGGCACGGCACTCGAACTGGCCACCCCCGACCAGCACTGCTTCAACCACATCATCGACTCCGAGTACAACATCGACCGCTGGCGGGTCGACACCGACGGCGATCAGGAACGAGAAACGATGCACGCCAACAGTTATCAGGGTGGATCGACCTTCTCGTTCGAACTCGCCGCCGGCCGCCGCACCCGCGCCGCCGCCGGTCACCGCGCCGACACCGTGCGCGCGTTCACCGGCAGCTGGCGCTTCGACCCGGTCGACCCGGCCCGCCTGATCAATCTCGCTCAGGTCAGCGGCGCGTCGCCGGTCACGGTACCGACCCCGATCGGCGGGACGATCGACTTCCGCCCGGGCCCCGGCGACACGATGATCGCCCGGACCACCGACGGCTGCGACTGGACCTTCGAAACCCACGGCAACACCGCCGAACTCGCCCCGGAAACCCAATCCTGCGGCGGTAACACCCGCACCTTCTGGTCGGCCGCCGCCGACGGGCAACGGCAGACCACCATCATGGCCGGCGTGGCCCCCGACGGTTCCCGGTTCTCACTGACCACCGGTGAACTGACCCGGGTGTCGTGACGGAATGCGTAACCGGTATTGCTGGCGTGAACTGTGCCGAGCGAATTCCCGCTCGACCACACCCGCATCGATCAATTTGCGCAAACGTCGGAGGACCGTTTGGTAGTTCATGCCCAGTGCGGTTTCCAGTGATCGCGTCGTCGTGTGCCCGGCTCGGATGGCTTGGACGATCGCATCGAGTTCGCTGCCGGTCCCGGACACTGAATCCTGTTCTGCGCGACGAACGATCGGAGCGGTCTCGGTCGGCACGGTGAGTTGATAATTCGCGTATCGGCGACCGCCGGTCGTCGCGGCCACGCCCCGGTCGACGAGGTCTCTCAGCGCCGATCTGGCGGTTGTGCGATCCACGCCCCAGGCTTGCATCATCGCGTTCGTGACGCGGCCGGTACTCCGCATCATCGCCAGGGCAAGATTCTGCTGATCGGTCAGGCCATCCAGACCCAGCGTCCCGATCCATTCGATCGTGCCGATATCGAGCAGCGCATGCTGCGGAACGGTGACCTGGACATGTCCCGGTGCCACATCGAATGCGGCCGGGCTCATTCCGGCCCTCCGCAGAGTTGCCATGACGGTGGGCAATCCCGAACCTCGGTTCTCGCTGACGGCCTGATCGCCAGAGGTATCGGCGGGAAGGTCCGACAGCAGTTTCGCCAGAGATGCGTTCCGCGAGGAGGAGGATTGTTCGCTGGTGCCCAAGAGTGGGCCGATCACATTGCCGTACAACCCACCCGGGCTCTTGACGACGAGACGATCACGGTACATCTCGATCTGGATCTGTGTCCCACGGGCTCCGGGGCTGTAGTCGCGGTGCATCAGTGCGTTGACGATCAACTCACGGATGACTTCCAGCGGATAGTCGTAGCGATCCTCCCGAAACAATCCGTTGACGACCGCTGCTCTGCGCATATTGCGTTGCAGTGCCGCCGAGGCGGTGGCCAGCATGACCGGAATCGGCCCGTCGAGGCTCACGTTGTCGAGGAAACGGGCGCCACCAGCGGACAACTCGCCCATCTCGGTGCCGGGAAGTACCACCAGGGAAACGAACAGCTGTGGAAAGAACTGCTGTGGATAGCTGCCCAGACACAGCAGCCCACCCAGGGTGGGCCGCATGATCCCGTCGACGTTCGTGAGCGCATTCAATCGAACCAGAGCTTCATCCGTCTCCAGATGTCCGAAAGCGCGCGGTTGCCGCTGCCTCGCCCGACGAACCACCCGTCGGACGAGATCGTCGTCCAGATCCGAGCGTGCGGCGTTCACGACGGGTTCGAGGTCGTACACCGGTTGCGTTCGGTTGGACAGTAGTTGTGTGACCTCGTAGTGGCCGAGTTTGCGATCGCCGTCGCCGCTGCGAATGAACGAACCTTGGTAATGACCGCGAGCCTTCACGAAACACGGTTTGTCCATCGGGTCGAGTTCGGGAATCTCGGCGGTGACGATCAAGGCGCCCTCGAACTCCTCGATGTCGATCCGTACCCGTAGCGGCGGATCCATGAGATCGGAGCAGGTGCCCGCCAGCGCGGTGCGTACCGCCTCGGCGTCGAATCCCGGTGCGGGCGTGAAATTGTCGTGCTCGGAGAGGCCGAGCACGACAGACCCACCGCCTCCGTTCGCAAATGCACTGAGGGTCTCTGCGATATTTTTCGGCAGACCACCGGCTGCGGACTTCACTTCGACCTCTGCCAGGTCGCTCCCCATCCTCCGCATCAGTGTGACCAGCGCGGCGGTATCCATTGCCCTCCCGGGTCGGTGCACTCCATCACTCTGTCAAGCGACTCTATCAAACTGTGTCAGAGTGATAGAGTCGCTTGACAGAGTGCGCCCGGCGCGCTGGTCAGTCGCGGTGGTAGGCAGCCTGGGCGGTGCGGATGGTGTCCATGTTGGATTCCAGGACGTGGATGAGGTCCCCGAGGCGTTGGGCCACTTCGGTGCCGAGGTCGGTGAGGGTGTATTCGACGTGCGGGGGGATGGCCTGCTGGACCTCGCGGTGGACCATGCCGTCGCGTTCGAGGGTTTGCAGGGTTTGGGAGAGCATGCGCTCGCTGACGCCGTCGACGCGGCGGCGCAGGGCGCTGAAGCGGTGGGGGCCGGCGAGGAGGGCGACGAGGGCGAGGACGCCCCAGCGGCTCGCGACGTTCTGCAGGACCGGACGGGAGGTGCAGTTCCGGGCGAAGACGTCGGGCTCCAACCCCGGGTCGGCGTAGTCCGCCGCGGTGTCGTGGCCATGGTCCATGCGAGTGATGCTACCTATTGCGTTGTTCTGCGGGAAGCTGTAGTACTTACTAATAGTTAGTGCCATATATTCTGTTTGTAGATCTGGAGGTACGTCATGACCATCGCCGTCACCGGGGCCAGTGGACAGTTGGGCCGTCTCGTCGTGGAGGCGTTGCTGCGGCGGGAGGCGGGGCCGGTCGTCGCGATCGTGCGCGATCTGGACAAGGTCGCCGATCTGGCCGCGCGCGGGGTGGAGGTCCGGCGCGGTGATTACGACGATGTCGAGTCGCTGGATCGGGCGCTGATGGGGGTGCGGCGGTTGCTGCTGGTCTCCGGGAGTGAGCCGGGGAATCGAATTACGCAGCACACCAATGTGATCCGGGCCGCAGAGCGGGCCGGGGTGCAGCTGCTGGCGTACACCGGGATCCTGCGGGCGTCGGAGAGTCCCATGCTGCTCGCGACCGAGCATCGCGGCACCGAGGAGGTGCTCGCCGGGTCGAGCGTGCCACATGTGTTCCTGCGCAACGGCTGGTACTGGGAGAACTATCTGCGCGGGCTGGAACCGGCGCTGGCGACCGGCGTGTTGTACGGCGCCGCGGGCGAGGGCCGCGTGGCCGCCGCGACCCGCGCCGACTATGCGGAGGCGGCGGCCGTGGTGCTGTCGGAGGACGGACATGGCGGTGCGGTCTACGAACTCGGTGGCGACGAGCATCTCACCCTCACCGAGTTGGCTGCCGTCATCTCGGAGGTGTCGGGCAAAACCGTTCGCTATCAAGACCTGTCGGCTGCGGAGTATGCGGAGGCGCTCGAAAAGAACGGAGTTCCGGGCGGTTTCGCGCAGATCCTCGCGGACTCCGATACCGGTCTGCGCAATGGCTGGCTCGACGACAGCACCGGTGATCTGCACAAGTTGATCGGTCGCGCGTCGACGCCGGTCGCCGAGGTGTTCCGGGACGCGTTGGGCAGCTGAGGGGTACGGAGCGGCGGGATGTCCGGTTCGGTTGTGCGGCAATGAGTTCGGCCATGTTCCGGTGATCGGCCGGGTCCCGTACCGGAGCGGTACGGGACCCGGCGGTGATCGCGGGGCCTGGTGAGGTCAGGGGATCAGGACGGTTTTGCCGGGGAGTCGTCCGGTGGTGGCGTCGTCGTGGACGGCGGCCAGGTCGGACAGTGGGCGGCGTTGGGCGACATGGATTTTCAGGTCGCCGGTGTCGACTCGCCGGACCAGTTCGGCGAGTTGGGTGGCGTCGCTGCGGACGAAGACCCGTACCGTGCGTACCCCGCGGCCGGCGTCCTCGGGGGCCGGGGTGGTGGTGCTGACGAATGCTCCGCCGTCGGCGACCAGGTCCACCAGGGCCGCGGTCTCCTCCGGATTGGTGGGGACGAGATTGAGTGCCGCGTCGAATCGTTGTCCGGCCAGGGCCTGCGGGAGCGGGGTGGCGGTGTGGTCGATGATTCGGTCGGCGCCGTAGGCGCGCACGCGGTCGGCGCTGCGGGGACCGGCGGTGGCGGTGACCTGGGCGCCGGCCTGTGCGGCCAGTTGGACGGCGTAGCCGCCTACCGCGCCGCCCGCTCCGTTGATCAGTAGGGTCTGGCCGGGCTGGAGGTCCGCGTGTTCGAACAGTGACTGCCAGGCGGTCAGGGCTGCCGAGGGCAGTGCGGCGGCATCGGCCGGGTTCACGTTCTTCGGTGCGGCGGCGAGGGTTTCGGCCGGTGCCGACGCGTACTCGGCGGCGGCTCCGGGCTCGTTCATCGGGAGGAAAGCCACCACCGCGTCGCCGGTCTGCCAGTCGGTGACGCCCTCGCCGACCTCGGTGATCACCCCGGACATATCGAAGCCCGGGGTGTGCGGGAAGGTCAGCGGGAACACGTCGCGCAGGTAGCCCGCGCGGATCGCGACGTCGACCGGGTTGAACGCGGTCGCGGCCACCCGCACCAGCACTGCGCCCGCGCCGGCCGTCGGACGGTCGGCATCCTCGTGGACCAGGACGTCGCTGTCGCCGTATGCGTGGAAACGTACTGCCTTCATGATTGCTCCTCGTATTCGATCACTGCTTCGAAATCGAAGCATATTGAGGAGAACTTGCTTCGAATCCGAAGCAATGCCCGACTTGGCTGTGATGCTCGTCACTCGCGTGTGATTGTGATGCTTTGAATTCGCAGTACATAGACTGGGGGGATGTCCGAGAGCAGCCCCGCGGCCGAGGGTGTCCAGCCGCTCGGGCCCGCGCAGCTGAACACCTACTTCGTGCTGCTGGAGTCGGTCAGTCTGCTCCAATATCAGCTCGAACAGCAGCTGCGGGCCGAGGGTGGCATCAGCTACGTGCAGTTCGAACTGCTGGCCCGGCTCGCCGATGCGGCCGGTCCGCTGACCATGACCCAGTTGGCGGACGGTGTCGTCTACAGCCGCAGCGGCCTGACCTACCAGGCCGGTCTGCTGGAGAAGGCCGGTCTGATCACTCGCCGGCCCGACTCCGACGACGAGCGCGCGACCGCCGTCACTCTCACCGACGAGGGGCGGGCTCTCATCCAGCGCATCCTGCCCGGCCATGTCGAGCTCGTCCGCCGCCTGCTGTTCGATCCCCTCACCGGCGAGGACCTGCGCCACCTGGGCGACATCATGACGCGGGTCCGCGACCATATGCGGACCCAACCGGCCCGCTCGGCCGCACCGCGTAAACGCCGCCGCGAGAACTGATTCGCGGTCAGGACGCCGGTGTCGCGGTGATGCCGCGGCGGAGGATGGTGAGCAGGCGGTGGGCCTGGTCGTCGTCCACGGTGGCGTGGCCGATTCCGGTGGCGGCGGCGAGGAGATCGGCGATGTCGAGGTCGGGGCGGATCTCGCCGGATTGCTGTGCGCGGGTGAGTAGTTCGGTGGCGGTGGTGCGCATGGTGTCGTGCCACTGCTGGTACAGGGTGGTGCGCTGTCCGTCGGTGTCTTCGGGGATGGCAAGGGGGAGTTCGCGTTTCGTCGCGACGTGGGTGACGAAGGCGTGCAGCCAGGTGAAAAGGGCTTCGGCGGGCGGTGATTCGGTGAGGGTGTGGCCGAGGTCGGACAGGACGGTGACCTCGTCGGCGTAGACGGCGATGACCAGTTCCCGGCGGGTGGGGAAGTGGCGGTACATCGTGGCGTTGCCGACGCCTGCCCGGCGGGCGATCTCGTCCAGGGGAGCGGTCACGCCCAGTTCGCCGAACACCTGCTTGGCGGCGGTCAGTACCAGGTCGTAGTTGCGGCGCGCGTCGGCGCGTCTCGGTCGGTCGGGCACGCCTCTCCTTCGTCGCGGGCACTCTTGTGTAGTGGGGAACTCCCCGGTTAGTCTAACCGGGACATAAACGGGGAGTTCCCCACTTATAGCGAAGGGTTTCGCTCATGACATCGGAAATCGCCGCCGCGGACCGGATCGAGATTCACGAGGTGATCGCGCTGCACGGACATGTGGTCGACGATCGGGACGCCGATCGGCTCGGTGAGGTGTTCGCCGAGGATGTGGTCATGGATGTGGACGGATTCGGTTACGGCACGATCCGTGGCCTGGCCGCGATGCGTGAGGTGGTGCGCACCGCGGTCGCCGCGGAGCATCCGCTCGGGCACCATGTCACCAACATCGTGGTGCTCGGGCCCGAGGGCGACGGGGTGCGGGCCCGGTCGAAGGGGCTGGCGATCGGGGCCGACGGTTCGGCGGGCACGTGCATCTATGAGGACGTGCTCCGGCGGGGGCCGCAGGGCTGGCGCATCGGGTATCGGAAGGTGGTGGCGCGCAAGCACCCTCAGTGATCGGTCTGGATGCGCAGGGCGGTGATGGTGCTGGCGAGGCCCTCGTATTGGTTTGCCAGCAGGACGATTTCGATCAGGCGGCGCTCGTCGTAGTGGGTGGCCAGCGCCTGCCAGGTCGCGTCGTCCAGGTCGCGGGTCTCGACGAGCCGGTCGACGGCGGTGAGCAGGGCGCGTTCCCGGTCGGACCAGCCTGCGGCCGTGGGGCCCTCGCGCAGGCGGTCCAGGATCTCCTGGGTGACGCCGGCCCGTTTGCCCAGGCGGATGTGGTGGTCGGTCTCGTATTCGCAGTGCCGCAGGTGAGCGACGCGCAGGATCACCAATTCGGTGTCGTAGCGGCGCAATCGGCCGCCGGGCATCAGCTTGCCCGAATAGTGTAGCCAGCCCCGGAACAGGCCGCCGGTGCGGCCGAGGGTGCTGAACAGGTGAGCGTCGGGGGTGCCGGCGGCCCGCGAGAGCGCCTGCCAGGCAAGCCAGTTGACGGGGCCCAGCTCGCGTAGCCGGCCCGGTGCGATCCGCGGCGCTGTCGACTCCATAGGGCCACCGTAACAAAACGGGGTCGCGCGGCGGCCGCTGTGGACCGGCGATTCGGTGGGTTCGTCGCAGGGAGCACTCGCCGCGCAAACCTCGCGGACGACCCGGCGATACGTTTCCGGCATACCATTGGACGGTTCATCCGCTCGAAACATCGGCAATGCAACCGTCACGGGCGGACATCGGCGCGTTATCCAGGGTCATTCTCGCGCAACACAATCCACCTAATCTTCGTCGCACGGATACAAACGCTGTATACAACGGGCCGGTATACCGATAACGGCCGGAGGGCGGCGAGCGTGTCCGGGCGGCGCACGCGCGCCGCCGAGCACCTGATGAAGTGAGAAGGGTCCGCCCATGTCAGTTTCTCGTGACGCTCGTCGCGGTCACGTTCGCCGCGCTGCCCGATTGCTCGCGGTGCCGACGGCACTCGCGCTGTCGGCAGTGCTGGTGGCCGGTTGCGGTAGCAAGGACGATGCCGGTTCCGGCGAGGCCGCCAAGTCCTGCGTGGACACCTCGAAGGACACCGTCAAGATCGGTTCGCTGCACTCGCTCACCGGCACCATGTCCATCTCCGAGGTGACCGTGGCCAACTCCACCAAGTTGGCGGTGGACCAGATCAACGCCGCGGGCGGGGTACTGGGCAAGAAGCTCCAGATCGTCGCCGAGGACGGCGCGTCGGACCCGAAGACCTTCGCCGAGAAGGCCGAGAAACTCGTCAGCTCCGACTGTGTCGCAGCCGTTTTCGGTGGTTGGACCTCGGCCAGCCGCAAGGCGATGAAGCCGAAGTTCGAGGCGCTGAACTCGCTGCTGTTCTACCCGGTGCAGTACGAGGGCCTGGAGGACAGCAAGAACATCTTCTACACCGGCGCCACCACCAACCAGCAGATCGTGCCGGCGCTGGACTATCTGAAGCAGAAGGGCATCAAGTCCCTCTACCTGGTCGGCAGCGACTACGTGTTCCCGCAGACCGCCAATCGCGAGATCAAGGCGTACGCGGCGGCCAACGGTATCGAGATCAAGGGCGAGGACTACGCGCCGCTGGGCTCGACCGACTTCTCCACCATCGTCAACAAGGTGCGTAATGCCAAGGCGGGAGCGGTGTTCAACACCCTCAACGGTGACTCCAATGTCGCCTTCTTCCGCGAGTACGGCAACGCCGGGCTGAAAGCCGCTGATATGCCGGTGGTTTCGGTGTCCATCGCGGAGGAGGAGGCCGCGGGTATCGGCCCGCAGTTCCTGGCCGGGCAGCTGACCGCCTGGAACTACTACGAAACCCTGGACACCCCGCAGAACAAGGCCTTCGTCACGGCGTACCAGGCCGCGGTCGGGGCGGGCAAGCCCACCTCCGACCCGATGGAGGCCGCGTACACCTCCGTGTACCTGTGGAAGAACATGGTCGAGAAGGCGAAGTCGTTCGCCGTCGCCGATATCCAGAAGGCCGCCGACGGAGTCACTTTCGACGCCCCCGAGGGCATGGTGACCGTCAACGGCAGCAACCACCACATCACCAAGACCGCCCGGATCGGTGAGATCCACCCGGACGGCCTGATCTACACGGTGTGGGATTCCGGCAAGCCGATCACCCCGGACCCGTACCTGACGTCCTACGACTGGGCCAAGGGCCTGAAGTAACCGACAGCCGTCGATGAGGGGCGGTGTGGGGTCGCCGGCACGTCCGGCGGCCCCTCACCGGAACAGTAGTGAAATCGAGGTATCCCCAATGGAAGTGGCGATCGGACAGCTCTTCACCGGGTTGAGTCTGGGCTCCGTTCTGTTGCTGGCCGCGCTGGGTCTGTCGCTGACGTTCGGGCAGATGGGCGTCATCAACATGGCGCACGGCGAATTCATCATGGCCGGCTGCTACACCACCTATGTCGTCGAACAGGTCGTCCACGCGACCGGTGTCGCGCTGATCGTTGCCCTGCCGGTGGGCTTCCTGGTCGGCGGGATACTCGGTGCCGTACTGGAAATGGCGCTGATCCGCTGGATGTACGACCGGCCGATGGACACCCTGCTGGTGACCTTCGGCGTCGGGCTGATCCTGCAACAGGTGGTGCGCAACATCTTCGGCGCCCCGGCGAAGAACGTCGTGGTGCCGCACTGGCTCACCGGCGGTCTGAGTATTGCCGGAACCGTGGTGCCCAAGACCCGGATCTTCATTCTCGTGCTGGCGATCGTCGTGGTGGCGGTGCTCGCCGTCGTGCTGAAGGTCACCCCGCTGGGACGGCGGATCCGGGCGGTGGTGCAGAACCGCAGCCTCGCCGAAACCAGCGGCGTCTCCAGCAGATTGACCGATGTGAGCACGTTCTTCATCGGGTCCGGGCTGGCCGCGCTGGCCGGGGTGGCGCTGACCCTGATCGGGTCGACCAGCCCCACCATCGGGCAGAGCTACATCGTCGACGCCTTTCTCGTCGTGGTCATCGGCGGACTGGGGCAGATCAAGGGCACCGTGCTCGCGGCCTTCGGTCTGGGACTGCTGAATTCGTTCATCGAGTACTCGACCACCGCCTCGGTCGCGAAGGTGATCGTCTTCGTGCTGATCGTGATCTTCCTGCAGGTACGCCCGCAGGGGTTGTTCACCGTCCGGACCAGGAGCCTGGCATGAGTGTGCTGCGGAATCCGTTGTTGCGCACGGTGGGCGGGTTCGTACTCGCCGCGGTCGTGCTGTTCGTGGTGGCGCCGGCGGCCCTGAGCAACTTCCGGCTCAATCTGCTGGCGAAGTTCCTGTGCTTCGCGATCGTCGCGGTCGGGATCGGATTGGCTTGGGGCCGTGGCGGAATGCTCACCCTCGGCCAGGGTGTGTTCTTCGGTATCGGCGCGTATCTGATGGCGATGCATCTGCAACTCGCCGATGCGGCCCGGACGCACCAGGAGGTACCGGATTTCATGCAGATCTCCGGCATCTCCACGCTGCCGGCGTACTGGCGGCCGATGGCCTCGGGGCCGGTGGCGATCCTCGCGATCCTGATCCTGCCGGGGCTGGCCGCGGCGTTGCTCGGCTTCGGCGTGTTCAAGCGGCGGGTGAAGGGCGCGTACTTCTCGATCCTGTCGCAGGCGCTGGTCGCGGCGCTGGCGATCCTGCTCACCGGACAGCAGTCCATCGGCGGGTTCACCGGGCTCAGTGACTTCCGGGCCTTCTTCGGATTCCGGCTCAGCGATCCGGTGAACCGGCGGATGCTGTTCTTCATCGCCGCGGCGGCGTTGCTGATCGTGGTGGCCATCGCGCGGCAGCTGATGCACAGCCGGTACGGGGAGCTGCTGGTCGCGGTGCGCGATCAGGAGGAACGGGTGCGCTTCCTCGGCTACGATCCGGCGAATATCAAGATCGTCGCGTATGTGGTGGCGGCCTTCTTCGCCGGTATCGCGGGGGCGCTGTTCACGCCGATCGTCGGCATCATCTCGCCGGCCGATATCGGGGTGGTGCCCTCGATCGTCTTCCTCATCGGTGTCGCCATCGGCGGTCGCACCACGCTGCTCGGCCCGGTCCTGGGCGCGATCGGCGTGGCGTGGGCGCAGACCACCTTCTCCGAGCACTTCCCCTCGGGCTGGACCTATCTCCAGGGGGCGCTGTTCGTCCTGGTGGTCGGCTTCGTTCCGGCCGGGCTGGCGGGCTTCGGGCCGTTGCTGAAGGGGCTGCTGGAGCGGGTGCGGCCCGGTATCGCGGAATCCGTACCGGTACCGCTGCCGGTCGCGACGACTCCGTCGCCGATCGAATCCGCTGATCCCACGAAGGTGGAGGCATGATGAGCGACGAGCCCGATTCCACTCCGGTTGCTGCCGAAACCGCCGCTGCGGAAACGGTTTCGGCTGACGCTGCCGCAGCCGAGCCTGCCGTGGCCGAGTCCGCGGCGGCCGAGCCCGATGTGGCCGAGCCTGCCGTGGCCGAGCCTGCGGCGGCGGAGTCCGATGTAGCCGAGTCTGCCGTGGCGAAGTCCGATGTGGCAGAGCCTGTCGTGGACGAGCCCGCTCCGGCGGCCGAGACCGTGCCGGCCTCCCGGATGGGCGAGACCGAATACCTCGAGATCCGCGGTCTGTCGGTGAGTTTCGACGGGTTCAAGGCGGTGACCGACGTCGATCTGACCGTCCTGCAAGGGGATCTGCGATTTCTCATCGGGCCCAACGGGGCCGGTAAGACGACGCTGATCGACGCGATCACCGGGCTGGTTCCGGCGAGCGGGTCGGCGCAGAAGTCCGGTTCGGAACTGCTGGGCCGCAAGGTGCACGAGATCGCGCGGCTCGGGGTCGGCCGGACCTTCCAGACCGCGAGCGTCTTCGAGCAGTTGACGGTGTTGCAGAATCTCGATATCGCCGCGGGCGCGGGGCGTTCCGCGCTCACGCTGTTGCGGCGCCGGCGATCGGTGCTGCCGAGTATCGAGGCGGCGCTGGAGACGACCGGACTGGAAGCGTTGCGGGACAAGCCCGCCGGGGTGCTCGCGCACGGCCAGAAGCAGTGGCTCGAGATCGGGATGCTGCTGGTGCAGAACGCCTCGGTGCTGTTGCTGGACGAACCGGTGGCGGGCATGAGTACCGAGGAGCGCGAGGAGACCGGAAATCTGTTGCGCCGCATCGGATCCGATCGAGTGGTGATCGTGGTCGAACACGATATGGATTTCATGCGCGCGTTCGCGAATTCGGTGACGGTCCTGGCCGGTGGCCGCGTGCTCAGTGAGGGCACCGTGGAGCAGGTCCAGGCCGATCACAAGGTGCAGGAGGTCTACCTCGGCACCGCCGCCGCCGGGGACATCTACGCCGAGACCGAGGAGCCCGTCGATGCTGGAACTCGTTGACGTCCATGCCGGATACGGCCGCACCGAGGTGATCCACGGTGTGTCGCTGACCGTTCCGGACGACGGGGTCGCCGCGATCATGGGGCACAACGGCGCCGGCAAGACCACGCTGCTGCGCGCGGTGGTGGGACTGCTGCCCGTGCGGTCCGGGCAGATCCGGTTCGACGGCGAGGTGATCTCGAAACTGTCCCCGTCGCGGCGGGTGCGCCGCGGTATCGCCTATGTGCCACAGGGGCAGCAGTCGTTCCCGCAGCTCAGCACCGCGGAGAATCTACAGGTGGTCGCCGACGGCCGCCGCAACGGCAAGGCGCTGATCGACGACGCGCTGGAGCTGTTCCCGGCGCTGCGGGAGTTGTTGTCCCGCAAGGCGGGCCTGCTGTCCGGCGGCCAGCGGCAGCAGCTCGCCATCGCGCGGGCGCTGATCACCGAGCCGCGGCTGCTGATCCTGGACGAGCCGACCGAGGGTATCCAGCCCTCGGTGGTGGCCGAGATCGAGCGCACCGTCATCGATCTCACGCAGCGGACCACCGGCGGTAAGGGCCGCCTGAGCGTGCTGCTGGTGGAGCAGCACATCGGATTCGCGTTGCAGGCGGCGCAGCAGTACTACGTGCTGCGGTCGGGGCGCGTCTCCTCCTCCGGTGCGGGCGGTGCCGACGCCGCCACCGAGGTCCGTGCGGCCATGGCGATCTGATCCGGATTCGCGGATGCCGCGCAAGGGGCGAAACTCGTTGAGCGAGAAGGTTTACCGCTCGCTGCTCCGAGACCTGTCCGCGGGGGTGATCGTGCCCTCGGAACGCCTGGCCGAGGAACGTCTCGCCGACATCTACGGCGTCTCGCGTACTCCGGTGCGCGAGGCGCTGGCGCGGTTGCTCGCCGACGGGCTGCTGGAGCGGCATGCCGACGGCCTCTACCCCTACCGGCCGCGCCTGGATCAGCTGGCGGATCTGTTCGAGCTGCGAATAATCCTGGAGGCCAGGGGAATCCAACGGGTCATCGCCGGGAATTCGACCCACGACCTGGTCGCGATCCAGCGCGAGCTGGACCTGTGGCGCACTCGCCTGGCCGATCCGCCCGACCCCGGCCCGGAGCTGGTCGTGGCGGACGAACAATTCCACGCCACGCTGCTGGCGGCCGCGGGCAACGCCTCGCTGGTCGAGGCGCTCGCCACGGTCCACGCCCGGGTCCGGCCGCTGCGCGCCCTGGACGTGCCCGCCGCCGACCGCATCGCGACCATGACCACCGAGCACATCCGGATCGCCGAACACCTGCTGGCGGGTGAACTGGACACCGCCCTGGTGGCGCTGCTCGCGCACATCACCGGTTCCCGGGACCACGTGCTGGCGCGCGCCCGGCAGGCGCTCGCGTTCACCCGCCTCGGCCAGGCCGTCCGCGACTGATTCGGCCCGCCGAGCTCAGCGGAGCACGTACGGCGAGATGGAGCTGCGGTGCTCGCTGATGTCGAGCGATTTGCCCAGCGGCGGGAAGGCGCGCTGCGGGCAGTTGGCGCGCTCGCAGACCCGGCAGCCCGCGCCGATCGGGGTGGCCTTCGGCTCGACCAGATCCAGGCCGTCGGCGTACACCACCCGATTGGCATGTCGCAGTTCGCATCCCAGGCCGATCGCGAAGGTCTTGCTGGGCTCGCCGTAGCGGGTGGCGCGGCGCTCCACGGTCCGCGCGATCCACAGATAGTTGCGGCCGTCGGGCATCTGGGCGATCTGGGTCATGATCCGGCCCGGATAGGCGAAGGTCTCGTACACATTCCACAGCGGGCAGGTGCCGCCCGCGGAGGAGAAATGGAATCCGGTGGCGGACTGGCGTTTCGACATATTTCCCGCGCGGTCCACCCGCACGAACGAGAACGGCACGCCGCGCAGTTTGGGCCGTTGCAGCGTCGACAGCCGATGGCAGATGGTCTCGTAACTCTGCATGAAGAAGGAGGACAATCGCTCTATGTCGTAACGGAAATCCTCGGCCACCTCGTGGAATTGGCTGTACGGCAGCACGATTGCGGCGGCGAAGTAATTGGCCAGGCCCAGCCGGGCCAGCCGCCGGGTGTCCTCGGAGACGAAATTGGCCTCGTCGACCAATTTCTCGATCAGCCCGCCCTGTTCGAGATAGGCCAGTTCGGCGGCGAGTTTGAACACCCGCTGACCACCGGACAGGTGCGGGGCGATCTCCAGCCGCCGCAACCCGGGATCGAAGCGGTGCAGGACGCCCTCGCCGAGGTCGATGCGCTCGACGATCTGCACCCCGTGCGCGGTGTCGAGCCGGCGGGCGATCTCGCGGGCGACGTCGCCGCCGTGGAAACGCATCCGCACGGCGAGTTCCTCGGCGGCCGTATCCAGTTCGTGGATGTAGTTCTGCCGCTGATAGAAGAAGTCGCGGACCTCCTCGTGCGGCCGGGAGATGGAACCGGTGCCGCTGCCGTCGGCGAATCGGTCCTCGGTGGCCGCGGCGAGCTGGGCGGTCGTGTTGCGGTAGCGCCGGTGCATGTTGACCATGGCGCGGGCCAGGCCCGGATGCGCGGAGACCATATCGGCGACCTCCTGGGCGTCGGCCTCGATACCGAGCTCCTGATCCATCACCACCTCCTGCAGCTCCGCGACCAGGCGGGTGTCGTCCTGCGAGGAGAAGAAGGTGGGATCGACGCCGAACACCTCGCTGATGCGCAGCAGGACCGGCACGGTGAGCGGCCGCACATCGTGCTCGATCTGATTCAGGTAGCTCGCCGATATCTCCAGTTGTTTGGCGAGCAGGACCTGACTCAGCCCTCGTTCGGTGCGCAGCTGACGTAATCGCGCGCCGACATAAGTTTTGGCCATTCGCCCAGTTTATGGAGGATTTCGCACGCTTGCCAACTGATCAATTAACAAAATGGTGCGCAAGATGTCACATCAACGATCCGGCGGCCACGCCGACGCCGGTTCCGCGGTACCTGTCGGTCCCTGCCGTTACGGTCGACACATGCTGCTCTCGGAGGTGGTGACGGCCTCGGCGGACGTCCGGGCGACCCGGTCGCGGAAGGCGAAGATCGCGACGCTGGCCGCCCTCGTCGGCCGCGCCGGGCCGGAGGCGGCCGCCCAGGTCGTGGCCTGGGTGTCCGGGGAGCTGCCGCAGGGCCGGATCGGCACCGGGTGGCGCACGCTGGCGGCGGTCGAGGCCGATCCGGCCACCCCGGCCGCCTCGGGGACGCTCACCGTCGCCACGGTCGACGCCACCCTCACCGAACTCGCCGGCACCAACGGCGCCGGATCGGCGGCCCGCCGCCGCGAGCTGCTGGGCACGCTGCTGTCGGCGGCCACGGCGGCCGAGCGCGAGTTCCTCATCCGGCTGCTGACCGGTGAGCTGCGGCAGGGCGCGCTCGCGGCGATCGTCGCGGAGGCGGTCGCGGTCGCCGCCGGCGTGCCGGTCGACGCGGTGCGCCGGGCCGCCATGCTGTCCGGGCGGCTGCCGGTCACGGCGGTGGCCGCGCTCACCGGCGGGGAGGCGGCGCTGGCCGAGTTCCGGCTCGAGGTGGGGCGGCCGATCCAGCCCATGCTGGCCTCGCCCGGCGCCACCCTCGACGACGCGCTGGCCGAGTTCGACGGCGACGTCAGCGTCGAGCACAAACTCGACGGCGCCCGAATTCAGGTGCACCGCAAGGGTTCCCGGGTCTGGGTGTTCACCCGGACGCTGCGCGACATCACCGCCGGGGTGCCGGAGCTGGTGCGGCTGGTGGCCGAATTGCCCTGTGAGAGCGTGGTACTCGACGGGGAGACCCTGGCGCTCACCGATGCCGGCCGCCCGCGTCCGTTCCAGGAGACGATGAGCCGCTTCGCCACCGTGGAGCCCGGCGCCGCAGCCGAGATCACCTCCACGCGGGATCTGTTGCTGCATCCGTATTTCTTCGACTGCCTGCACCTGGACGGCATCGACTTCCTCGACTCCCCGCTGCGCGAGCGGCGGGCGGCGCTGCTGCGGGTGGCGCGGCGGCACACCATTCCGGCGCTGGTCGATCCCGATGCCGAATCCGCCGCCGAATACTTCGACGGCGCGCTGGCCTCGGGCCACGAGGGCATCATGGTCAAATCGCTGGCCGCACCCTACGCGGCGGGGCGCCGTGGCCGCGCCTGGCAGAAGATCAAGCCCACGCACACCCTGGATCTGGTGGTACTCGGCGCCGAGTGGGGATACGGCCGCCGCACCGGATATCTGTCGAATCTGCATCTGGGCGCCCGCGATCCGGGCGGCGGCGAGCCGATCATGGTCGGCAAGACGTTCAAGGGCCTCACCGATGCGCTGTTGCAGTGGCAGACCAACGAATTCCCGCAGCACGAGCGGGCCCGGGATCAGCACACGGTATATCTGTGGCCGGAGCTGGTCGTCGAGATCGCGCTCGACGGTGTGCAGATCAGCCCGCGCTATCCCGGTGGCGTCGCGCTGCGGTTCGCCCGGGTGGTGCGATATCGCCCCGACAAGGACCTCACCGGCGTGGACACCATCGACGCCGTGCGGGCACTGCTGCCCGAGGGGCTCGCGGCCGTCCATGCGCAGCCCAGCGGGGAGTAAAAGTGCAGTAAAACTACACGTTTCGGGCATCAGCGACTGCCAGGTACTTCACAGGCGTATCCACGGACTCGTTGAGGTTCCGCGCGCAGGATGAGAGGCGTCGGGCAACCGACACGGATCAACTGCCCTGATCCGCCATCCCCAAAAGCCGGCGAACTGTCCATCCCTCGCCAGACAGCCGGCAACTCGAGGGCCGCCGACGACACCGTCCTTCCTCATCCGGTGCGCCGGCGGCCCCCGGCGTTCACACCGGAATCAGTGCTCGTATTCGTGTGGCCCGCGGTCGTATTCGTGATGACCGCTGAAATCGGGCAACCGGCAGACGCCGGTCGAGACCTCGGTGGCCAGATCCTCGTAGGCCACCGCCAATTCCGAGAGCCGGCGCCAGGCGTCGTGCACCATCCATTCGGGCGAGCCGAGCAGTGTCGAATAGGCCTGGGCCGAGAACTGGGCGAGCCGATCGATCACGGTGCCGACGGTCTCGGTGTGCATGCGGGCGCCTCCGTGCGCCGTGGGTAACTCCCGGGCCACCCACCGATCGATGGCGTGCACCAGCCGGGCGCGGTCGTGGTCGATCTCGGTCACGGTGCCCGGCGCGGCGGCCATGCGCTGCTCGTGCAGCTCGGCCAGGCGGCAGGCGCAGCGCAACACGAAGTGTGCGTCTGGGCCCTGCTCGACCGGCAGGCCACGGCAGGCATCCAGGAGGCGGTGTTTCGGTGGGAGGGGTTCCACGGGTGCTGATGATGCACGTTCAATATTTCTGATCGGCAACAACATTCACTGACCTGGATCGTTGTCGACCGACCGGTTCCGATCGGGCGGGGGTCGCCGCGGCCGGATCCAGCAGGCGCAGGAAATGTTCGACCTCGGTCTGGACCGCGCGGCGGGCGGGGGCCAGGTAGTGGCGGGGGTCGGTGGCGGTGGGGTTCTCGGCCAGGACCGTCCGCACCGTGCCGGTCAGGGCGATGTTCAGGCGGGTCGCGATGTTGATCTTCGCCATGCCGTGCCGCACCGCGGAGAGCAGGCCCGCGTCGGGTACGCCGGAGGAACCGTGCAGGACCAGCGGTACCGGTACGCGCGCCGCCAGCCGTGCGATCAACTCGTCGTCGAGGCGGGCGTCACGGGTCTGCATGGCGTGTTCGGAGCCGACCGCGACCGCCAGCGCGTCCACCCCGGTCGCGACCACGAAGGCCGCCGCGTCGGCCGGATCGGTCCGCACCCCGGGAGTGTGTGCGCCGCCCTTGCCGCCGACCGCGCCGAGTTCGGCCTCGACGACCACGCCGCGGGCATGGCACCAGCGGGTGATCGCGGCGGTGGTGGCCCGGTTCTCGGCATCGGCCAGCGCGGAGCCGTCGTACATCACCGAGGTGATGCCCAGGGCGACCGCGGCTTCGATCAGCGCGGCGGTGGTGGCGTGGTCCAGATGTACCGCCAGCGGGGCGGAACTGTCGTCGGCGATCTGCCGGCAGGCCCGCGCGAGCGGGGCGAGGCCGCCGTGATGCCGCACGGTGTTCTCCGAGATCTGCAGGATCGCGGGACGTTTCGCCGATTCCGCGGCGGCGGCGATCGCCTCGGCGTGTTCCAAGGTGATGACGTTGAAGGCGGCCAGCGCACCCGGGCGGGCCGCCGCGAGTAGGTCGGGTACCGGTGCCGAGGTCATGGTGAGGCGGCCTCCTGGTCGGCGGGACGGAGTTCGGTGACGATGACCGTCGGCGTCAGCCGCTCCCGCAGCGAGCGATCGATCTCGCCGGCGACCGGGATCACCACCGCCGCGGCGGAGGTCGCGATCGCGTCGACGAGGATCGCGGGCCAGTCCGGTTCGCCGCCGGTCGACAGGGCCGCGATGACGGCGGCGGCCGCGGCGTCCCCGGCGCCGGTCGGATTGCCCGCCAGCGGTTCCGGCAGGGCGGCCGACCAGGCCCCGCCCGCCGTGACCGCGACCATGCCGTCCGCGCCGAGGGTGGCGATGAGGGCGCGTACCCCCGCGGTGATCAGCGGCCGGACCGCGGCCGGGATATCCGAGGGCCCGGTCACCGGCTCGCCGACCAGGCGGCGCAACTCGTCCAGATTGGGCATCAGCACCACGCCGGGCACCTCGGCGGCGTAGCGCAGCGCCGGGCCGTCGACATCGCAGATGACCGGCACCCCGGCGGCCACCGCGGTCCGGGCCAGATTCGCCGGGACGGTCGGGCTGACCCCGCCGGGCAGCGATCCGGACACCACCAGTCCGCCGGAGTCGGGCAGCAGACCCGAAACCCGCACGCGCAGCTGATCGACCGAATGCGATTCGCTGAGCCGGGGGCCCGGTTCCGACAGGCCGGTGGCGTTGCCGTCCGCGGATTCGCTGATCACCACCGTCCGGCGGACCCACGGCAGCGCGTGCACGAAATCCACCGGCAGCTCCAGCTCGGCCGCGGCGGCGAACATGTGGTCGGCGAATCCGGTTGCCCGGGAGTACTTTCCGATCTGGTTGAGCACCCGGCTGACATTGATGCCCTTGCCTCCGATGCGCTGCTGCACCGACAGCACCCGCTGCTGGACGCCGCGTTCCAGCCGCTCCACCCGATAGGTGGTGTCGTAGGCGGGATTCATTGTCACGGTAAGGATCACGACAACCACTGTCCACGTCGTAGCACCCGCCGCAACTCCAGTGCGTCGCCGAGAATCAGCGCATCGGCGAACATTCCGGGCCGCAGGTCGCCGACCTCGGACAATCCCGCCGCGGCGGCCGGGATATCGGTGGCCGCGCGCACTGCTACCGGCAGCGGCACCCCGCACTCGCGCACTGCCCAGCGCAGGCAGCGCAGCAGGGTGGCGGTGCCGCCGGCGATCGAACCGCCCGCGACGCGCGCCACCCCGTCGATCACCCGGACCGTCTGCGGGCCGAGCCGATAGCTGCCGTCGGGCATCCCGGCGGCCTGCATCGCATCGGTGATCAGCGCGACCCGCTCCGGTGCGGTCGCGAAAACCAGTGCGCCGAAACCCGAATCGACGTGCACACCGTCGCCGATGAGCTCGACGGTGGCCTGTCGCGCGGCGGCGGCCACCAGCGCCGCAGCCACCGGGCCCGCCGCGCGGTGGTGCAGTGGTGGCATGCCGTTGGCCAGATGGGTGACCAGCGTGCCGGGGCCGGTGGGTGACAGGGCGGCCCGGAACGCGGCAAAGCTCGCATCGCTGTGCCCGAGCGCGACGATCACGCCGTGGTCCGCCAGCAGCGTTGCGGCGCGGTCGAATCCGGGACGTTCCGGCGCGAGGGTCATCACCCGCAGCCACCCGTCCGCCGCCTGTACCAGCGCTGCGATCAGGTCCGGATCGGGATCGATCAGGAAGCGGGGATCCTGTGCGCCGCACCGTACCTCGGACAGGAACGGGCCCTCGGCGTGTATTCCGGCGACCACCCCGGCCGCGGCCAGCTCGCGCAGGGCGGCGGTCTGCGCGACCATCTCCGCGCCGGGTGCGGTGACGATGCTCGCCATCACACTGGTCGTGCCCTGGGTGTGATGGAATTCCGCTGCCGCTTGGGCATCCTCGACATCGACCGTGTCGAACCGATGTCCGAAACCGCCGTGGTTGTGGATGTCCACCAGACCGGGCACGACCGTTCCCAGGAACTCCGGCAGTACCCGGCCACCGTGTCGCGCCGACCATTCCGCGCTGTCGCCGACATCGGTGACGCGGGTACCGCCGACCGTGATCACGCCGTCCTCGAGCACCGTGCCGGAGGTGACGATCCGGCCCCGCAGTGACAGAACACCTTCGGAGCCGGTCATCCGGCCACCCGGGGCCGACCGGTGGCAGGAAATTCTCGGCGACCTGGGTTGCCGGAGCGCGGGTTGCCGGGGCACCGGCTGCCGGAGTGCGGGTTGCCGGTCCCTGTCGTTCCGGCGCAATCACCGGCGCGTTGCGATCGACCGTGGCCCGAGTGTGCGCCGGTCCCGGCCGGGCCTGGTGGCCTGGTCATTCCAGTGCTCCGGTGCGCGCGTAGTGGGCGGCGCCGACGAGTCCGGCGCGGATCCCGAAGGCGCCCACGGCGACCGCGGGGACCGGGACCACGCGCAGCAGTTCGGACAGGCGGGTGTGCAGGGCGGTGGTGAGGATCTCACCCGCGCCGGAGAGGCCGCCGCCGAGTACGACGAGATCGATTCGGGTGGCGTGCAGGATGCCGAGCAGGCCCGTGGCGAGGGCGTCCACGGCGTCGGCGATCACCGCGCGGGCCGCCGGATCGTGCGGAGCGCGTTCGAAGACCGTTGCGGCGCCCGGAATCTCGTGGCCGGTGCGCGCGGTGTAGGCGCGGGCGATGGCGCTGCCGGAGGCCACCGTCTCCACGCAGCCCACATTGCCGCAGGGACAGGGCAATCCGTCGCGGGGACGGATCGGGATGTGACCGTATTCGCCGGCCTGACCGGGACCGCCGCGGACCAGGCGGCCCGCCACGGCGAGCATGCCGGCGATACCGGTGCCGAGGATCAGGACGCACACGTTGTCGTGGCCGCGACCTGCGCCGTGCCGCCACTCGGCCCAACCGGCCACGGCCACATCGTGTTCCAGCCGGATCGGGATACCCCAGCGAGCGGTGAAGCGGTCACCGAGGGGGACGTCGCGCCAGCCGATATTGCTGCTGAACACGGCCAGCGCGCGGGCCGGGTCCACGATGCCGGGCAGTACCACCGCGGCCCGGGTCACGCGGACCCGTTGCGCGGCGGGCAGTCCGGTGAGCAGACGGTCGCCGAGGTCCTCGACCGCGTCGAAGGCGGCCGGACCGGACGGGGTGGGGACGGCCCCGGTGGCCAGCACCGTACCCGCGGCGTCGGTGATCTCGGCCTTGATGGTGGTGCCGCCGACATCGACGGCGAGGACCGGATCCGAGGGGCCGCCGGTCACCCGAGAATCACCGAACGGGTCAGGCCGCGTGGCCGATCCGGGTCCAGGCCCAGATCGGCGGCGCGCAGCAGGCACAGCCGGTGCACCCGGACCAGCTCGGCCATCGGGTCGATGTCGCGATGTTCGAAATGCGCTCCGGTCGCGGCGATATCGTCCGCCAGGCCGGGAATCACCGGGCCCAGGGCCCACACCGCGCGGCCCGGACCGGCGATGCTGATCGGGCCGTGCCGATATTCGGTGGCCAGGTAGCCCTCGGTCCAGGCACGGCAGGACTCGCGCAGTTTGAGCCCGGCCTCCTCGGCCAGTGCGGCGGCGAAACCCATTCCGACGAAGCTGATCTGCTCGGCGTGCCGGACACCGGCCAGGGCTACGGCCGGATCCTCGGCCAGTACCGCGCGGGCCTGTTCGATCGCCGGGGTCAGATCCTCGCCGAAGTGCCGCCGCAGGATCGCCAGCGTCGTGGTGGCGAACCGGGTCTGCACCACCGACCGCTCGTCGACCTCGTCGATCAGGATCGGGTCGGCCAGCTCCAGCACGGGAGTGCCGGGGCTGGAACAGATCACGGTGCGCGGTACCCCGGCGGGCAGTTCGCGCAGCGCGCGGATCACCTCGGTGGTGGTGCCCGATCTGCAGATCACCAGGTACCGGTCGTAGTCGTGGCGGCGCACCTCGCCCGCGGGCCAGGCGTCGGTGGGGCCGAGGCCCGCGGCCTCGCGCCGGGCGGCGATCGCGCGGGACATGAACAGGGAAGTGCCGCAACCGATCACGGCCACTCGCTCACCCGGAGACGGCAGCAGGTCCCGGTGGTCGGCGGCGATCGTGGCGGCGCGCGCCCAATCGTCGGGCTGGGTGGCCACCTCGGCGGCCAGATGTGGGCTGGTATCGCGATCGGTGGAGGTCGACACGTCACCAGGATCGGCCCGGTGATCGTTCATGTCAAATTTACAGTCGAAACAGTCACATTCGATCATGCGAAGCGTTAAATTCGGACCGTCGATCCTCTGCTCCAGCATCCGTGCCTCGCATCGCCGGATGTGCACTTCGAAAGGCTCAGATCGTGAAACATCCACTCCGCGGCGCTTTCTCGTCGATGGTCCTGGCCACCGGGCTGGTATTGGCCGTCTCCTCCTGCGGATTCGGCGGTGACAAGTCGGACGATTCGGATCCGAACACGCTGTCGTTCCTCGCGCCGGTGTACAGCGACGGCACGAAAGCGGAGTGGGACAAGATCATCGGGGACTTCCGGAAGGCGAACCCGGATATCAAGGTCACGTTGCAGACCGAGTCCTGGGACTCCATCAACGATGTGGTGCGCACCAAGCTGCAGTCGAAGTCGACGACGCCGGACATCCTCAACATCGACGCCTATTCCACCTATGCCACCGACGGCCTGCTCTATCCGGCCGCCGACGTGGTCGACCCCGCGGTGATCGCCGATATCCAGCCCGGGTTCGCGAAGAACGCCTCGATCAACGGAACCCAGTGGGCGCTACCGTTGTTCGCCTCCGCGCGGACGCTGTTCTACAACACCGACCTGTTCGCCGCGGCCGGGGTGACCGCACCGCCGAAGACCTGGGCGGAACTGACCGACGACGCGAAGAAGGTGCAGGCGCTGGGCAACGGCGTCTCCGGCTACGGCCTGCCGCTGGGTAGCGAGGAGGCGCAGGGCGAGACCTCCATCTGGACGTTCGGCGCGGGTGGCACCTGGTCCGACGGTGACCACATCACCGTGAACACCCCGCAGAACCTCGAAGGTGTGCAGGCGATGAAGGCGATCGCCGATGCCGGTGCCACGGAACCGAATCCGGGCGCGACCAACCGCGCCGATGTGATCAACGCCTTCATCCAGGGCAAGATCGGCATGATCGAGGGACTGCCGCCGACCATCGGCCAGATCGCGCAGAAGAATCCGGCGCTGAAGTACACGACCGCGCCCTCGCCGACCAAATCCGGTGATCCGTCCACCCTCGGCGTCGCGGATCATCTGATGGCCTTCAAGAAGGACGGCCGGAAACAGGACGCGATCAAGAAATTCCTGACCTATTTCTATTCCGCCCCGGTGTATTCCGGCTTCGTGTCCAGTGAGCACTTCATCCCGATCACGGTGTCCGGCGCGAAGGCCCTCGCCGACGATCCGGTGACCAAGGCGTTCGCGACCATTCTGCCGTCGGCGAAGTTCTACCCGAGCAACAATCCGAAATGGGGTGCGGTGCAGGGCGCGATCCGGCAGCAGCTGGGCACCGTGACCCAGGGCGCCGATCCCGCCGCGGTGCTGCAGAAGATCCAGCAGGCGGCGAGTTGAGTCGCACGCCGAGCCGAGCCGCGGCGGCGTTGCGCGCGCTGCCGTGGATCGGGCCCGTGCTGGTGCTCATCGCCGCGATCGTCGGCTTCCCGGCCGGATACATGCTGTGGACCTCGACCCGTGATCTGAGCGCGTACGGAACCGATCGCGGCCCCGCGGGCTGGGCCAACTTCCGGAAGTTGTTCGCGCTGGAGGAATTACCGCGCATCCTGCTGCACACCCTGGCGTGGACGGTGGCGGTCGTGGTGATCACGCTGGCGCTGTCGGCGGCGCTGGCGCAGTTCCTGAACAAGGACTTTCCCGGCCGGACCGCGGTGCGGCTGGCGATCCTGGTGCCGTGGGCGGCCTCGGTGGTGATGACCACCACGGTGTTCGACTATCTGCTGGATCCCGACGTCGGCCTCGCCAACCGGTTCCTCGTGGATATCGGTGTGCTGCATCGGGGTTTCGGATTCACCAAGGAGGCGGGCCCGGCCTTCCTGGTGGCGATCGGGGTCGCGGCGTTCGTCTCGATCCCGTTCACCACCTACACGATTCTGGCCGGGCTGCAGGCGATTCCGGCCGAGATGGACGAGGCGGGCCGGGTCGACGGCGCGAGCCCGTGGCAGCGCTATCGGTATCTCACACTGCCGCAACTGCGTTCGGCGATGGCGGTGGCGACGGTGATCAATCTGATCAACGCGTTCAATTCGCTGCCGATCCTGCAGGTGCTCACCGGCAGCATCGCGGGTTTCGACGCCGACACCACGACCACGTTGACGTTCAAGCTGATCCGGCAGAATCAGCAGCTCGCCACCGCCGCCGCGATGAGCGTGCTGAACTTCGTGCTGATCGCGGTGATCATCGCGATCTACGTGAAGGTGATCCGGCCGGCGGGGGAGGAGGCGCGGTGACCGCGCGCGGAAATCGGCGGCGCCGCAGGCGCTGGGATCTGACCGCGGCCGGGGCGGTGCTGGCCGTGCTGTTTCTGCTGCCGTACCTGGTCATGCTGCTCGGATCGCTGAAACCGCGCGCGGAGATCCTGCGTATCCCGCCGACCTATCTGCCGCAGCAGTGGCGTCCGGACAACTACGTCACGGTCTGGCACACCTCGGAGACCCCGCTGCCGTTCAATCTGGTCAGCACCCTGGTGATCGCGGTCGGCGGCACGCTGCTGGTCCTGGTCGCGGCGGTCCCGGCGGCGTATCACACCGCGCGGCGGCGGTTCCCGGGGAAGGCGGCATTCCTGGGACTGGTGCTGGTGACCCAGATGTTGCAGCCGACGGTGCTGGTCACCGGGCTGTTGCGGGAGTTCTTCACCCTCGGCATCAATGACACCTGGCTGGCGATGATCCTGGTGGACGGCGCGTTCAATCTGTCGTTCGCGGTCTGGATCCTGCACAGCTTCTTCCGTGGCGTGCCGGTGGAACTGGAGGAGGCGGCCGCCCTGGACGGGCTGAACCGGTGGCAGATCCTCACCCGGGTGAGCCTGCCGCTGGTGTGGCCGGGCATCGTCACGGCCACCATCTTCGCCTTCGTCTCCTGCTGGAACGAGTTCGCGGCCAGCCTGGTGATCCTGACCACGCCGGAGAATCAGCCGTTGTCGGTGGCCCTGACCAAGTTCATCGGGCAGTACGACACGGCTTGGCAATACGTCTTCGCGATCTCTACCGTCGGCATCGTGCCCGTCGTCATCCTGTTCGCCCTGATCGAGAAGCGCCTGGTGGCCGGACTGACCGCCGGTAGCGTGAAATGACCGCGCCCGCCGACCGGCCGCAACGATGGAATCGCCTGCTGGAACTGCTCGCCGAGCTGGGCCGGTTGTCGGTGGAGGATGCGGCGGGCCGGCTCGGTGTCTCGCCCGCCACCATCCGCCGGGACTTCACCGCGCTGGCCGATCAGCAACTGGCCACCCGCACCCACGGCGGCATCGTCGCCACGGCCGTCGCCTACGATCTGCCGGCCCGCTACCGCGGCAGCGGTGACGAGGCGAAACAGCGGGTGGCCGAATATGCCGCGGCGCTGGTGGAACCGACGGTGGTGGGGCTCAACGGCGGTACCACCACCACCGCGGTGGCGCGGGCGCTGGCCGGGCGGCCGGATCTGCCGACCTCCGCCGATCACCAGCCGACGATCGTGACGAATGCGCTCAACATCGCCGGGGAAATGGTGTTGCGGCCGCATCTGCGCACGATATGTCTCGGTGGAATGGCGCGCAGGGAATCATACGAATTGCATGGTCCGCTCGCGGAACGCGCATTGGCCGAATTGCGTTTGGACACCCTCGTACTCGGCGTCGATGCAATCTCCGCGGTGGGGGGTGCGCAATGCCGCCATCTGGGTGAGGCCGGCGTGAACGCGGAAATGGTCCGGCGCGCGAATCGGGTGATCGTGGCGGCCACCGCCGACAAACTCGCGCGCACCGCGCTGGCCCGGATCTGCCCGATCGAGGACATAGATGTGCTGGTCATCGACACCGCGGCGGATCCGGTGGCGATCGCGGACATCCGTGCGGCCGGGGTGCGCGTGGATCTGGTGTGACCCGCCCGCGTGCCGACCGGTCGGCCGAGGAATCTGGTCCGCGATATTCGGCGATATTGCGAAGATGATGCGACTCTTGTGAATTCCGGCCGAACCCGGAGATCTCGGCGCTCCCTGGTTTACCGTGAATATCGGAGTCGCTGCGGAGTCACCGCGGACTCCTGTCGAATTCGCGCAGGCGTTCGGCAGTGCAACGAAAGGAAATACCCGCCATGCTGTTTCACGGTTTCCCGCATGCCCCGTTCTTCCTGCCCGGTCACTGGTGGTGGCGGCCCTGGTTGCCGCTGACCGGTAGTTGGTGGTGATCGTTTCCCGATCGGCTGGGGGATCGGGTCGAGCGACCTCCGATTCCGCTGTGAAGATCGCCGAATTCCTGTGAATTTCACACGACGGTGGACCTTTTCGGGGCGCCTCGTTACCGTGAATTGCGGAGCCGCGAACGGAGTTTCGTCCGGCTCCGTCGAATTCGCAGACAGCGAGCGACTTCTCGAAGGAAGGATCGAAACATGCCGCCGTTTTTCCCGGGCTATCCGCATCATCATCACCACCACCTCCCGCCCGGCGGCTGGTGGGGCCCGTGGCTGCCGCCGACCGGCAGCTGGTGACTTCGAGGACGATATGCCGTCGTGACGATTCCGGTAGCTAGCCGGATATCGATCATGCGACGTGCGGGCAACCGGTGTCGGGGCCGGGAGCTCGCGTTCACAGCCGCCGGGGGCCTGCGGTGTGAACGACGGAAACCGGACCGCCCGGGGCGACGGGGCGGTCCGGAGCTTCAGGCGGTCGCGACCGCCGGTGTGCGGGAATCCTGCCGGGCGAGCACGGCCACCAGGGCCACGATCGCCACGGCCGCGACCACGGTCACCCGGCCGGTGCCGAGATTCATACCGTCGTGGCGATCCCCGCCCAGCCAGTCGGCGACCGAGGCGCCCAGCGGACGGGTGAGCACGTAGGCGAACCAGAAGGCCGCGACCGCGTTCACCCCCGGCCGCCGGCGCGCGACCGCGGGTAGCGCGATGAGCGCCGCGAACAGCACGATCGACCAGCGGTAGCCGAGATGCATCCGGCTCGCGGTCAGATCGCCCGCGGCGGTACCCAGCATGAAGGTGACGATCACCGCGGCCCAGTAGAACGACTCCCGGCGGAGGGTCGTGATGCTGTGCACGGCGAGGGTGCCCTCGACCCGGTGCCAGACCGCGAACAGGATCGCGAGGGCGAGCAGGAATACGATCGTCGACACCGGTAGTGGCACCTTCCAGCGGAAGTCGATGGTGTCGGCGGCCATCGTGCCCCAGATGCCGACCATCACCACCACGAACCAGTAGCGCCAGGGGTGATGGCGCCGGGCCGCCAGCTGCGCGATCAGCGCGCCGGCCAGCACCACCGTGGTGAGCAGGATCGCGAGGTCGCGGTCGGTCCGGCCGTCGAGGAAGTCCGCGAAGGATTCGCCCATACCCGTGGTGAGCACCTTGACGACCCAGAACAGCGCCGTGATCTGCGGAACCTTGGTTCCGGGCGACCGGTCGGCGCGGTCAGGGGTCGAGTCGATCACCTCGACACTGTCTCCGGCGAAACTGTGAAGAACCTTCACACCCGTCTGCGAATCGGCTGTGACAACGCATCCGGGCATTTCGCGCGCGTTGTCACCGTACCGGTCGGTCCGCACGCTACAGTCCGCTCGGGCCGTTCGTTCGCCCGGCGCCGCTTCGTCCGACGCTTGCTCTCGTGCCCCAACGCTCGCTCTCGTGCCAACGCTCGATGTCGTGTCCGTGCCGGTGTCCTCCCGCGTGGCGCCGTGCCGGCGAGATGGGAGGGTGGATGTCCGACAACGGGTTTCGGCCCGATTCGATCGCCGGCGGGATCGATACCGGCCGGATGCCCGCGGCGGTGCGCTCGGCGCAACTGCTCGCGCTGGGCCTGGCGCTGATGGGGATCGTGTGCACGGCCGCGGCCGGCTGGCTGTTCGGTACCCGCTCGGCGCTGGTCACCTCGCTGGCCTTCGTACCGAGCTGGCTGCTCGGGTTGCTCGCACTGGCGTTCGGCGCGGTCGGCAGCGGCATCCGGATCGGCGCGATCGGGCTCGCGGCGTTGAACATGGCGTGGACCGTCCCCTCGATCACGATGGGTCATCCGCCCGGCTGGCTGGGTCCGGCCGGTTCGATCGGGCTGATCGTGCTGATGTTCCGGCCCGCCGCGCGGGACTGGTTCGAGGATTGGTAGCGCGCTCCTGACACGGTCGTAACATCCGCGAAACCTGGTGTGCCGATTCGCAATGCCGGTGCAACCGGGTGCTCCTACTGTGACGGGATGAGTTCGGAAACCGCCGCCGCCACCGGCATTCACATCAGCGGATTGAGCAAGACCTTCCGGGTGGGACGGCGCGCGGTGCCGGCACTGGACTCGGTCGATCTGCACACCGATCAGGGCACCTTCCTGTCGTTGCTCGGACCCTCGGGCTGCGGGAAATCGACGGTGCTGCGCATCCTGGCCGGTCTGGAGACGCCGACGGCCGGGACCGCGCGCATCGACGGCGCCACCCCCGCCGAACTGCGCCGCCGGCACGAATTCGGGATCGCCTTCCAGGATTCGGCGCTGTTGTCCTGGCGCACCGTGGAATCCAATATCAAGCTGCCGTTGCAGGTGGCCGGGCTGCCGGTGGAGTCCGGCGCGATCACGGAGCTGATCGAACTCGTCGGCCTGCAGGGCTTCGAGAAGGCGAAGCCGGCGCAGCTGTCCGGCGGTATGCGGCAACGGGTTTCGATCGCGCGGGCCCTGGTGGTGAAGCCGACGGTGCTGCTGCTGGACGAACCGTTCGGCGCCCTGGACGATATGACCCGGCAACGGCTGAATCTGGAACTGCTGCGCATCTGGACCGAGAAGCCCGCGACCACGCTGATGGTGACGCACGGCATCGCCGAGGCGGTGTTCCTGTCCGACGTGGTCGCGGTGATGAGCCCGCGGCCGGGGCGGGTGGTGCAGATGGTGGAGATCGATCTGCCGCGGCCGCGCACCCCGGAGATGATGCGCACCCCGGAATTCCACAAGTTGCACGACTACCTGTCGGAGTTGCTGTTCGGTCGCAACGGCGACGGCGGTATCGAGGCCGCGGCCGAGGCGCTCGAGACCGTGGCGGCGCCGGAGAGCGCCGGCGCGGCGGAGCCGACGGGTGGTGCGCAGTGAACGGGCGGGCCGGCCGGGGTCTCAGCGGCGCGATCGGCGTCGTGGCGCTGATCGTGCTCTGGTGGGTGCTGGCGGAGTTGCGGGTCGCCGGCGGCACCATCCCCGGACCGTGGACGGTGCTGCACACCATGTACACCGACGGCTGGGGGCTGTACGGGCCGAACTTCCGGATCACCGCGCTCGGGGCGTTGAAGGGATTCGTCTGGGGCAACGTGCTGGCCATCGGCCTGGCGATCCTGGTGCTGCTGGTGCCGCCGATCGAATCCTTGGCCACCCAGCTGGCGATCCTGAGTTATTGCACGCCGCTGCTCGCGCTGGGCCCGATCATCCTGGTGGTGTTCGGCGGCCGCACGCCGACGGTGTTCCTGGCGGGGATGTACTGCTTCTTCACCACCATGGTGGGCACGGTGGCCGGGCTGCGCTCGGCCGATCGCACCAGCCTGGATCTGATCCGCGCCTACGGCGGCGGCCGCTGGCAACGCCTGTGGCGGGTGCAGTTGATCGCGGCGTTGCCGAATACGTTGGCGGCCTTGAAGATCGCGGCGCCGTCGGCGGTGCTGGGTGCGATCCTGGGTGAATATCTGGGTGGCGTCGACACCGGGATCGGGGTGGCGCTCACGGCCGCGCAGAACTCCTACAACGTGCCCCGCACCTGGGGGATGGCACTGGCCGCGGCCGCGCTGGCGGGCGTGGGCTATCTGCTGGTGAGCCTGCTGGCCCGAGCGCTGCGGCCGTGGACCGGAACGGAGGCACGGGCGTGAACGTGCTGCGCAGAATCGCGAAATTCCTTTTCCCCCTGGTGATCTCGGTGATCCTGATGGGGGTGATCTGGACCGTCTTCCTGAAGGCGTTCCCGCAGGTCGGGCCGCGGGTGGGCAAGACGCCCGCGGATGTGTGGCGCTACCTGGTCACCGGGCCGACCGCGGGGACCGCGCGGCAGGCCATCCTGGCCGATCTGCGCATCACCCTGCAGGACGCCGCGCTCGGCTTCGGCGTGGGCATGCTCGTCGCGCTGGCGCTGGCGGCGCTGTTCGTCACCGTGCCGGCCGCCGAGCGGTCGTTCATGCCGGTGGCCCTGTTGCTGCGGTCCGTGCCGCTGGTGGCGCTGACGCCGATCATCGTGCTGGTCTGCGGACGCGGTCCGGGCGGGGTGACCACCATGGCGGCCATCGTGGTGTTGTTCCCGGCGCTGGTGCTGATCATGACCGGATTGCGCGGCGCGCCACAGCAGGCCATGGAACTGATCGCGGTCTACGGTGGCTCGCGCTGGACCGCGCTGCGCATGGTGGCGGTGCCGGCCGCGCTGCCGACGGTGTTCGCGGCGGCCCGGATCTCGGTGCCGGGCGCGCTGATCGGCGCACTGCTCGGCGAGTGGCTCGGTAGCGGTAAGGGTCTGGGCTCCAGCCTGATCCGGGCCGTGGCGAGCTTCCAGTACAACAAGCTGTGGGCCTCGATCGTGCTGGTCACGCTGGTGTCGGTGCTGCTGTACGCGATCGTCGGCGTGCTGGAGAATCTGGTACTGGCCCGGTTCGGACCGGACGCGGGCCGGTCCTGAGTTTACTTGCAGCACACAATTTTACATCGCGGGAACAATGCATTTACCTGGGATACACAACTGTCGCACGGAAAGCAAAGTATCCGAAATCGAAACACCTTACATTTCCGACATGACTCGCGTGACAGGCCCCTTGCCGGCCCAGAAGTTCGCCGTGGACCGTCGGTCCTTCCTTCGTTTCTCGGTCCTCGCCGGAGCTGCCGCGGGTGGCGCCGGAGTGCTTGCCGCATGCGGGAATTCGTCCTCGTCCAGCGGTGGCGGCGGCACCTCCGCCGACGGTTCGAAGTTCGGGACCGTGGCGATCCAGTTGTCCTGGTTGAAGAACATCGAATTCGCCGGTGAGTTCTTCGCCGACAGCAAGGGTTACTACAAGGATGCCGGTTTCGGGAAGGTCGACCTGATCGCCGGTGGCGCGGCGGGCACCACGGTGGAGGCCGGCCTGGACACCAAGAAGGTCTGGCTGGGCATGTCGGCCCCGATGCTGACCGCCCCCGCGGTGCTGGAGGGCCTGCCCGCGAAGATCGTGGGCACCACCTATCAGAAGAATCCGTTCTGCATCGTCAGCTCGGCGGCCAAGCCGATCAAGACCCCGCAGGACATGAAGGGCCGCAAGATCGGTGTGCAGGACGGCAATCAGCTCGTGTTCGGCGCGCTGCTGGCGGCCAACGGCCTCACGCCCAGCGACGTCACCATCGTTCCGGCGCAATACGATCCGACACCGCTGGCCAGCGGCGAGGTCGACGGCTGGGTCAGCTATGTGACCAACGAGCCGATCACGCTGGCGGCCAAGGGCTTCCAGAACGCCAACTTCCTGTTCGCCGATTTCGGGCTGCCGCTGGTCGCGGAGACGCTGACCGTGCGGCAGGAGACCATCGACAAGGAGCGGGACAAGCTGAAGGCGTTCCTGGTCGCGGAGATCAAGGGCTGGAAGGACGCGGTCGCGAATCCGGCGGAGTCGGCCCGGCTGGCCGTGGAGGTCTACGGCAAGGATCAGCACCTGGAGGCCGGCGAACAGACCCTGGAGGCGAAGGCGCAGAACGATCTGGTCGTCTCCGCCGACACCAAGACCAACGGGCTGTTCACCATCTCCGATCAGCTGGTCGGCCAGAACATCGAGGCCCTCGGCAAGGCGAAGATCAGCATCAAGGCCGATCAGTTGTTCGACCTGTCGGTGCTGAAGGAGGTCTACGCCGAACATCCGGAGCTCAAGAGCTGAGCCACCCCGTCGCACCCCGGTCCGGCCCGGGGTGCGACGAAACCTGTTCTTTATGTGATTCGCATCACATTTCACCTTCATGCATCAGCTGGACCTGCACCGGCGTCGCGTGGCTCGGCGGTTCCCGAACCTGGGAACAGCCTGTGATCACGGGGTCCGATATTTGTTGACAGGTCATCGAGCCGGAGCGATTGCGAGTGATGCGAGATGAGTCGGATGCTCAAGTCCGTCCGAGTGGTGCGATCTGTCGACACCGCCGAAGTCCTCGGACCGCAGCGACAACGGCTCACGCCGTGTATCACCGCGGAAGTCTGTGGCACCGAAGGGATTTCGGCCGGTACGGTGTACATGCCGCCGGGCGCGATGTCGCGCGCGCACTACCACGCGCACAGTGAGATCGTGGTGTTCTGCCTGCGCGGCAACGCCGTGACGCTGATCGGGCCCGAACTGGAACCGTACTTCCACGGTCCCGGCGAATTCATCTACATTCCCGAGGGAATCGTGCACGTCGCCGTGAATCTCGGTGTCTCGGACGATCTCGTCGCCGTCGAGATGCGCACCGACCCGCGGTTCAACGACGACGTGGTGCTGACCCCGGAATACGACGAGGCCGCCGCCGCGGTCGCCACGCGGTTGCGCGCCGAACTCCCGGTCGCGACATGATCGAACGCAAGCGCAGCCACGCCGCCGTGATCACCCGCAGCGGGCCGATCGATGAGCTGTTCGCCGCCGCCGCGCGCCGGCCGGAGCTGGTCTCGTTCGCGGCGGGTGCGCCGGATCCGGCGCTGCTGCCGGTCGAGTCGATCGCCGGGCTCGCCGCGGCGGCACTCGACCGCCACGGCCGGGCCGCATTGCAGTACGGGCTCACCGGCGGCCTGCCCGCGTTGCAGGAATTGTCCCGAAAGCTGTTGTCCGAGCGGGGAATCGACTGCGCGACCGGCGACATCCACATCGCCACCGGCGCCTCCGGCGCACTGCACAACATCTGCCTGGCGACCCTCGACCGGGGTGATGTGGTGCTGGTCGAGACACCGACGCACGGCCCGGCGGTCACCCTGTTCCGCAGTCACGGCGCGACCGTGATCGGGGTCGAATGCGACGAGTCCGGGGTGCTGCCCGAGGCGCTCGACGATGCGATCCGGCGGCATCTGCCCGCCTTCGTCTACCTGATGCCGACCTTCCACAACCCGACCGGCCGCACGATGTCCGCCGAACGCCGGGCACGGACGGCCGAGGTGATCCGGCGGCACCGGATGCTGGCGATCGAGGACGACGTCTATGTGGAGTTGCGCTACCGCGGGGCCGAGGTGCCCGCGCTGACCTCGTTCGTGCCGGAGTTCTGCGCCTACCTCACCTCGCTGTCGAAATGTGTCGCGCCGGCGCTGCGGATCGGGATCACCACGATGCCGCAGCCGCTGCTGCGCGATGTGCTGGTGCTCAAACAGGGCATCGATATGCAGACCTCCTCGCTCACCCAGGCGCTCGCCGCCGAATTCCTCGGCGGGCCCGAGCGCGCGGCGCACCGGCAACGGCTGGTCGAGCACTACGCGGCCAAACTCGACCGGCTCGCCGGCGCGCTCGGCGAACACCTCGGGCCGGACTTCCGCTGGACCGTTCCCGACGGCGGGCTGTTCGTCTGGGTCGAGGGCCCACCGGATTTCGACGCCGGCGCGGTGCTGCCGGCCGCGCTCGACCACGGGGTCGCGTACCTGCCGGGCAGCCATTTCTACGCCGACGGCGGCGCGGACCGTGGCAACACCCTGCGCCTGAGCTTCTCCGCGGTACCGATCGGGGATATCGACCGGGGCGTCGCGGCGCTGGCGCGGGTGTGCCGGCCGTGATGCCGCAGGCGCATCCGATCGTCGGCGTATGGGAGGTCACCGCGCCGGACGCGCCGTTCCCGCACCACGTCATGACCTTCCACGCCGACGGCACCATGGCACAGTCGAATCCGGATATCGGCAATCGGCAGACCAGCGACAGCGGCGGGATGGGGATCTGGCGGGCCGACGGCGGCGAGGTCGCCGGGAAGTTCGTCGAATACACCGTGGATCGGGCGGAGCCGTCGATCGTCCGGCGGGGCGTGGTCGAATTCCGGATGGTGGTGGCGGCCGGTGAGTTCCGCGGCGACGCCGCGGCGACCTTCACGCAGCTGCCGGACGGGCCGGTCACCGAGCCGGCGCGTACCTCGTTGTACGGCAGGCGGCTGATCTGATCAGGCGGCGGCCATGGTGGCCGTCGCGCGGGAACGGATCGCGAGCATCTCGGCGGCCACGGCGATCGCGGTCTCCATCGGGGTGTGCGCGCCGATGTCGAGTCCGGCCGGCGCGCACAGCCGGCCCAGGGTCATATCGTCGAATCCGCCGGCCCGCAGCGCCTCGATCCGCCGCAGATGGGCGTTGCGGGAGCCGAGGGCGCCCAGATAACCGAAGTCGTGCAGCCGCAGCGCGACCGTGAGCAGGGGAACCTCGAATTTGGGGTCCTGGGAGACCAGCACCAGGGCGGTGGAACCGTCGATGCGACCGGCGGCGGCCTCCGCGTTCAGATAGCGGTGCGGCCATTCGACCACGACCTCCGCCCCCGGGAAGGACTGCGGCGACGCGAACGCCTCGCGGGCGTCGCACACGGTGACCCGGTAGCCGAGTAGTCGGGCCTGCACGGTGAGCGCGGACGCGAACGGGTTGGCGCCGAAGATGATCATCCGCGGCGGCGCGGTGTACGAGCGGACGAAGATGTCCGACTCCGGCAGCGACACCAGCTCGGTGTTGTGCTTGCGCTCGGTGACCAGGTGCTGGCCGATCACCTCGGGATCGGTATGCCACACCACGGTGAACACCGTGACCGGTTTGTGCGCGGCGATCTCCTGCGCGACGGTCGGGAACTCCGGGAAATGGCCACGGGAGAACGGTTCCACGAACACGTCGATGGTGCCGCAGTCGGTGCCCACCTCCAGACCGGAGGTCGGATCGAAGCGCCGCAGCTCACGCCGCCCGGTGGCCGCCGCGATCCGGGCCGTCTCCAGCACCGCCGCCTCGTAACAGCCGTCGGACACCGTGCCGTGCACCCCGCCGTCGGGATCCACCAGCATGGCCGAACCGACCGGCAGGGGTGACGAGCCGAAGGTGCGGACGAGCGTCGCCAGGCCACCTACACGGCCGCTCTGCCACACTCGCATCATATCTTCGAGAATGTCGCGCATCACAGGCTCCCGATCACTGTGCACGATTGTGCGGGTAGTCGTGGTCACGTCCCGTCGCCAAATCGTCGCACGTGACGGCCACCATATCCGGTCTTTTGTCCAGATACGCCCTTGCGCCCGAATCTCCTCGTGCGGAATCGATCACGTTTGTCCAATGTTCATGTCCTATGACCACCGGATGTCCGGGTGCTTCACCGAAGACCGCGCGGGCGAGCCCACTGGACGCGGCGCGGGCGGCGGCGAGTACCCGCGCGACCACCGCCGGACCGACGTCCGGAGTGTCGACGGGCATGATCGCCGCGTAGTCGGCGGCCGCGGGGCCGGATTCGGCCAGGGCGCCGAGCCCGGACCGCAGCGAGGCGGACATCCCGGTCGCCCAGTCCGCCGCCCAGACCGGCCGCGCTTCCGCCGGAAGTTCGATTGCGGGTTGTTCGCTTATCTGCCATCCACCGCTCGCCGAGGGGCGGGCCGGGCCGCTGGCACCCAGCACCACGACCACCTCCGCGCACCCGCCGCCGCGCAGTGCGGCAACCGCCGAGCGCAGCCAGTTCCCGTCGGCCGCCAGTACTTTGGGCCGCCCGTACCGAGTGCCCGCACCGGCGGCGAGTACGATGCCGTCGCAGCGTCCGAGGGTCATGGCGGCGAGGGTAGCCCAGATCGGTGATCTTCGCTGTCCGAGTGGCACTACTGCCGGGGATGGTCGAAGCTGGGTCGAGTGACCACCGATGTGATCGCTCTCGAGGAGTTCGGCGCACTGCCCGAACCCGCGGCGATCGAACTACTGCTGAAATGTTGCTCATCTCCGGCCTGGGCCCGCGCGGTGGCCGCGCGCCGCCCCTACGCCACCGTCGAGGCGATGCTCGGCGCGGCCGATACGGCGCTGGCGCAGCTCTCCGAGAACGAGTTGGACCGCGCGCTGGCCGGACATCCGCGGATCGGCGCCCGCCCGAGCGATCCGTCCGCGCAACGGGAACAGGCGGGTATCGCCGGAACCGGCGACGATGTGCGGGCCACGCTCGCGGCCTGGAATCGGGAGTACGAGGCCACCTTCGGGCACGTGTATCTGGTCCGCGCGACCGGCCGGACGGCCAGTGAGCTGCTGGAGAACCTGTTGACTCGGTTGCGCAACGACCCGGCCACCGAACGCCGTATCGTGCGGGGGGAACTGGCCCAGATCAACCGCATCCGCTTGCGCCGGCTGTTCGGCGCGGACCCCGGGGAGTCGTGATGAGCACGCTGAGCACTCATGTTCTGGACGCGGTGCGGGGTGGTCCCGCGGTCGGCGTCACCGTGACGTTGTTCGGCCCGGATTCCGGTGCGCCGGGCAGTGCCCCGGCGCCGAGCGGCGCGGCACTGCTGCCCGGCGATGCGACCACGGTGTCGCCGGAGGGTTCGGCGGTGGCGCCCTCGGGCGATGTGGTGATGCTGGCCTCGGCGGTGACCGATGCCGACGGGCGCATTCCGGCGCTGGGTGGCGATCTCGCCCCCGGGCTGCACCGACTGCGCTTCGAGACCGGCGATTGGTTTGCCGCCCAGGGCATCCCGGCCTTCTACCCCGAGGTCACCGTCGCCTTCACCATCGGCGACGAGCAGCATCACCACGTCCCGTTGTTGTTGTCGCCCTTCGCATATTCGACCTATCGCGGCAGCTGACACCCGACCGCGGGTCCGGTCGTCGGGTCCGGGATCCGGTCAGCCGAAGCGCTCGATGCGCACGCGGTCGCGTGGCTGCCCGGCCGCGACGAGGAGGCGGGAGGCGTGTTCGGCGAAACCGTTGCTGCCGCAGACGTAGGCCTCCCAGCCACCCTCGGGCCGTTCGGCCAGAGCGGATGCCAGATGACCCGCGTGCAGCCGGCCCGCGGTGCGGGTGGTCACCACGGTCGTCTCCGGGCCGAATTCGCCCGCGTAGGGCAGGCTTTCCCGGGTTCGCACCGAAATGATCAGGCGCAGTGGGACTTTCGAGCCGGTCTCGCGGCGGTGCCGCAGCATCGACATCAACGGGACGACGCCGGAGCCGCCGCCGAGCAACAGGGCCGGACGGTCGCCGGGCCAGGCGAAGAAGCCGCCGAGCGGACCCTTGATCTCCACGGTGTCACCGGGTTTCGCGACGGTGTGCAGGTGGCCGGACACCTCGCCGCCGGGTACCCGGTCGACGGTGAGTTCGATGTGGCCGGTATCGCCGGGGGTGGAGGCCAGCGAATAGTGGCGCTGCGCGGTGTAGCCGTCGGCGGCGGTGAGGCGCACCATCACGTGCTGGCCGGGCAGGTGCCCGGACCAGTCCGGTACCGCGAAGCGGAAGGTGGACATCGTCGCGGTCTCGCGGCGGATGCCGGCCAGGGTGGCGGGGCGGAAGACGGCCGCCGCGCGGTTGCTGGGGACCAATCGTGGTGGGACGGCGAAGGTCTCACTCACCGGCATAGCGTTCCTCGTGCCACGGATCGCCCTCGTTGTGATAGCCGTTATGCTCCCAGAATCCGGGCTCGTCGTGATCGAGCAGCCGCAGGCCGGTGATCCACTTGGCGCTCTTCCAGAAGTAACGGCCGGGTACGAGCAGTCGCGCCGGGCCGCCGTGCTCGGGTGTCAGCGGGAGTCCGTCCGCCTCCCAGGCGATCCAGGCCCGGCCGGAACGTAGTTCCGCCAGCGGGAGATTGGTGGTGTAGCCGGTGTGGGAACGGGCCAGTACGTGTGTGGCTTCGGGCAAAGGGCTTGCGGTGGTGAGGAATTCGTCGAGGTCGACGCCCGCGAACCAGGTGCCGAATCGGGACCAGCCGGTGACGCAATGGATATCGCCGCGGTACTCCGAGCGGGGCAGGGCGTGCGCCTCGTCCCAGGTCCAGGTACGTGGGGTGGTGACCAGGCCGTCGATGCGGAGGGTCCAGTCGGTGGCGGTCAGTTCCGGCGTCACCTCCGCCGACAGCACCGGCCACGCCTGCCCGGCGTCGTACTGCCCGGGCGGCAGTCGCGGGTCGCGGTCGGCGCCGCGGCTGCGGAACCCTCGGGTGACGATCACGGCGAGCCAGCCTACACGTCGGATCATCCCATATCTTGGGACGTACGGCCGATAACTTTGACGTCCGTCCAGTTGGACAGGCAAGATCACAATTATGTCTGCGCTTTTGTTGACGCGCCGGCTGTACGTGGATTTGCTGCGGACGACCACGGCCAGCTGTCGCCGGCCCTGATCGACCTCGCGAACCCCCTCCCGCGGCGGCCTCTCGTCCGTCCCGGCCCTGCGGTCCCGTCGTACCGCAGATTCCTCTCTCTGCTGGAGCCCCACCATGCCCCGTTTCACCGCGGTCGCCGCCGCCACCGTGCTGTCCTGCGCCCTGCTGGCCACCGGCTGTTCGCAGAGCGACAACGCCACCGGTAACTCCGGGAGTGCCACCCCCTCCGTCGGTCAGGCGACCGGGCC
Organism: Nocardia sp. BMG111209; assembly: GCF_000381925.1. Taxonomy (NCBI): domain Bacteria; kingdom Bacillati; phylum Actinomycetota; class Actinomycetes; order Mycobacteriales; family Nocardiaceae; genus Nocardia; species Nocardia sp. BMG111209. The sequence continues at coordinate 54,693 of NZ_KB907310.1, forward strand.
GAGGCCGGCCCCGTTCGACAAGGGCGCGGTGAAGGTCGCGCTGGTCCGCCAGAGCGGGGCCGGCGACTACTTCGAGCAGTGGGGTAACGGCGCGAAGGCGCAGGCCAAGGCCCTCGGCATCGACCTGGCGGTCTACGACGCGCAGTCCGACAACGCCAAGCAGGCCACCGACTTCTCGCAGGCCGTCAACTCCGGGGCGAGCGCGATCATCGTCGACCACGGCTTCCCGGCCACCATCGAGCCGCTGATCGATCAGGCCGTGGCCAAGGGCATCACGGTGGTGAGTTACGACGTCGACACCACCAACCCGAAGGTGATCACCACCCGGCAGAGCGACGCGGATATCGCGAAGGCCGCGCTGAGCGCGCTGGAGTCCGCGGTCGGGAAGAACGCGCCGATCGGCTACGTGAATGTGGCCGGATTCGCGCCGCTGGACCGCCGCGACACCGTCTGGCAGCAGACCAAGGGCGGCGAGGGCTGGACCGAGGCGTTCAAGGTCGGCAAGGTGACCGATTCCACCGCCACCGACAACGTGCCGCTGGTCAACGCCGCGCTCACCCAGCATCCCGAGGTGAAGGGCATCTTCGCCCCCTACGACGAGCTGGCCAAGGGTGCGACGCTGGCCGTCCAGAACAAGCATGTGGAGAGTTCGGTGAAGGTGGTCGGCGCTGACGTGTCCAACGCCGACATCCAGATCATCACCGCCGACAACAGCCCGTGGGTCGCGACCGCCGGCACCGACCCGTCCGCGGTCGGCGCGGCCGTGGTGCGGACCGCCGCACTGCAACTGGCGGGGCAGCTGAACAAGCCGACCGTCGAATTCCCCGCGGTGGCGATCACCCGGGAACTGTTGGTGTCCGAGAAGATCGCGAACATGGACCAGCTGCGCAAGGCGCTGCCGGAGCTCAACCTGGCCCAGGTGAGCGCGGCGAACTGGATCCCGGTCGTCTCCTACTGATGCGCGGGCTCCGATGACCGGCACCGACCGGCCCGCCGTCGCGCTGCGCGGCGTGGGCATGGCCTTCGGCGGGAAGGCGGTGCTGGCGGACGTGTCCCTGGACGTGGCCGGCGGCGCCGTGACCGCGCTGCTCGGCGCCAACGGCGCCGGGAAATCCACCCTGATCAAGGTGCTGTCCGGGGTGTATCCGGAACACACCGGGCAGGTGGCGATCGACGGCGCGCCGGTCGAACTGCGCAGTCCCGCGGCGGCCCGGAAGCTGGGTGTGCAGACCGTGCACCAGCACATCGCCGACGGTGTGGTGCCCGGCCTGTCGGTCGCCGAGAACCTGGTGTTCGAGCAGATCGCCGCCGGACGCGGCAACCCCTGGCTGGACACCCGCCGTGTGCTGCGCCGCGCCCGTGCGATCTCGGCCGTCCTCGATCTGGGCTGGGACGAGCGCACACTGCGCCGCGACGTCGCCGAGCTCGGCATCTCCGACCAGCAATTGCTGCTGCTGGCCCGCGCGTTGTCGACCCGGCCCCGGCTGCTGATCCTGGACGAGCCCACGGCCGCGTTGTCGGCGGCCGAGGCGCGGCGACTGTTCGCGATCGTCGACCGGATGCGCGCCGAAGGCATTGCGGTGCTGTATGTTTCGCACCGGCTCGGTGAACTCGACGCACTGGCCGACCGGCTGGTGGTGCTGCGCGACGGCCGTCTGGTCGCCGAGCAGCCCCGGCCGTTCGACTGGGACAGCGCACTGCGCGCGATGCTGGCGACTCGCGCGGTCGATCCGGAACACGGGGGCGAGTCGGCGGCCGCGAATTCGGCCGGAGCACCTGCGGTGGCGGCGGCCGGGTCGGCCGACTCTCGCGCGGAGTCGGCCTCGGCGCGGACCGCTGCGACCAGGTCCGCGGGTCGGGCGCGAACCGCTGCGGATGCTGCGAAAGAGGCTGCGGGACAGTCGGATTCGGGGCAGTCGGCTGCCGCGTCGACCGCCGGTGCCGGATCCGCGGATCGGCAGGATTCGGCGCGAGTATACGCGGAGCCGACCGCGGCGGAGACGGAAGCCGAAGCCGCACAGGTGGTTTCGCGGCTCGCCGAGGTGGTGCGGCCGGAATCGGCGGGGCCGGGTGGCGGGCCGGTGGTGGTGTCGTTGCGTGGGGTGCCGTTGTTGCCGGGGCGAGCACCACAGGATCTCGACCTTCGCGGGGGCGAGGTGACCGGTGTCGTCGGGTTGCTGGGGGCGGGGAAAACCGAGTTGGCGCGCGGGCTGTTCGGGGCGGACCCGTTCGGTGCGGGGACGCTGGAGTTGGCCGGAAAGCGTTATCGGCCAAGGCATCCCGCCGACGCCATCGCGCGTGGTGTCCATCTGGTGCCGGAGGATCGGCATGTCGATGCGCTGATCCCGGATTGGTCGATCGCGGAGAATCTTTCGCTGCCGTTCCTGCGGGCGTTGTCCGATGTGTTCGGGCTGATCCGGCGGGGACGGGAGCGGGAGCTCGGCAGCCGGACCATCGCGCGGCTCGGCATCGTGGCGCCTGGGGAGGCGAGTCTCATCGAGGAGTTGTCCGGGGGTAATCAGCAGAAGGTGGTGGTCGGCCGCTGGCTGGCGCATCCGCCGCGGGTGCTGATCCTGGACGAACCGTTCCGCGGGGTCGACATCGGCGCGCGGCGCGACATCGGACGGCAGGCCCGGCAATTGGCCGCCGGCGGTGCGGCGGTGCTGTTGCTGTCCGCCGATGTGGACGAGGTGCTGGAGGTGGCCGATCGGGTGATCGTGCTGGCCGACGGCGAGATCCGTTCCGACGGTTACGACATCGCCGGCGAACAGGTGATCGCCGCACTCGCGGGGTCCGCCGTGTGAGTGAGACATGCTGCCGCGCAGCCGAATCCGTGCCACCATCCGCCATCCACCCGAAAGTTCCGCGATGACCGCCACCGAACTCCCCGTACCCGCCACCACCGCCGCGCCGGCGCCGGGACGGATGCGCGACCTGGTGATCAAGTACGGCTTCATCGTGGTGACGCTGGCGCTGTTCGCCTATTTCAGCGCCAGCGAACCGGCCTTCCGGAATTCGGCGACACTGCTGGACATCCTGCGCTACGTCTCGGTCGCCGCGCTGCTCGGACTCGGCGTGACCGTGACGCTGGCCGTGGGCGGTATGGACATGTCGGTCGGCGCGGTCGCCGGGCTCGCGGTCTCGGTCGCGGCGAAGATGATGGTGGTCTACAACCAGGTCGGCGCGATCGCGATTCTGGTCGTGCTGGCCGCGGGTGCGCTTGCCGGACTGGGCAATGCGCTGCTGATCGTGGCGCTGAAGGTGCCGGACATGCTGGCCACGCTCGGCACCATGTTCGTCATCCAGGGCCTGAAACTCATTGTGGTGGACGGGCAGTCGATCTCGCCGGGCATGACGCTGCCCGGCGGCCGCACCGCGCCGGGTCGGTTCACCGCCGGCTTCCTGAAGATCGATCGGGGCAGCGTCGCCGGAATTCCGGTGTCGGTGCTGATCTTCCTGGTGCTGACCGTCGCGGCCTGGGTGTTCCTGGCCCGGACGCGATGGGGGCGGGTGCTGTACGCGATCGGCGCGAATCCGAAGGCGGCGCGGCTGGCCGGAATTCGGGTCGGCCTGTATCGGTCGCTGGCGTATGTGCTGTCCGGGGTGCTGGCCTCGATCGGCGGGCTGATCCTGGCCGCCCGGATCGGGCAGGGTGACGTGTCCGCCGGTACCTCACAGCTGCTGGAGGCGGTGGCGGTCGCGCTGGTCGGCACCTCGGTGCTCGGTCGCGGCAAGCCGAACGCGTGGGGTACGGCGCTCGGCGCGGTGCTGATCGGCATCATCTCCTCGGGGCTCACCATCGCCGGATTGCCCTACTACACCCAGGATGTCGTCGAGGGCGCGGTGCTGATCATCGCGCTGGTGTTCAGTTTCACCCTGTCGCGAGGAAGACGCTCATGAGCCACCGCATTCTCGAAACCGCCGACATCCCCGGCTATCTGCGGGAGCGCGGACACTGGGACGGATCCGGCGCGGTCGCGGTGCACGAGGTGTCCGACGGCAATCTGAATCGGGTGTTCATCGCCACCGGCGCCGGTTGGAGTCTCGCGGTGAAACAGGCGCTGCCCTGGGTGCGGGTGGCCGGACCCTCGTGGCCGTTGAGCCCGGCGCGCGCCGACGCCGAGGCGCGCGCCTACCGCGCGGTGGCGGCGGTGGCGCCGGAGACGATCCCGGTGGTCCACGGCTACGATCCCGGCGACTACGTCCTGGTCATGGAGGACATGTCGGATCTGCGGGTGCTGCGTACCGTGCTCAACGCGGGCGGCGGCTACGGCGGCGCGTCCGATGCGATCGGCCTGTTCGTGGCCCGATTGTCCTTCGCCACCAGCGATTTCGGCATGTCGTCGGCGGAACGCAAAGCGCTGCTGGCGGAATCGGTGAATCCCGAACTCTGCAAGATCACCGAGGATGTGGTGCTGTCCGAGCCCTATCTCGAGCACGAGCACAACCATCGGCATCCCGACCTCGCCGATCTGGCCGCGGCCTACCGCGCCGATCCGGCGCTGCGCACCGAGATCGCCGACCTGCGTCACCTGTTCATGTCCGGTGCGCAGGCGCTGCTGCACGGCGATCTGCACACCGGCAGCATCATGGTCGGCAGCCGGGCCGGTGCGGAGGTGGTCCGGGTGTTCGATCCGGAGTTCTCCTACGTCGGCCCGATCGGCTTCGATCTCGGGTTGTACTGGGGAAATCTGGTGGCGGCGGAATTCCGTGCCCGGTACCTCGGCGCCGTCGGCGACCATGCCGGGCAGTTGGCCCGCAGCTGGGACGCCTTCGAGACGGAGTTCCGCCGGCTGTGGCCGCAGCGCGCCGACACCTTCTTCGACGACGCCTACCTGGACCGGTTCCTGCGCCGGGTGTGGGCCGATTCGCTCGGGTTCGCCGGTGCGGAACTGATCCGCCGCATCATCGGTTACGCCCATCTCACCGACCTGGACACCCTGCCCGACGCGACCGCCGCACGGCACGCGCTGCTGGTCGGCCGGGAATTGGTCCTGCGCCGTACCGAACTCGGCACCCCGGCCGAGGTGCGGATCGTGCTCGACGACCTGGCCCCGAGCGTCATCGCCGCGACCCGGCCGTAACGATGTTCCGCTGGTCGTCGGCCCGGATTCCACTGCGGTTTCACGACTTCCGGTGATTTCAGAGCAGGGCCAGGGCGGCGAGGAGACCGGCCAGGGCGATGGCTTGCAGGCCGACCCGGAAACCGAGGATGCTGTCCCACTTGTCCTGCAGGGCACGGGCATTCGCGGGAATGACGCCGGTGCGCGCCGCCTCCTTCTGGACGGTGTTGACCGGCTTGGCCACGCGAGCGTAGAACGCCAGCCAGGACAGCAGCGCGACGAGCGCGATACCGGCGCCGATCGCCGCACCGGTGTGCCCGGCGGCGATCGCCAGTACGAGGGTGACCGCGGTGCCGACGACGCCGCCGATACCGAACGGTGGCATCCGGCGGTCGCCGTAGTAGTGGCCCCAACCGGCCACCCGGGTCAGGGTGGCATCGTCGAGTTTCCGGTACGACGAGCGCATGATCAGCGCCGCGCAGGCATCGGTGCCGTAGATGACGGCATTCGCGAGGACGGCGACGGAAGCGGCGATCTGGCCGAGGGTGGTGAGCATGTGCGTCTCCCTTTATGCTCGTATATCTAGCAGCGCTAGTTGATATAGCGACTGTAGGCCAGGATCGTCGCGATGTCTAGCGCTGCTAGCTTTTCGCGCCGGGCAGGTAACGCCGACGCAACGTGCCGGGGTGTTCCGCAACCTCGGCGCAACTAACGCCTTCTAAGGTGGGAATCGGTACCGGGCCGGTCGAACCGGCCGATGGCCGAATCGGTCGTGGTTGCGGCGGAAGCGGGTGGTCACATGGATCTCGATACGATCCGCGAGGTGATCGTGGCCCGGGAGCGCGCCGATCTCGAAGCGCTGGGCCCGAATTCGGCCGTGCTGGCCGGCGGCACCTGGCTGTTCTCGGAGCCACAGGATCGGCTGGACCGGCTGGTGGACATCACCGCCCTGGACTGGCCCGCCCTCGTCGTCACTCCCGCCGGCCTGGAAATCGCGGCGACCTGCACGCTCGCCGAATTCGACGCGGCGGCCGGCGTGCGGGAGGCGACTCCGGCGATGTCGGGGGTTGTGGGTGGTGCCGGGTCGGTGGCGTTGCCTGCGGAATGGGTTGCGGTTCGGTTGTTTTCGCAGGCTTGCCGGGCGTTGGTGGCGTCGTACAAGATTCGGCGTGCGGCGACGGTCGGGGGCAATGTGTGCTTGGGGTTGCCCGCCGGCGCGGTGCTGGCCGCGCTGGTGGCGCTGGACGGGACCGCGGTGGTGTGGCTGCCGGACGGTGGGGAGCGTTCGATTCCGCTGGCGCGGTTCGTCATCGGGCCGGGGCGGACGGTGTTGCGGCCGGGGGAGGTGGTGCGGTCGATTCGGCTCGACGACGCGAAACTGCGCTCTCGCACGGCCTTCCGGAAGGTGGCGCTCGCGCCGCTGGGCCGTTCCGGTGCGGTGGTGATGGGGCGCCGGGATGCGGACGGTCGCTGCGCGATCACGCTCAGTGCGGCGACGGTCCGGCCGACGGTGCTGGAATTCGGTGCGGTGCCGGAGGATAGCGAATTGGTGGCTACTGTGCTCGGGCTGGATCGCGGTGTCTGGTTCGACGATCCGCACGGGACGCCCGCCTGGCGGCGGCACGTCTGCACGGTGCTCGGTCGCGAGGTGCTGGCCGAATTGCGGGAGGTGCGGTCGTGAAGTTCGAGGTGGACGGTCACGCGATCGACGCACAGCCGCGACCCGGGCAGTGCCTGCGCACGCTGTTGCGCGAGCACGGGCGGTTCGCGGTCAAGAAGGGTTGCGACGCGGGCGATTGCGGTGCGTGCACGGTGCTCGTCGACGGAACGGCGATGCACGCCTGCCTGTATCCCGCGTACCGGGTCGAGGGGCGGGTCGTGACGACCGCCGCGGGGCTCGGAACGGTGGCGGATCCGCATCCGGTGCAGCGCCGGTTCGCCGAGGCGGGGGCGTTCCAGTGCGGATTCTGCACCGCCGGGATGGTGGTCACCGCAAGCGAACTCGATCGCGACGGGGTCACCGCGGCGGAGTTGCCGGATCGGCTCAAGGGAAATCTGTGCCGCTGCACGGGATATCGGCCGATCGCCGCGGCCGTGCTGGGTGTGGACGACGAACCGGCGCAGCCGGCCGGGCCCCGGGCGCTGCGGATCGTCACGGGCACCGAGCCGTTCACGTTGGACACCGAGCCGGCCGCGCCGGAGCCGGGACCGGATCACGATGTGGACGGGCCGCCGGCGGCGGTCCTGCATCTGGCGGTGCGCACCAGCCCGTATCCACACGCCCGGATCGTCTCGATCGATACCGCGGCGGCCGAGGCGATTCCGGGCGTGTGCGCGGTGCTCACCGCCGACGACAGTCCCGCCTTCACCTTCTCGACCGCGCGGCACCAATTGCGGGAGGACGATCCGGACGACACCGTGATCCTCGATCGGGTGGTGCGTTTCGCCGGGCAGCGGGTGGCGGCCGTGGTGGCCGAGACGCTCGATATCGCCCGCGCCGCCTGCCGTGCGCTGCGGATCGAGTACGAGCAGTTGCCCGCGGTCTTCGATCCCGAGGCGGCGTTGCGCGCGGAGGCGCCGAAACTGCACGGGGACAAGCCCGTTGCGTCCCGCATCGCCGATACCGGCCGCAATCTGGTCGCGGAGGTGCACGGCCGCACGGGCGATCTCGAGGCCGGGTCGGCCGCGGCCGCGGCGGTGGTCACGGGGGTGTGGCGGACCCCGCGGGTGCAGCACGTCCATCTGGAGACGCACGGCAGTATCGGCTGGATCGACGACACCGGCCGGCTGGTGATCCGCACCAGTACCCAGGTGCCGTTCCTGGTGCGCGACGAACTGTGCCGGGTGTTCGCGTTGCCCCGCAACCGGATCCGGGTGCTGGCCGCGCGCGTCGGTGGTGGTTTCGGCGCCAAACAGGAGATGCTGACCGAGGATCTGGTGGCGCTGGCGGTGCTGCGCACCGGAGCGCCGGTGCAGTACGAGTTCACCCGATCCGATCAGTTCACTTCCGCGCCCTGCCGGCATCCGATGCGGGTGGCGGTGACGGCCGGGGCCGACGCCGACGGCCGGTTGACCGCGCTCGCGGTCGACGTCCTCTCCGATGCCGGGGCCTACGGAAATCACAGTGCCGGAGTGCTTTTCCATTCGGTCAGTGAATCGGTCGCGCTGTATCGCTGCCCCAACAAGCGCATCGACGGGCGGGCGGTCTACACCAACAATCTGCCGTCGGGCGCGTTCCGGGGTTACGGCCTGGGTCAGGTCGGCTTCGCGCTGGAATCCGCGATGGACGAACTGGCGCGGCGGCTGGGCATCGATCCGTTCGAATTCCGCCGGCGCAACGTGGTCGTGCCCGGTGACGACCTGATCGGCGGATTCTGCACGCCGGACGACGATCTCGGTTTCGGCAGTTACGGTCTGGACCAGTGCCTGGATCTGGCCGAGGCGGCGCTGCGCCGGGGCAACGGGGTACGGCCGCCGGCCGGACGCTGGCGGATCGGCGAGGGGATGGCCGCCGCCATGATCGCCACCATCCCGCCGCGCGGGCACCGGGCCACCGCCGAGGCGGTGCTGCTCTGCGACGGCGATTACGAGATCCGGGTGGGCACAGCCGAATTCGGCAACGGCAGCACCACCGTACATGCTCGGCTGGCCGCCGCCGCGCTGCACACCGACGTGTCCCGGATCCGGTTGCGGCACGCCGACACCGATGTCACCGAACACGACACCGGCGCCTTCGGTTCCACCGGAATCGTGGTGGCGGGCAAGGCGGTGCACACCGCGTGCACCCGCCTGGAGCGGCAGATCCTCGCCCGCGCGGCCGCTCTCAGCGACCGGGACGGCACCCTCGCGGCCGAGGGGGTGTACTGCGGGGATCGGCTGCTCACCGCGGGTGAGCTTCTCGCTGCCGGACCGTTGCGCGCCACCGCGGAACACGACGGCAGTCCGCGCTCGGTGTCGTTCAATGTGCACGCCGTGCGGGTCGCGGTGCACGCCGACACCGGTGTGGTCCGGATCCTGCAATCCGTGCAGGCCGCCGACGCGGGCACCGTCCTCGATGCGCGGCAGTGCCGCGGTCAGGTCGAAGGTGGTGCGGCGCAGGCGATCGGCAGCGCGCTGTACGAGGACATGCGGGTGGAGAACGGGGTGGTCGGCGCGAAGACGTTGCGCCACTACCACATTCCGCAGCTCGCGGACCTGCCGATCACCGAGGTGCTGTTCGCCGACACCACCGACGCGCTCGGCCCGCTCGGCGCCAAGTCGATGAGCGAATCCCCCTACAACCCGGTCGCTCCCGCACTGGCCAACGCCGTGCGGGACGCGATCGGGGTGCGGCCGTACGAACTACCGATGACCGCGGACCGGATCTGGTCGCTGCTCGACGAGAAGGCTTGACGCACAAGCAATCCGAGTCGCCGCTCAGCGGAACAGGTTGCGCACGAACGGAACCGAGTCGACCAGGGAGGCGTTGACGGTACCGCTGTGATCGGTCGGATAGGTCCTGGCCGTGACCGGCTGGCCGTTGGCGGTCAGCACGGCGATGAAGCGCAGGGTCTCCGGGGTCAGCACGTCGGTGTCCTGCAGGCCCTGACCCAGGAACAGCGGCCGGTCGTAACCGGTTTCGGGCAGGCCCAGATAGTCGTGCAGCAGGTTGTGCGCGTCGGGGAGATCGGCGAGGGGGCGAGCGAGGAGGTCGCCGCCGATCACCTTGCGGTCGTGCAGTTCCTGCTCCAGCGGGAGCAGGCATTCGTCGTGCGCGCGGTCGACCCAGTACCGGCCGGTGTCCGAGAGGTACGAGTCGATGTTCAGGTTCGGGAAGCTGGTGCGCAGGCCGTTGAGGATGTAGAGCGCGTAGGCGGTGATCCCGGCGGGCAGCGCCACCGGCGGCACGCCGGGGCCGAGCGCGGTCACCACGTCCTCGATGTAGGCCGGGGTGCCGGTCGCGACCGCGCCGCGGTAGTCGAGTCCGGGGCCGCCGTACTCGGTGGCGTAGCGCGCCGTGGTCACGGCCGCGCCGGCGCCCTGGGACTGGCCGACGACCACCCAGCGGTGCGACAGCGTGTCCCATGCACCGGTCGCGGCCTGTACCGCGTCGACCACGTTGTGGGCCTCGACCCGGCCGTTGAGGTACGGATGGTCGCCCCCGGTGCCGAGCCCGGCGTAGTCGGCGGCCACGATCGCGTAGCCCTGCTTCAGCCAGGCGCCGAGATAGGCCCAGTCCCGGTCCACCGCACCCGGCCCGGCGATGCTGTAGGCGCATTCGTCGGCCAGGCCGATGGTCCCGTGCGCCCAGGCGATCACCGGCCAGCCGCCGGCCGGGGCCTCGCCGGGCGGGAAGTAGATCGCCGCGCTCGCCACGGTCGGCGCGTCACCCGCGGTGGTGGTGCGGTAGAGGAAGCGATGCGCGTCGACCGAACCCGGCAGGGTCGCCGCGGCCGACAACGGCAGGATCTCGGTCAGCGTGCCGGTGTCGGCTGCCGCCGGTGTCCCGGTGGCAGCGGCCGACAGCGCTCCGGTGCCGGCCGCCGAAGCGGTGCCCGGGTCGGCCACGGCCGTGGGCGGCAGCGTCGAGACTCCGGTGGCCAGCAGCGCCGCGGCCGCGAGCGCGGTCGCGGCGGTCGACAGTTTCCGCATCGTTCTCCTTCGTGCACGGGTTTCCGGCTCAGTATCGCCTGCCGCGCGGCAGAACCGGACCAATCGGTCCCCCGTGCCGCCGGAGGGGCTTGCGCACCGGGTTAGAATTGTGCGCAGAGCACAATCCAGGGGAGATCAATCGTGGCGTGGCGCACAGTCCGAATGGAACGAACAGCCTGTGAACGTCCTCACATCGCCGATCCGCGACGTCGAAAAACGGCCACCGCGGACGGTCACGAAAACAGTACGACCGTTACGCAAAACCGCACGTCAGGGCTACCGGCGGGTAGATTTGAGGCGGGCAAGCATTCCGCAAATTTCACAGAATTGGCAATCGGGCCGTCAAAGCTAGCTCGTATTCACACTTGTAACAGGTAGACGGCCATTTTTTCCTGTGCCATCGTGTGGAAGTACAACAGAAGGGCCTAGCAAGCCTGCAAATTGCCGCTCCAGCAGAGTCCGGACCCAGGGCAGCGCCGCCGCGCCGACCGCCCAGCAACCGCATCGTTCGGCGGTCGTGAGATTCGGACATGGGGCACGACGAGAAGTAGGAGTCACGATGTCGAACGTCGGCACCCCCAAGACCGCTGCGGAAATCCAGAAGGATTGGGACACCAACCCGCGGTGGAAGGGCATCACCCGCAACTACACGCCCGAACAGGTCGTGAAGCTGCAGGGTTCGGTCGTCGAGGAGCACACATTGGCTCGCCGCGGCGCCGAGATCCTGTGGGAGCAGGTCAACAACGAGGACTACATCAACGCGCTCGGTGCACTCACCGGCAATATGGCCGTGCAGCAGGTGCGCGCCGGCCTGAAGGCCATCTACCTCTCGGGCTGGCAGGTCGCCGGTGACGCGAACCTGTCCGGTCACACCTACCCGGACCAGTCCCTGTACCCGGCCAACTCGGTGCCCTCCGTGGTCCGCCGGATCAACAACGCGCTGCTGCGCGCCGACGAGATCGCCCGCGTCGAGGGCGACAACTCGGTCGACAACTGGCTGGTCCCGATCGTGGCCGACGGTGAGGCCGGTTTCGGTGGCGCGCTGAACGTCTACGAGCTGCAGAAGGCCATGATCGCCGCGGGCGCCGCCGGCACCCACTGGGAGGATCAGCTGGCCTCGGAGAAGAAGTGCGGCCACCTCGGTGGCAAGGTGCTGATCCCGACCTCGCAGCACATCCGCACCCTGACTTCCGCCCGCCTGGCCGCGGACGTGGCCGGCACCCCGACCGTGGTGATCGCCCGTACCGACGCCGAGGCGGCGACCCTGATCACCTCCGATGTGGACGAGCGCGACCAGGAGTTCATCTCCGGCGAGCGTACCGCGGAGGGCTTCTACCACCTGCGCAACGGCATCGAGCCCTGCATCGCCCGCGCCAAGGCCTACGCGCCGTACTCCGACCTGATCTGGATGGAGACCGGCACCCCGGACCTGGAGCTGGCCCGCAAGTTCGCCGAGTCGGTCAAGAGCGAGTTCCCCGATCAGCTGCTGTCCTACAACTGCTCGCCGTCGTTCAACTGGAAGCAGCACCTGGACGACGCGACCATCGCGAAGTTCCAGCGTGAGCTGGGCGCCATGGGCTTCAAGTTCCAGTTCATCACCCTGGCCGGCTTCCACGCGCTGAACTACAGCATGTTCGACCTGGCCTACGGCTACGCCCGCGAGGGCATGTCCGCCTACGTCGAGCTGCAGGAGCGCGAGTTCGCCGCCGAGGAGCGCGGGTACACCGCCACCAAGCATCAGCGTGAGGTCGGCGCCGGGTACTTCGACACCATCGCCACCACCGTGGATCCGAACACCTCGACCGCGGCGCTGAAGGGCTCGACCGAAGAAGGCCAGTTCCACTGAGAATGCGGTTGTCCCGTTTCGCATCCGGGATATCCGCGGTCGCCCCTCGCGGGCGGCAGGCTCGGGCCGGGATCCAGCTGCACACCTGGATCCCGGCCCTTGCCACTACCACCGAAAACCGCCGCCACCAATGAGAATCACCCAGGAGCGGACATGAGCGAGAAGATTCAGCGCGTCGGCATCGTCGGCGCCGGACAGATGGGCGCCGGCATCGCGGAGGTCTGCGCCCGGGCGCACGTGGATGTGCTCGTGTTCGAACCCACCCGGGAACTGGCCGCCGCGGGCCGGGCCCGGATCCTGCGGTCGCTGGACCGCGGGGTGTCCAGCGGCAAGATCACCGAGCGGGAGCGCGAGCAGACCGCCTGGCGGCTGCGTTTCACCTCCGATATCGGCGACTTCGCCGACCGCCAGCTGGTGGTCGAGGCGGTCGTGGAGAACGAGGAGGTGAAGACCTCGATCTTCGCCCAGCTGGACAAGGTGGTGACCGATCCGGACGCGGTGCTCGCGTCCAACACCTCCTCGATCCCGATCATGAAGATCGCGGTGGCCACCGCCAACCCCGAGCGCGTGGTCGGCATGCACTTCTTCAATCCCGTGCCGGTGCTGCCCCTGGTCGAGCTGGTCACCACGCTGAAGACCAGTGCCGCCGTGTCGGAGCGCGCGGAAGCGTTCGCCGCCACCGTGCTCGGCAAGCAGGTGGTGCGCTCGGCCGACCGGTCCGGATTCGTGGTGAACGCGCTGCTGGTGCCGTACCTGCTGTCGGCGATCCGGATGGTCGAATCCGGCTTCGCCACCAAGGAGGACGTCGACAAGGCCATGGTGCTCGGCTGTGCCCATCCGATGGGCCCGCTGGCGCTGACCGATCTGGTCGGCCTCGACACCGTGAAATCCATCGCCGACTCGATGTATGCCGAGTTCAAGGAACCGCTGTACTCGGCGCCGCCGCTGCTCATGCGCATGGTCGAGGCGGGACTGCTCGGCAAGAAGGCCGGCGCCGGCTTCTACCAGTACTCGAACAACCGCTAGTCGCTGTATCGGGCTGAAACCCGCTGCCGGAGAAGGAGTTCCGCTCATGGTCAACGTCGCGGACGGGTTCGGGTCCAGCATCCTCGGTTATCCGAGGATCGGGCCGCACCGGGAACTCAAGCGCGCGCTGGAGGCGTACTGGCACGGCGAACTGTCGCGGGAGAAGCTGCTGGCGACCGGCCGGGAGATCCAGGACACGCAGTTCGCGGAACTGCACGCGGCCGGGCTCACCCAGGTGCCGGGCAATACGTTCTCCTTCTACGACCATGTGCTCGACAACGCGCTGTTGTTCGGCGCGGTGCCGAAGCGGTTCGAACCGTACCGTGACGATCTGCATCCGCTGGACTTCTACTTCCTGATGGCGCGCGGCCGGCCCGATCTGCCGCCGCTGGAACTGGTCCGGCTGTTCGACTCCACGTACCACTACCGGCAGCCGGAGCTGGACGCCGACACCGAGTTCTCGCTGCATCCCGAGGCGCTGCTCGACGAATTCGATCGGGCCATGGCCCAGGGCATCGAATTGCGGCCGGTGGTACTGGGACCGGTGTCGCTGCTGCTGCTGTCGAAGGCGGGCCGGGTGCCCGGCGAGACCGAATTCGACCGGCTGGCGCTGCTGGACCGGCTGCTACCGGTCTACGAACAGCTGCTGGAGATCCTGGCCAAGCGCGGATCGACCTGTGTGCAGCTGGACGAGCCCTGCTTCACCAGCGACCGCACCCCGGCCGAACTCACGGCGTTCGAGGCTGCGTACCAACGACTTTCGACTGCGCCGCTACGGCCGCGGATCCTGGTCACCGGTCAGTACGGCGATTTCGGTGAGGCGGTGCGCATCCTGGCCGGAACCTCGGTGGAGGCCATCGGTCTCGATCTCGCGGCGCACCGGATCCGGCCGGAGGAGCTGGCCCGGATTCCCGGGATCCGGCGGAAGCGGTTGTACGCGGGCGTGATCAGCGGCACCAACGTGTGGCGCGCGGATCGCTATGTCACCCTGCAGTATCTGCACGAGCTGTCCCAGGTGTGCCCGGATCTGGTGGTGTCCACCGGATCCACGCTGTTGCACGTGCCCTACGACCTGCTCGTCGAATACGATATCGACGGCCATGTGGCCGATCGCCTGGCCTTCGCGAAACAAAAAGTGCTGGAAGTGGTTTCGCTTGCAAAGGCGCTGACCGAGGGCCCGTCGCAGGGCTGGCGGCAGCGGCCGCGCGAGGTGCACTTCAAGCAGAAACACGCTGTGCGGCAACGGGTCTACGCGGTCACCCCGCAGATGCGCGAGCGTGAACCGTACGAGCAGCGCCGTCTCGCGCAGCGCGAACGCCTCGACCTGCCGCTGGTGCCCGCCACCACGCTCGGCTCCTTCCCGCAGACCGATACGATCCGGCAGGCCCGCTACGAACTGGGCGAAGGCCGGTTGTCGCTGGAGGAGTACCGCAAGCGGATCGAGGCCGAGATCGAATCGACCATCCGGTTGCAGGAGGACATCGGCCTGGACGTCCTCGTGCACGGCGAGCACGAGCGCAACGACATGGTCCAGTATTTCGCGGAACTGCTGGACGGCTTCGCCACCACCCACTTCGGCTGGGTGCAGGTGTACGGCTCGCGCTGCGTGCGCCCGCCGATCCTGTTCGGCGATGTGGCCAGGCCGCAGCCGATGACCGTGGACTGGATCACCTACGCGCAGTCGCTGACCGCCAAACCGGTGAAGGGCATCGTGACCGGCCCGGTGACGATGGTGGCCCGCTCGTTCGTGCGGCAGGACCAGCCGCTGCACGAGACCGCCGACCAGGTGGCCCTGGCCATCCGCGACGAACTGGCCGATCTGGAACGAGCCGGTGTGGCGATCATCCAGGTCGACGAGCCGTCGATCCGGGAACTGCTGCCCCTGCGCACCGGCGGCCGCCACGAATACCTGCGCTGGGCGGTGAACGCCTTCCGCCTCGCCACCTCCGGCGTGCGCGCGGACACCCAGATCCACACGCACATCGCCTATTCCGGCCGCGCCGAGATCGTCCGCGCGATCGAGGAACTCGACGCCGACGTCACCGCGATCGTCGCCACCCGCTCCATCGAATGGGTGCTGAACGCCTTGAACGACGATGCCGCCGGCGGCCACGGCCTCTCCCACGGCGTGGGACCCGGTGTGTACGAAAGCCGTTCGGCCCGCATCCCCGACATCGACGAACTCGACGAACTCCTCACCGCCGCCGCCGCGGCCATCACCCCCCACCGCCTCTGGGCCAACCCCGACGGCGGCCTGAAAACCCGCCACTACTGGCAACTGGAACCCTCCCTCCGCAACCTGGTCGCCGCCGCCCGCCGCGTCCGCCGCCGCACCGAACAAACGAATCCCGCCACGGTCTGAAACCCCGCCCCGGACAAATCGGATTCATGCGGCGGCGCATCGCATTCGAACATTCCGGTCGGTTCGAATGCGATTTCCGGATCGACGTGTCATCGGTAATGGGCTGCCTCCCGGCGTTGTGATGTAATCGTCGCGGGGCTGCGTCACAGGTCGGTGTTGTGGCTCCGGCTGTCCGCGCATTGCTGATCGCAGGAGGGGTGGCATGACCGACACCGAGGCGCTGTGGGACATGCTGGACGACCGGCTGCTGCCGTTGTTCCGGCAATATCGTCGGAATTTGTCCGATCTGCGTGTCGACACCAAAGCCGACGACACGCTTCTCTCCGAAGCGGATATCGCGGTGCAAACGGCGATCATCGATA
Source organism: Nocardia sp. BMG111209 (assembly GCF_000381925.1). Classification (NCBI taxonomy): domain Bacteria; kingdom Bacillati; phylum Actinomycetota; class Actinomycetes; order Mycobacteriales; family Nocardiaceae; genus Nocardia; species Nocardia sp. BMG111209. The sequence goes on from NZ_KB907310.1 coordinate 70,983, forward strand.
CGATTTCGCACCTTTTCCCGGGTTCCGAGTTCGTCGCCGAGGAAGACGATTGGACGGCGCCGACCAGTGGCGACCCGACCTGGATCGTCGACCCGATCGATGGCACAGCGGAATTCGTGGTACCCGGGCGGCGCGAGTTCTGCAGCGTCGTGTGCCGGGTCGACCGCGGAATACCTTCTGCCGCATATGTGCTCGCCCCCGAGCTCGGTACCGGAGGAACGCCGATCTCGATCCACTGGGCGGAGGGGGTGACCGTCGACGGGCAACCGGCGCCGCCGCTTCCGGCTGCAGACCGGCCGGGCCGGGCATCCGTCACTCGCAGTGCCGATGTGCCCGCGCGTCGCTTCGAGAGCGAACTCGCGGACATCGGCTGCCGGATGAAGGTGCGCACCACATCCCAGACGCTCGACATGGTGCGTACCTGCATAGATCTCACCGCCTGGACCGGGGAGTCGCAGGAGCGGTTCGACCTGTTCTACCGAACCGACCAGAAGATCTGGGACGGTGCGGCAGGCATCGGCCTGAGTCTCGCCATGGGGCGATCGGCCACGGACGGTCGCGGTGCGGCCCTCGTGCCTCTGAGCGAGGAATTCTTGAATCTCCGGGAACCGGTGCTCGCCGAAACCGTCTCGGGCGCCGAGGGTTGCGTCCGGTGGTTCACCGAGCTACTCGCGGAGTCCCGGAGTATCTGATGCCGCACAGCGTCATGGTGGATGTCACGACATTCATCAGTGCAGAAGAATTCCTGTTGTCGCAGAATCGGAGTCGGGGCATTCGGCCGCGCGACCCCTTCTCCGAGCAGTGTTACGCGGAATTGGTGCAATCCCTCATCTATTTCGACGAGGTTCTCGTTCCGCATCCGACCCTGCTGAATCCGGTACCTGCGGACTACGGTGAGCAGCCCCGTATTCTGCGGCACCTCTTCGATCTGTACATCGCCAGGCCACTGGTGATCGGTGACAGCGACAAACCGTTGCTCGCCGAAGCCGAGGCGTCCGCGGTGGAGACGTTGCAGACGAACGGCGTCCAAACGCTGTTGCAGTTCGTGGATCGCACCCGGCGTGCCGACCTCGAGATACAGCAGTACGGCGGCGGTCAGCGGCTGCTGCCCAAGATCGTGAAATGGTCCGACTACCAAGCCGGAAACATTCGGAGCCGGACTCACCACGGTGCGCGGATCAGCGGTCCCGACGGAGTCGAAGACGATCTCTTCGGGAAATGGGCACGAGCTTCGTCCTTCGCACTCGAGGGCCGGTTGCGGAGTCTCATACCGGACAGCGAGCAACAGTTGTGGTTCATCGCGACCCTGGTGCGGTCGCTGCGCTACTCGGCGCGGGCCAAGGTGAAAAATGTGGCGTACACGCCGCATCCGCTGCGCCGGGACTTCTCGGTGATGTTCGACCTGTTCGATGACGGCGCTCCGGAGAACACCATCGAGGACGTCATCTCGGCGATACGCGGCATCCCGGGTGAGATAAACCGGGTGGCCGACGCACGTCCGGATCGTCCGCTGCAACTTCGTGTCCAGGAGTTGCCGCTCCTGGGCGGCAGATTGTGGAGCCAGGCGGAGCGCGAACGATACGACGACGAACGTTGGCTGCAGTTGATATGTGGCCGGATCGATGAATACCGTTCTCGCGCAGCAGATTTCCGGAGCGTGCTGTCGATGGCCGACTCCGAGGAGGATATCCGCCGGCTCGAGATCGACGTTCTCGGTGTGCGCAACCAACTGCTGCGGAAGCTGGGTCTCGAGTCTGCGCAGGTGAACGAGACCGAGACGGCGTTGCTGGATACGACCGCTTCGATCGCCAAGGCCGGATTCGGGATGCCCACCGAGGTGCCGGTGACGCAATTGCTGAAGCTCGCGTACGTTGCGCTGCGGCGATACAAGGGGTCGTTGGGCACCCCGCATCAAAAATTCCTGTATCGCGAATTCGTTCGCGGCGTGTAGCCGCACCTCTCCGCGAAAGTTCTTCCCGCTGTCGTGGGTCTCGGCGACGAATGCTGTGTGTCCGGGATCAGGTAGCGATGTGGAGGCGGCGGGTTGAACGGGATGGGGCAGGGGTTGACCGCGGGGGGTCGGGAGCGGTGGCGGCGGCGGGCCGAGGGGGTCGTGGGGGAGTTGCGGGAGCGGGGGGTGGTGGCGGTGGCGGTGACGTGGGTCGATACCGGGGGGATCGTTCGGGTGAAAACTGTTCCGGTGCAGCGGTTTCCGCATGTGGCGGCGTGGGGGATCGGGGCCTCGCCGGTGTTCGATGTATTTCTGGCCGATGACAGCATCGTGGCGGGGCGGTATGCGGGTGGGCCGGTGGGGGATCTGCGGTTGCATCCGGATCCGGATCGGGTGGTGACGTTGGCGGCGATGCCGGGGTGGGCGTGGGCGCCGGCGGATCGGTACGACCAGGACGGGGGTGCGCATCCGCACGATGCGCGGTTGTTGTTGCGGCGGCTGGTGGCGGAGCTGGCGGAGGAGGGGTGGTCGGTGCGGGCGGGGTTCGAGGTGGAGTGGGTGCTGGGGCGGCCTGCCGCCGACGATCGGTTCGTGCCGGTGACGACCGCGCCGGCGTACGGGATGGCTCGGGTGGTGGGGCTGGCGGATTATCTGCGGGATGTGATGGCCGCGCTGGGGGACAGTGGGGTATCCGTGGATCAGGTGCATCCGGAGTATTCGGCGGGGCAGTTCGAATTGTCCTTTGCCGCAACGGATCCGGTGGAGGCCGCGGATACCCTGGTGGTGGCGCGGGAGACGGTGCGGGCGGTGAGTGCGGCGTACGATATGCGGGTTTCGTTCGCGCCCAAGGTGGTTCACGATGCGGTCGGGAACGGTGGGCATGTGCACCTGAGTCTGTGGCGAGGTGGGATCAATGCCATGTCGGGGGGTGCGGGGCCGTTCGGGCTGACCGAGGCGGGGGAGTGCTTCACCGGTGGTGTGCTCGGGCATCTGCCTGCGCTCATGGCGGTCGGATGTTCTTCTGTCGCAAGTTATCTGCGGTTGGAGCCGTCGCACTGGGCCGGGATGTTCGCGTGCTGGGGGCGGGAGAATCGGGAGGCGGCGGTGCGGTATGTCGGTGGGTGCCCGGGTGAGCGGGAGCGGGCGGCGAATGTCGAGGTCAAATGCTTCGATGCCACGGCCAATCCGTATCTGATGCTGGCCGGAGTGCTCGCCGCCGGTGCGGCGGGGCTGCGGGATGCGGTGCGGTTGCCCGCGCCGGTCGACATCGATCCCGGCGCGCTGACCCCGGCGCAGCGCGCCGCCGCCGGGATCGACGCGCTGCCGGGCACTCTCGCCGAGGCCGTTGCCGCCTTCGAGGCGGATGCCGTGCTGGGCAAGGCCTTCGGGGCGGGGCTCGTCGACACCATCGCCACGGTGCGCCGCGGTGAGATCGCCGCCCTCGCGGGCCTCGGTCCGGCGGAGATCATCGCTCGCACCCGGTGGCGATATTGAGCGCGGGCCGAATCCGCCGGCGTGGAGGTCAGAAAGTGGCCGCGTCGATGACGAAGCGGTAGCGGACGTCGCTGGCGACCACCCGGTCGTAGGCCTCGTCGATGCGGTCGGCGGAGATGGTCTCGATTTCGGCGCCGATGCCGTGTTCGGCGCAGAAGTTCAGCATCTCCTGGGTTTCCGCGATGCTGCCGATCGTGGATCCGGCCAGGGAGCGGCGATTGTTGGAGAGGGTGAACGGCTGAACCGTGAGGTCGCTGTCGGGCAGGCCGAGCACGACCAGGGTGCCGTCGGTCTTCAGCAGGCGCATGTAGTTGTTGATCGGCAGGTCGGCGGCGACCGTGTTCAGGATCAGGTCGAAGTGGTTGCGCAGGTCCCTGAAGGTCCGCCGCTCGCTGGTCGCGTAGTAGTGCTGCGCGCCGAAGCGGCGGCCGTCCTCCTGTTTGCGCAGCGATTGGCTGAGCACGGTGACCTCGGCGCCCATCGCCGCCGCGAGTTTCACGCCGACGTGGCCGAGGCCGCCCATACCGACCACGGCGACCCGCGTGCCGGGACCGGCATTCCAGTGCCGCAGTGGCGAATACAGGGTGATGCCGGCGCACAGCAGGGGTGCGGCCACGTCCAGGCCGAGCTTGTCCGGGATCGTGACCACGAAGTTCTCGGTCACCACCACCTGGGAGGAGTAGCCGCCGAGGGTGTGGCCGCCGGCCTGCAGTTCCTCGGGGACGGCGCCGTTGTAGGTCATGGTGTTGCCGTTGGCGCAGTACTGTTCCTCGCCGGCGAGGCAGAATTCGCAGCGGCCGCAGGAGTCGACCATGACGCCGACGCCGACCCGGTCGCCCACCTGGTGCCGGGTGACCGCCGAGCCGACCGCGGCGACGATGCCGGCGATCTCGTGGCCGGGTACACAGGGGTAGCGGGTGCCGTGCCATTCGTTGCGCGCGGTGTGGATATCGGAGTGACAGACGCCGGAGTACCGGATATCGATGAGTACATCGTGCGGGAGCAGGTCCCGGCGCTGGATCGTCGTCTTCTCGAAGCGACCGTCGGATGAGCCGACGGCGTACGCGGCAGCAGTACTCATGGCACCATGCCTACCGCCGCGGGAATTCGGACGCAAGTGCCACAACGGCCACGAATCGGGGCCGGTGATGTTGCCGGTCGCCGCGCTGCGTCGGTGCCGGATCGGGCCCCCGGTTTCCGGTTAGCTGTACGGTGGCGGCCGCGGGGCCGGGATCCGGGAGGAGCAGGCATGCAGCACAGTGGTTTCGGCTCGGCGCTGTCGCGCCGTTCGTTGTTCGGCGTCGGCGCGGTCCTGGCGGCAGGTGCGGGACTCGCCGCCTGCGGGGATGCCGAGAAGAAGAACGCACCCCTCATGACCGGCAACAGTTCCGCCGCCGCGACCGGCGCCCCCACCGCCGCCGATCCGGTGTCCGTCGCGGCCGACGCCTATATCTTCGGCTATCCGCTGGTGCTGATGGATGTCACCCGCGAGCAGAGCGGCACCCCGAACGCCCTCTTCCACGCCCGTACCCTGCCGACCGCCGCCGATCACGCGGTGGTGCGGATGAACCTGGACACCCTCTACACCAGCGCGTGGCTGGATCTCCGGCCGGAGCCGATGATGTTGCAGGTGCCGGACATGGGCCCGGACCGGTACTGGCTGATGCAGCTGATGGATGCCTGGACCAATACCGTGCACAATCCGAGCAACCTGAAACCGCAAGTGCGGCAAGGACAATCGTCGTTCACCTATGCCATCGTCGGGCCCGGCTGGTCGGGTGTGCTGCCGGCCGACGTGACTCGGCTGGACATGCCCACGGCCACCGCTTGGCTGATCGGCCGCACCCAGGTGAACGGCCCGGACGATCTCGACGCCGTGCACGCCCTGCAGGATCGGATCGTGCTGGCGCCCGCGAGCGCCTGGACCGCGGGCCGGGTCGTGCCCGCCACCGGCGCCCTCATGGCCGCCGGTACACCGCCGCCGAAGGTGGTGGCGGGTATGAACAGTCGCACCTTCTTCGATCGGATGTGCACGGTGCTCGCCGCGAATCCGCCTGCGGCAGCGGACGATGTCGTGATGAAGCGGTTCGCCGCGATCGGCGTCCGCCCGGGCGGCACGGTCGCGGGTCAGCCGGTCGACGCTCTCGATCAGGGCGTCGCGGCGGCGCAGAAACGGTTGCAGGAGTTCCACGATCCGAAGGGCAAGAACGAGAACGGCTGGATCTTCGCCACCGATGTGGGCAGCTACGGCACCGATTACGACCTGCGGGCCCATACCGCGAAGGTCGGCCTCGGCGCCAACCTGGCCGAGGATGCGGTGTACCCCAGCACATTCGGCGTCGCCGACGCCAACGGCACCCCGCGGCGCTACCGGATCCGGTTCGACCGGGACCAGTTGCCGCCGGTGGATGCGTTCTGGTCGGTCACCGCCTACGGATCCGACAACTATCTGGTGAACAATCCGGCCGGGATCTATGCCGTCGGCCATCTGATTCCGGTCGCACCCGGCCCGGACGGGCGGGTGACCATCGCGGTGCAGCACGAGGATCCGGGTCCGGACGTCGCGCCGGGGCACTGGCTGCCGATCCCGGCGGCCGGTACCTTCTCGCTCAGCATGCGCCTGTACGCGCCGAAATCCGCAGCGCTGGACGGAAGCTGGCAACCGCCCGCGCTCACGCCGGTGAACTGACCGCCGCCGGTCGTGCGGCAAATCGGCGTAACACAGCAGTAAACAGTATTGCGCGAACGGCCGGACTCGGGGCACGTTGGAAGGTACATCCATTCGCCGAGCCCGACCGGCGCAGACCCGCGGGAGTGGCCATGTACCAGCCACGGTACGACGAGCGACGGTTCACCGGTGAATCCGAGCGGGTGGGCCGCACGGCCCGGACCGCCGCCGCGCTGCTGGTCGTGGTGCTGGCGCTGGCCGCATTTCTCGGTTATCGCGGAGAGTTTCCGAGCTGGGCCGGTCAGTCCCGGGGCGCCTCCGCCGCGCTGTACGGGCCGCCGTTGCCGCCGATGGACGCCACCGCCGTCGCGCACACCGTCGAACCGGAACTGGTGAACGTCGATGTGCAACTGCGGCCCAGCGGGGTCGCCGCGGCGGGGACCGGCATCGTGCTCACCGACGACGGGCAGGTCCTGACCAGCCATCACGTGGTCAAGGGCGCCGACAGCATCACCGTCGGCGATCTGGGTACCGGCACCGAGTTCCCGGCCACCGTGATCGGCTACGACTCCGACGCCGATATCGCGCTGCTGTCGCTGACCGGCGCGCACGGGCTGCCGGTGGCCCGGATCGGCAGTTCCGGGGTGCTGCGGCTCGGTGACGAACTGGTGGCGATCGGCAACGCGGGCGGCACCGGGAGCCCGACCGCGTTCCCGGGTTCGGTCACCGCGCTGGACTCCTCGATCGTGGCGCGCAACGCCACCGATATGTCCCGCAAGGCGCTGACCGGCCTGATCGAGGTGGCGGCGCCGGTGATGGCCGGGCAGTCCGGCGGCGCGCTGGTCGACCGCTACGGCGCGGTGGTGGGGGTGGTGACCGCGGCCTCCGGGGAACTGTCCCGGGTCTCCGGCCGGGGTAGCGGCTACGCGGTGCCGATCGATACGGCCATGAACGTGGTGCGGCAGATCCGGTCGGGCACGCCCACCGACGCGGTCCACGTCGGCCCGACCGCGACGCTGGGCGTGGTCACCTCGGACAGTCCGGCCGGGGCCCGCGTCGACGTCAGCCTGTACGGGCAGCCGGCCTTCGCCGCCGGGGTGTCCGAGGGCGAGGTGATCACCGGGATCGACGGCCGGGTGGTGGGTTCGGTGCAGGCGCTGCGGGCGGCGCTGAACATGTGCCGACCGGCCGATACCGTGCATCTGGATCTGACCGGGCCCACCGGCGCCCGCCGGACGGTGGCCGTCGTGCTGGCCGCGGGCCCGCCCAGCTGAGCCGGGATCAGAACAACGAGGTCCAGTAGTCCTGGAAGCGCAGGAACACCAGCAGCAGCACCACGGCGTAGAACACCACCACGACCGTCCAGCGCCATTCGGCGATGATCCGCAGCGGGCCCCGGGCATCACCCCAGAGCTGGTCCGTGACCACCGCGAGCAGCGCCGGGGTCACCACCCAGACCACCATGCAGTACGGGCACAGCGCGTTGATGCGGTAGAGGCTCTGGAAGATGAGCCAGCAGATGAAGCCGACGCCGAGCGCCAGGCCGATCCACAGCCCGCCCCAGATCCAGCTCGGCAGGCCCAGTCCGGCGACCGCGAGTACCGCGAGGGTGACCGCCACCGAGAATCCCACCACGCCGATCAGCGGGTTCGGGAAGCCGAAGGCCGCGGCCTGATGGGTGGCCATCACCGAACCGCAGGACAGGATCGGATTGATACTGCACGACGGCTTGTAGCTCGGATCCATGAACAGTTTGAATCGCTCGTACGTCAGGGTGACGGCGGCGATCCAGCCCAGTAACGAGCCGATCAGCAGAATCCACGCGGATCGCGTGGGTGCGGCGACAGTGCCGGCCATCGCTTACTTGGCCGCCGCTTCGATGGTGGCCCGCAGGCCGCCGTTCTGCATCAACTCGGCCGAGGTGCCGATCTGCTTGTCGTTCACGAAGACCGTGGGCGTGGCCTGGATGCCGCTGTTCAGTACGTCCTTGGTGATCTTCTGTACGTAGGCGTCGAACTTGTGGTCGGTGATGCACTGCGCGGTGGCCGGATCGGTGTAGCCGGCGTCCTGCGCGATCTGGACCAGGGTTTCGTCGGTGAGGCCGGTGCCGTTCTCCGGCGGCTGCTTCTGGTACATCGTGATCAGCCAGGGCAGGAACTTCGAGGGATCGGCGTCGGCCAGGCAGTAGGCGGTACTGGCCGCGCGCGAGGAGTACCGGGTGCCGGAGGACATCTTGTCGAGGAAGGCGATGATGTTGTACTCGACGGCCGCGGTGCCGTTGTTCACCTCGTCCTCGATCACCTGACCGTTGGCCGCCTCGAACGCCTTGCACGCCGGGCACTGCAGATCGGCGACCACGCGCACGGTGACCTTGGCGCCGGGCTTGCCGATCCGGATGGAGCCGTTGTCGGTGATCGCGCCGCCGATGCCGCCGGCGGACTGCGGGGCGGTGACCGCGGGGGTGGGACCGGCGTCGTTGCTCTTCGACTTGTGCATCGCGATGCCGATGCCGATACCGGCGATGAGCGCGATCAGCACGACCGCGACCGCCACCTGGACGGCGATGGTGCGTGAACGGTTGGGCCCCCGCACTGCCGCCAGCGAGTTCTTCCCACGCGGATTGTTGCTCACCGTTGCGTTCACCACGCCTTCCTGTGCTCACCGGACCACTGGGTAGCGCCCGGGCCGATCCTACGGGCTCGGCATCGGTTGGTCGCGGACGCGCCCCGGGCACATCATGGTTGCCCAACCTGAGAGAACACGCAGAACAGACCCGGAGACGGGTGAGTGTGGCGGCCCGCGCCGCAGCGGATCCGGCGGGGCCCGAATCAGCTCTTGCGCAGGCGCTTGCGCTGCTCCTCGACGTCGAAGTGGGCGGCGGGCCAGTCGAGCTTCAGCGTCTGCAGGGCGTCGATGAGCAGTTCGGTGACCGCCAGCCGGGCGTACCACTTGCTGTCGGCCGGTATCGCGTACCAGGGCGCGTACTCGGTATCGGTGAGATCGAAGACCTCCTGGTACGCCTCCTGATAGGCGGCCACGTGGGCGCGTTCGTCGATATCGCTCGGGCTGAACTTCCAGTGCTTCTCGGGCCGGTCCAGCCGCTGTTCGAGCCGCCTGCGCTGTTCCTCGAGCGAGATCAGCAGTGCGACCTTCACGATCGTGGTGCCGCTCTCGGCGGCCTTGCGCTCGAAGGCGTTGATCTCGGCGAAGCGCTTGCGCCACATATCCGGCGGCACCAGGTCGTGCACCCGGACGACCAGCACATCCTCGTAGTGCGAGCGATCGAACACGCCGAGCTGTCCGGGCCGGGGCAACTGCCGGCGAACTCGCCAGAGGTAGTGGTGGCGGCGCTCCTCGGCGGTGGGTACGCCGAAGGCGGCGTGATCGACGCCCTGCGGATCGACCGAACCGATCACGTGCCGGACGATACCGCCCTTGCCGGAGGTGTCCATCCCCTGCAACACCAGCAGCACGCTGCGCGGATCACCGCTGCGGCCGTTGGCGTACAACTTCTCCTGCAGATCGGCCAGCACCGGGCGGCGCTGGTCGATCAGCAACTCCGCGGACTTCTTCGCACCCAGCTTCTTGTCGGGGCGGAAACCCGGGGTGGCGCTGGTGTCGAACTCGGCGACCGGCACGCCCGCGGCCCGCAGCGCCTCGGTCACCGGAACTGACCAGTTAGTTTTTGCCATGGGGGCAGTATGAACGGAAGAAGGCGATATCGGAACATGCACGTGACGGATCGGTATCGACCGGGGGTGCGGATATCAATCGACCGGGCCGGAACGCAGGACGCCCCCGGCCCGAAGGGGATTCGGGGCCGGGGGCGAGTCTCCCACTGAGCTGGGAGGCGAAGCAACAGCAACTATATCGGCCCGTCCCGGCGGCCGTAGGGGTTTCGGGCGGCCGGCTCAGAGATAGGGCTGGGAGGCGGATTCGATGCCGGACAGGCGCAGCAACTGTTCGGCGAAGTCGAGATCGGAGACCGGGGTCAGCGTGAGATCGGCGGCGGTGGTCAGCAGATAGCGGCCGTCGCCGGTGAAATCGAGCCAGGTGCGATGCCGGGTCGGCGGCGACATCGGATCGTCGGGAGCGATGGTGACGGTGAGGAATCCGCGCGCGTCGACCGGGGCCCGCAGCTTACGGCGGAAGTGCGCGGCGGTGCCCTGGTCGGGACTGCCGTCGGGGGCGAGGCCGTCGGAGCCGAGCACGGCGTCCTGCGGTTCCCGCAGCGGGCCCTGCACCCCGGCCGGCGCCGAGCCGATCACCGACACCAGGCGTTCGCCCACCGCGCGGGCGTGGCAGACCGAGACGGAGACGGTATCGGTGCGGGCCACCAGGATTCCGGCGTGGTTGTGCACCACGGCGGCGAAGGCCAGGATCCGTTCCGGATCGTCGGAGCGCTCACCGGTGACGGTGATCGTGGTGGCGTCGGCGCGGGCGCACAGCATGAGCGCGGCGGTCAGGTCCGCATCGGTGTTGCGAGCGTATCGGGAGCGCAGACCCAGTGCGGCATACTCGGATTCGGTGCGCACGGTGGCGGCGGGGATCATGTTCACGGGGTACGGCCGGCGATCCCGCCCGGTCTCCGAGGCCCAGACGTGGGTGAATTCGTCCGGAGTCAGCGTCCATCTCACCGTTGCGGCCCTTCGCCGGGGCCGGAGTCCGGGGGCAGTGGCGCGAAGCGGGGCACGCCGTCGCCGGACGCGGGCAGCGTCGGGTTGTACCGGTAGGTCATGACGTCGCGTACGTCGGCCAGCGTGGTGGCGTTCCGCAGGTCGTATTCGGCGCGGCGGCGGGCGCCGTGCACGGCCTCGGCGGCCGGATCCGCCAGCGGCAGATAGGGTGGCGGCGGTGGGGCGATCGCGTCCCGGATCGTCTGTGCCGCTTCGGAATCGGCGGCCAGCAGGCGGTGCAGCGCGGCGCAGGCGTCGGCCGCGGCCAGGCCGTGGCTCAGCAGCTGACGGGTGGCCTCCAGGGCGGCTTGGCGGGTGCGGCCGGACCAGCGCGCCAGTCCGGCGTCGGTGGCGGCCGCGAAGGTGTGGAACGCCTCGTCGATCAGTTCGCCGCGGCGCTGCCAGACCTCGGCCACCTGGCCGATCGCACCGGGATCGAGTCGCTCGTGCACGAGTTCCCAGATCTCGCGGTGGCTGTAGCCGCCGAATATCTCTCGGTCGGGGACGTACGGTGTGTCCGTGTTCTCCGCTGGTCCGTCCGGACGCATCGCCGATGTCCTTGTCTGCCGGTGGGTTTCGTCGGTGATCCGCGCCGCCGGTCGGCGGTGGTCAGCGGCGTGCCTCGTCGTCGCCGGCCACCAGGCGCAATGCGGCGTGGTTCGCCGCCTCGGCCTCCGCGAACTGCTTGCCCGCGGCCAGGAATGCGGCCTCGAGCAACAGTGCGGCCTGCTGGAACGCGGTCACGGTGTCGGTGAATTCGCTTGCCTTGCCGGAGAAACCGCGGGCCAGCGCGCGGCCGGAGGGTAGCGCGCCGAAGCCCGGGCCGAAGGTGTCGGTCCGGCCGTCGAGGCGGGCGGCCTGCAGATCGTCGACCAGGCGGGAACAGGCCGAGGCCAGGTCCCGCGCCACGTCCGGGGCGATCTCGAGGATCGCCTCGCCGTTGGATTCCAATGCCGCGGAATACAGTTCGCGTGCCGCTCGCTGCCCGATCTCCGGAATTGCCACCGTGTGGTCCCCTTCCCGACCGCCGATGGTCCGGCACCCTACCGCAGCGCAGCCGGTCTCGGGAACCCCCGGGGTTCCCGATCGGCCCCGAAGTGCCCGGCGGACCGGGTATTTCAGGCCCGTTCCACCCCGATGGTCATCCCGGCCGCGCGCAGTCGTTCGGTGAGCGCGTCGCCCATCGCCGCCGCCGGGGTCAGGATGCCGGTCTGCGGCGGCAGCGCGTCGTAGGCCAGGCACAGTCCGGACTCGCCGAGCAGGACGGATGTCGCCTGATATCCGGGATCGCCGGTGCCCGCGAAGGTGGCCACGTACTTGGCGCCGGAAGTGGTGTGCGCGAACGTCTTCATGGTGAACCAGCCGGTGCGGCGGGCCTTCTCGCTCGGACCGGTGCCGGGTGCGGGCAGGACCCGGTCCAGCAGCCGCCGTCCGGCCGACACCCGCGACAGCACGGCGCCGGCGGCGGTGGCGGCCACGATGCCGCCGGCCATCCCGGCGGCGACCAGCGGCGCGGTCCGCGATCGGCCCGCGCTCATCACCTCGCGGTAGCGGAAGTTCTTGCCGTACACCCAGCCCAGCAGCCCGTTGCTGCGGCGCACGATCTTGGTGTTGTGCGCGGCCATCACGAAGGTCGACACCCAGCCGTCGAGACTGCCGTCGATCGCCGAGGCCCGTTGCAGCGCTTGATCGGTCTGCCGGCCCACCTCCGGATCCAGCGCCGGGTCGGGGGACAGTGAATACGGATGCGACAGCACCCGGGCCTTGCCCGGATCCGCGGCGACCGCCTCCATCATGGCGCGCGCGGAATCGATGGTGCCGCCGCTCATTCCGCCCTTCAGCCACGCCACCAGGGTGGTGTCGGTGAGTTCGCCGGTGTTGTCGGCGACTGTGCGGCGGTACAGCTGATACACGCTCAGATCCGACGGAATCGAGTCGTAGCCACAGGAATTCACGATTCGCGCGCCGGTTGCCACGGCCGTTTCCTGCGCCTGATCGATACAGTCGCGGACGAACAGCGGCTCGCCGGTGAGATCGGCGTAGTGGGTGCCGGCCTGTGCGCAGGCCCGCACCAGCGGCAGCCCGTAACGGAGGTACGGCCCGACCGTGCTGACCACCACGCGGGTGCGCGCGGCCAGATCGTCGAGGCTGCGCTGATCCGTCGAATCCGCTTGCAGCAGCGGCCATTCCGCGGCGACGCCGCCCAGTTCGGCTCGCACCCGGGCCAGCTTGTCCGGCGACCGGCCGGCCAGCGCGATCCGCGCGCCCGCCGGCGCCGCCCCGGCCAGATATGCGGCGGTCAGCGCGCCCACGAAACCCGTCGCGCCGAACAGCACGAGGTCGAATTCCCGGTCTGTCATGAATTTCCCATCCGGTCGCCAGATGCGGCCCGCGATCGAGATCCGAGCCGTCGTTGTCCGGTACCTACCGTATCGGCTATCGGGACGGGCCGGGCCCTCCGCCTCGCCGCTCCAGCCAGGCGCAGTGGGCCTTGCCCAGCTCGGTGACCGGCGGATCGCCGTAGAGCCACTCCCGCGCGATGCGATGCCAGTTGGCGGTGGCGCCGAGCTGGCCGAGCACCCCGAAGGTGAGGAAGTCGGCCCGCCGCGAGAACAGATGTTCGGCGGGCAGATTCTGCAACCGCATCCCCGAGTACTCGCCGACCCGCGGATCCACCGCGAGCAGGAAGGCGCCGCTGGCGAGCTCCGGGGTGATGGTGAGCTCCTCGTCGATCGCCACCCATTCCGACGCCGACAGCACATATTCCAGGGCCTGTTCGGCGGTGACCTCCGCCGGGGTCTCGATGACGCCGCGCTCGATCAGCAACTGCCGCAGATCCTCGGCGCGGTCCTCGGCGGCGGCCCGGATGCCCTCGGCCTCGAATCCGACATCGCGCGGATTCATCCGGTTGAACAGCCCGAAGTCCAGGAAGGCGACCCGGCCGTCCTCGCCGAGCAGCAGATTGCCCGGATGCGGGTCGCCGCAGAATTCGAAGAAGGTGAACAGCGAGCCGACGTAGAACCGGTAGACGATCTCGCCGACCCGGTCGCGCTCGGCGGCGGGCAGCTGCTGGATCTGCCCGAAATCGCGACCGGGGAAATACTCGCTGACCAGCACGTGGGCGCTGGACAGTTCGGGCAGCGCGCGGGGTACCACGATGAACGGGTGGCCGGTGTAGAGCTCGGCGATGGCGGCCTGGGTGCGCGCCTCGGCGACGTAGTCGAGTTCGCTCTCCAGATTCAGCCGCAACTCGTCCAGTACCGCCGGGGTGATCCACGGCATCGCCGTCTGCAGCACCCGCCGGAACATGGTCAGGTTCCGCAGATCCGCGCGGACCGCGCGATCGATCCCGGGGTACTGCACCTTGACCGCGACCTCGCGGCCGTCGTGCAGCCGGGCCCGGTAGACCTGGCCGATCGAGGCGGCGGCGACCGGTTCCGGTTCGAATTCGGCGAACAGTTCGGTCAGCGGCCGGCCGGCATCCTCCTCGATCACCGCGCGCATGGTGTCGAAGGACACCTCGGGGGCGCTGTCGCGCAGCACCGCCAGCCGGCGCTGGAAGCGTTCGCGATGCTCCGGCGGCACCAGATCCAGATCCAGCACGGACAGCATCTGCCCGAGCTTCATCGCGACACCCTTCATGGTGCCGAGGACCAGGACCATCTGCTCGGTGGAGCGCAGCATCGACTCCTCGGCCATGCGGGCCCGCACCTCCTCGGACCGGCCGCGCATCGACCGCCGGGCACGCTGGGCACGAATCACGTTGCCCGCGACCACCGCTCCGAGTTTCGTACCGCGCGCCAAACGGGACGTGGGAACCGCGTCGGCGGCCCGCTTCCCTGCGTCCTTCACCGTCGGTCTCCCCGCGTCCTGGGCCGGAATCCGGCAGATTCACCGACCATCAGGGTAACGAGATCGGCGCTTCGCGGACAGCTGCGGGATACGGTCGGGTGAACAGTCAGGGCAGCTGCTCGTCGGGGCCGGGCAGGTGGTGCGGGACCGCGTTGAACCGCTCGGGTGAACCGCCCGCGCGGACCATCCCCTCGATGGCGCTCCACGCCATCATGGTGAGGTGGTCGAGCATCGCGTCCTTGGACATGGTGCGGTTGGTGATCCACCAGTCCACCGCCAGCTGGACGCCGCCGACCAGCACGTGCGCCCACAGCATGACGCCCTCGGTGGAGACGCCGCGATCGAACGCCTTGTCCTGCAGGACCGCCGCCACCACATCGGCGAACAGCCGCTCGAAATCGGCCAGCGTGGTCTTGTCGGTGCTGGAGGTGTTGCCCATGATGAAGCGGTACACGTCCGGATCGGCGTCCACGGTGTGCACATAGGCGGCCAGGGTGTTGCGGACCAGTTCGTACTCCTCCTGGTCGTCGCTGATCGCCTCGTAGATCCGCGGCATCAGGGTGGTCTCGATGAACCGCTCCATGGTCGCGCGGGTGAGATCGTTCTTATCGGAGAAGTACCGATAGAGGACCGTTTTGGAGACGCCGATCTCGGCGGCGATCTCGTCCATGCCGAGGTCGCCGCCGCGCTTGCGGATCGCCGACAGGGTGCCGTCGACCAGTTCCTCGCGGCGGTCGATCTTGTGCTGGTGCCAGCGCCGCTTGCGGCCGTCCACCCGGCCGCCGCGCGCCGGCGGGGTGCGCGTCACGTCGACGAGTTCTTCGGTGGACAGGACGGGCTCCTATCGTCGATGGGAGGCTCGAGGGCATCTGGGGCATACCCAGCTTAAGTCCTCGGCCTCGCCGCCGTTCGCCTTCCCGTCCGGTGGTCCGCTCCGGTGTCCATCCGGCGGGCCGCCCGCGCGACCTATCAGAATGGAATCATGGAGCACTCAGCCGGTAGCAGCCCCGTCCTGGTGGAGCCCGGCGCTGTCGCCGGGCCGCCGCCACGCGCCGCGGCCGGGGGGCCGCCGCGCCGACCGTCCCCGCCACCGGATTCCTTCGCCGGGCTGCTCGACGAGGCCGGCAAGCGCCGCGATCTGCGTCGGATGAAGACCGTCGCGACCGGCTTCCTGGTCGCGGCGACCGTGGTCTATCTGCTGTGCAGCTGGCTGAGCGCGCACGGCGCCGGAGCCTGGGTGGGCTATGTGCGGGCGGCCTCCGAGGCCGGCATGGTCGGCGCGCTGGCCGACTGGTTCGCGGTGACGGCGCTGTTCCGGCATCCGCTCGGGCTCCCTATTCCGCACACCGCGATCATCCGGAAGAAGAAGGATCAACTCGGCGAGGGGCTCGGCGATTTCGTGCGCGCGAATTTCCTCTCGCCCGAAACGGTCGCGGCGAAGGTGAATTCCGCGCAGATCTCGCTGCGGCTGGGCCGGTGGATGGCCGATCCGCAACACGCCGCGCGCGTTTCGCAGGAATCGTCCACGATTCTGCGCGCGGTGGTCGGCGCGCTGCGCGACGAGGATGTCGAGCAGATCATCGACCAGACCATCGTCAAGCGCATCGCGGAACCGGAATGGGGTCCGCCGATCGGCCGCGTGCTCGCGGAACTGCTCGCCGACAACCGCCAGGCCGCCCTGTTGGACCTGCTCGCCGAGCGCGCGCACCAATGGGCGCTGGGCAGTCAGGAGACCATCGACCGCATCGTCATGCGGGACGCGCCGAGCTGGGCGCCGAAATTCGTCAACGTGCTGTTGTCGGAACGGATCTACCGGGAATTGGTGGAATTCACCTGGAAGATCCGGTCGCAGCCCGATCACGAGGTGCGGGTCGCGGTGAATCGCTTCCTCGAGGAATTCGCGCACGATCTGCAGTTCGACCCGGCGATGATCAAGAAGGCGGAGCGGGTCAAGGCGGAGATCATGGGCCGCGAGGAGATCACCGGCATGGCCCGCGCGACCTGGCGCGCGGCCAAGCGGATGATCCTGGAATCGGCCGACGATCCGAACAGCACGCTGCGCCGCAAGATCACCGAGAACGTGCAGCAACTCGGCGATCGGCTGGCCGACGATTCGGAGCTGCGCGACCGGGTGGACTCCTGGGTCGAACGCGGGGTGCGCTACCTCGTGGTCACCTACGGCGCCGAGATCGCGACCCTGATCAGCGATACCGTCGCCCGCTGGGACGCCGACGAGGCGAGCAGCAAGATCGAGTTGCAGGCCGGGCGGGATCTGCAGTTCATCCGGATCAACGGCACGGTGGTCGGCTCCCTGGCCGGATTGGTCATCTACACCCTCTCGCATCTCGTGTTCGCCGTCTGATCGGGCACGCGACACCCCATGTCACGGGGTGCTAACTAGGGTGCTTGCAAGAGCTAGCACCCTGTCCTAGAATCGGCGGCACAACCGCCGGAAGGTGAGTCATGGCACAGGAGCCCGAGGTTTCCGACCAGACGACCGGGGAGTCCGCGGAACAGTCCGCAATCGCCGGAGATCGGGTGGGCCGCGTAGCCAACGCGGCACACGACATCGGAGGCTTCATCCGGGCGCAGCGAGAGGCCGCTCAGGTGTCGCTGCGTCAGCTCGCGCAGCTGGCGGGGGTGAGCAATCCGTATCTCAGCCAGATCGAGCGTGGATTGCGCAATCCGTCCGCCGAGGTACTCGCGCAGATCGCGAAGGGTCTGCGGGTGTCCTCGGAGGTCTTGTACATGCGGGCCGGTTTCCTCGAGCAGAGGTCGCACGGTCCGGTCCGGGACGCCCTGCTGACCGACACCGCGATCACCGAACGGCAGAAGCAGGTCCTGCTGGACATCTACGAATCGTTCCGCCGGGAGAACTCCGGCGGTGGCGCCGCCTCCGGGAGCCCCGACGGCGGCGCCGCCGTCGAGAGCCCTGGCCCCATCAGCCAGGAGAACGAAAAACCATGACCGAGACCATCACCCCCAGCGTCACCAAATCGCTGTATGCCACCGTCGGCGCCGGTGACGCGCTGTACGCCGTCGTCACCGAGGTCGTCGACAAGGTGCGCGGGCGCGCCGGTGGCACCGATGTGAGCGGCCGGGTCGGCGAGGCCCGCGAGCGGCTGTCCACGCTGCCGGCCGACGTCCAGGAGCAGATCGAGGCGCTGCGGCACCGGCTGCCGGACGACATCGCCGAACTGCGCGAGAAGTACAACCCGGCCAAGCTGAGCTCGGCGGAGACCCGCAGCAAGCTGACCGCCGAGCTCAACGACCGGTTCGGTCCGGACGAGCTGCGCAAGCTGGCCGATCAGTACTACCAGCAGCTGCTCGGCGTCTACGCGGAACTCGCCGAGCGCGGCGAGGTCACGGTGGGCCGGCTGCGTGCCACCCCGGGTGTCGAGGAGCGCATCGACCAGGTCGAGGGCGTCTACAACGATGTCGTCCACCGCGCCGAGGGCGTGCTCGGCAAGGTGTCCGAGCAGGTCGGCGGCCTGCTCGGCAGTAAGGCCGGCCAGGCCGGGGACGTCGATCGGGGCGAGGACGTCGTGCCGGTCGTCGACGGCGAGGTGGTCGAGGTGACCACCGAGACCGAGACCCTCGCCGAACAGGCTGCCGCCGAGCAGACCGTGGCCGACGAGGCCGCCGCCGTGCAGGCCGCCGCGGAGCGGGCCGCCAAGAAGTCTCCGGCGAAGAAGGCCGCACCGCGGAAGCCCGTCGCCGAGTAGTCCCGCACTCCGCTCGATTCAGCCGCCTCCGCGCATCTCCCTGTGCGGAGGCGGTTGTCATTTCGCGCCGGCTCCTATCATGGATCCCGTGTCCCTGACTCATGGCGTTCTCACCCTGATCTGGCTCGCCGCCGTAGGGGCGACCATCTTCGCGCTGATCCATGCCGTCCGGCAGCGGTCCGACGCGTTCACCGCGGTCGACAAGCTGACCAAGCCCATCTGGCTGACCATCCTCGGGGTGGCGCTGGTGTTCCTGGTGCTGGCCGAGACGGCGATCGGGCTGCTCGGCCTGGCCGCGGTGGTGGCCACCGGTGTGTATCTGGCCGATGTGCGGCCCAAGGTCGACGAGGTGCAGCGCGGCCCGCGCTGGTAAGGGGACTTGTCGTATTTCCCATGAGCCCGCCGGTTGCGTTGTGCGGGCTCACTGATCTGCCGTTTGCTCTGGTCGGCTCTGCCCCGGCAAGTTACTGTGTCAGTAAGTTACTGTTGTATTAGGTAACACACAGTTCTTGCACAAGGGAGTGTTCGGATGCCGGCGGTGTTCTCGCCGATCCAGGATCGGGTTCGTGATCTGTTGCGCGGACATCGCGCGAGCCTGCGCACGCGGCGCTACGCGACCGCGGCGTTCAACCCGCCCGCGGTGGCGGCGGAGGCGATCGAGGTGACCGGGGCCGACGGGACCCGGCTGCGGGTGCACGCCTACGGGCCCGCCGACGGTCCGGTGGTGGTGCTGGTGCACGGCTGGACCTGCTGCCTCGAGTACTGGAATCCCCAGATCAACGCGTTCGCCGGGGACTATCGCGTGGTCGCCTACGATCTGCGCGGGCACGGCGGCAGCGATCTCGGTCCCGTCCCGCCGACGCCGGACCTGCTGGCCGACGATCTCGGCGCCGTACTGGCCGCGGTGCTGCGGCCGGGGCAGCGGGCGGTCCTGGTCGGGCACAGCCTGGGCGGGATGACCATCCAGGCGTGGGCGGCGCGGCATCCCGGGCAGGTGACCGAGCGGGCGGCGGCGGTGGTGCTGACCAATACCGCTCCCGGGAATCTGATCGCCGAGACCACGGTGCTGCCGGTCTTCAACCGCGGGACGGTGTCGTTGCCGCACGGGCTGGGCCGCTGGGGTCTGGCCGCGCAGCTGCTGTTCCCGCCGATTCCGCCGGTGCGCTGGGTCTTCCGCCGTCAGGTGATGACGCTGGCATCCACCGGGGACGTGGCCGATTTCGCGTTGTCGATCGTGCGGTCGTGCCCGGCGGCGGTGCGCGGGATGTTCGGACTGCTGCTGGGTGATCTCGCGCTCGGGCGGGCCGCCGAGAATCTGACCGTGCCCACCACCGTCATCGCCGGTGATCGCGACGATCTGACGCCGCCGGTGCATTCCCGCCGACTGGTCGAAATGCTCACGCGGACAGGCTCTCTCGATACCTACCGGGTGTTGCGGACCGGCCATCTCGGCAATGTCGAGGCATATGCGGAGTTCAACGCCGAGCTGGCCCGGGTGCTGGTCGCGGCGCACCACAGCGCGGAGGCCACCGCCTGACGCGAATCGCCGGTACGAACCGCATCGGGTCGTGCCCGGAGCAGGTTCCCGCACCCGTCTGGCGCGGAACAGGGTGCGGGACCCTGCCCCGGATACGAAACGTCGTGGGGCGGAACGGAATTCGGGTCGTGACCGGCCGCCGGCGCGGTCCGGCGGCTCAGTCGAAGACGACCGTGCGGCGGCCGTGGACCAGTACCCGGCCCTCCAGATGCCAGCGCAGCCCCCGGGCCAGCACCACCCGCTCGATGTCGCGGCCCTGCCGCACCATGTCGCGGGCGGTGTCGGCGTGGTCGATGCGGGTGACGTCCTGTTCGATGATCGGGCCCGCGTCCAGTTCCGGCGTCACGTAGTGGCAGGTGGCGCCGATCAGCTTCACCCCGCGCGCGAAGGCCTGGTGGTAGGGCCGCGCGCCGACGAACGAGGGCAGGAAGCTGTGATGGATGTTGATCGCCCGGCCGGCCCAGTGTTCGCACAGCTCGGCGGGTAGCACCTGCATGAACCGGGCGAGCACCACCGCATCCGGTTCGTGGGCGTCGACCAGCGCGCGGACCTGCTCGAAGGCCGGGCCGCGCTCGGCCGGGTCGCGGGGGAAGGGCACGTGGTGGAACTTCACGCCGTGCGCGCTGGTCATCTCGGCCAGATCGGGATGGTTGCCGACGACCGCCTCGATGGTGGCCGGCAGTTCGCCGCTGGCGGCCCGGCCCAGCAGATCGTGCAGGCAGTGGCCGTCCTTGCTGACCAGCAGCACCGCCCGCCGCCGCTGCGCGGAATCCAGTACCTGCCAGTCCGTCTCCGGGCTCAGCCCCGCCGCCACCGCGCCGAACCGCGTGCGCAACTCGCCGAGCGGGAACGGCACCGTCGGCGCGAGGATGGCCTGGCGGGTGAAGAACCAGCCGGACTCCCGGTCGGAGTGATATCCGGCCTCCACGATCGACCCACCGAACTCGGCGATGAACGAGGTGATCCGGGCGATGATGCCCGGACGATCCGGGCAGCCGAGGGTCAGCACGTAACGCCGGTCGTCGGGGCGGGCGGGGGTGGAGCTCATCGCTCCATCCTCGCAGGATGACGATTACGGCCGATAGAAGGGTTCGGCGTAGCGGAACTCGCCCGTCATCCCCGGCTCGTGCGCGGTCAGCGGCCGCACCTGGAAATGCGAGACCCAGGCCGGTTCGTCGGGCAGGATGCCCAGCCGCGCGCCGGGCAGGAAGCCGAAGCGCGGGTAGTAGTCGAGGCTGCCCAGCAGGCCCACCAGCGGTTCGTCCAGTGCGTCGGCGGCGCCCAGCGCGGCGTGCATCAGCGCCGATCCGATGCCCTCGCCCTGGCGCTGCGGCAGCACCCCGATCGGGCCCAGCGCCAGCACCGGGAATCGGCCCACCCCGGCACGGGTGAGGCAGACGTGCCCGACGACGTGCTGGGCCAGCTCCGCCACCAGCGACAGGGTCGGCATCCAGCCGGCATCGCTGCGCAGCCGGTGGACCAGGTGCACCTCCGCCGGATCGGCCGCGCCCGCAGGCGTCGCGGCCGGACCGCCGCCGTCGCCGGGATGTTCGCGGGCGAACGCGGCCCGGTGCACGGCGTCGATGGAGAGGATGTCGTCGGCCCGCTCGCGCCGGATCAGCACGATGACCTCTCCTTCCGCCCGGACGGGGCAGCCGTCGGCTTGTTGCTTCGAGTGTGCGCGCCGGGACCGGCGGCCCGCAACGTCGCGGCCCGCGTGTGCCAGACTGCACAATCGTGGCTGACATCCCCCTCGCACTCACCCGGCGGGAGGTGGCGGCGCTGATCGACCACACCCTGCTCGCCCCCGAGGCCACCCCGGCCGATGTGACCGCGACCGTGGCCGAGGCCCGCGCACTCGGGGTCTTCGCGGTATGCCTGTCGCCGTCGATGCTGCCCGTGCGCGAACCCGGCCTGGCGGTCGCGACCGTCGCCGGATTTCCCTCCGGTAAGCATCACGCGCTGGTCAAGGGCTCCGAGGCGCGGCTCGCGGTGGAACAGGGCGCCGACGAGGTCGACATGGTCATCGACGTGGGCGCCGCGGTGGCGGGCGACTACGACGCGGTGCTGGCCGAGATCATCACCGTGCGCGAGGCGATCGGCGATCGGGCGCTGTTGAAGGTGATCATCGAATCGGCGGCGCTGTCGGATGCCGCGATCGTCGCGGTGTGCCGGGCCGCGCGGCGCGCGGGCGCCGATTTCGTGAAGACCTCCACCGGATTCCATCCCGCCGGCGGTGCGTCGGTGCACGCGGTGCGGCTGATGGCCGAGGCGGTCGGCGGCCGGCTGGGGGTCAAGGCCAGCGGCGGGATCCGGACCGCGGCCGCGGCGGCGGAGCTGATCGCCGCGGGCGCCACCCGGCTCGGGCTGTCCCGCTCGCGCGAGGTGCTGGCCGGATTCCCGGAGTAGCGGCCGGTCAGCAGCGGATATCGGTGTTCTCGTTCGCCTGCAGCTGCGACGCGCCGCCGGTCAGCTGCACCGACAGGCCGTTGTCGGTGACGTGCACCGCCGTCGGATGCATGTCCAGCGGGTAGGTCTGCAGGCTCTGGGTCATCACGTCGACGATGCCGGAGACCAGATCGGTGGGCAGGCCGATGCCGAGCAGCGAGGCCGAGGCCGTGGTGACCTGGATCTGGTTGCCGACGATCTGCGGTTTCAGCTGCAGGTCGGCCAGGCCGCCGAGCACCTTGACCGTCAGCGTGCCGGCCGACGCGTCGGATTTCACGTCGGACACCATGCCCTTCAGGGTCTGCTGGATGCCGTCGTCGCTCCAGGTGACGTCGGCGCTGCTGCTGCCCACGTCCGCGCCGCGACCGGCCATGCGGACGTCGTTGATCTTCGCGTGCACCTTCATGCCGACCGCCGGGCCGAACTTGGCGTCGTCGCTGTCGACCGTCACCGAGCCGACCTTGTGATCGATCGCGGTGAGCAGCAACGGTTTCGCGCCGAAATGCACCGAAACCTTGGAGCCGAGGTCGTGTTCCGCCTGGGTGGCGATGCAGTCGGCGTAGTGCTTGCGGTAATAGGTCTCCGCGCCGACCAGCGCGGCGATCGCGACGAGCACGACCACCAGCCCGGCGATCAGGAGATTACGACGCAGGTTGCCGGTGCCACCGGGACGCGCGCCCATGGCGACTGTGGTATCAGTGCCGTAGTCGGGGTGCGAACTCATATCCGCGATTCTTCCCGCTCATTCATGAGCGGCCCCTGTGGCGCGGCTGAGAGCACGGCCAAATTCTCGATCCGGGCCGATTACGGCTTGTCGCGATGGGCCCGAGCGTAACCTGAATCACATGTCCGGGGATGCTGCTATCGACGAGGATCGCGATCCGGACTCGGATTGGTGGGCCTTGCGACAGCTGGCCCGGCGGCACGCCGGATACTTCACCACCCGCCTGGTGTGGCGCACCCGATGCGAGGCCAGGATCCGCACCGGACTCGACGACGGTTCGGTGATCCGGGTCGGGGTGGGCCTGTTGCGGATGACGGATTGGCCGCAGGGCCCGCTGGACGAGTACGCGATGTGGTCGGCGTGGTTCGACGGCGCCGCCGCGGTCTCCCATCACAGCGCCGCCGAACTGCACGGCCTGGGCCGGTTGCGACCGCGATTCGTGCACATGTCGGCCGGTGACGGCCGGTTGCCCAGCGCACCCGGGCTGGTGGTGCTGCGCCGGGTGCTGCACGGCCGGGACGTGGAATCGGCGGGCACCTTCCTGGTCACCACCCCGGTGCGGACCGTACTCGACCTCGCCGAGGCCGGTATCGGACAGGACGCGCTGACCGAGGTGGTCGCCGACGCCCTCGCGATCCGGCGCTGCGCCGGGGCCGAGATCCGGCACGCGGCGGCGATCCTGCCGCCGCAGACGGCCGCCCGCTTACGCCGGGCCCTGGCCCGGTCCTGACGGCGCGACCGCGGGCCACGGTACCGAGAGTACGCAGTCGCGCATCCGGCGGCGATAGTGCCGAATCGGAAAACCGTTCTCGCGCAACAGTTCCGCGGCCGCACGCCAGCGGGCCCGCGGCCCGTAGGGCGCCAGCGGCGCGGCGCGGGCCCAGGCCCGGTCGGCCGCGGCGAGCAGTGCGTGCACCGGTTCGCCGGGGATGTTGCGGTGGATCAGCGCCTTCGGCAGCCGTTCCGCCAGATCGGAGGGGCGCTCCACGGTGAACGGGTCCCAGGCCAGCGTCAGCGACAGCGGACCGGAGCCGTCCAGCAGTACCCAGGCGCAGCGGCGGCCCAGTTCGTCGCAGGTGCCGTCGACCAGCAGCCCGCCGGGGGCGAGGTTGCCGAGGACGGTCGCCCAGGCTCCGGCGACCGCCTCCTCCGGATACTGCCGCAGCACGTTGAACGCGCGGACCAGCACCGGCCGCAGGCCGGCCAGTTCGAATCCGCCACGCGCGAACCGGACCCCGTCCCGGCCGGGTACCACCCGCTCGGGATCGATCTCCAGGCCGATCACCCGCACCTCGGCGCGCACCCGCCGCAGCCGACCGGCCAGTTCCAGCGTGGTCACCGGGCTGGCACCGTAGCCGAGGTCGACGACCAGCGGATCCCGCGCCTGCCGCAGCCGCGCGGTCACCAGATCGTCGTGGATCAGCCAGCGGTCGCTGCGGCGCAGGCGGTTCACCCCGGTCGTGCCGCGGGTGATGCTGCCGACCGGCTTGCGCCCGGCGCCGGATCGGGCGGGGTCGGGGTCGCTCAGGTGAGCGGGTTGTGCTCGTCCAGCCACTGCTTGGTGAACTCCGCTTCGGCTCGCAGCAGATCCACCAGACTGACCAGCATCAGCTGTTCCAGCCTGGCGCCCAGGAACGGGATCTGCACGGTGGCGATATTGGTGATCCGCAGCGTGCACCCGGTGTCGGTGGCGAACAGGTGCATGCTGCCGCCCAGCCCGCCCGGCGGACCGGACGGGATCTCGGCGACGTATTCGCCGAACACCTCGGGCCCGAACGGGCCGTAGACCTCGCGGCGGGTGATCACCATGTCCCGCCGCATGATCGACTGGGCCAGATCCGGCAGCATGACCCGCGGCAGCACCTGCTCCAGCACGACCGTGACCCCGCTGTCGCCCGCGTCGAGGGCGACCACCTCGTTGGGGGAGTACTTGCGCATCTCCTCCATCCGCGCATCCCAGTAGGCGCGGTCCGACAGCAGCGCGTACACCTCTTTGGTGGTGCGCAGCGGGAAGCGGGCTGAGTAGTTCAGTCGGCGGGTCATGGGCGTTGAGGCTACTTGGTGTGACTCACGACTCTTCCGCCGCGGCCGTATTATGACCGCGGCAGCAACACGACTCGAAGGTGTCGGCGGTGTGCGATCAGTGCTGGGAGACCCAGGTATCGGTGAAGGCGGCCTCGGAAGCCAGCAGTTCCAGCAGCTTTTCGGCAACCACGGCCTCGATCTTCTTGCCGAACAACGGGACCGCGACGTGCACCGAACCCTCGACGGTGGCGACCGTGCCGGATCCGTTCTCGGTCAGGGTGACCGTCCCGTTGACCTCCGCGGGTGCGCCGTCCACATGGGCCTCGAAGGTGCCGGTGTTCGAACCGGCGGTGTAGACCTCGGTCCGCGGGATGATCATGTCGCCGGGCCGGACCGAGGTGATCGAGCTCGGCAGCTCCGACGCGGCGATGGTCTGCACCATGCGGATCGTCAGTACCTCGCCGGCCGGTTCGAACGATTCGAGCCGGGCGCCGGGCCCGCCCACCTCGGCGAGCCGGTCCTTCCAGTACTGCTCCGAGGCGATTGCCGCACGGACCGCGTCGGCCGAATGCGAGTAGGTAGCGGTGAACGCCAGGGGTGTCGCCATGGGGCAACACGCTACCGTCTGTGGTCGTGAGTACACATCAGGTGGTGTCGTCACAACACGTCAGCGCGTTGTTGGCGGCAACCGGTGCGCGGCTGCGCGATTCGGTGCCGCTGGCCGAGCTGACCACGTTGCGGGTGGGCGGTCCGGCGACGGTCGCGGA
Organism: Nocardia sp. BMG111209; assembly: GCF_000381925.1. NCBI lineage: Bacteria > Bacillati > Actinomycetota > Actinomycetes > Mycobacteriales > Nocardiaceae > Nocardia > Nocardia sp. BMG111209. Next base: position 96,850 of record NZ_KB907310.1, read on the forward strand.
GTGCACCACGACCGAATCGCTGGCGGCGACCGTGCGCACGCTCGACGCCGCCGGGATTCCGGTGCTGCTGGTGGCCGGCGGCTCCAATCTGCTCATCGGCGACGGCGGATTCGGCGGGGTGGTGGTGCGGATCGCCACCACCGACGTGCGGATCGGCGCCGACCACGTCCTGGCCGAGGCCGGCGCCGACTGGGATGCCGTGGTGGCCGCGACCGTCGAGGCCGGGCTCGGCGGCCTGGAATGCCTGTCCGGGATTCCCGGCTCCGCGGGGGCGACGCCGGTGCAGAACGTCGGCGCCTACGGCGTCGAGGTGGAACAGACCATCCGGCGGGTGCGGCTGCTCGACCGCGCGACCGGCGACATCCGCTGGGCCGAGCCCGCGGAACTGGGATTCGGCTACCGCACCTCGGTGCTCAAGCACAGTTCCGCCGCGGTGGTGCTGGCGGTGGAATTCGCGCTGCGGGCCGACGGGACGAGCGCGCCGCTGCGCTACGGCGAACTGGCCCGCGCGCTCGGCGCGGCCGAGGGGGAGACCCGGCCGGCCGCCGACGTCCGGGCGGCGGTGCTGCGGCTGCGGGCCGGTAAGGGCATGGTTCTGGATCCGGCCGATCACGACACCTGGAGTGCGGGCTCGTTCTTCACCAACCCGGTGGTGCCGCACGCGGGGGAGCGGCGGATTCTGGACGCGATTGCCGCATATGTGGGGGAAGTCACAGTTCCGTCGTACCCCGCGCCGGACGGTGTGAAGTTCTCCGCGGGCTGGTTGATCGAGCGCGCGGGCTTCGCGAAGGGCTTCCCCGGCCCCGGCGCGCCCGCGCGATTGTCCACGAAACACACGCTGGCGCTGACCAATCGGGGGGCCGCCACCGCCGCCGATCTGGTCGAACTCGCGCGGACGGTACGCGACGGTGTGGAGCAGCGCTTCGGCGTCCGGCTGGAGCCCGAACCGGTGACCGTCGGCGTTACAGTCTGAGAGCGTGGTGTTCGCCACGGTGTCGACCACCGGGGTGGCGATTTTTTCGCGGTAGATTCGAGAAAATGAACGCCCGAGCAGCTGTGAGTCGCCGTGCCCTGTTGATGGGGGCAGCCGGCGTCGCGACGGCCGCGGTGGCTGCGGCGTGCTCGAACGGTAAGACCACATCCGGCACCGCAGCGCCCGCCACCACCGCCGGACCGACGGTCAAGGTGAAGCTGGAACCCGGTGACGGCAGCGCCAACATCAACCCGGTCGCGCCGGTCACCGCCACCGTGTCCCAGGGGCACATCGACAAGATCGCATTGACCAATGCCGCCGGTAAGGAGGTCACCGGCGAGCTGTCCGCGGATCGCGTCAGTTACAAGATCAGCGAGCCGCTCGGCTACAACGCCGCCTACACCTGGAGTGGTACCGCGGTCGGCACGGACGGGAAGTCCGTCCCGATCTCCGGCAAATTCACCACGCTGGCGCCGAAACAGTCCGTGCCCGCGACGATCAACATCGGTGACGGCCAGGAGGTCGGCATCGCGGCGCCGCTGATCCTCCAGTTCAAGAGTCACGTCGTGAACAAGGCGGCGGTGGAGAAGGCGCTCAGCGTCACCACCACGCCCGAGACCGAGGGCGGCTGGGCCTGGCTGCCCGACGAGAACGGCGGTTCGCGCGCGCACTGGCGGCCGCACAACTACTGGCAGCCCGGCACCGCGGTGACCTTCGGCGCCAAGCTGTACGGGCTGGACCTCGGCGACGGCGCCTACGGCTACGGCGACCTCACCTCGCAGTTCAAGATCGGCCGCAGCCAGATCGTGAAGGGCACCGCCGCCAGTCACCGGGTGCAGGTGATCCGGGACGGCTCGGTCGTCTTCGACTTCGCGTGCAGTTACGGCGAGGGCAACGAGGCGCGCAACGTGACGCGCTCCGGCATCCATGTGGTGACGGAGAAGTACGAGGACTTCATGATGTCGAATCCGCCGTTCTACACCAACGTTCGCGAGCGCTGGGCCGTACGCATCTCCAACAACGGCGAATTCATTCACGCCAACCCGGAATCGGCCTCCGCGCAAGGTAATTCGAACGTCACCAACGGCTGCATCAACCTCAGTACCGAGGATGCGCAGAAGTACTTCCCGACCGCGCTCTACGGCGACCCGGTCGAGGTGACCGGGACCTCGATCGCGCTGTCGGCCGCCGACGGCGACCTCTACGACTGGACCATCGACTGGGATACCTGGAAGACGTTGTCCGCCTTGAACGGTGAGCCGAGCGGGGCGGTGTCGGCTACACCACTGCCGCCGCAGGCCGTGGGCGGCGGGCACTAGCCACCGGTGATCCCGCGGGCCGAATGATGTTCGGCCGCTTCGTGTTACCGAGCGCCGGTCAGCGGGGCGGGCCCGCCTCGATGCGGTCCAGGGCCGCGTCGTACTCGCCCGCGCCGGGGCGGAAGCCCTCGATCCACCAGGTCGCGCCCGCGGCCGCGACGGCGCCGACGGTGTCGCGGGCCGCATCCGGCTCGGCGGCCGGGGTGCGGCCGGTGATCACGACGTCGAACGGGTCGTCGCCGGTGCGTAGTTCACCGGTCGCCGCGACCAGGTCGGCGACCGCGGCGGGGGTGGGCCGCCAGGAGCCGTCGGCCGGGTCGACCATCGTCGGCGCGATACCGTCCCAGCGCACCGCGCGGCGCAACGGCCGGCGGTTCGGCCAGTCGCAGCCGATCCAGATCGGCGGACGGGGTTGCTGGATCGGGGCCGGGCGGAAGGTGACGTCGGCGGCGGTCAGGTGCTCGCCGTGGAAGTCCACCCGCTCGCCGGACCAGAGTTCGGCGAGCAGCGCCAGGCCCTCGTCCAGCCGGTCGGCCACCGTGCGCGGCTCGGTCGGCTCGCCCCAGGTGCCGAATTCGGCGGGCAGGGTGAATCCGAGGCCCGCGCCGAGGACGAGACGTCCGCCGGACAATCGGTCCAGGGTGGTCGTCCGGCGGGCCAGCGGGCCCGGCCGGTAGCGCGCGACGGGAGTGACCATGGGGCCGAACCGGATTCGCGTGGTGGACGCGGCGACCAGGGTCAGCAGCACCCAGGGGTCGGCGGTCTCGAGCGGTCCGTAGGCGAAGACCACGTGATCCCAGACGAAGAAGCCGTCCCAGCCCGCGTCCTCGGCGCGGCGGGCCAGTTCGGCGACCCGCCGCGGATCGGTGAACTCGCCCAGGTTCGGCACGGACAACCCGAATCGCACGATCCGGATGCTACCGAGATCGGGCCGGAAAGGACACGACCAGAACGGTTTTCGCCGGTCAGCCGCGGCGGGCGAACCGGGTGGCGCCGGCCTGGTCGCGCGGCTTCACGATGATCTGGTCGAGGTTCACATGCGCGGGCCGGTCGGCGACGAAGCCGATGATCTCGGCGATGTCCTGCGCCACCAGCGGATCGATGCCCTGGTAGACCTTGGCGGCCCGGTCGGCGTCGCCCTGGAACCGGACCAGCGAGAATTCGGTCTCGACGGCGCCGGGGGCGATTTCGGTCAGCCGCACCGGCTGCCCCACCAGCTCGTCGCGCAGCGTGCGGTGCAGGACGCCCTGGGCATGTTTGGCGGAGGTGTAGCCGGCGCCGTTCTCGTAGACGGTCAGCGCGGCGATCGAGGTGACCGTGACGATCAGGGCGTCGCCGGAGGCGATCAGCTTCGGCAGCAGCGCCTTGGTGATCCGCAGCGTGCCGAGCACGTTGGTCTCCCACATCCAGCGCCAGTCGTCGAGGTCGGCCTCGGCGATCGGGGCCAGTCCGTGCGCGCCGCCCGCATTGTTGACCAGTACGTCGACCCGGTCGACCGCCTCGGTGAAGGTACGCACCGACTCGTCGTCGGTCACGTCCAGCGGCAGCGCCGTCGCGCCGATCTCGTCGGCGAGCCGCTGCAGCCGGTCCTGCCGCCGGGCGCCGACGACCACGTGATAGCCCTGCGCGGCGAGCTGTCGTGCGGTGGCTTCCCCGATTCCGGAACTGGCGCCGGTGACGACGGCGGTACGAGAGGTCATGCGCAGAGCTTAGGACCCGGGCGCCGGGATCGGTCCGATCGGCGGCGGTGATCACCGCCACGACCGGCCGCTAGCCTGACCCCATGTCGATTCGGGAAGTCGTGAGCGAGGACGGGACCGCGATCGTGTACCGGGTGACCGGTCCCGCGGCCGCGCGGCCGCTGGTCCTGCTGCACGGGTGGTCGGGCAACCTGCAGTGCTGGGGGCGGGCCGCTGACGTGCTGGCCGCGCGCTTCCGGGTGATCGCGGTCGACCTGCGCGGCCACGGCTACTCCGGCGCCCCCGAGACGGGCTACGACGATCCGCGCAATTGGGCCGCCGACGTGGCGGCCGTGCTGGCCGGTGAACGGATCGAGACCGGTGCGGTGCTGCTCGGCTGGTCCTACGGCGGCATCGTGCTCACCGACTACCTGGCTCGCTACGGGACGGGCGCGGTGGCGGGGGCCGTGTACAGCGGCTCGCAGGCCGGGATCGGACGCGGGGTGCCGGGCTCGGAGCCCGGTCCGGCGATGCGCAAGGCGATCCCGGACGTGTTCGAGGAGAGCGCGGGCCGGGCCATGCGCGGATTCGCGGCGTTCGGCAACGCCAACACCGGTCCCGGCCGGGACAAGGGCGCCGACGCCCAGCGCCTGTTCGGCGGCAGCCTGTCCACGCCGCCGCGGGTCCGCAAGGCGCTGATGTATCGCACTGTGGACAACACCGCCACCCTGCGCACCCTCGACATCCCGGTCCTGGTCCTGCACGGCACCGCCGATCCGGTGGTGCCGGTGGAGAACGGCCGCTACACCGCCGCGGCCGTGCCGGACGCCGAGACCTCGTTCTGGGAGGGCGCGCAGCACGGCCTGTTCCTCGAGGATCCCGACCGCTTCGCCGCCGAGGTGGGGGCGTTCGTCGACGGGTTACCCGGCCTCTGATCGCCGGAGTGCGCGATTCCCGACCTGGGGGACGAAACCGGCCTGGTCCGCGATTTCCCTGCTCCTGGAAACGGCCCGGCGTCCGCGATTCGCCTGCTCCGGGGACGAACGGCCTGGAGCCTGCGATTCTCCCGGATCCCGGGGCGAGACGCCGCACGCACCAGCCGGAGTGCCCCACGTGAGTCATCGGCTGCGACAGTTCGAGAGCCGGATGATATGTCCTGCTTCACCTTTACCGGCGTGCCGGTCGAAAGTTGTTCCGATGCAGCTGTTTCCGGATGGTTCCGGGCTTGCGAGGTTGCCCGGTCGTTGTGTGCCAACGGTTTTCGCGTATCCGGGGTTTCGGGGCCGGCCGGCCGGGTATCGCGGCCACATGTGTCGAACCGGAGGGTCGCGGGGACCGTTGTCAGAGGTGTGGGTGAGCACACAGGATCGGGTGCGGCGGACGGGTGTGCGCTTGTGACGGCAGTCACTCGATGGCGGAGCGCGCGATACGGGCGGGAATCGGCCGTGCACACTGGAGGGGTGAGTCAACGCCCGGACCTACGGCCCCATCGGATCGCCGTGTTGTCGGTGCACACCTCACCTCTTGCTCAGCCGGGCACCGGCGACGCGGGCGGGATGAACGTCTACGTGCTGCAGACGGCTCTCCAGCTGGCCCGGCGCGGCGTCGAAGTGGAGATCTTCACCCGGGCCACCTCGTCGAACGACGAGCCGGTCGTGGAGGCCGCGCCGGGGGTGCTGGTGCGACATGTGGTCGCCGGACCCTTCGAGGGGCTGGACAAACACGATCTGCCCACCCAGCTGTGCCCGTTCGCCGCGGAGGTGCTGCGGCAGGAGGCGCGCCATCTGCCGGGTCACTACGACCTGATCCACTCGCACTACTGGCTGTCCGGCCAGGTCGGATGGCTGGCGCGGGATCGCTGGCGGGTGCCGCTGGTGCACACCGCGCACACCCTGGCCGCGGTCAAGAACGCCTATCTCGCCGAGGGGGACACGCCGGAGCCGGTGGCCCGGGAGATCGGCGAGAAGCAGGTCATCGCCGAGGCCGATCGGCTGGTGGTGAACACCGCCGACGAGGCCCGGCAACTGGTGGATCGGTACGGCGCCGATCCGGGTCGCATCGATGTCGTGCTGCCGGGCGCCGATCTGACCCGCTACCGGCCCGGTGATGCCGCGGCCGCGCGGGCCGAACTGGGTATCCGGCGCGACGAGCAGGTGGTGGCGTTCATCGGGCGGATCCAGCCGCTGAAGGCGCCGGATGTGCTGGTCCGGGCCGCCGCCGAGGTGTTGCGTACCGAACCGGATCGGCGGCTGCGGGTGCTGATCGTCGGCGGGCCGTCCGGGAGCGGGCTGGAACGGCCGGACGCGCTGATCGAACTGGCCGCCACCCTCGGCATCGCGGATCGGGTGACCTTCCTGCCGCCGCAACCGCCGCAGCGGCTGGTACAGGTGTACCGGGCCGCCGATGTGGTGGCCGTGCCGAGTTACAACGAATCCTTCGGCCTGGTGGCGATCGAGGCCCAGGCCAGCGGCACCCCGGTGCTCGCCGCACGGGTCGGCGGGCTGGGGACCGCGGTGCGCGACGAGGTGTCCGGGCTGCTGGTGCCGGGGCACGGCGCGCCGGAGTGGGCCGCCGCGCTGCGCCGGCTGCTGGACGATCCGGCACGGTTGCGGCACATGGGTGCGGCGGCCGTGGCGCATGCCGCGAACTTCTCCTGGGAGCACACCGCCGAAAGCCTGCTCGACAGCTATGCGCACGCCTTGCAGGACTTCCGTGGCATGCCGTCGCGGCTGGCGGCCGGCTCGGCGGCGGACAATCCGGCCAGATCGCGCACCGTGTGGCGCCGCCGGATCGGGGTGATGCGCTGATGTCCGTCGAGCAGACCGCGCAGCTCATCGAGGACACGCTGCGCGACCACGAGATCGAATACAGCCGGGACACCCCGGAGACGTTCGTCGCGATCCTGCCCGGCGAGCGCAAGTACCGCACGCCGGTCATGCTGACCGTCAGCGAGCCGGGGGTCCGGTTCGAATCCTTCGTCTGCCGCAAACCGGAGGAGAACGCCGACGGCGTGCACTCGTTCCTGCTGCGGCGCAACGCCCGGCTCTACGGGGTGGCCTACGCATTGGATCAGATGGGTGACATCTATCTGGTCGGCCGCATCGCCACCTCCGCGGTGAGCGCGGACGAGCTGGACCGCGTCCTCGGTCAGATCCTGCAGGCCACCGACGACGACTTCAACACGCTGCTGGAGCTCGGATTCGCGGGAGCCATTCGGCGGGAATGGGATTGGCGGGTCTCGCGGGGCGAGTCGCTGCACAATCTGCGGGCCTTCACCCATCTGGTGGACGACGACGACGCGCAGGCGCGCGTGGCCGAATCGGAGTAGCGGCCGCTCGCCGCCGGACCCGCTGGATACGCTCGGGGTATGGAGCTACGCGACGCGCTGCGGACGACGGGGGCGATCCGGGACTTCACCGGCGAACCGGTGCCCGACGAGACCCTCTACCAGATTCTCGACACCGCCCGCTTCGCACCCAGCGGCGGCAACCGGCAGGGCTGGCGGGCGATCGTCGTCCGTGATCCGCAGGTGCGGGCCGCGCTGCGTGACCTCTACCTGGTCGGCTGGTACGACTACCTGGCGCTCGGCCGCGCCGGGCTGGTGGCCTGGGCCCCGCTCACCGATCGCGAGGCCGAGACCCGCGCGCTGGCCGAGCCGCGCCCGCCCGCCCGCGCGGGGTTCGCGGAACAGTTGCACGAGGTGCCCGCGCTGCTGGTGGTGCTGGCCGATCAGCGCGCGCTCGCGGCGATGGACCGGGATTTCGACCGCTACACCTTCGCCGGGGGCGCCTCGGTCTACCCGTTCGTGTGGAGTGTGCTGCTCGCCGCCCGCGAATTCGGGCTCGGCGGCGTGATCACCACCATGCTGGTCCGGTCCGAGCCGCAGGTGAAGGCGCTGCTCGGCGTTCCGGACGAATTCGCGGTGGCGGCCGTGGTCGCGCTCGGGCATCCGGTCCGGCAGCCGTCGCGGTTGCGGCGGGCCACGGTCGAGGATTTCACCACGGTCGACCGGTTCGACGGCGCGGAGTTCACCCGCTGATCGGCGGATGGTCGGTGCCGGTGGGAATTCCGCCCGCTGATGCACCGGACACGCAGGCGCACAAGGCGTATCGAGCGCGGGCCCGGCACGGCGGGGTCCGCGAGGTGTGAGGAGAAGGTGACGTGACGGTGCTGGCGCTGGACATCGGTGCGACGAAGTTCGCGGCCGGTGTGGTGCGGGGCGGGACGGTCGAAGCGGTACGGCAGGTGCCGGTGCCGGCCGAGCGGGTGTGGGACGCCTGCCGGGAACTGCTGCGCGGGGTGGCCGGTGGGGAGGTCGTGACCGCGGTCGGCATCGGGTCGGCCGGGCCGGTGCGGGTGTCCGACGGGATCGTCGCACCGCTGAACATTCCGGAGTGGCACAACGGATTTCCGGTCGTGGCGACGGTCGGCGAGCTCTTCCCCGGGGCGGTGGTCCGGCTCGCGGTGGACGGCGCCTGCCTGGCGCTGGCCGAACTGCACGTCGGCGGGTTGCGCGGGCTGCGCAACGGGATGGCCATGACGGTCTCGTCCGGGATCGGCGGCGGCATCGTGATCGACGGCCGGGTCGCGGTGGGTAACACCGGTAATGCCGGGCACGTCGGCCACATCGTGGTGCCCGGGTTCGACGATCCGTGCGGGTGTGGCGGTCGCGGCTGCGTGGAGGCGGTCGCCAGCGGGATGTCCTCGGTGCGGTGGGCCCGGTCGCAGGGGTGGACCGGGAATTCGGGGGTGGAACTGGCGCGCGCGGCCCATGCGGGTGAGGCGGTGGCGGTGGCGGCGTTGCGGCGCGCGGGAACCGCACTGGGCACGGCGATCTCGTCGGCCGCCGCACTGCTGGACATCGACCGGGTGGTGATCGGTGGCGGGTTCGCGGAATCCGGTGCGCCACTGTGGGATCCGATGCGGGCTGCGATTCGCGAACATGCCCGGCTGGTGTTCACCCGGGAACTGCGGGTGGTCGCGTCCGAGATCTCCGGCGGCGCCACACTGTTCGGCGCGGGCGTACTGGCCAGTGGCGCGGCCGAATAGTGGTTGCCGCGGTGGCGCGTCGGCGGTGGCCGGTGCGGCACAGCGGTGGCCGGTGCGGTACAGCGGTGGTGGCCGGTGCGGCACAGCGGTGGTGGCGGGTGCGGTGTAGCGACGGTGGCCGGCGCATCGGCTCGGCGGTGGGGCGGCGCATCGGCTCGGCGGTGGAGCGGCGGATCGGCTCGGCGGTGGGGCGGCAGGTCGGCTCGGCGGTGGGCGGTTCGGCTCGGCGGCCGGAAACCGCTCGTGGGAGGATGGCGCCATGACCTACACCCTCGTGCTGCTGCGCCACGGCGAGAGCGAATGGAATGCCCTGAACCTGTTCACCGGCTGGGTGGACGTGCGCCTGACCGAGAAGGGCATCGCCGAGGGGAAGCGGGCCGGTGAGCTGTTGCGGGAGAAGGGCATCCTGCCCGATATCGTCTACACCTCGCTGCTGCGGCGGGCGATCAGCACCGCGAATTTCGCGCTCGACGCCGCGGATCGGCACTGGATTCCCGTGGTGCGCGACTGGCGACTGAACGAGCGGCACTACGGCGCGTTGCAGGGCAAGAACAAGGCGCAGGTGCGCGATCAGTACGGCGAGGACCAGTTCATGTTGTGGCGGCGCAGCTACGACACCCCGCCGCCGCCGATCGAATCCGGTTCGGAGTACAGCCAGGACGGTGACCCGCGTTACGCCGGCATCGACCTGCCCGCGACCGAATGCCTGAAGGACGTCGTCGCCCGGATGATCCCGTACTGGGAGGAGACCATCTCCCGGGATCTGGTGGCCGGGAAGACCGTTCTGGTTGCGGCGCACGGCAATTCGCTGCGCGCGCTGGTGAAGCACCTCGAGGACATCTCCGACGACGACATCGCCGGCCTGAACATCCCCACCGGCATCCCGCTGCGCTACGAACTCGACGAGAACCTGCGGCCGATCGGCGCGGGCGAGTACCTGGATCCGGCGGCCGCCGCGGCCGGCGCCGCCGCGGTCGCCAATCAGGGTGCCAAATAGCACTTCTCCCGACGCGCGCCCCGGACGTCCCCAGCGGACATCCGGGGCGTGTTCGCATTCCGGTCACGTGTACGAAACGCGTACTGGTCGGATCGGTCGAGGGCTGGTAACGTTACGCCGTTCAGCGCTCGGCGACCGTTGAAATACTTTCTGCCAAGGGGGATTTCGCGCCGTCACGGCTTTCCGGCTGCCGGTGCGGTGGACGCGAGGGAATCCTTCCCGGTACGCGATCCGGGTGAGCAGAAAAGGGAATGACACATGGGTGCAGCAAGCCGGGCCCGATCGGTGCGTCGGGTCCTGGTGCTGATGGCCGCGTCGGTGAGCACGGGGGCGGCGGTGCTGGCGGGGGCCGGGACGGCCGCCGCGGACGGACCGGCCGTGGTCGGCGGCGGTTCGGGAGTTTTCGTCGAGCAACTCGACGATCCGAATTCGATCGGGGCGTGCACGGTCACCGCGGTCGGCTTCGACGCCGACAATCGGCTGGTGGGGCTGACCGCCGGACATTGCGGTGAGGTCGGCGCGCGGATCCTGGCCGAGGAGTCGGTGCATTCGGGCGTGATCGGCGTGATCGCCAACAAGAGCGCGGGCGGGGACTGGGGCGTGATCCAGTTCGATCCGGGTCGCGTGGCCCCCACCCGTCAGGTCGCCCAGTCGGTGATCAACGGGGTCGGCGCGCCGCCGCGGGTGGGCGATATCGCCTGCAAGAACGGCCGGACCACGGGTTACACCTGCGGACTGGTGTGGGAATCGAATCCGGTGTTCTTCCGCAGCCAGGTGTGCGCCAACCACGGCGACTCGGGTGCGCCGGTGCTGCTCGGTGATCGGCTGGTCGGCATGGTGATCGGCGCGGCCGACGTCGACGCCGGCCCGGTCAGTGTCGAGTTGCCGATGTGCGAGGGCGCGGGCGATCTGGTGCACGAGCCGGAGGTGGCGACCACCATCAGCGCCGTACTCGCCGATATCAACGCGCACGGTGGCGTGGGCGCGGGCTTCCGCACCTTCTGACACCGGATGGGCCGGGTGGCGTGGTCGCGCCGCCCGGCCCGTGCTGTGGTTCCGATCGCATCTCGGCCGGTATCGCTATGACCGGCCGGAAACCTGTGCGCGCGCTGTGCCAGCGGATTTGCCGCGGCGCCGGGAATCGGTCCGTTCGCGGTCGCATGAGGGGATGAGAGAATTTCCTTCCGATTGGCGTATCGGCGGTGTGCAACCTACTGGTCGGTAGATACACTCTCGATCGTCCGATTTCGGCGAGAGATGGATCACGTTCGATGAAGCATGCGTTGCGCGCCACAGTGGCGGCGACCGCCGCGGCGGTGGCGGTTCCGTTCCTCGCCACTGCGGTGACCCCGGCCACCGCGACCGCGTCGCCGGTCGCCGCGGGTCCGGACGGCGGCGCCGTCGGCGCCGGCTGGGCCGCCGCCGAGGACGGCGCGCAGGAGTATCCGAACATCCACATCGACTGGGACGTCCCGATCACCATGAGCGACGGCGTGGTGCTGAAGGCGAACGTGTACCGGCCCGCCGATGCCGCCGGCCGCCCGATCGGCGCGGCGACGCCGACGATCGTCAACCTGACGCCCTATACGAAACTGCTGTCGGCCGTCGCCGATCAGCTCCAATCCGTACCGGGCCTGTCGGATTCGCTGCTGGAGTTCTTCCGGAGCATCGATCTGGACGGCACCCCGATGTCGGGACTGGGCGATCTGCTCAACGCCGTCGGCAACGGCGAGATGCGCAACTTCGCCGTCGACCGCGACCTGATTCGCGGCGGCTACACCCAGGTGGTGGTGGACGTCCGCGGTACCGGTTTCTCCCAGGGCGACTGGGATATGCTGCGCGACCGCGAACAGCAGGACTCCGTCGAGGTGATCGACTGGGCCGCCGCGCAACCGTGGTCCGACGGCCGGATCGGGATGAACGGGATGTCCTATTCGGGCATCAACCAGTTGCAGGCCGCGCAGCGGCGACCGGCCGCGCTGCGCGCCATCTTCCCGGTGGTGCCCGGCAGCGATCTGGTCGACGACGTCCTCGCGCCCGGCGGTGGGTTCGGCTTCAACTTCATCCCGTTGTGGCTGAGCCTGGTCGACGGCCTGAAGCTGGTCCCGGACCTCTCGGCGCTGGCGAACGGCACCTTCGACACCCGATGGCTGGCCGACCGCGCGGCCGATCCGTTCACCTATATGGACGTGCTGCTCAGCGCCTACACCAGTACGCGCATCGAGGATCTGGATCCGCGGGTGCGCGCGATGCTCACCGATGTCACCTCGGAACGGCAAGCGTGGCTGGGTGATCCGAGCCGGGTCGAGGTGCCGACCTTCGTCGTCGGCGGCTGGCACGACCTGTTCACCTACTCGGAATCGAAGATCTACGAAGCGATTCCGCTGCCGCCCGGGCAGAAGCAACTGCTGATGGGCAACACCTATCACGTGAGTTCCGGCAGCGAGGCGGGGAAACCCGGTCTGCCGCCGCGCCTGGACGTACTGCAGCGCGCGTGGTTCGACAAGTGGCTGAAGGGAATCGACAACGGTATCGACGGGTACGGCCCGGTGACCCTGCGGCAGCAGGGCGGCGGCTGGGTGACCCAGGGTGGCTTCGGCCCCTCGGAACCCGCGGGCGAATCCGGCCGGTATCGGCGGATGTACTTGTCCGCCAACGGAAGTGGTACCGCGGCGAGCGCGTACGACGGTTCGCTGAGCGGCGCGGCCGTTCCGGCGGTGACCCAGCTGACCGTGGCGCCGGGCCTGACCATGGTGTGCTCCAACGACACCGCGCAGGCGACCATGGGCCTGCTGTCGGTGGTGGACGCCTGCGCACTGGATTCCCGGATCGCCGAGACGAATGCGCTCACCTTCACCAGCGATCCCGTCACCGGGCCGACCACGATCTCCGGGCCGATCGCGGCGCATCTGGAGACCGTGCAGGACGCCGCCGACGGGTACTGGGTGGTGACCGTGAACGACGTTGCGCCCGACGGCCGTTCGACCGTGCTGTCCTCCGGTCAGCTGCTGGCCTCGCTGCGGCAGGTCGACGAGGAGCACAGCTCCCGCTCGGACAGCGGCGACTACACCGACCCCCGCGCCTACACCTCGCTGGACAGGCGGCAGCCCACCGAACCGGGCGAGCCGACCACGCTCGACATCGCGCTGCCGGCCACCGACGCGGTCCTGCAGCCGGGACATCGGCTGCGGGTGGACGTGTTCGCGAGCAACTTCCCCAAGGGGCTGCCGATCACGCCGATGCTGCTCGACACCGGCCTGCGGCCCGAACACGTGCGGCTGGATCCGGATGCGCCCAGCTACGTGAACGTCTCGCTGCGCGGCGAGACCGGCTGGTGAGTTTCCGGCGCCGTCGCCGACGGCGCCGCGACCCGGTGTCCGGCCCGGCAGGGGCGGGCCGGACACGGGCTCGGACCGGGCCACCGGGCATTCGCGTGCCGGGTGGAATCCGGGGATCCGGGATACACAACGGCGTGTGTCCCGAATTCTCCCGGTCCGCTGCGTCGGAAATCACATTCGGGCCGGGCGGCGGCAGCACCCGATACCGTCGGTCACAATAGGGTGTCGTTCACGTCGGCGTCGCCCGGTCGTGAGATCCCCGGTGCCGGAACGAAAAGTGCCGGTGTCACCATTGTCGACGCGGGTAAGTCGGGAAATGCCGGAACCCGCGTTCGGGGAGAATTTTTCGTAAACGCCCGGCTAATGGCCGCATAAGTACCTGTGACCTGGGGGAAACTTCGCGGACCCCCGCTCGGGAAACGCATCGGCGACCGTACGATTCAATTGTGAGCGTTCCCGAGGCCGTGCTGATGGCAGTACTCGCGGCCGTTGTCGGCCTCGCGGTCGGCGGGCTGCTCATCCCCTATGTGAACGCCCGGCAGGCGCAGCGCCGCGAGGCGGATTCCGGGCTCACGATGTCCCAGGTTCTCGACCTGATCGTGCTCGCCTCCGAGAGCGGTATCGCGGTCGTCGACGAATATCGCGACGTGGTGCTGGTGAATCCGCGCGCCGAGGAACTGGGCCTGGTCCGTGACCGGTTGCTGGACGAACGCGCCTGGTCCGCGGTCGAGAAGGTGCTCGCCACCGGCGAGGATGTCGACTTCGACCTGACCGCGAAGAATCCGATGCCCGGCCGCAGCCGCATCGCGGTCCGCGGCGTGGCCCGCGCGCTGTCGCGCGAGGAGTCCAACTTCGTGGTCCTGTTCGGCGACGACGATTCCGAGCAGGCGCGGATGGAGGCGACCCGCCGTGACTTCGTCGCCAATGTGAGCCACGAGTTGAAGACCCCGGTCGGCGCGATGAGCCTGCTCGCGGAAGCGTTGCTGGAATCCGCGGACGATCCCGACTCCGTGCGGCACTTCGGCCAGCGCCTGCTCGCCGAATCCCGCCGGATGGGCAAGATGGTCACCGAGCTGATCGCGCTGTCGCGGCTGCAGGGGGCGGAGAAGCTGCCGGAACTGGAGGCCGTCGACGTGGACACCGTCGTCAACGCCGCCATCGAGCGCTCCCGCACCGCCGCCGAGGCCGCCGGCATCACCGTCAGCACCGACGCCAACAGCGGGCTCGAGATCCTCGGCGACGACACCCTGCTGGTCACCGCGCTGTCGAACCTGGTGGAGAACGCCATCAACTACTCGCCGAAGGGTTCGCACGTATCCGTGAGCCGGTCGCTGCGCGGGGGCTATGTGAACATCGCCGTCACCGACCGCGGCATCGGTATCGCCAAGGAGGATCAGGAGCGCGTGTTCGAGCGTTTCTTCCGGGCCGACAAGGCGCGGTCCCGGGCGACCGGCGGCACCGGACTCGGACTGGCTATCGTCAAGCACGTGGCCGCGAACCACAACGGCGAGATCGCCCTCTGGAGCAAACTGGGTACCGGCTCCACGTTCACGCTGCGTATCCCCGCTGTCGAGTCCGAAGACCAGGTCTCCACCGTCCCGGTGGAGAAGAAGAGTCCCGCCGCGATCCAGGCGGGAAAGAAGGAAACCGGCGCGCGCCCTGTGGCGCGGGCCAGACCCAACGGTGTGGAGGCAACCCGATGACGAGTGTGCTGATCGTCGAGGACGAAGAGTCGCTGGCCGATCCGCTCGCGTTCCTGCTGCGCAAGGAGGGGTTCGAAGTCACCGTGGTCGGCGACGGCCCGTCCGCCCTGGCGGAATTCGATCGGTCCGGGGCCGACATCGTGCTGCTCGACCTGATGCTGCCCGGGATGAGCGGTACCGACGTCTGCAAGCAGCTGCGCACCCGCAGCAGTGTGCCGGTGATCATGGTGACCGCGCGCGACAGCGAGATCGACAAGGTGGTCGGGCTGGAACTCGGCGCGGACGACTACGTCACCAAGCCGTACTCGTCGCGGGAGCTCATCGCCCGCATCCGCGCGGTGCTGCGCCGCGGCGCGGGCGAGGAGATGGACGGCACCAGCGAGAGCGGCGTGCTGGAGGCCGGGCCCGTGCGGATGGATGTGGACCGGCACACCGTGCAGGTCAACGGCAAGCCGGTCACGCTGCCGCTGAAGGAGTTCGACCTGCTCGAATACCTGTTGCGCAACTCCGGCCGCGTGCTGACCCGCGGGCAGCTCATCGACCGGGTGTGGGGTGCGGACTATGTCGGCGACACCAAGACCCTGGACGTGCACGTGAAGCGCCTGCGGTCGAAGATCGAGGCGGATCCGGCCAAGCCGGAACATCTGGTCACGGTCCGAGGCCTGGGCTACAAACTGGAAGCTTGAGCTGGGCTGAGCCGCCTCTCCGGGGTTTTTGGCCATACAAGTTGGAGCCTCGGGGGTTGGTTGCAGGTCTTGCGTGGGTGGCGCTCGGGTGGGAGTTTCCCGGGGAGTTACCCATGTGCTCGCGGGATCAGTGGGTTGCGTCGGGGAGCTTCGGTTGTGCGGGTAGGGCGGCGGCCAGGGTGGCGGCGGTTGTTGCCAGGTGGGTTCGGATGGCCGGGTCGTGGATCGTGCCGTCGTCTGCCACGTCGGCGCTGAGGATGGGGATTCGGGGGCAGGCGGGGGCGATGATGTCGGCGCCGACGTAGCCGAGGACGGTGCGCAGGGAGGCGGTGGCGCCGTCGCCGCGGCCGGGGGTGGCGACGGTGATCCAGGCGACCGGTTTGGTGTGGAGGTCGGCGGTGCCTACGGTCCACTCCAGGAGGTTCTTCAGGCTGCCCGGGATCAGGCCCGCGTATTCGGGGGTGCAGAAGAGGACGGCATCCGCGGCGGCCAGGTGTCGGCGCAAACGGGTCACCGGTGGCGGAGATGGGCCGTCGCCGGGGACGAAGGCGGGGAGGGTGGTCAGCTCGTCGTAGAGGTGGGTCGAAATACCTTGGGGGGCAACCTGTTGCAGGGTGCGCAGAGTCGCGGTGTTGGTCGAGCCGGTGCGAGTGCTGCCGGAGATCAGCAGGAGGTGTACGCCCACTCGGGTTTACAAGTGTCGTGGGGGTGGATGTATTCCGTTGTCGTTGGGGGTGTTTCGCCGGGAGGAGAAGAGGCGCTACTCCGGCTTTTTCGCTTCCGCGGCTGTGGTGGCGGGGTGGACGGCGATCAGGCCCAGGCCCTCGCGGCGTTTGCAGTGGCGGGCGAGTTCGTCGTAGGCGGGTTGACCGAGTAGTTCGATCAGTTCGGGGGCGTAGGACTGCCAGACCGGGCGGGTGCCGGTGTGGGCGTCGGGGGAGCCGGAGCAGTACCAGTTCAGGTCCTCGCCGCCGGGGCCCCAGCCGCGGCGGTCGTATTCGGTCACCACGGTGCGGAGGATCTGGACGCCGTCGGGGCGGTCCACCCAGTCCTGGGTGCGGCGGATCGGAAGTTGCCAGCACACATCGGGTTTCACCGTCAGGGGTTCGACGCCCTCGCGCAGCGCCATCACGTGCAGGGCGCAGCCGGGGCCGCCGGCGAAGCCGGGACGGTTCAGGAAGATGCAGGCGCCGTCGTGGCGGCGGGTGCGCAGGGCCGGCTCGTCGTCGAGTTCGTCCTTCTCGAGGTAGAGCTTGGGGCGGACCCGGCCCTCGTCGTCGCGGGCCTCATCGATCAGCTGCCACTCGACGGGTGTGAGCAGTTTCACAGCGCGTTGCAACTTCTTGCGATCGTCGGTGTCGCACAGGAATGCGCCGTGCGAACAGCAACCGTCGTCGGGGCGGCCGGCGATGATGCCCTGGCATGCCGGCGTCCCGAAGACGCAGGTCCAGCGGGACAGCAGCCAGGTCAGATCGGCGACGATGGTGTGCTCGTCGTTGTCCGGGTCGGTGAATTCGATCCACTCCCGTGGGAAGTCGAGCCCCACCTCGGGCGCCGGGTCGATCTTCGCCGCTGGTAGCGGCCGCTTCGGCCGCTTCACGGATGCGCGTTCCGTCACTCGCCAGACGCTAACAGTTCTGTCGCTGTGGCGGCGGTTGCGGGGGTTATCGGGTTACCCGCTCCCGGGGATCGCCCAACCCAGTACCGTGTTCTTGTGCGGTTGGGAGTTCTCGATGTGGGCAGCAACACCGTTCACCTGCTGGTGGTGGACGCCCATCGGGGTGGCCATCCGACGCCGATGAGCTCGACGAAGTCGACGTTGCGGCTGGCGGAGAACATGGACGCCGAGGGCCGGATCACCCCCGACGGCGCCACCCGGCTGACCGAGACGGTCGCCGAATTCGCCAGCATCGCGCAGACCTCCGGCTGCGAGCAGCTGATGCCGTTCGCGACCTCCGCGGTGCGCGAGGCCACCAACTCCGAGGAGGTGCTCGCCCGGGTCCGGCGCGAGACCGGTGTCGACCTGCGGGTGCTCTCCGGCGCCGACGAGGCCCGGCTGACCTTCCTCGCGGTGCGCCGCTGGTACGGCTGGAGTGCGGGCCGCATCCTCAATCTCGATATCGGCGGCGGCTCGCTGGAGATGAGCAACGGCGCCGACGAGGCGCCGGATACCGCGTTGTCGCTGCAACTCGGCGCGGGCCGGTTGACCCGCGACTGGTTGCGCGAGGATCCACCGGGCAAGCGGCGTGTCGCGGTACTGCGCGATTGGCTGGACGCCGAACTGGTGCTGCCCGCCAAGCAGTTGCTCGCCCCCGGTCGTCCCGATCTGGCGGTGGGTACCTCGAAGACTTTCCGATCACTGGCTCGGCTGACCGGTGCGGCCCCCTCGGCCGCGGGTCCCCGGGTGCGGCGTATTCTCACCAGTTCCGGCCTGCGGCAGCTGATCGCCTTCATCTCCCGGATGACGGCCGCCGACCGGGCCGAGCTGGAAGGCGTCAGTTCCGACCGGTCGCAGCAACTGGTGGCCGGCGCGTTGGTCGCGGAGGCGAGTATGCGGGCGTTGTCCCTGGACACCCTCGAAATCTGCCCCTGGGCGCTGCGCGAAGGGCTGATCCTGCGCAAACTGGATACCGACCTGGACAGAGAACCGGGCGCCGGTAACGGCCGGCCCGCAGGTGTCCCCGGACCGACCGAAACGGTGTCGCGATGAGTGACGATTCCACGCAGCTGTCGGTTGCCGAACTGCTGGCACGCAACGGCAAGGGTTCGCCCTCGTCCGGTGGCGGCGGCAGGCGACGGCGCGGCGGCCGTGGCATCTCGGTCAACGAGTTGACCGGCGATCTCCCCATCGTCAAGGAGGGTTCGTCCGCGCACGCCGCGCCCGAGGAGGAGGCGAGCCCCGAGCCGCCCGCCCGCCCGGCGGAGGGTGAGGCGTATTCGCCGTTGTCGGGCCCGATCTCGTTGTACGACCCGCTCTCGCCGGCTCCCGCGCCGGAGCCCTGGCCGGCCGCCGAATCGTGGTCGGCGCCCCCGGCCGCGCCGCCCTTCGGCGGGGTCGACCGCGAGCCCGTCCGCTACCAGGCGCCGGCCATGCCGGATTCCGCGCTGCGCGAGCCCGGCACATTCGGCTGGCCCGATCCGGCGGCGCCGAATCCCCATCCGTTCGCGGGCGCCGAGGCGGCCCCGCCGAAGGAGGGCCGCCGGGCGCGTCGCGAGCGTGAGGAACGGATCGATCCGCTGTCGGATCAGGTGTCCGTCGCCGAGCTGGAGGGCACCGTACCCCCGCCGACGCGCGGCGGCCGCCGTCGCCGCCGGCGCGAGGAGGAGGACACCGCCGACGTCCAGCCGTTCCGCGGTGGGGCCCGGGAGGCGGCCGAACCGCCCGCGCTGCGTCGTGCGCCGGAGCAGCTGCCGCCACCGCCACCACCTCCGGACACCCGGCCGAAGCCCGACGGCCGTCCCGGTCCCGCGGCCGGGCCGCGTCCCGGACCGCCGCGTCCGGGTCCGGGGCCGGGTCCCGCCTGGCAGGGCGGCGCTCCGCAGGGCCGCCCCGAGGCCGCGGCCTCGCCCTGGGGTGTCCCGGGCGCCGCGCCGATCCCGCCGGACCAGCGCCGCGACCCGGCCGGTGAGCGCACCGAATTCCTCGATCCGTCCAAGCTGCCGCGGTCGGCGCGGCGCGGGCCGAATCCGAATCCCGCACCCGGCGAACCCGATCTGCCGGAATGGTCGGCCCGGCGACGGAAGTCCCCGGAGCGGCCGGCCCCCGGCACCGAATGGCCCACCCGCGACGGTGGCCGCCGGCGCGGTAAGGCCGAGCCGCCGCCTCCGCCGCCTCCGCCGCCCGACGAGGTGGCCGGCGCGCCGACCGCGGTCTGGTCGCTGGCGGGCCGCGATCAGCAACTGCTGTCCGGCCCGACCCTGGCCGGGGATCTGATCCGCGCCGACGCCGAACGGGAATCCCGGCGTGGCGAGCCGGACCGGGAACCGCCCCGGCGCGGCGAGCCGCCCCGCGGCGAGCCGCCCCGCGGTGGGCGCGGCGCGCGTCGCGGCGCCACGGCCGTGCGGGCCGATGAGCTCGACGACCTCGACGATCTCGAGGACGAGCACGATTTCTACGATCCCGATCTGGACGACGACCTGGATCTGGACGACGAGGACGACGACCGCCGCCCCGCCCGGCGCCGGCGTCGGCCGGCGGGGGGCCGTTCCTGGTCCCGCGCGGGTGCGGTGGATCCGAACCGCAAGCAGTGGATGGTGCTCGGCGGTCAGGCCGTCGGCGCCGCCGTCGCGGGTATGTTGCTGTTCAAGGGCTTCGAGAAGATGTGGGACGTGTTCCCGTTCGTCGCCCTGGCACTGGCCATGGTCGTGATTCTGGGCCTGGTCGCCCTGGTGCGGGTACTGCGCCGCACCGACGACATCACCAGTACGGTGATCGCCGTCGTCGTCGGAATTTTCGTGACGTTGGGACCGCTGGCCTTCCTGCTCAGTACCAACTGAGCCCGGCCGGCAGTGGGGAGAGCCCCGTGGGGACGATCCGGGTCGGATTGTCGACGGCATCGGTGTATCCGGAGAACACCGAGGCCGCCTTCCGCTACGCTGCCGAACTCGGGTACGACGGCGTCGAATTGATGGTCTGGGCGGAGTCCGCCAGCCAGCAGATCGCGGTCGTGCGGGAGTACTCCCGGCGCTACGAGATGCCGGTGCTCGCGGTGCACGCACCCTGTCTGCTGATCTCGCAGCGGGTCTGGGGTTCGGATCCGATCGCGAAGCTGACGCGCAGCGTGCACACCGCGGAGGAACTCGGCGCCCGCACCGTCGTGGTGCATCCGCCGTTCCGCTGGCAGCGCCGCTACGCGGAGGGGTTCGCCGCACAGGTCGCCACCCTGGAGGAGCGCAGCCGGGTGCTGGTCGCGGTGGAGAACATGTTCCCGATGCGGGCGGACACCCTGTTCGGCCGGGGTTCCGGGGCCGCGCGGCTGGAGCGCCGGGGCGGGCCCGGCCTCTCGGTGACCGCCTTCAGCCCCTCCTACGACCCGACCGACGTCGGCTTCGAGCACTACACCCTGGATCTGTCGCACACCTCCACCGCGGGTACGGATGCCCGCGCGCTGGCCGAGCGGATGGGGTCCGGTCTGGAACATCTGCATCTGGCCGACGGCCGCGGCGCGGCGCACGACGAGCACCTGATTCCCGGCGACGGCACCCAGCCCTGTGCGGAGATCTGTGCACATCTGGCGCACAGCGGTTTCCGGGGCCACGTGATCCTCGAGGTCAACACCCAGAATGCGCGGACCACGACCACGCGCGCGGCGATGCTGCACCGCGCGCTGACCTTCGCCCGGCTCCATCTCGACGGCGTCCACCCGGAACCGACCGGCCACCGGCACTGATCCACGCCACCCGCCGGTGTGGCACAGACCTCACCGGCCCGGGGGAATCCGCAGCGGAATCCCGTCGCTTATACGCTGTACGGGAGACCGGCCGGCGTGGCCGGGTGAGAGGAGCAGCGGTGACCGAAGCGACCGTCCGGGCGCAGTCGACGGCCGAGGATACCGATATCGCACCCTTCGCCCGGGTCTGCGCGGTGACCGAGGCGCCGTCCGACCTCGCGGACATCGGCCGCTACCGCGGCGTCATCGAGGACATCTGGACCATCGGCCCGAAGCTGCACGGCGGAACCATGGTCGCCGCGAGCGCCGCGGCCGCGACCCGCTGGCTGCGCCGCACCGTCCCCGACGCGCGGGACATGTTCCCGATCTCGGCGAGTACCGACTTCCTCGGCGCACCCGATCCCGGCGAGGTCGAGTTCGCCGTCCACACCCGCAAGACCGGCCGCCAGATCTGCCTGGTCGAGGCCGATCTGGTGCAGCACGGCCGCGCGCTGGTGCACACCGCCTTCACCTTCGGCCGGCTCGACGACACCCCGCCGCTGCACGCCGCGGACGTCGTCGCGGACATGCCCGTCGAGCCGCCCGCCGACGCCCTCGGGTACGGCGCGGAGGCGCCGATGGGCGATATCGTGCACGTCGCGCACGGCGCCACGATGGCGATGGATCGCGACTGGGCGCGGTTCGTGGCGGGTGAGCAGGGCGAGCCCCGGCTGCGGCTGTGGATCCGGCCCCGGCCCGGTGACGAACGCGACCGCGAGGTGGCCGTGTTCTTCGCCCTCATGGCCGGCGACATCAGCCCGCCGGTGACCATGAACCTCGGCCGCTTCGGCTGGGCCCCGACCGTCCAGCTGACCACCTATCTGCGCCGCCGCCCGGCCCCCGGCTGGCTGCGGGTGATCTCCACCGCGCAGCAGATCGGCGAGCGCATGTTCGACGAGGACCAGGTGGTGATCGACGCCACCGGCGCGGTGGTCGTGCAGAGCCGGCAGCTGGCGCTGTTGCCGCAGTCGTCCTGGTAGCCCGCTAGCCTTGGACGCCATGACGAGAATTGCGGTGATCGGCGGCGGGCGGATCGGTGAGGCGTTGGTCGCCGGGTTGTTGGAGGCCGGGACGCCGGGCAAGGATCTGGTCGTGGTGGAGCCGATGCAGGCCCGCGCGGAATTCCTCGTCGATCGGTTCGGTATCCGGGTCACCGACAGCGTCGTCGACGCGGCGAACGTGGCCGATCTGCTGGTCGTCGCCGTGAAGCCGCACGATGTCGACGCCGTGCTCACCGATCTGGCGAAGGCCGGGATGGACGACGACCGCGATCAGCTGCTGATCTCGCTGGCCGCCGGCATCACCACGGCCCATCTGGAGGCCAAACTGCCCGCCGGCTTCCCGGTGGTCCGGGTCATGCCGAATTCGCCGATGCTGGTCGGCCAGGGTATGAGCGCCATCGCCGCGGGCCGCTACGCCAAGGAGCCCGAGCTGCGCCTGGTCACCGAGCTGCTGGAGTCGGTGGGCCGGGTGGTCACCGTCGCCGAAGCGCAGATGGACGCCGTCACCGCGGTGTCCGGCTCCGGCCCGGCGTACCTGTTCCTGCTCGCCGAGGCGATGATCGACGCCGGCGTCGGCCTGGGCCTCAGCCGGGAGGTGACCACCCAGCTGGTGGTCCAGACCCTGCTGGGTTCGGCGGCGCTGCTGGCCGAGGCGGGGCAGGGGCCCGCCGAATTGCGGGCGGGGGTCACGTCGCCGGGCGGCACCACCGCGGCCGCGCTGCGCGAGCTGGAGCGGGCCGGCGTGCGGTCGGCATTCTGGGAGGCGCTGGCAGCCGCACGGCAGCGCTCGATCGAACTGGGAGCGACCGAGAGCTGAATGGCGATCGAATCCTATTTCTCCCACCCGTCGCAGTAATCCCACGGGCACCGCTAAGCTTCAAGGAGCACGTGCGTGTCTGTTCCGCTGGTGGGGAAGCCGGCGGCGCGGACGTGCCGGAGGTCAGTGGCGCAATGATGTCTGGAAACAGCTCTGCGAGTGGTCCCGTGCTCGGCGGGGGAACCCAGTTCCTCACCGTCGCCGAGGTGGCGAATCTGATGCGGGTCTCGAAGATGACGGTGTATCGGCTGGTGCATTCCGGCGAACTACCCGCGGTGCGGGTGGGGCGGTCGTTCCGCGTGCATGCGCGGGCCGTCCACGACTATCTGCAGACGTCGTATTTCGACGCCGGCTAGCCCTCCGGGCCGGCCGTCCGACACCCGGCGCAGGCCGGGGCCGTTTCGTTCGGCAACGGTCGGCCCGGTACCATGAACCACCGTCGTGTTCGCCTGCCGGTGCCCCTCTTTCGGGGCCGGCACCGGGAGCGCGGGCACTGGGCGTACGTAAACCGGCGTGCGCGCCGAGGAGATGAGAGAACGCGAGGAACAGCCGTATGGGTTCTGTGATCAAGAAGCGTCGTAAGCGGATGTCGAAGAAGAAGCACCGCAAGCTGCTTCGCCGCACCCGTGTGCAGCGTCGCAAACTCGGCAAGTAACCCGGTATCCGGCCGGCCGCGTTCGCAACGCGCGCGTAACGGTCTGTTCGCTGTCGAGGCCCGTCACCGTTGGGTGGCGGGCTTTTCGTTTTCCGGCGGCGGAAGTGATCGTAAGAAGCTGGTTAATAGTCTCTCCGGCGAGGTGGGTACGGTTACGCTGGAACGCGGAAATGGCGGAAAAC
Organism: Nocardia sp. BMG111209; assembly: GCF_000381925.1. Lineage (NCBI taxonomy): Bacteria > Bacillati > Actinomycetota > Actinomycetes > Mycobacteriales > Nocardiaceae > Nocardia > Nocardia sp. BMG111209. Next base: position 120,678 of record NZ_KB907310.1, read on the forward strand.
GGGGGCCTCACAGGCAGGATCCGGCATGGGTGTTGGTGCACGGGACGGACATGTGTCGAAGGTCGTGCTGGTGACCGGCGCCAGCCGCTACTTCGGCAGTAGTGTCGTGGCCGCGCTGGCCGCCGACCCCACTGTGGAACGTGTCCTCGCCGTCGACGCCCGGACGCCCGCGCCGGATCTGCTGCGGAGTTTCGGCCGCGCCGAGTTCATCCGATCGGATATTCGAAATCCGTTGATACGCAAGGTGATCGACGGTCACGACGTGGACACGGTGGTGCATCCCGCGGTACTGTCGCGGCCGCCCGCGGGCGGTGGCCGGGCCGCCATGAAGGATTACAACGTATTCGGCGCGATGCAGTTGCTGGCCGTCTGCCGCAAGGCGCCGAGCGTGCGCCGGGTGGTGGTCCGCTCGTCGTCGGCGGTCTACGGTTGCGGCCCCAAGGATCCCGCGAAATTCACCGAGGAAATGAGCGCGCGTACGCCGCCGAGCGGTTCGTTCGCACGCGACATGATCGATGTCGAGGGATTCGTTCGTGGCCTGGCGCGTCGCCGCCCGGATATCGCCGCCGCAATATTACGATTTCCGCCGATAGTGGGTCCGCGACTGGTCGATCGGGGTATGGAGATTTTCCGATCTCCGGTCACACCCACCATTCTCGGCCGTGATCCGCGCATGCAACTGTTGCACGAGCAGGATGCGATCGGGGCGTTGGTGCACGCGGCGTTGCGGGCACCGGGCGGTACGTTCAACGTCGCCGGCGACGGCGCGCTCACCCTGTCCCAGGCGATCCGCCGGGCCGGGCGGATCGAGGTGCCGGTGCCGTTCACGGCGTTCCGCACCGTCGGTCGGGCGCTCATGGGACCGGTGATGCGAGGTTTCACGGCGGAGCAGATCGACTATTTCCATTACGGGTGCGGATTGGACACCACCCGGATGCGCGCCGAATTCGGCTTCCAGCCGCGCTGGACATCCGTACAGGCGTTCGACGACTTCGTCGGGGGCGCAGCGTTGCGGCCCGTCATCGATCCGCGCTGGATCGACGCTGCAGAATCGACACTTCTCGGCCTCGTCGGGGCCGGAGCGGGAGCAGACCAATGAACGACGTGGCCAAGGTGATCCGACTACGAGACGTGGACTTCGGGACACGCCCGCGAACGACCGGCCGGCGTCGGGCGGGTGAGCCCGCGGTCCGTCCGGTCACCTCGCTGGCGGCCAAACGAGCGGAGTCCGCTCCGCCGCCGACGGGCCCGGACCTGCGGCTGGAACGGGTGCGCGACGCCGTGACCGCCGGAATCCGCGGCACCGCCGAATTCGCCCGCCGCCGCCTCACCGGCGACTATCGGGTGGACGAGTTCGGCCTCGACGACCATCTGCTCGAGTCGGTGATCCTGCCGTCGCTGCGCCCGTTGTCGAAGCTGTGGTTCCGGGTGGAGGTGCAGGGCGTCGAACATCTCCCGGAGTCGGGTGCGGCGCTGATCGTCGCCAACCATGCCGGGGTGCTGCCGCTGGACGCGCTGATGTTGCAGGTGGCGGTGCACGACCGGCATCCCGGCCACCGCTCGCTGCGACTGCTGGCCGCCGACAAGGTGTTCGAGACCCCGGTGCTCGGCGGGCTGGCCCGCAAGGCCGGGCACACCCTGGCCTGCCCCGCCGACGCGGAGCGACTACTGCGCTCCGGCGAACTGACCGGCGTGTTCCCGGAGGGTTTCAAGGGCATCGGCAAGCCCTACTCCGAGCGCTACAAGCTGCAGCGATTCGGCCGCGGCGGCTTCGTGTCGGCCGCGGTGAAGACGGGCGTGCCGATCGTGCCGTGCGCGATCGTCGGCGCCGAGGAGATCTATCCGAAGATCGGCGACCTCAAGCCGCTGGCCCGGCTGCTGGGCCTGCCGTACTTCCCGGTCACCCCGCTGTTCCCGCATCTGGGCGTGCTGGGCCTGGTGCCACTGCCGTCGAAGTGGTCGATCGTCTTCGGCGAGCCGATCCCGACCTCCGGCTACGCGCCGGAGGAGGCGGACGATCCGATGACCATGTTCGAGATCACCGATCAGGTCCGGGAGAACATCCAGCAGACGCTGTACCAGCTGCTCACCCGTCGCGGGAATCCGTTCACCGGCTAGGACGCGCGGCCGTCACTGCTGCGCCTCGCGCTTGCGGGTGAGCACGGCTGCCGCCGCGCCGCCGGCGGCGCCGAGCGCCAGCGCGGTCGGCACGCCGATCTTCGCCGCCTTGCGGCCGGTGCGGAAATCGCGGATCTCCCAGCCGCGGTTCTTCGCGACCTCGCGCAGATCGGAATCCGGGTTGATCGCCACCGCGGTGCCGACCAGCGACAGCATCGGGATGTCGTTGTGGCTGTCGGAATAGGCGGTGCAGCGCTTGAGATTCAGGCCCTCGCGCACGGCGAGCGCGCGGACCGCGTGCGCCTTGCCGAGACCGTGCAGGATATCGCCGACCAGGCGTCCGGTGAACATTCCGTCCACACTCTCCGCGACCGTGCCGAGGGCGCCGGTGAGCCCCAATCGTTTCGCGATCACCTGGGCCAGTTCGACCGGGGTCGCGGTGACCAGCCACACCTGTTGTCCGGCGTCCAGATGCATTTGTGCCAATGCCCTGGTACCGGGCCAGATCTTGTCGGCGATGATCTCGTCGTAGATCTCCTCGCCGAGTGCGGCGAGTTCCGCGGTGGACCTCCCGGCGATGAAGGCGAGCGCCTTCTCCTTGCCGCTGGCCATGTCGCCCTGGCTTTCCCGGCCGGTGACCCGGAATTTCACCTGTTTCCAGGCCATATCCATCAGATCGCCGGTTTTGAAATACTTCCGCGCGGCCAGGCCGCGCGCGAAATGCACGATGGACGCGCCCTGCACCATCGTGTTGTCGACATCGAAGAACGCGGCCGCGGTCAGATCCCGCGGCGGCAGGAAATCCGTTTCGGTGGTGCCGGATTCCGCCAGCTCGGCATCGTGCAGGGCGAGCGCGGCGTCGGCGCTCGCCTCACCGGCGAGGTTGGCCCGCACCTCCTCCTCGCTCGGGCCGAACGGACTGCGGGTGATGCGGGTGAGCTGGTCGGACAGGCCCTGGCTCCAACGCGCCGGGAACTCGCCGAACCTGCCCGCGATGAACCCCGTCCTCGCATCCTTCGATCGTTCCGGCACAAGTACCTCCTCGCGCGGGGGCTCGTCGCCCCGCGTCCATGGTCCAGCATGATGGATCTCATGGCCAATTCGACACATTCGGTGACATTGCTGACCCGCTCCGGTTGTGGATTGTGCACCACAGCGCTGGCACAACTGCGGGTCATCTGCGCGGATTTCGGGATCGAACCGGACACCGTCGACGTGGACGCCGCCGCGGCGACCGATCCGAGTCTGCGCGCGGAGTTCGGCGACCGCCTGCCGGTGGTTTTGCTGGACGGGCGGGAACACAGCTACTTCGACGTGGACGAACCGCGCCTGCGGGCGGATCTGCGACATTGACGACGGTGTCGTCGGTCACAGCAATGTCGGGTGTGTCCTCGGCCACACCGGCCGGGGCGCACTTCGGCGCGTTGGGCGGCGGCCGTGCCGATCGCCGGGGTTGAATATCCGGGCGCGACCGGGCATCCGCGCGCCCGGCGCCGGTGGATGCGAATAAAAGAACAGTGCGCGTGGGAGTGACCGAATTCACCGACTTTGTGCAGGGCTTCACAAGCGGTTACGGTGGTGGCACGCAAGCCGCCTGCCTCGGGCAGCGGAGCACCTGAACCCCGATGAATCGCCACCGGCGCTGTCCCGGCGTCGGCGGAGATGCGACACCGGACACTTATCCCGGCCGGACGAGGAGCCGAACGACGTGACAGAGCAGCACGAGACACCAGGTGGTGTCTCCGGCAGGGCTCTGACCGTGCAACGGGATATTCCACAGGCCACGGTTACCCGTTTGGCGACCTATCTCCGTGTTCTCGCCGCACTCGCCGACGAGGGTGTGCTCATCGTATCGAGTGAGGAACTCGCTGTCGCGGCGGGTGTCGGTTCCGCCAAGCTGCGCAAGGATCTTTCCTTCCTGGGCCCCAACGGAGTCCGCGGTGTCGGCTACGACGTGGCGAGGTTGCGCGGCCGCATCGAGGAGGCGCTCGGCCTGTCCGACGGGCACCGGGTGATCCTGATCGGGGCCGGCAATCTCGGCCGTGCGCTGGTCGGTTACCGGGGCTTCCGGCGGCGGGGTTTCAGCATGGTCGGCGTCTTCGACCGGGATCCGGCGCTGATCGGGGAGTCGATCACCGGCCTGACCGTCCGCGATGTCGCCGGACTGGCCGGTGCGGTGGCCGAACTGGCCCCGACCATCGCGGTCGTCGCGGTACCGGACGCCGCCGCGCAGGCCGTCTGCGACGATCTGGTAGCCGCCGGGTTGCGCAGCATTCTCAGCTTCTGTTCGATCACGCTGGAGGCCCCGGCGGCCGTCGAGGTCCGTCGCGTGGACCTGGCCGTCGAACTGCAGATGCTGTCCTTCGAACAGGCGCGTACCGCCGGCGACACCACCGTGGAACCGGTGGCGCGCAGCCTGGCGGGCGCGACGGTGCATCCCGTCACCTGGTCCCCGGGCCATACGGGACACGGCCGCAGCGGGGCCCCCGCCGCGATGTGCCAGGCCGTCCACACGGCGGCACAGGCCGGGCAAACGGCAACGGAGCCAAGCAACAAGGGATCGGTGGTTGCACCATGAGCGTGCTTCTGGTCGGTGTGTCACATCGCAGCGCCCCCGTCGCGGTGCTGGAGAAAGTAGCCGTCACGGAGGACGACCGGCCCAAGCTGACCGATCGGATGCTCGTATCGCAGCACGTCTCCGAGGCCATGATCGTGTCCACCTGCAACCGGGTGGAGATCTACGCGGTGGTCGACGCCTTCCACGGTGGTCTGGCCGAGATCGGCGATCTGCTCGCCAAGCATTCCGGGCTGCCGCTGCCGGAACTCACCAAACACGCCTACGTCCGCTACAGCGAGGCCGCCGCCGAGCACCTGTTCGCGGTGTCCAGCGGCCTGGACTCGCTGGTGGTCGGGGAACAGCAGGTGCTCAGCCAGATCCGCGCCGCCTACGCCGCCGCCGACGCGCAGCAGGCCGCCGGGCGCACGTTGCACGAACTGGCCCAGCACGCGCTGCGGGTCGGCAAGCGGGTGCACAGCGAGACCGGGATCGACTCGGCCGGCGCCTCGGTGGTGTCGGTGGCGCTGGATCGCGGCCGCGCGGTGCTCGGCGACCTCACCGGCCGCACCGCCGTCGTGGTGGGCGCGGGCGCGATGGGCGGCCTGGCGGCGGCGCATCTGGCGCGGGCCGGAGTGGGCCGGATCATCGTGGTCAACCGCACGCTGGAGCGCGCGCAGCGGCTCGCGCACACCGCCGAGACCATGCACGGCGTACCCGCCACCGCGATGGAACTGTCCGGGCTGGTGTCCGCGATGGCCGAGGCCGATCTGGTGCTCACCAGCACCGGCGCCATCGGCACGGTCGTCACCCTGGCCGACGTCCACCGGGCGCTGGCCGCGCGGGCCGGTCGGCATCTGGTCGTCTGCGACCTGGGCCTGCCGCGCGATGTGGACACCACGGTCGCCGGCCTGCCGGACGTCACCGTCATCGACATGGAGACCCTGCAGCGCGATCCGGCGGCCGGCGCGGCCGCCGCGGACACCCTCGCCGCGCGGGCCATCGTCGCCGAGGAACTCTCGAAGTACCTGTCCGGCCAGCGCGTCGCGGAGGTGACGCCGACGGTGGCGGCGCTGCGGCAGCGCGCGGCCGAGGTGGTCGAGGCCGAACTGCTGCGGCTGGAATCCCGGCTGCCGGGCCTGGCCACCACCGAGCGCAACGAGGTGGCCCGGACCGTCCGCCGCGTGGTCGACAAGCTGCTGCACGCGCCGACGGTCCGGGTGAAACAGCTGGCCTCCACCCCCGGCGGCGGTAGTTACGCCGAGGCGCTGCGGGAACTGTTCGAACTGAAACCCGGTGCGGCACAGGCGGTCGCGGCTCCGATGGAGATCGCGGCGCTGGGTGAGCTCGCCGACGATTTCACCCCCGGCCACGAGCAGGGGACCCAGGCATGACCGGTCGGATGCGGGACCGGATGGACAGGCTGCGCGGGACCGGGGGAACCGGGACGGACGCGGCATGAGCGAGTCGAGCTTGCAGGAGCAGGACATGTCGCAACCCGGTGGAGTCGATACGTTGCAACCACGCGGCACCGCCGTGGCGCCTTGGCGGATCGGCACGCGCGGCAGCCTGCTCGCGCTGACCCAGGCCGGTACGGTCCGGGACGCGTTGATCGCGGCCGGCCAGCAGGCCGAACTGGTGATCGTCACGACCGCCGGCGACAAGTCGGCCGATCCGGTCCAGCAGATCGGCGTCGGCGTGTTCACCACCGCGTTGCGCGACGAACTCGCCGCCGAGGCCATCGACCTGATCGTGCACTCCTACAAGGACCTGCCGACCGCGCAGGACCCCCGCTTCGTCATCGCGGCCGTCCCGCCGCGGGAGGACCCGCGCGACGCGCTGGTCGCCCGCGACGGCCTGGTCCTCGGCGAACTGCCGGCCGGCTCCCGGGTCGGCACCTCCGCCCTGCGCCGGATCGCCCAGTTGCGGGCCCTGGGCCTGGGGTTGGAGCTGGTGCCGCTGCGCGGCAACGTCGACACCCGGCTGCGCAAGGTCGCCGACGGTGAACTCGACGCCGTCGTGGTGGCGCGCGCGGGCCTGGCCCGGCTCGGCCGGCTCGAGGCCGTCACCGAGGCGCTGGAACCGGTGCAGATGTTGTCCGCCCCCGCTCAGGGTGCGCTGGCGATCGAATGCCGCAGCGACGACACCGGCCTGGCCGAGGTGCTCGCCGCGCTCGACGATCCGGCGACCCGGGCCGAGATCGTCGCCGAACGCGCACTGCTCGCCGAGTTGGAGGGCGGCTGCAACGCCGCCGTCGGCGCGCTGGCCGAGGTCGTCGAATCCTTCGACGACGACGATCGGCTCATCGAGGAACTGTCGCTGCGCGGGTGCGCGGCGGCGATCGACGGCTCGGACGTGCTCCGGGCATCGGTGGTCGGACCGCTCGCGGACGCCGAGCAGCTGGGCCGGTCCCTGGCGCGCGAGCTCCTGGAGCTGGGGGCGCGCGACCTGCTCACGCAGAGTGACGCCGCCACCACCCCCGCAGACTTCAGCAACCCCAGCCCAATGGAGAACACTCAATGAGCGTGAGCCGAGCCATCACCAAGAAGCACCTCGGTCGGATCCTGTTCGTCGGGTCGGGACCGGGCGACCCGGCGTTGCTCACCGTGCGGGCCCGCGAGGTCCTCGGCCGCGCCGAGCTGGCCTTCACCGATCCCGACGTCGACCGGGGAGTGCTGGCCCTGGTCGGTTCCGCCGTGGAGCCGGGCCCGGACGGGGAGCGTCCCGTCGACGTGCGCCCCGCGCTGGGCGATCCGGCGGAGGTCGCCAAGACGCTGATCGCCGAGGCCCGCAACGGCGCCGACGTGGTACGCCTGGTCTCCGGCGATCCGCTGACCACCGATTCGGTGATCGCCGAGGTCAGCGCCGTCACCCGCTCGCACATGACCTTCGAGGTGCTGCCCGGCCTGCCGTCCGGCACCACCGTGCCCTCGTACGCGGGCATCGCGCTGGGCTCCACGCACACCGAGGTCGACGTGCGCGGCGAGGTCGACTGGGCCTCGGTTGCCGGTTCGCCAGGCCCGCTGGTGCTGCACGCCACCTCCGGACATCTGGCCGAGACCGCCAGCGCGCTGGTCGAACACGGCCTCGCGCCGCAGACCCCGGTCGCGGTGACCGTGCGCGGCACCACCCGCCAGCAGCGCACCATCGAGGCCACTTTGGCCACGCTGAACTCCGCCGCCTCCGAACTGGTCGGGCCGCTGGTGGTCACGGTCGGCAAGGAGGTCGAGCGCCGCTCGAAGATGTCCTGGTGGGAGTCGCGGGCGCTGTACGGCTGGACCGTCCTGGTGCCGCGCACCAAGGAGCAGGCCGGTGAGATGAGCGAGAAGCTCGTCATGCACGGCGCCATCCCGATGGAGGTGCCGACCATCGCCGTCGAGCCGCCGCGCAGCCCCGCCCAGATGGAGCGGGCGGTGAAGGGCCTGGTGGACGGCCGCTACCAGTGGGTGGTGTTCACTTCGACCAACGCCGTGCGCGCGGTGTGGGAGAAGTTCGGCGAATTCGGCCTCGACGCGCGCGCCTTCTCGGGTGTGAAGATCGCCTGCGTCGGCGAGGCCACCGCGGAGCGGGTGCGCGCCTTCGGCATCAATCCGGAACTGGTGCCCAGCGGGGAGCAGTCCTCGGAGGGTTTACTGGCCGATTTCCCGCCGTACGACGACGTCTTCGATCCGGTGAACCGGGTGCTGTTGCCGCGCGCGGACATCGCGACCGAAACTCTCGCCGAGGGGCTGCGCGACCGCGGCTGGGAGATCGACGACGTGACCGCGTACCGCACCGTCCGGGCCTCGCCGCCGCCGGCGGAGACCCGCGAGATGATCAAGACCGGCGGTTTCGACGCGGTCCTGTTCACCTCGTCCTCGACGGTCCGGAACCTGGTCGGCATCGCCGGTAAGCCGCATGCCCGCACGATCGTGGCCTGCATCGGCCCGAAGACCGCGGAGACCGCCGTCGAATTCGGCCTGCGTGTCGATGTGCAGCCCGAGGTCGCCCAGGTCGGCGCGCTGGTCGACGCCCTCGCCGAGCACGCGGCCCACCTCCGCGCCGAAGGCCTGCTGCCCCCGCCGCGGAAGAAGAGCCGCCGGCGCTAGCCGCCGGAGATCCGTCGACGGCCGCCGGGCACTGTGGTGCCCGGCGGCCGCTGTTCAGCGCCGCGCGCGCATGAGATCGCGGACCAGTCGGCAGGTCTTGTCCGACGGCGGCCGGATGCCCACGAGATCGGCGGTGCGGCGGATGGTCTCGTTGTCGGCGAGACTGGCTCGGTAGATGCCCGAATCGAGCAGCGCGATGGCCAGGCGCATCGCCTTCAACCTGCGGTTGTGCATGACGTACCACGCCCGCGGCCGCCCCGGCGGGAGCTTCCGCTTCTCCAGCGGCAGATAGGGTTCGACGATCCTGGAATCGGAGCGATTCGCCGTGCCCTGCGGCCGAACCGAACCCGGTCGCTGCGAACTTCTGATGACGGTGGCCACGAGCCCTCCCCTCGTCACGGAGATCCTGGACGATCTCCTCGAACACTTCTTCGATTCTATCGCGGGGTACCGACAGAAACCGCTGGCCGCGAACACTTTTGCGAGCCCGGCGCGCAGCTCGACAGATGGCCGACGGGTTGCTCCTGATCCGGGTCTACCCGTTGTGGGGAGGGCGACACCCCGGGCGGCGAACGTGCCGATGCCGATGGACGACTGTGGCGGGGGCCGGTTTTCGTGCGGGCAGGCGGCAGGGGAGATCAGTGGTGCAGGATCTCGAGGGCGAGTGGGTGGCCCGCGGCCGCGGCCCGCTCCAGGAGGAGATCGGATTCCTGATGGCGCTCGGGCTCTTTCGCTTCCCGCAGGTGCAGTGCCAGGCGGACCATGGAGGTCGGATCGCCGGACTCGATACCGCGGCGCAGCCAGCGCTCACCGGCCTCGGTGTCGCCGTGTTCCAGGTGGATCGTGCCGAGCACGGCCGCCGCGTCGGTGCGGCCGCGCCGGAAGGAATCTTCGAGAAGCTCTGTGGCCCTGGTGATTTCGTCGCGACGGGCCAGGCGGATGGCGAGGTTGCGCATGGCCGTCGGTTCGTGGGCTCGCGCGGCGCGTTCGTACCAGCGTTCGGCCGCGGCGTCGTCACCGCGACGATCGGCGATGGCTCCCATATTGCACATCGCCTCGGGAAGTCCGGCTTCGGCGGCCGAGCGCAACCAGCGTTCGGCGCTGTCGGGATCGCCGCGTTCCAGGTGCAGGATGCCGAGTTGCTGTGCGGCATCATCGTTTCCGGCGGCCGCCCCGCGCTCCAGCCAGGTGATCGCCTCGGCGATCCGGCCGTCTCGCCGGGCCAGCGTACCCAGAGTGCCCATCGCGGTGGAACTGCCGAGCTCGGCGGCGCGGCTCAGCCAGATCTGCGCCTCATCCGGAATGCGCGCATCCAGCAACCGCTGAGCCAACATCTCCATCACCGCCGGATCGCCGCGCTCGGCCATCGCCCGCAGTGCCCGCACGGCCGGGCCCGGATCCGGTCGCGCCGAATCGTCCCGGCCGTCCACACCGGACATCCCGCACCGCCTTCCGAACCGCAGGGCCCCGTTTCATCATCGGCGACACCATCCATGCGGACCAGCACCGCTGTGTGTGCCGAGCGATCGTGCGACGCAGACGCTGCGAGTGCTGAGCGATCATGCGATACAGGGGCTGTTGGCCGAGTGAATGTGCGATGCAGAGCACGGCGTGCGGCGGATGCGATCCGGCGGCCCGCGCGGAGGAGGCGGAGGCCACTGGGCCGAGTGTCGCGGAGTGCTCACAGTGCCTGTGACCGGCGCGATCATGGCCGACAGGTGGTGTCCGTCACGGCCAGTGGAACGGTGGTACCGCGCGCGAGGCCGGGGCGGTGCGGGCGTATCGTGCGACTATGACCGGAATGGACCGCCCGCGGCGGTTGCGTCGTACCCCAGCCATGCGTCGCCTCGTCGCCGAAACCACGCTCCAGCCAAGGCAACTGGTGTTGCCGATGTTCGTGGCCGACGGGCTCGCGGAGCCCCGGGAGATCGGTTCCATGCCGGGGGTCTACCAGCACACCCTGGACTCGCTGCGGAAGGCGGCGGGGGAGGCCGTGACCGCGGGGGTCGGCGGGCTCATGTTGTTCGGTGTGCCGCGGCCGGAGGACAAGGACGCCACGGGCAGTCTCGCCAGCGATCCGGCGGGCATCCTGAACCGCGGGCTGCGCGCGCTGGCCGAGGAGGTCGGCGGCGACACCGTCGTGATGGCCGACACCTGTCTGGACGAGTTCACCGATCACGGGCACTGCGGCGTGCTGGCCGCCGACGGTTCGGTCGACAACGACGCCACGCTGGACCGCTACGTCGAGATGGCGCTCGCGCAGGCGGAGGCGGGCGCGGACCTGCTCGGTACCAGCGGCATGATGGACGGCCAGGTCGGCGCGATCCGGGCCGGACTGGATGCGGCCGGGCGCATCGACACCGGCATCCTGGCCTATTCCGCGAAGTACGCCTCGGCCTTCTACGGCCCGTTCCGGGAGGCGGTCGGCTCCTCGCTGCAGGGCGATCGCCGCACCTACCAGCAGGATCCGGCCAATCGCCGCGAGGCGATCCGCGAACTGGAACTGGATCTCGCCGAGGGCGCCGACATCGTGATGGTGAAGCCGGCCATGTCGTATCTCGACATCCTGCGCGAGGTGGCGGACCGGTCGATCGTGCCGGTGGCGGCCTACCAGATCTCCGGCGAGTACGCGATGATCACCGCCGCCGCCGAGCGGGGCTGGATCGACCGGCGCGGGGCCATCCTGGAATCGCTGGTGGGGATCCGTCGCGCGGGCGCGGATCTGGTGCTCACCTACTGGGCCACCGAAGCCTCGCACTGGTTGTCGTGAATCCGGGTCAGCCACCGCCGTATCCGCCGTACCCGCCGCTCGGTCCCGGCGGTCCGGGCATGCCCGGACCCGGCGGTTTCCCTCCGCTCACCGGCCGTCCCGTACTGCCCGTGCCGGCGGATGTCCGGACCGCGGTGCAATTGTGGTGGGGCGTGGCCGTTTTCGGGGTGCTGCGGCTGATCGCCGATGCGGTGGACCGGTTCACGCACCGGCACGACCTGGCCCGGCAGATGTACGACCAAATGCGCGAACAACAGCCGCAGACCTCGCTCGCGCAGGTGGAGCTGGTGGTGACGCTCCTGGAGGTGGTGATCGTCGTCTTCGGGCTGGGCCTGGCGGTCGGGGTGGTGGCGATCGCCTACCAGTTGCGGCGGGGCCGGTTGTGGGCGCGCACCCTGCTCGAGGCCGCCGCCGCGGTGCTGGTGCTCGGGGCGGTCGGCACCCTGTTCGGGCTGAGCACCGAGGGCGTCGCCGCGCTGATCGCCGGCGCCGCGACCATCCTGCAGGCGGTACTCGCCGCCGGTGCCGTATTCCTTTGCCGCCGAGGCGAATCCGATACCTTCTTCCGTGCCTTCGGGCGGTGAGGTACCCCGCCGAATTTGTCACGGACCGGGCGGGATGTATCGTGAAAGTTGTCACAGTGGACTTGGGAACCGGAAGTCGTTGGCGCAGCGTTGATTCTCGGATCACGTCGCATCGCACGCTCCGGGGAAGCGGAGGCAACGATGCGAGTGGTCATTGAGCAGCCGCAAAGCCTTCGACGAGACATCCTCTTGGTCAGCGTGCTGATCCTGCTCGGTCTGCTCACCCTCGCGGTACTCCTGCTCCCGGGCATGAGCCATTGATCCGTCCGTGACCGGCGGTTTTCCCGAAATCCACGACACGGACGTCGTGCGTTTCGCCGAACCCGGCGCCCGCTGGCGCAGCGTCGCCTACGGCCCGATCCTCTGCCTGCTGGTGGTCTGCCTGGAACTCGGCCTGCACAGTCATGTGCACTGGTTCGGCCTGGCGTTCTGTGCGGTGCTGCTGGCCGGATTCGTCGCGCTGCAGGTGGTGGCCGGTCGCCGGCACGTCAGCGTCGAACTCACCGATACCGCGCTGCGCGAGGGCACCGAGGTACTGCCGCTGGACCGCGTCGCCGAGGTGCTGCCCGAGCGCGATCCGGACAGCTGGGACGACGAGGAGTGGGAGTCGGCGCGGGCGCTCGGCGAACTCTCCGGAGTGCCGCGGCGGCGCAAAGGTATCGGTCTCCGATTGCTCGACGGTAGCCTGGTGCAGGCGTGGGCGCGCGATCACCGGCGGCTGCGCGCGGAACTCGCCGCGGCCCTGCGACCCGCGGGCGGCGGTATCGGCGACGGCGAGGAGGAACTCCCATGAAGCGGTGGGTGTGGATCACCGCGGACGCCGTGATCACCGTGCTGTTCACGGTCGCCGCGGTGTACGCCTGGCATGCCGGGATCCGGCACACCGCCTTCGTCGCCGACGGTGAGCAGCCCGCGTTCACGTCCACCCACTATTCGGGCGGGTGGATCGGCCTGTCGGTCCTGCTGGCGACCGGGGCGGGACTGGCCGGGCTGGACCTGGTGGTCCGCGCCGTCGCCCGGTCCCGCCGCGAGCCGGTTCAGTTCCAGCGCTGATAGATGTCCAGGACCCGCGGCCCGTGGCTGCCGGGCACGTCCAGGAAGAACGACACGCTGCCGTCCTGGTGGTCGGCGGCCTCCATGATCACCTGCCGCAGCGAGGCGTGCACCCCGCCGCGGTCGTCCTTGAACAGCTGGGTGTCCTGATGCAGGCCCGCACCCACTCGCCCGGCGGGCACGATCATGCCGATCAGCGCCGGCAACGGGCCCTGGGCCAGCGCCTTCGTCTCGCCGTGGTCGAGCTGCACGCCGATGCGCGCGTCATCGGGTTGGGCCACCGGAACGATCGCGGCGGCGGTTCCGGCGCCGAACAGCACCGCACCCGCGGCGATGGTGGCACCGGTTGCTCCGAGCATGATCCTGCGCATGAATCCCTCCCGATATGAGCCTGTGGTTTCCCAGAGGGTACGCATCAGCAATCTGGCAGCGAACTATTTGGGCCCGAAGCGGATCCGGCGTGTTGTCGCGGGGGATCGACAGCCGTGACCCGGGCCACTACACCCTGTCGTCGATCCGCCGAGGCCGAACTGAGACACTGGAAGCCGTGAGTTCTTCTCCGCGCGCCATCGAGGACGCAGTGTCGGTCTCCGCCCATCTGTACGAACGTGCCGCCGCGATCATCCCCGGCGGGGTGAACTCGCCGGTCCGGGCGTTCAAATCGGTCGGCGGCACGCCCCGGTTCATCGCGTCGGCGCGGGGCTGCACCCTGACCGACGCCGACGGCAACGAGTACGTCGACCTGGTGTGTTCCTGGGGCCCGATGATTCTCGGCCACAGCCACCCGGCCGTGGTCGAGGCGGTGCGACAGGCCGCGACCGGCGGGTTGTCGTTCGGCGCGCCGACCGCCGCGGAGATCGATCTGGCCGAGGCCATCGCGGCCCGGGTCGAACCCGTGGAACGGGTGCGGCTGGTCAACTCCGGTACCGAGGCGACCATGAGCGCGGTGCGGCTGGCCCGCGGCTACACCGGTCGCAGCAAGATCGTGAAATTCTCCGGCTGCTACCACGGGCACGTCGACGCGCTGCTCGCCGACGCGGGCTCGGGCGTGGCGACGCTGGGCCTGCCGACCTCGCCGGGTGTCACCGGCGCGCAGGCCGCCGACACCATCGTGCTGCCCTACAACGACCTGGACGCGCTCGCCGCGGCGTTCGCGGCCCGTCCCGGCGAGATCGCGGCCGTGATCACCGAGGCCGCCGCCGGCAACATGGGCACGGTGGCGCCCGCACCCGGCTTCAACGCCGGTCTGCGCCGGCTGACCGCCGCCGACGGCGCTCTGCTGATCATGGACGAGGTCATGACCGGATTCCGGGTGAGCCCGGCCGGTTGGTACGGCATCGACGGCGTCGCGGGCGATCTGTACACCTTCGGCAAGGTGATGAGCGGGGGCCTGCCCGCCGCCGCGTTCGGCGGCCGCGCCGACATCATGAATCGGCTGGCCCCGCTGGGCCCGGTCTATCAGGCGGGCACGTTGTCGGGGAATCCGGTCGCCGTCGCGGCCGGTCTGGCCACCCTTCGGGCCGCCGACGCCGCGATCTACGCGGCGCTGGACCGCAACGCGCAACGGCTGGGCGGGCTGATCACCGCGGCGCTGTCGGCCGCCGGTGTGGCCCATGTGGTCCAGTTCGCGGGCAATATGGTGAGCGTGTTCTTCACCGATCACCCGGTCACCGACTATGCCACCGCCAAAGCCAGCGAGACCTGGCGTTTCCCGGCGTTCTTCCATGCTCTGCTGGAGCGCGGCGTCTATCCGCCGCCGAGCGCGTTCGAGACGTGGTTCGTCTCCGCGGCACTCGACGAGGACGCATTCGACCGTATCGCCGCCGCCCTCCCGGCCGCCGCCGCGGCCGCCGCGGCCGCCACACCCGAAGGATCCCGCGCGTGAGCGACGCACAGCAGCAATCCGGACCCGTGGAGACGGCCCAGGCGGGCCCCGAATCGGCCGTCGCGGGATCCGAACCGACCGGCGCGGCCGGATCCGCGCCGCTCGATCCGGCGGCGGGGCTGCCGGGGGATACCGCGGTGGCGGAGACCATCGTGCACGTGATGCGGCACGGTGAGGTGCACAACCCGAGAGGCATCCTGTACGGCCGGCTGCCCGGCTTCAGCCTGTCGGTGACGGGCCGGTCGCAGGCCGCGGCCGTCGGCCGCACCCTCGCCGACCACGACATCGCGTTCGTGGTGGCCTCGCCGTTGCAGCGTGCCCAGGAGACCGCGGGCCCGATCGCGGCGCAGCACGGCCTGACGATCCGTACCGACGAGAACCTGATCGAGGCCGGTAACACCTTCGAGGGCCTGCGGGTGTCGGTCGGCGACGGCGCGCTGCGCAAGCCGCGGCACTGGTGGAAGCTGCGCGACCCGTTCACCCCGTCCTGGGGTGAGCCGTATCTGCAGATCGCGCACCGGATGTTGGCCGCCGTGAACAAGGCCCGCGCGGAGGCGACCGGCCACGAGGCGGTGCTGGTCTCCCATCAGCTGCCGGTGTGGACGCTGCGCCGGTTCCTCGAGGGCAAGCGGCTGTGGCACGACCCGCGGCAGCGGCAGTGCTCGCTGGCCTCGCTGACCTCGCTGGTGTACCAGGGCGACACCCTCATCGACATCGTCTACTCCGAACCGGCCGGCGCGTCGGACCCGTTGGTGACCGGGGCGTGAGCGGGCGGACCCGGCTGCTCGTACCGCTGCTGCTGTGCGCGGCGGTACTGGCGGCGCTGACCGGCTGTTCCAGCGGTAAGGACGCGGTGGCGCAGGGCGGCACCTTCGATTTCGTGTCACCGGGCGGTAAGACCGACATCGGGTACGACCCGCCGTCGGCGCGCGGCACCATCGGTACGCTCGCCGGTCCCGACCTGATGAATGCCGGGAAGACCGTGTCCGTCAGCGATTTCCCGGACCAGGTCGTGGTGCTGAACGTCTGGGGCCAGTGGTGCGGACCGTGCCGTGCCGAGGCGCCCGCGCTGGAGAAGGTGTACGAGCAGTCGAAGCCCCGCGGCGTGGCCTTCCTCGGGATCAATGTGCGCGATCCGCAGCAGGACAAGGCGCAGGACTTCGTCACCAGCTTCCACGTCGGATATCCGTCGATCTACGACCCGGAGATGCGCAGCCTGCTCGCCCTCGGCGGCAAATTCCCCACCAGCGTCATCCCGACCACCCTGGTGCTGGACCGGCACCACCGGGTCGCCGCGGTATTCCTGCGCACCCTCCTCGCCGAGGATCTCCAGCCGGTGGTCGACCGGATCGCCGCGGAGGATCGGTCATGAGGACGAACCGAGCGACACCCTGCGCCTACCGGTACCCGCTGGGCTTCCCGGAGCTGATGCGGCGTTCCAGCATCCTGCCGCCGGAGCTGCGCCCGGACTTCTGGGCCCCGGGCCTCCGCGCGCCGCAATTCCAGCCGGAGCTGCCGCCCGAGTCGTCGGACGGGACACCGTTGCCGGAGTCGGCGGGCGAGACGCCGTTGGCGCAGGCACCCGACGAGACACCGCTGACGCAGTCGCCGGACGGGACGCCGTTGCCGCAGTTGCCGGGCACGATCCCATTGCCGCAGTTGCCGGGCACGATCCCGTTGTCGGGGTCGCCGGATGCGATGCCGCCGGCGGACGATCTCGCACGCGCTGCCGAACGGTCGCAGGCGGCGTATCCGCCGGTCTCGCCGCAATCGCGGCTGGGTGTGCAGTCGCATCCCGAGTTGCGGCCACATGTGGTGGTACCGCCGCTCCCCGAGGCGCAACTCGATGCGAGTTCGCGGTCCGTGCTGCTGATGCGGGAGCATCGGCCGCGCCGGATCCTGGCTCCCCGGCCCGCCCGGGACGCGACCGAGAAGCGGTGCGTCCGGGGCCGCCGGGCACGGCGGGGGTCGCGATGACGACGACCGTGCTGGCCTCGGTGGGGGATTCGTTCCAGCAGACCGCCGCGACCGGGCCGTTGCTGCTGGCGCTGGGTGCGTGCGTGCTGGCGGGACTGGTGTCGTTCGCGTCGCCGTGTGTCGTGCCGTTGGTGCCCGGATACCTGTCCTATCTGGCCGGGCTGGTCGGCGCCGAGGCGCCGCCGGTCACGGTCGGCGAGGTCACGGGCCGTCGCGTCACCCTGGCCGAACGGGCCGGCCGGATGCGGGTCGCCGGTGCGGCCGGACTGTTCGTCGCCGGATTCACCGTGGTGTTCGTGCTGGCGTCGGCCACCGTGTTCGGGGTGATCCAGACCCTGAACGTGAACCGGGATCTGCTGCAGCGGATCGGCGGCGTCGTCACCATCGTGATGGGCCTGGTGTTCCTCGGACTGGTCCCGGCCCTGCAACGCGACACCCGGATGCACCCGCGACGGCTCACCGGCGTCATCGGCGCGCCGCTGCTCGGCGCGGTGTTCGCGCTGGGCTGGACACCGTGCCTGGGACCGACGCTGTCCGGGGTGATGGCGGTGTCCGCCGGCACCCAGGGCGCCACCGCCGCCCGCGGTGTGGCGCTGATCATCGCCTACTGCCTGGGTCTGGGCCTGCCGTTCGTGATCCTGGCGTTCGGGTCGGCCAGCGCGCTGCGCGGGGTCGGCTGGTTGCGCCGCAACTCGCGGACCATCCAGATCATCGGCGGAATCCTGCTCGTCGCGGTCGGTGCAGCCCTGGTGACGGGGTTGTGGGACCAGTTCGTCGGGTGGATACGCAATGCCTTCGTCTCCGAAACGACCCTGCCGATCTGATATGACCACCACCATCACCGCCCCCGAGACCGCCCCCCGCCCCGGCCCGCCGCCGCGGGGCAGATTCCCGGCCCTGCTGCGCAACACCTGGCGTGGCCTCACCAATATGCGCACCGCGCTGGTGCTGCTGTTCCTGCTGGCGCTGGCGGCGATTCCCGGCGCCCTGCTGCCACAGCGCAGCCTCAACGCGCAGAAGGTCGACAAGTACATCGCCGACCGGCCCACCCTCGGGCACTGGATGGACCGGCTGCAGCTGTTCGGGGTGTTCTCCAGTTCCTGGTTCACCGCCGTCTACGTGCTGTTGTTCGTCTCGCTCGTGGGCTGCATCGTGCCCCGCGTCTTCGACCACTACCGCGCGCTGCGCACCCCGCCGGTCGCGGTGCCGCGCAACCTCAGCCGGTTGCCGCACCACTTCGCCACGACGGTCACGGCATCGCCGGAGGAGGTGATCGGCAGCGCGCGCGGCCGGTTGCGCGGCTGGCGGGTGATCCAGCGGACCGGCACCCGCGAGGGTGAGCTCACGCTGTCCGCGGAGAAGGGGTACGTCCGCGAGCTCGGCAATCTGGTCTTCCACCTGGCGCTGGTCGGGCTGCTGGTCGCGTTCGCGATCGGAAAGCTGTTCGGCTACGAGGGCAATGTGGTGGTCGTCGCCGACGACGGTCCCGGCTTCTGCACCACCTCGCCCGCGGTCTTCGACTCGTTCCGGGCGGGCAACGTCAACGACGGCACCGGCCTGGCCCCGATGTGCGTGCGGGTCAAGGATTTCCGCGCCGACTATCTGCCCAACGGCCAGGCCGAGATGTTCACCGCGAACATCTCGTACCAGACCGGCAAGGATCTGACCGCCGGCACATGGCGCGATACGACCGTCCAGGTGAACCATCCGCTGCGCGTCGCGGGCGACCGCGTCTACCTGCAGGGACACGGTTACGCGCCGACCTTCACGGTCACCTATCCGAACGGGCAGACCCGCACCGAGACGGTGCAGTGGCTGCCCGAGGACACCGCGACCTTCCTGTCCAGCGGCGTCATGCGCTTCGATCCGCCCGGCGGCATGTTCGGCACCGAGGAGGACCGGCGCAAACACCAGATCGCGATCGAGGGCCTGTTCGCGCCGACCGCGCTGTTGCACGGCACCCTGCTCACCTCGTCGTATCCGGCGCTGAACGATCCGGCGGTGGCGATCGACATCTATCGCGGCGAGACCGGCCTCGACACCGGCCGCGCGCAGTCGCTGTTCGCCCTGGACCCGGAGATGATCAAACAGGGCCGACTCGCGAAGGAGCAGCGGGTGAACCTGCGGCCGGGCGAATCGGCGACCTTGGCCGACGGTACCAAGGTGACGTTCGACGGTGCGAAACAGTTCGCGAATCTGCAGGTGTCGCACGATCCGGCGCAGGACTGGGTGCTGGTGTGCGCGGTGACGATGATGGCCGGTCTGCTGGTGTCGCTGCTGCTCAAGCGCCGTCGCGTGTGGATGCGCGCATACCCCGAGATGACCGGCGATGAAGAACGACGTACTGTAGTAGAAATGGGCGGGCTGGCCCGCACCGACCAGGCCGGCTGGGGTGGCGAATTCGATCGCCTGCGCAGCTCGGTTCTGGGGGAGAGCACACCGTCCGGAACGCAGAACGGGGAGCATTGACCATGCCGATCGACGAGAACATCGCCGGTTACAGCGATCTGGCGTTCAAGTCGGCGATCGTCATCTACGTGCTGGTGTTCGTGTTGCTGCTGGTGCAGTACGCGACCGCCTACACCCGCAAGGCCGAGGAGCGCGAACCCGCCCTGGTCGGCGCCGGTGCCGGGGTCCCCGGCCGCGTCGATCGGCCGACGGCCCGGCCGCTGGGCGAACGCTTCGGCAACATGGCCTTCGCGGTGCTGTTCGTCGGCCTGGGCTCGCACATCGTGTCGATCGTGCTGCGCGGCTTCGCGACCCACCGCTTCCCGCTCGGCAACATGTACGAGTTCGTGACGATGGCGACCGGCACCGCCGTCCTGCTCGGCGTGATCCTGCTGCGCGATCAGCGCTACCGCGGCATGTGGTCGTTCCTGCTGGTTCCCGTGCTGGTCCTGATGTTCCTGGCCGGCACCGTGCTGTACGCCGGAGCCGCCCCCGTGGTGCCCGCACTGAAGTCCTACTGGCTGCCGATCCACGTGACCGTGGTGAGCATCGGCAGCGGCGTATTCCTGGTCTCGGGCGTCGCCAGCCTGCTGTTCCTGCTGCGCCTGCGGCAGCCCGCCGGTACGGAATCCGACAGCGTACTGGGCGCGATCGCCCGCCGCCTGCCCGATGCCCGCACCCTGGACCGGCTCGCCTACCGCACCACCATCATCGGCTTCCCGATCTTCGGCACCGGCATCATCCTGGGCGCGATCTGGGCGGAATCCGCCTGGGGCCGCTTCTGGGGCTGGGATCCGAAGGAGACGGTCTCCTTCATCGCCTGGGTCATCTACGCCGCCTATCTGCACGCCCGCGCCACCTCGGGCTGGCGGGAGACCAAGGCCGCGTGGATCAACATCGCCGGCTTCGTGGCGATGCTGTTCAACCTGTTCATCATCAACATCGTGGTGAGCGGTCTGCACTCGTACGCCGGGCTCAACTGAGCCGTTCGTCGCCACGGCGGTCCCGGTGCATAGGGCCGGTGTTCCGCCTTGCGATGTGCCGGGCCAGGTCTCCGGTGTCCTGTCGTTCGACGGTTCTGTGCTCGGATCCGGCCGGTTGCCGGATGCACCCCCCGCGCCCGTGCCCTGCCGAGGGTGCAGGGCGGGCCGTTCCGGTCGGTGCTGTGCCGTCGATGTCCCTTGATGGGTGTCGTCCCTACGTTGCCTGCTCGTGGTGTGTCCAGGGGCGGCAGGCGGCTCGGTGTCAGGGGGCCTCTTCCGCTCCGTCCGACCGAGTCGGCGGTGACCCGGACCGGGCCGGTGGTGACAGTGCCGGAGCCGGATCGGGTGTGCGGTCGGATAGCGAATCGTTCGATGCACGGTTGCCGGTAGGGATCGGATCGGTGGTGACGGACGTGTTCGATGTGGGCTCGGCCGCACGCAATACGTATTGCGAAACCGGGGGCGGGTGTACCGCTGCGCGGAACTGCGGATACTTCTATCCGAAAGCTTCTCTGGCGCAGGTTGTTCGGCCGATCATCCGGTGAATTGATTTCTGCTGGTAGCAGTCTCGGTATCGAACATCTGTGCCCTCGGTCCGGGAGTGTGGGCACGCGGGCCGGTGGTGCGGGAACCGCTCGACCGTCGTGCGTCCGATGATCGAACCTCCGAATATCAAGTGGCCCAGCGCTTTACGAGGTGGCCGTTCGCCCGGATCGGGTTCGGGAAGCGGGCCGGCGGTCCGCGATTCGAGTAGCACGCTCGTGCCGAATCGATTGCGCGATGCCGCGCCGGACCCGACAGTGTTGTGAAGCAAGGTGTTTCCAGTCGGTAGCAACATTTGCCCGGAGTAATCGCTTCGGCGGCGTACCGGTGCGCAAATCGGCAAGTGCTGGCGCGCAGGTGTTTCCGGTGCCGTTTCGATTGCGATACGGGCGGAGCGGAACTCGGAAATAGACGATTGTTTTCGCGACTTTTACGGGAGATTCTGCGGCGTAATAGTTTTCGATCGTCCGCATCGATGTTTCGGGTGGTTCCCACCGAGGCGGTGCGGATCGGGTGCTCGGATGTGGTCGTCTCTGTTCCGAATATTCAAGGGCCACAAGGGTTTCGGAGACAGACCGGTCCGTGTGCCGGCTCGTTTGCCGTGGGTGTTGTCCAGGGGGCTTGATCGTTGCGTGCGGAGGGATGCGTCTACCGAGTGTCGTGCCGCTGGTGTGCAGGTCACGAGATCGCGAGTGGCGCCGTGTATTCCGCGTCGCAGTCGCAACGACGCACGGTAACGGGGTTGTGTGCGTGGTACCGGTGCGGGATCGCGTGGCGCCCGGGTTCTTCGTGCCCGCAACCGGTTACGGTGCGCGCCGCCCCACGCCGGAAGGCCGGCGCGCTCGTCGGCAGGCGATCGGCAAACGGGTTCGTTCGTTGGAGTGGCGGTCACCGGGAGGCTGGGTTAATGTCTGTCATTGATTTGACCGAGCGGAGAGTGCGGACCACGAATCTCTTCGAGAAGCTGTGTGCCGCAACATATTTCGGCGGCCTCTGCAATTCCTTGCGGAGGCCGTGACAACACTTGGAATTCTCCAGGAGCTGCTGTGAGCACTTCTCTTTCCAGCTTGCCCAGCGGACATCAGACGATGTTGCTGGCCCATCGTGCCATGGTCACCGATCTGCCCCGCATCGCCGAGGCTGCCAACCGACTGGCCGCGAACCCGGATGCGACCCGCGCCGCCGCGCTGAGCGGCTACGTCGATCGGGTGCACACACTGATCAACCACCACCACGAGGGCGAGAACGAGTACCTCTGGCCGCGCCTGCGCACCCACGGCGCCGACGAGGCGGCGATCGCCCTGCTCGCCGCGGAGCACGAGGAACTGGACAAGTTCCTGGCCGAATGGCACCGCATGGCAACGGAATTGGGAACCGACGGCAGTGTCGCGGCCGAACTCGCGCGGATCACGATGGATGTGCACGAGCGGATCGTCGGGCATGCCGCGGACGAGGAGGCGGAGCTGGTCGGCCGGCTCGCCCCGGCGCTGAACCCCAAGATCTGGAAGGGTTTCGAGACCCACATGCGCAAGACCGCGCCGCTGTGGACGCTGCGGTTCATGCCCGCGTGGCTGCTGTCCGTGGCCGGGCCCGACGAACTGGGTGGTGTGCCGGCGTTGCCGATGGCTCGACTGTTCCGCGGCTGGCTGGAGCGCACGCAACGTGCCGCGCTCGGCTCCGCCGCGTGAGCCGGAAGAAATCTTCCGTACACCAATTTTTTTCGCGACCGCACGAGTAAGCTCGTGCCGGCCATCACCGAGTCCGACGACAGCCCAATCCCTTTCGGGATGGGAATGATTTGATGTGATCAGGATGTCCAACATCAAGCGCGTGTTCAGGATCACGCCGAGCGTGCGATTTCGCGTTCTGGCGATTGCCCTCATACCCAGCTCGTCGCTGCTGATTGTCGGTGGTGGCACGGCCGGATACTTCTTACAGCAGGCCAACTCCATTCAGACCTGGTCGACCGCGATCAACCATACGGCCGGGCCGGCAATGGACTTCGTGGAAGCGGTGCAGAACGAGCGCCGCACCAGCATGCTCATACTCGCGGGCGATCAATCCGTGGCCGGTGATCTACCGGCGGAACGGGCGCGGCTCAATGCGTCCATTCCGACGATGATGGCCGCCGGTAACGATCTGATCAAACTTTTCCACGGGTCCGTCGGCGATGCCGTCGTGCAAATGCAGGCCACGTTCGGCCAGTTGCCGTTGATCCGGCAGCGAGTCGATCTGGGCGCGGCCCAGATCGATGAGGTCTACGGCTACTACAACAAGGTCATCCAAACGGTCATCGTCGCGGGCCGACTGGCCGCGCGCACGGCCAAGGTGCCCGAGGCGGCGAACGAACAGGACACCGAGATCGGTTTGTTCGAAACCGCCGAGGCGATGTCCCGGAGCAGTTCGCTCGCCGCGGCCGGTGCTTTCCACGGCGGTTTCACACCGTCGCAGCAAGAGGAATACAGCAAACTGGTCGGTTTTTATCGATACGAACTCGATAATCGCATCGGCGAATTGACGCCGGGCGAGATGGCGACTTATCAGGCGCTGGTGTCGAGCCCGGCGTGGATGCAGATGGGCGCCATCGAATCCGGCCTCATCCGCCGGTCGGCCGAACTCGACGCGTCCGCGCCGTCCACCGAGTCGGGCGGTCCTTCCTCGGGAGCCGGGGGACCGGGGAGCTCCTCCTCGTCCGGTCCGGGCGGTTCGTCCTCGGGCGCCGCCGGCCCGGGTGGAACCTCGTCCGGCGCGGGTGGTACCTCGTCCGGTCCCGGTGGATCCTCGTCCGGCACCGCCGGTCCCGGTGGATCCGGCACCGCGCGTCCGGGTGGTTCCGCGTCGGGTCCCGGCGCCGCCCCGTCGGGCGCCGCCGGTCCGAATGCCGCCGGTCCGGGCACGTCGCAGCCGGGCGTCACCTCGCCGGGCACGTCGCAGCCCGGCGTGTCCGCCGCCCCCGGCCCCTCCTCGCCGAAGACCTCCTCCCCGCGGACATCGCCCCCCGGAGCCCTGTCGCAGAGCGGTCCGGGCGCCTCGTCCGGCACCGGGCAGACCGGAACCGGCAACTCGTCCAGCGGGACGTCCTCGAACAGCGCCACGGGCGATACCACCACCACCGAAACCGGCGACACCCCGCCGATGCCTCCCGCCGCCGAATGGCAGGACGCCGCCGATCAGGTCGGCTCCACGCTGCGCGGTATGTGGAACTCGCATCTGCGCTACGCCGGTGAGGTCGCCGACAAACAGGGCAGCACGCTGTCCCGGCAGTCCGTCGAGGGCGGTGCGGCCGCCCTGGCGCTGTCGCTGGTCGCCTTCGTCGCTGCGGCGTACCTGTCGCAGCGCCTGATCGGCCGTCTGCGCCGGCTGCGGGCGGAAACGCTGCAGGTCAGCGAGACCCGGTTGCCGCGGATCATGGATCAGCTCGGCCGTTCCGAATCCGTCGACCTGGACAAGGAACTGCCCAAACTCGATTTCGGCCGCGACGAGATCGGCCAGGTCGCCGATGCCTTCAATCGCGCGCAGACGGCCGCCGTCGCCGCCGCGATCAACGAGGCGCACACCCGGCAGGGTGTCCGCGCGGTCTTCGTCAACATCGCGCACCGCAGCCAGGTCACCATGCACCAGCTGCTGGGTCAGCTGGAGCGCGCGGAGCATCGGCACGACGATCCGGACACCCTGAAGATGCTGTTCGAATTCGACAACCTCGCCACCCGCGAGCGGCGCAACGCCGAGAACCTGGTGATCCTGGGCGGCGAACAGCCCGGCCGGCAGTGGCGCAATCCGGTGCCGCTGCACGAGTTGGTGCGCAGCGCGGTCACCGAGACAGAGCACTACCCCCGGGTCCACATCGTGCGGTTGCCCGAGGTGCGCATCATCGGCTCGGCCGTGGCCGACCTCATCCACCTGCTGGCCGAACTGATCGATAACGCCGCGACCTTCTCGCCGCCGCGAACCCGCGTCGAGATCTCCGGTGATCTGGGCGGCTCGGCGGTGATCGTCGCGATCTCCGATCTGGGCGTCGGCCTGACCAGGGGTGAGATGGCGCGGTTCAACGAGGCGCTGACCAACCCGCCGGACTTCAACATCGAGGCGCTGTCCACCGATCCGCGACTGGGCCTGTTCGTGGTCGCGCAGCTGGCGAAGCGGCACGAGGTCGCGGTGCGGCTGACCGAATCCGATTTCGGCGGCATCCGCAGCGTCGTGCGGATCCCCTACAACCTGGTCTCCGACGAGGCGGTCGACGACGAGTCGCTGCCGCCGAGCGAACTCGGTGAGGGCGCCGAGGACAACCTCGGTGAGCTGCGGCGCTGGTCGCATCGGCTGGGCGGGCAGCAGCCCGGACTGCCCGCGGCGGAGGAGCCCGCCGAGCCGGCTCCCGTCCCGCTGGTTCCGGAGCCCGAACCGGTCGGCGCGATGGCGTCCTACGCCGATCAGGCGCCGCCCGAGTCCTGGGGTGAGGAACCGATCGGCGCCGGCGCGGAGGCGCAGGCGTACGACGGTCCGCCGCTGCCCCAGCGCAGACGGCAGACCCAGGTGATCCCGCGGCCGCCGGCCCCCGATGTCCATCCCAGTGTCGGCAGGCAGCGGGACCGGCCGACGGGACAGGGACGGCCCACCGACCTGTGGACCTCGCTACAGGCCGGAACGAAGCTCGGTCGCGCGGGTGTACCCGCCGGGTCTCGGCTCGAGGTGGCGACCGAAGGCGAAGGACAGTGGAATGACTGAGGAATACGGCAAGTTCAATTGGATTCTCGATGATCTGGCGGAACGCCTGAACGGTGTGCGCTACGTCATCATGCTGTCCAACGACGGGCTGATGCTGGGCCACTGCGCCCAGATCGAGCGCGAGGACGCCGAACGCTTCAGCGCGATGGCATCCGCGTTGCAGAGCCTGGGAACCAGTGCGGGACGCCTGTTCTCGGCGGGCAATCTGCAACAGGTCATGGTCGAGCTGGACGAGGCGATGCTGTTCGTGACCTCCGCGGGCGCGAACGCTTCCATCGCCGTCCTGGGTGAGGCAACCGCGGATTGGGGTCTGGTGGCACATGAGATGAATCTGACGGTCCAGCGCATGGGGACGTGGCTTTCCTCCAAACCACGCCACAGCAACGTGACCAGATGATCGGGCGCCATGGTTCGCGAACGGGACTCCTGGTACGACGACGCAGCCGGTCCGCTGGTCCGGCTGTACGGGTTCACTCGCGGGCGCACCCACGATTCCGCACCCGAACTGAGCATGATCACGATCGTGGTCGCGGTGGAGGGCACCGAGGACACCCGCCTGCGCCAAATGGAACACGAGTATCAGCGAATCTTCTCGATCACGCGAAAGCCACGGGCGATCGCGGAGATATCTGCCAGACTCGGATTGCCCCTGCGGGTGAGCAGAATTCTGGTCGGTGATCTCATCGCGGACGGTTATCTGACCATCAGCTCGGACCAGGCGAGGCATGCCGCCGAAAACAACAACCGCGAGACCGCCGATTTGATAAGGGCGATACGTGATGGCCTTCTCAGACTCTGACACCATGGCACCGCCGAAGATCACGTCGGCGAAAATCCTCATCGCAGGGGGATTCGGCGTGGGCAAGACGACCATGGTCGGTTCGGTCAGCGAGATCGCGCCGATGTCCACCGAGGAACTGATCAGCGACAAGAGCGAGGGCGTCGACGATCTGTCCGGTGTGGAGTCGAAGGGGACCACCACGGTCGCACTGGATTTCGGTCGCATCACGGTGAACCCGAATCTGATCCTCTATTTGTTCGGCACGCCCGGACAGGAACGGTTCTGGTTCTTCTGGGACGAACTCGCGACCGGAGCCCTCGGCGCGGTCGTCCTCGTCGATGTGCGGCGGCTCGACCAGTCGTTCGCCGCGATCGATTTCTTCGAACAGCGGAACCTGCCGTTCGTGGTGGGGGTCAACTACTTCGACGGCGCGCACCGCTATCGCATCGCCGATCTGCGCGCCGCGCTCGATCTCGACGAAGCGGTACCCCTGCGGTATTGCGATGCCCGCAGCCGTGATTCCAGCAAACGACTGCTCCTCGGCCTCACCGAGCATCTGCTCGATCGGCTCGAGGGCGCCCCCGACGAATCGAAGGTCTGAAGCACCACCGCGACCGATCCGATTGGATGGATGATCGACGTGAGCGTCACCGTCAGCCTGGCAGATGTGTCCAGTTACCGTCCCGGAGAACCAGTTCCGGCCGAATACTTCACCCGTTTCCACGAGACCGGCGACAGCGGCAACGCCGTCATGTTCAATCCGCCCCGATTCCGGCACCACGTCGCGGTGGGCGAGTCCCCGGCCGATATGGCCGAGCAGGCCATCGCGCCGATGCTGGCCCGGCACGGCGCGGAACTGCTGGACGAGGTCGACATCCTGATCGTGCACACCCAGCTGCCGGAGACCTGGTTCGTCGGTAACGGCGGCGAGGTCGCCGCCCGGCTCGGCATCGTGCCGGAATGGCTGATCGACCTGCACAACGGTGGTTGCGCCAGTTTCGTCTACGCGGTGAAACTGGCCCGCGAGATCATGCAGAGCACCCCGGCGAAATCGGCCCTGATCGTGAACATCGCGAATACCGCGGGGCAGTTGTTCGACCAGGATCAGGTGCGGCCGCTGGCCCAGGCGGCCGTTCCCGGCGACGGCGCGGGCGTCGCCTGGCTGACCAGGTCCGATCATTCCCCGATCCTGGATATCGAGGCCCGGCATCTGCCGCAGTACGCGGGGGAGATGACGCTGGTCTCCGATCCGCCGCGCCGGCATTGGCAGTCCGGCCCGGGACAGATGCACATCGGATTCACCGAGGCGGGTATCGCCAAGGTGCTGAACCGCGGCAACGAGATCGTTCCCGAGGTGGCGCGCGCGGTCTGCGGCCGGCTCGAGGTGCCCCCCGGCGACGTGGATCTGCTGGTCACCAATCAGCCGAACCGGAAATTCCTGGAGAACTGGCGGGATTCGCTGGGGGTGCCCGCGGAGCGCCATCCGGACACCTTCGAGGAATGCGGCAATCTGTTCGGCGTCGCCATGCCGCTGACCTTCGACCATGCGGTCACCTCCGGGCAGGTGCCGGACGGATCCCTGGTCCTGTTCGCGGGTTTCGCGCATGCCGGAGATTTCGCCGCCGCGGCGGCGGTGCGATGGAACGGCAGACTATCGCCGCGCGACGGCTCATGCTGATCGCGCACGATTCTGTCCGTTTTCGGCTCGAACTCAACGAGAACCCTTACGGCCCACTGCCTTCCGTGCACCGGGCACTGACCGAGGCGCTCGCCTCGGCGAATCGCTATCCGGAATTCCTGCCGCACCGGCTGCCGCAGCTCATCGCGAGCCGAATCGGTTTCCCGCCCGAGCAGATCGTGGTCGGCGCCGGCGCCACCGGCGTGATCCTGCACATCCTGCAGGCGTTCGTCACGTCGATGGGGTACGCGGGGGAGGGCTCCGGTGCGACCGGGGTGGTGCTGGCGGGGCCGACCTTCGACGGCTATCCGCTGCTGACCGAGACGGTCGGCGGGCGGCCGGTGATCGTGCCGTTGCTGCCCGGCGGATCGCAGGATCTGGCGGCGATGGCGGCCTCGGTCGACGACCGGACCGGCGTCGTCGTGGTGTGCAATCCGCACAATCCGACCGGCACCCGCCTCCATCAACACGAGCTGACGGAATTCCTCGATCTGATCGATACCCGGATCGTGGTGATACTCGACGAGGCCTATATCGAATTCGCGCCGTCGGATCAGCGCATCGATACCGCGGCCCTGCTGGCGACCTATCCGAATGTGGTCGTGGTGCGCACCTTCTCGAAGGCCTTCGGGCTGGCGGGCCTGCGGGTGGGATATGCCGTCGCCGCACCACAACTCGCCGCGCGAATCGCACACTGGCAGGTGCCCTACGGAATCAACAATCTCGCCGAGATCGCCGTGCACGCCTGTTATGCGGCGGAGGCGGAATTGAACGAGCGAATCCGTGCCATCACCGGCGAACGTGATCGGCTCTCGGCCGCGCTCCGGCGATTCGGATACGACGTGCCCGACAGTTCGGCGAATCACGTCTTTCTCCCGTTGCGCGATATCGGGCACGCCCGCCGGGTCACGGACGCATTCGATCGCGCGGAGATCCGGGTCAAGAGCTATCCGACGGGTATGCGGATCACCGTGGGAGACACCGCCGCCAACGACGCGGTGATCACCAGCCTGGCGGGCGTCGGGGGCTGAGCCCGCCGTGGTCACGCACCGTCGGTGAGGAACGGTACGAACGGCGGGACCTCGTCGGGATCGCAGTCGACGGCCACGAATCGGGGACCGGAACCGGAATCCGCCAGTGCGGCAGGGAGTTCCGCGATATCGCGCACCGCGTGACACGGCAGCCCCGGAAACATCGCGGCCATCCCCTCGGCGAGCCTGGACTGCTGGAATCGGTTGCGGCCGTCGACATTCCGGCAGTACAGCCGCTCCCGCACCACGCACATGGCATGCGAGTTGTTGTTCAGGACGACGAACGTGATCGGCAGGGCGTGCTCGATCGCGGTGTGTAACTCCATGCCGTGCATGAAGAACGAGCCGTCACCCGCGATGACGTAGGTCGGCCGCCGGGTCGCGAACACCGAGCCGATCGCGGCGCCGAAACTGTAGCCCATCCCGCCCATGCCCAGCGCGAGGCCGAACCGGCCGTCCGCGGGCAGTTCGAGATGGTGCACCGCCGCGGCGCCGGTATTGCCCGCGTCCGCGAAAACCGCACTGCCCGTGGGCAGAAACTCCGAGATCGCCGCCATGACCTCGCGGTAGCGCAGTCCCGGACCGGTCGTGCCGGGCGTCCGCAACCGGCCCGGGTCGATGGGATGCTCAGCGGAAGCGACTGTGCCACCGGCACTTTCCCGTACGGCGGCGGTGAGCAGCGGCAGCGCGGCGGCCAGATCCGCGGCGGTGGCGTGCACGGCGGGCCGATACGGCGGCAGCGCGCCGATACCGGCCAGCGGAATATCGCCGAGCGGTATCTGCGCGGTCGCCGGCAGTCGCGTGCCGACCAGTAGGCACAGCGCCGCCGAGCCGGCCGCCCGCACCAGTTCCGGATGCCCCATCGTGCCCGCGACCCCGGCGAATCCGGGATCGCGCGGGCCGTGGACGTCCTTCGCGTCGGGTGTCACCCCGACCACGGCGTCCAGCGCCACCACCAGATCGCGCAATGCGCCACGGGCATCGTCGCGGGCCACCTGATCACCGGCGATCACCAGGATCTTGCCGGTCGACCGCGCCGCGACCAGCGCCGCGGCCACCGCGGCGATCCCGGGCGAATCCACCGCGGGCGGCGCCGGAACCGAGCGCGTCGGCCGCGCCGCGAGCGGCGTGCGCTGCACATCCTTCGGCAGCAACAGCACCGCCGGCCCGCCGCCGCGCGCGGCCTCGACCGCGGCGGTGAACTGTTCCGGCAGATCCTCCGCGCGCCGCACCCGCGCGCAGTACCGCGACACCGTGCCGAACAGCCGCGCCGCATCGATACTGCCGGCCCGGCCGCTGGTGTCCTGGAACGCGCCGAGTCCCTCCTGGCTGCGTGGCGGCTGCCCCACCAGGGCCAGCACCGGTACCTGCGAGGTGAACGATTCCGCCAGTCCGGCAACGAGATTCATCGCGCCGCCGCCGGAGGTCGCGACCACCACGCCGAGGCCGCCGGTGGCGCGAGCGTACCCGTCGGCCATCGTCGCGGCGGCGAATTCGTGTTTGGCCACCACACCCAGCACCCCGGCTCCGCCGTCGGCGACCGGCCGGGCCGCCGCATCGTAGACGTCCTCGATATTCGCGCCGTCCACCCCGAAGAAGTGCCGGACCCCCGCTTCGGCACAGGCCTGCACCAGGTACTCGGCCACCCGCCAGTCTTCCATACCCGTATCCGACCATCTCCGGGTCGACGATTCAAGTACCGGAGGCATCGAAAGTCGAAACGCGCCCGATGTTTTCGCGAGCGGCCGGTGAAGTTCCGGTATACCGCAAAGAAATACGGCGGTGCCGATCGAAATCGTCACCGCCGCAGTGATTTACCCGGGTTTCCGGTAGGGGCCTCCCGGTCCGTCTCGCCCTGCCGGAACCCGAAGCGCGATCAGTCCCGGAGCAGATGCGGGCCGACCGGCAGGTCGTTGTGGTGCCGGTGTTCGAGAATGGCCTTGAGGTTGTTCAACTCCATGGTGTGACCCGCGCCGAATATGCCCCACATGTCGCCCACCCACTGCGGGCGGTTGGCCGGAGCCGTTTCGGGATAAGGGTTCTCGTTGTAGTAGGGATGCCGGCAGTTGGTCCACGTGATCACCGAGCCGGGCCGCTTGAGGACCAGCTCGGCCGGGACCACGCGCATCAGGTAGACCATCCAGAGATCGTTGCCCTGGTCCCAGGCGCAGTGGTAGTCGACGGTCAGCGCCTCGGCGTTGGCGACGACCTTCATGAAGATCTTGGTATCGATGCCGAGCGTGTCGAGCCCCCGATAGACGCCGGGCAGCTCGGTCGGCTCGAAATCCCGAGTGCTGTAAGTCCATTCGGAGAGACTGTGGATATTCGAGAGGTACTCGAACGCGGCCTGCGGCGGGCAATCGACGTAACCCTGCACGGTGCAGTACTCGCCGTACACATCGTCGTACGAATAGGCGGGTTTGGTGAGCTCCGCCGCGCGCACCATCACCTCGCCGACATCGACCTGTTCTCCTCGCACCAAACCGGGAATGTCGGCGAGCTGTTTTTCATCGATCCGCATGAAATCCCAGCCTACGCGGACGCCGAGAAGTGCGGAACCCCAATGATTCTCGCCGTTACGGCATACCTACGCCGGCGCCCGGCCGGACCCGCACCGGGCGCCGCGTCACCGGCGTGCACGAATCGCTCAGTTCCTGCCGTCGCTGTCGCCGCCGTCGCCGGTCGGGAATTCGTTCCAGTTCTCGTTGTTCGACTGGCCGTTGGGGCCGGGGCCGAGGAGCCGAGTCATGGGGTCACCTCCTTTCGTGCTCGATGTGCCATTCGTCGGTGCGGGGGTCGTGGATGGGCCGTTGTCACCACCCGGCAACGCGGTATTGTCCGCGCGCGGACGAGGGAGGACGCTGAAGGTACCGGCGGCGCGGCCGGGCGCTGCCCCGAGCCACAAGGGGTGTGACGTGTTCGCACGTGCTACGACCATCGAGGCGCAACTGTCGGCGATCGACGCCGGTATCGCCTATGTGCGGGACGAGGTACTGCCCGTGGTGACCGAAATTCCCGGGTGTATCGGGCTGTCACTGCTGGTGGACCGCCAGTCGGGGCGGTGCATCGCGACCACCGCGTGGGAATCCGAGCGGGCCATGCGCGAGAGCGAGGGGGAGGTCGGCGTGATCCGCGACCGGGCCTCCTACGAGGTGTTCCGGGGCCGCGCGCGGATCGAGGAGTGGGAGATCGCGGTGATGCACCGGGACCACCGTTCCCGGCCGGGGGCCTGGGTGCGGGTGGCGTGGGGCCGGGTCGATCCGGCGCGGATGGACGCCACCGTCGCCAACTACAGCCACCGGGCGATTCCGGCGATCCAGCAACTGGAGGGGTTCTGCAGCGCGAGTCTGCTGGTCGACCGGGCCGCGGGCCGCGGGGTGTCGACGGAGACGTTCGACAGCTCCCTTGCGATGGAACGCACCCGTCAGGTGTCCGACGCCATGCGCGACGACAACACCATGGAGACCGGGGTCGAGGTCCTGGATATCGGTGAATTCGAGTTGGCGCTGGCGCACCTGCGGGTTCCGGAGCTGATCTGAGCCCGGCGGCCGCCGCCCGGAGCCGTTCCGGGCGGCCGGCCGGATTCAGAGCGGATGCCGGTCGAGTTCGGTGTTGGCCAGCCGGGCGGCCTCGGCGGCCTCGTCGTGGGACAGTCGCCGGTCGGCGGCGGGGGTTGCCTCGCGTTCGCGGTCGATCTTGCCCTGCATCGGCTCCAGGAACGGGGGCGGTGGCTCGGTCCCGGAGATCCTGCGGGATTCGGCTCGATCGGATTCATGGTCGTGACGGTGCTGACGTCGGGCTGCGGCTGCCTCGGTCTCCTGCTTGCGGCGCGCATCCTGCGACAAGTTCTGCTGCTTGCGCATGATCACCTCCGGTTACGTACGGATCTCTTCAGTATGCGCCTCGTCAGCTGATCGTTTGCCGGGCCGCCGGTGCGGTCACCGCGTGCAGGGCGGCGCGGGCGGCGGCGACGGCGGGGTGGGAGCCGGTGCCGGAGCGGTAGGCGAGGCGGGTGCGGCGGCGGATCGGCAGCGGGGTGAGGGTCACCGGGGCGGGGACCGTGGTGGCGCCCAGTTCGGGGACGAAGGCGACGCCCTGTCCGGCGGCCACCAGCGCCAGGACGGTGCCGAAGTCGTCGGTGTGATGGCGGATGCGGGGGGTGAAGCCGGCGGCCTCGCAGGCGCGGATCGTGACGAGGTGGCAGAGGGTGCCGGGCGTCCCCGCGATCCAGGGCGAGTCGCGATGCGCGGCGACCTCGGTGGCCGTCGGGGCGGCCAGGTAGACCACCTCCTCGAGCAGCGGATCCGAGTCCAGACCGGTCTCGGGACCGCGCGGGACGTAGTCGTACTCCTGGACCAGGGCGAGATCCAGGGTCTCGGCGCGCAGCGCGGCGGGGGTGTCGGCCGGATCCACCTCCGTGACCAGCAGTTCCAGCCGCGGATGGTCCCGGCTCAGCGCCACCAGCGCGGGCGCGACGATGGTGTGCGCCGCGGTGGCGAAGGCGCCGATGCGCAGCGTCCCCGCGAGTTCGCCACGGCCGCTGGACAATTCGGCCTCGGCCTGTTCCAGCACCGCGAGCACCGTCTCGGTGTGTTCCACCAGGCGCAGCGCCGCGGGGGTGAGGGCGACGCTGCGGCCGGTGCGTTCCAGCAGCGGCACGCCGGCCTCCCGTTCCAGCGCGGTGAGCTGCTGGGAGACCGCGGACGGGGTGTAGGTGAGGGCCTCGGCCACCGCGGCGATGGTGCCGCGGTGGGCCAGTTCGCGGAGCAGGCGTAACCGCCGCACATCGAGCATCAGAACATCTTATGCTCGAATGCAGAAAGCCGTAATTGACCTACCGATTCCGGGGTCGCAGGCTGGGTCCATGAGTTTCACGGGTTTGTATGTTCCGCTGATCACGCCGTTCACGGCCGCGGACGAGGTCGACAGCGCGGCGCTGGCCCGGCTGGCACACGAGGCGCTCGACGCCGGGGCGGCCGGCCTGGTCGCGCTCGGCACCACCGGCGAACCCGTGACGCTGACCGCCGCGGAACGGCAACGGGTACTCGACGTCTGCGCCGATATCTGCCGGGAGCGCGGGGTGCCGCTGATCGTCGGCGCGGGGTCGAACGGCACCGCCGATTCGGCCCGCGATCTGGCCGCCGTGGATCCGCGCGCGGCCGCGGTGCTCAGCGTGGTGCCGTACTACCTGCGGCCGTCGGAGGAGGGGGTGGTCGCGCACTTCCGGCAGCTGGCCGCCGCGAGCCCCGTCCCGCTGGTGGTGTACCACATCCCGTATCGCACCGGCCGCGCACTGAGCGCCGAAACCCTGTGCCGGATAGCCGAATTGCCGAACGTCGCCGGATTCAAACTGGCCGCCGGCGGCATCGACGAGACCGTGATCGCCTTCCTGAGCCGGGCCACCGGCACCGACATCCTGGCCGGCGACGATCTGTACACCGCGCCGCTGCTGGCCCTGGGCGCCGCCGGCGCGATCCTGGCCTGCGCCAACGTCGCCCCGGCCGAGTACGCCGAACTCGTCGCCGCCTGGCGCGCCGGTGAACTCGAGCGGGGCCGCGTCCTCGGCAACCGGCTGGTCCCGCTGGCACAGGCGCTGTTCGCCGAACCGAATCCCGTGGTGCTCAAGGCAGTACTGGCCGCGCAGGGCCGGATCGCGACCCCCGCGGTCCGGTTGCCGCTGCTACCGGCCACCGAAACCGCCACCGCCGCAGCACTTTCCGCTCTCACGCAGCTCGGCCCGGCCGTTCCGGTTCGGAGCGTGCCGAGTGCGGAGCCCAGCGGTTCCACAGCGCGGCAGACCGTTCCGATCCAATAGGTGTGCCGTCCGCGCACCTGCCCGATCCGGACCGGCAGACAGCTCGCCGTCCGGCCCATCCGGACCCGTGCAGACGGGCCCATCCGGCCCGGTGCGAACAGCTCGCCGTCCGGCCCCGTGCGAACGGCTCGCCGCTCGGCCCGTGCGAACGGCCCCGTGCGAACAGCTCGCCGCGCGGCCCGGTGCGACCAGCTCGCCGCGCGGCCCCGTGCGAACAGCTCGCCGCCCGGCCCCGCGCGAACGGCCCGCCGTCCGGATGCGACGGTTGCCGGTCGAGTGGAGGCGCGTGCTCGAACCTCGAGCCGTGCACCGGAACCCGCTGTGCGACAACGGTTACCGGTCGGCCTTCAGCGCCGTGAACGCCGCCGCCCAGTCCGGCATCGCCGGACCGTCGTACAGCTCGAAGGTGGTGCCGTGCGCCTCGGGCCGCAGCAGCGCCTCGACACTCGCTCGCGCGACCGTGTCGCGGCTCACCCGGCCGTCGCCGCGATCGCCCTGTTCCAGCCGGGCGCCGGTACCGGGGGAGTCGGTGAGCCAGCCCGGCCGCACGACGGCATAGGGCGTACCGCTGTCCCGCAGCGCCTGTTCACCGGCGGCCCGCGCCTCGATGATGTCCGCCAGATCGGGATGTTCGGCGGCGCGGGTGATGTAGATCTGGGAGACGAGCACCACCGGAACCCGCTGTGCCGCAGCAAGTTCGGCGAGCCGGGCGATGCCGTGATGCATGACCGCGACGGCCCCGGCCGAATCGGTGGGCGGCTCGACCGAGGCGATCACGCCATCGATGTCGCGCAGCAGATCCGGGGCGAGGTCGCGGGCCAGATCGACCGTCACCGTGCGGGGCCCGCGGGGACGGCGGCTGCCGACCAGCACGTCGTGGCCGTCCGCGGTCAGCAACTCCACCGCCCGCCGACCGGTGCGACCGGTCCCACCGACAACCAGGATGGACACGAGAACTCCTTCACCTCGGAACAGCGCACATTATCGATCGTGGCCGGGCATTCACCAGGGCAGGGGACGGCCGTCGCGGAAGAAGCCACCGGTGGGCCCCGAATCGGGCAGCGTGGCCGCCCACACCACCCCCGCCGCACCCTCGGCGACCGGCCGCCCGCCGGGTCCACCCATCTCCGTGGCGACCCAGCCGGGGCATACCGAGTTCACCAGGATCCGATCGCCGCGCAGTTCCCCGGCGAGCATCCGGGTCAGCGCGTTCAGGCCGACCTTGGACGCGGTGTAGGCGGGGGTGCCGCCACCCATCTCGGTCAGCGAGGCCGCCTCGCTGGACACGTTGACGATCCGTGGATGCGCGCTGCGCCGCAGCAGCGGCAGGAATGCCTGCACCATCCGCCACGGGCCGTAGAGATTCGTCTCGGCGGCCTCCCGCACCACCGCGAGATCCGCGGTCGCGGCCCGCTGCCAGGTGTCGTAATCGATCGCGGCGTTGTTGATCAGTACGTCCAGCCGGCCGTGGGTGTCGGCCACGGTCGCGGCGGCCGCGGCGATCCCGTCCGGATCCGTGACATCGAGTCGCAGGGGCACCGCACCCACCTGCTCGGCGGCGGCCGTGGCGGCCTCGGTCGAGCGGGCGGTCAGCAGCACGGTGTGCCCGTGCCGCACCAGCTGCGCACACACCTCCAGGCCGATCCCGCGATTGCCGCCGGTGACCAACGCGATGCTCTCGTTCATGCCTCGATCCTCGCCGCCGGACCGGATGCCGTCCAAGATCTTTCGTGATAACCAGGAGTTATGGATGCGCATCTGCGCGATCTGCGGTACTTCGCGACGGTCGCCGACGAGCTCAGCTTCACCCGGGCGGCGGAGCGACTGTACGTGTCGCAGCCCGCGCTGAGCAAACAGATCCGGCGGCTGGAGACCGATCTGCGGGTGCCGCTGTTCGAGCGGGACGGCCGCGGCGTCCGGCTGACCGCCGCCGGTGCGGCATTACTCCCCGCGGCGCGAAATCTGTTGCGCGACTGGGCAGAAGCGCAACGCGTGGTCAGCGATGCGGCGGCCGCGGCCGCCTCGGTGCTGACCGTCGGCGTCTCGACCAGTGTCGGCCGCGGCTTGTTCCAGCGTGCCCGGGACCTGTTCGCCGAGCGCCGGCCCGGCTGGCGGCTGGCGATCCGGCAGATCGACTGGGACGACCCCAGCGCCGGGCTCGCCGGTGGCGACACCGATGTGTCCCTGGTGTGGTTGCCGATCCCGGACCGGCGCCGCTACGGCGTGCGGGTCGTGGCCACGGAGCCGCGCTGGGTCGCCTTCCGCGACGACCATCGGCTGGCCGGACGCGATCGGGTGGATTTCGCCGAATTGCTCGGGGAGCCGTTGCTGGCCCTGCCCGAGGATTCCGGTCCGCTGCGCGAGTACTGGCTCGGCGAGCCGGATCGGGCGGGTGCGCCGGTGCGGATCGGCGCGGTGGTCGCCAATGCCGACGAGACATTCGCCGCGATCGAGGACGGTAGCGGGATCGTCCTGCTCGCGGAGGGTAACGCCGCCATCTACCACCGTCCCGGCATCCGGGCGGTCCCGGTGGACGGCTTGTCACCGGCCGAGCTGGCCGTCATCTGGAATCGCGCTGATCATCGGCCCGCGGTCCGGGATTTCGTCGACGCCGTCACGCCGCCGTAGCGCTCGGGAGGGCTGCCGAAGCGAGTTGTGTTGCGGGATCACCGCGACCGGTCAGCGGCCGACGATCGCGGTCAATGATCGGGGTCCGAGTCGCCGTCGCGGCGGGGGCGCGAGATGCGCCAGAGAAAATCGGGGTCGTCGTCCGGGCCGATGATCCGGTTGCGCCGCGAAGGGGCCCGGCCGGCATTGATGCGGCGCGCGCGTTCCGGTCCGAATGCTTTCCAGCACAGCACCGCGACTGCTACGACCGCGATGAGTGCCAACAGGTACGTCACGTCACTCACCTCCTTGCATCGAGGGTAATGCGTGTGCGTACCCGTGGCACCGCCAACATCGAAATAAGGGCTATGACCTGGTCGCTTCGGTGGTCAGCGACTTCAACAGCTGCATTACCTCGGACTCCCGGAAACGGCGGTGGCCGCCCGGCGTGCGCAGCGAGCCCAGCCTTCCGGCGTGTGCCCAACGGGTGACGGTCTTCGGATCGACATGGAACAGCGCCGCCACCTGGCCCGGGGTCAAGAGGGCCTCCTGGCCGGAGACGGAGACGGAACCCAAAGTGCGGCTCGCCGCGGTGATCGCAGTCATTCGCAAACCTTTCCGTAATCGACAGTCCCTCATCAGATAGCGACATCGTTGCACCGATACCCCCAGGTGTTCGAACGATCTAACGTTGGTAAAGGGGGAGTAATAGACAAATCGGATATACGTACGGCTATTACTGTGCAACGTTCTCCGGCCCAGCTAAATTCCAGCGAACAGGCCGTCGCGGGGCACCGGGCCGGGCGGTCCCGGCGCGGGCCGTCGCCTAGGCTGGTCACGTGAGTGATGCATCCCGACCCGAGGACGCCGCTGCCGACCGGGCCACGGCGTCGGCGGGCCGGCGGCTGGCGCGCAACCTGGCGCTGTACACGGTGGCCCGGTTGCTGCTGGTGGCCGCGATAGCCGCCCTCATCGAGGGTGTCGGTCGTTTGCTGAAGGTGGACGTCCCGCTGATCGTGGCCCTGCTGTTCGCGGTCCTCGTCGCGCTGCCGGTCTCGATGGTGGCCTTCAAGCGCCTGCGGACCAACGTCAACGAGAGCATCACGGCGGTCGACGAGAAGCGCCGCACCGACAAGGCCCAGCTGCGCGCACGCCTGCGCGGCGAGGAGCACGGGTGAAGTACTGCGATCGCAGTACTCCCCGCGACTGGGTCGACAACGCGGTACGCCTGATCGAGGCCGACGGTCAGCGCAGCGCCGACACCCATCTGCTGCGGTATCCGCTGCCGCCGCAGTGGGGTGTGCAGCTGTACCTGAAGGACGAATCCACCCACCCCACCGGGAGTCTCAAGCATCGGCTGGCGAGATCGCTGTTCCTGTACGCGATCTGCAACGGCTGGGTGACCGAGGGGACCACCGTCGTGGAGGCCTCGTCCGGCTCGACCGCGATCAGCGAGGCGTACTTCGCGAAGTTGCTGGGCCTGGACTTCGTGGCGGTGGTGCCGGAGCGGACCTCCGCGGCGAAGATCGCGCTCATCGAGGCGCAGGGCGGCCGGTGCCACTTCGTGCGGCGCCCGCCCGAGATGTACACCGAGGCGGCGCGGCTGGCGGCCGAATGCGGCGGCCACTACATGGACCAGTTCACCCACGCCGAGCGCGCCACCGATTGGCGCGGCAACAACAACATCGCCGAATCCATCTTCGAGCAGTTGTCGCTGGAGGATCACCCGGTCCCGGACTGGATCGTCGTCGGCGCGGGCACCGGCGGCACCAGCGCCACCATCGGCCGCTACATCCGGTATCGCCGGCACGCCACCCGCCTGGCGGTGGTGGATCCGGAGCATTCCGCCTTCTACGGCGGCTACGAGACCGGTGATCCCGGCTACGAGACCGGGATGCCGTCGCGGATCGAGGGCATCGGCCGCCCGCGGGTGGAGCCGTCGTTCATCGGTCAGGTGGTGGATCGGATGATCGAGGTACCCGATGCCGCCTCGATCGCCGCGGCCCGGCACGCCGGCGCGGTGCTGGGCCGGCGGGTGGGCGGTTCCACCGGCACCAATCTCTGGGGCGCGTTCGCTCTGATCGCCGAGATGCTCGCGCGATCCCGGACCGGCAGCGTCGTCACCCTGCTCTGCGACGGCGGGGATCGTTACGCCGGAACGTATTTCGACGACGCCTGGACCGCCGCGCAGGGGCTGGAGCTGACCGCGCCGACGGCCGTGCTCACCGAATTCACCCGTACCGGGACCTGGCTGGGCTGAGTGCCGGCCGGTCGTCCCGGATCTTCCGCGGTCGTCCGTGTCAATTTTTGTTGACGTCGGCCGAGTGTCAACGTAAATTGACGTTCATGAGCGAAGCAACCACGCTGGCGACCGCAGCCGGCAGCCCGGACCCCCAGGTCGGGCTGCGTGCGGTGCTGGCACTACGGCGGTTGCTCGAGCGACTGGAGGCGATCCAGGTGGGCAATGCCCGGCAGCAGGGCTGGTCCTGGCAGGCGATCGCCGACGCACTCGAGGTCAGCCGGCAAGCGGTCCATCAGAAGTACAACCGGAGAGGCGGGATCCGCTGATGTTCGAACGATTCGCGGAGACGACCCGGGCATCGGTCATGACGGCCGCCGAGGAGGCGCGGGACCTGCGGTCGCCGTCGCTGGATGTCGAGCATCTGCTGCTCGGCGTCGTGCGGCATGCCGACGACGACCTGCGGGAACTGCTGAC
Organism: Nocardia sp. BMG111209; assembly: GCF_000381925.1. Lineage (NCBI taxonomy): Bacteria > Bacillati > Actinomycetota > Actinomycetes > Mycobacteriales > Nocardiaceae > Nocardia > Nocardia sp. BMG111209. The sequence continues at coordinate 161,031 of NZ_KB907310.1, forward strand.
CGAACGCGGTCTCGAGGCCGAGGAGATCAGGAAGGTCCTGTACCGCCGGAGTTCGGGTAATCCGCTGGGCGAGGAGGACGCGGCCGCACTGCGTTCCATCGGGATCGATCTCGACGTGGTGCGGGAGAGTCTGACGGCCACCTTCGGCGAGGACGCCCTCGATCGGGTCCCCGCCGGCCGGGAGCCGGAGGGCCGCTGGGCGCGCCTGGCCGGTCGGCCGGGATTTCGCACGCCGGTCGCCAAGGATGCGAAAAAGGCCCTGGAGTTGTCGATCCGGGAAACGTTACTACGCCACAGCAACCGTATCGAAGCCGGACATCTCCTGCTCGGCGTACTCCGAGCAGCCAATCCAGCAACAATAGAGCTACTCGGAGGAACGGCTGAAAGCCGCCAATTACGACAAGCTGTAGAAGATTTGCTGGACCGGACGGTTTGATGTCATGGTCGTCCCGTATGCGCCGCGGAATGTGAAATTCGCACCCGTTCCGCGGTCGCATTCCGCCGTAGCATGGCGCCATGGTTCACGTGATCCGCTTGATCATCACCGCTGTCGCGATCTGGCTCGCCGCCCACTGGGTGCACAACATCGAACTCATCAGCCCGGAGAAGAACGGCACCACCGGCAAGATCCTGGTCGTCATCGCCGTGGCGGTGGTGTTCACACTGGTGAACGCGCTGGTCCGGCCGGCGATCAAGCTGCTGTCGCTGCCCCTGGTGGTGCTCACCCTGGGACTGTTCCTGCTGGTGATCAACGCGCTCATGCTCTGGCTGACCGCGAAGATCACCGAGACCACCGACTACGGCCTGCGGGTGCACGGGTTCTGGGCGGCGGTCTTCGGCAGCGTCATCATCAGCCTCGTGAACTGGATTCTGGGCGCCTTCGTCCCAGACCGGGAGCGGAGCTGATCGCACGATACCGCGGAGGCCCGGCACCCAGCGGGTGCCGGGCCTCCGGCGTGCCGCGCCCGGTGTGTTCAGCCGAGCCAGAGGGCCAGCGCGGTGAGGATCGACCACAGCAGCATCGCCAGCCCGGTGTCGCGCAGGGAGGGGATCAGCCCCGGCCCGCCGGCTCCGCCGCGGACCGGATTGTTCGCGCGCACCGCCAGCGGGATCGCCAGGAGTCCGGCCAGTGCCCACGGCGTGCGCGCCACCAGGCCGAGCGAGGCCAGGAACGGCACCAGCATCAGCGCCAGATGCAGTGTCCGGGTGCGGGTGTCACCGAGTTTCACGGCCAGGGTGGTCTTCCCGGTGACCGTATCGGTGGGGATGTCGCGCAGGTTGTTGGTGACCAGTACCGCACTGGAGAACGCCCCGACGGCCACCGCGCCGACGATCCCGGCCCAGTCGATCCGCCGCGCCTGCACGAATTCGGTGCCCAGCACCGCCACCAGCCCGAAGAACACGAATACCGCGATCTCGCCGAAACCGCTGTAGCCGTACGGTTTCCGGCCGCCGGTGTAGAACCAGGCGCCGGCCAGGCAGGCCGCGCCGACCAGCAGCAGCCACCACGCCGTGGTCAGCGCCAGCACGAGACCGACCACCGCGGCGACCGTCAGGCTCGCGACCGCCGCGGCGCGCACCGCCGCCGGGCTCGCCACCTTGGATCCGACCAGTCGCAGCGGTCCGACCCGCTCGTCGTCGGTGCCGCGGATGCCGTCGGAATAGTCGTTGGCGTAGTTGACCCCGACGATCAGCGCCAGCGATACCACCAGCGCCAGCAGTGCCTTCCACCAGACCGCACCGTCGATCGATGCGGCCGCGCCGGTGCCGACCAGCACCGGAGCGATCGCATTGGGAAGGGTGCGCGGACGGGCGCCTTCGAGCCATTGAGCTGCACTAGCCATAGGCGTCAGCCTAACGCTCACCCGGCGCGCGGGAGTCGCACGCGGCCGCGCGGGGCCACTCCCACTGACGGTAAATAGGTGTCGCGATGACATCAAGTAGTGTCAGAATTGACGGCACAACACTGTCGGGGCGATGGCAGCTGGTGTCGCGACGTCGGTCCGCCGTGCGGGCCACCCCGTGGTGGGCCGGTTCCACGAGAGGACGCACCCGATGACACCCCGTCCGCTCACTTACGATGGCTTCAGGATGTCTGCAGATCACCGTGGCACCCCCAGCGCCGATGCCCCGGCCCGGGCACGCGCGGACGGGGAGGAAACGCACCTGCGCCCGGCGAGGGAGGAACTCGCGGCGGCGGGTGGGTCCGCGGGCACGGCATCGCCGGCGCTCGGCACGGAAAAGCAGCCGATCGGGGCATCGGCGGCGGCGCGCGGCGACCGGCACGATTCCCCGGTGCGCATCGCGGTGCTGGGCGAGATCGCGGTGCGCCGCGACCACGAGCTGGCCGCGCTCTCCGGGACCAGGGCCCGGCTGCTGGTCGCGGCGCTGGCCGCGCACCCCGGCCGCAGCCGCAGCGCCCAGGCGCTCATCGACGACGTGTGGGGCGATCAGCCACCGCGAGCCCCGATGAACGCTCTGCACACCCAGGTCTCCCGGCTGCGGTCGGTGCTGCCGGACGGCGTGCTCGAGATCGGCCCGGCGGGCTACCGGCTGGTGCTGACCGAGGAGCAGGTGGATCTCACGCTGGCCCGCCGCCTGGAACGCCGGGCGCGCGAATTGCACGCTGCCGGTGACGATTCCGGATGCCTCGCACTGGTCGCCCGCGCGCGTTCGCTGTGGCGCGGCGAACCCGGTGCGGACCTGCCGCCCGGCGCGGTCGCCGCGGAACTGGCCGAACTGGCCGCGACCCGCTGGCACGCCCTCGACGAACTGGAACTCGCCTCCCGGGAGGCATGCGGCGATCTCGGCACCGCCGCGGCGATCGCCCGGCGGATCGCGGCCGACCGGCCGCTGGACGAACCGGCGCACGGCACCCTGATGCGGTTGCTGGCCGCCGCGGGCCGCGCCAACGAGGCGCTCGAGGTGTTCGCCGCACTGCGGGTCCGGCTGGCCGACGGGCTCGGCGCCGATCCCGGGCAGGCGCTGGTGGCCCTGCACACCGCCATCCTCCGGGGCGAGCCGATGGCCACCCGCGGCGTCACCCGGCCCGCGGCGCCCGAGCCGGAACGGCTCGAACCGGCGGTCGCGCCCGGAATCGGCCTGCGCTCGGCGCCCAATCCGCTGCTCGGCCGCGAAGCGGACCTGGTCGCCCTGCAGGAGCATCTGGACAGCTCGCGGGTCACCACGATTCTCGGCCCCGGCGGCACCGGCAAGACCCGGGTCGCCAACGAGGTCGGCCTGCGGGCGGCCCGCGGCTTCCCGGTGGTGCTGGTCGAGCTGGCCTCGGTGCGCACCGACGGCGACGACGCGGAGGCGGCCCGCAGCGAGGTGGAGGCCGCGATCAGCGCGACCCTCGGGGTGTCCGAATACGTCCCCGAGAAGGCGCCGCTACGGCCCGGCCAGCGCATCGACGCGCGCCGGCGGTTGTTCGACGCGGTCGCGACCCGCCCGATGCTGCTCATCCTGGACAACTGCGAACATCTGATCGGGGCCGCCGCCGCGGTGGTCGCCGATCTGGTCGGGGTCTGCGACCGGCTGACCGTGCTCACCACCAGTCGCGCGCCGCTCGAGATCACCGCGGAGACGGTGTATCCGCTGCCGCCGCTGGCCGTCGACGCGCACGGTTCCCCCGCGACCGAACTGTTCGCCACCCGGGCCCGCGCGGTCCGGCCCTCGGCGCGGCTGGACCCGGAGGTGGTGGCGCGGTTGTGCCGCACCCTCGACGGCCTGCCGCTGGCCATCGAACTGGCCGCGGCCCGCACCCGCACCATGAGCGTGGCCGAGATCGAATCCCGCCTCGATCACCGATTCGCGTTGCTGCGCAGCGGCGATCGCAATTCCCCGGAACGGCACCGCACGCTGCACGCGGTGATCGACTGGAGCTGGAATCTGCTCGACGAACCGCAGCGGATCGCGCTGCGCCGGCTGTCCCGCTTCCCCGGCGGATTCACCCTCGCCGCAGCGGAATCCGTGCTCGCCGCCGAACTAGACGATCCGATCTCCGCGGTGGACGGGCTGGTGAGCCAGTCGCTGCTGACGGTGCTCGACGACGAGGACGACGGCACCCGCTACCGAATGCTGGAAACCGTCAGGGAATTCGGCGAGGAGCAACTGGTCCGAGCCGGGGAGTCGGATGTCGCGATGCGCCGGATGTCGCAGTGGGCCTGCGATTTCGCGGTCGACGTGCTGCGCCGGTATCCGGTCGACGATCAGGTCGCGGTGGTGCTGTCGGTCGGCGCCGAACTCGACAACCTGACCTCGGTGCTGCGCTACGCGGCGGAGCACGAGGACGCCGAATCCGTGTATCGGGTGTTTCCGGTACTCAGCGCGCTGTGGATGATGCGCGGTCACCACGTCGAGGTGATGACCTGGGGCCGAAGGATTTTCGACCTGACCCCACCGGTGCCGCGGGACCGGATCGCCGCCGATCTGCAGGTCCTGGCCTACGTGATGATGGCGATGCACCTGATGGTTCAGGAGTTGTCGCCGCGGCAGCTCGCCCGGTTGCGCATCCGGATGCGGGTGCTGCTGCGATCCGGCGTCGAGATGGACGAGCTGACCCGGTTGATGGGCGAACTGATGTCGTGCCGGCCCACGGTCGGGCGGGTGGGGCGGCTGCTGATCACCGCGACCCGGCACCCCGATGCCGAGGTGCGCGCCGCCGCCCTGCACCTGCGGGCGAACATCTTCGAAAATGCCGGCGCCATCGCGCTTTCCATGCGCGATACCGAACTGGCCATCGCGGCCACCCCGCCCGGCAACATCTGGACCGCGGCCATGCTGACCCAGCATCTCGGCCAGCTGGCCGCGCAGGCCGGCCGGGATGCCGCGGCGGCCGATCACTACCGCCGGGCCATGGAGAATCTGCACCGGCTGCGGGCCCACGACGAGGCCGTCGAGATCTCCAGCTTCCTCGCGATCGCGCTGATCGGCGCGGGCGACCTCGACCGGGCCCGCCGCGAGCTGGAGATCGCCTCCGGCTACGTCGACGACGGTATGGATCCCGACGCGCCGGTCCTGCGCCCGAATCATCGCCGCGCCACGGTACAGGGGGCGCGCGCCGAACTCGCGCTCGCCGAGGGTGACGTCGAGGCCGGTCTGCAACGCTTCCGCCAGGTCCTGGACCTGTTCGGCTGGCCCACACCGGTGACGCCGACCGGTCCCGGCGACGCGATGATGGCCGCCGCCGTCCTCGACGCGCACATCCTGTACGACCGGGTGGACGCGGTGCCCGAGCTGGCGCGGCAGCTGATCACCGAGACGCTCGGCCGGTTCGCGCAGTATCCGGATCTGCCCCAGATCGGCTCGGTGGCCTGTGCGCTCGGCTCGTATCTGCTTGCGGTGGACCGATATTCGGACCGCGGCCGGGAACTGCTGGCGCTGGCGCCGCGGGTGGCGGGCCGGCAGGACAGTCCCTCGATGCGCTTCGACCGGCATCTGGCCCGGCACGGGGACGCCACCTCCGACGCGGCGATGGCCGAACCCCGTCGCCGCGCCGCCCGGCTGGGCCGCCGCTCCGCCGCCGACCGGATCCTCGACCTGGTCCGGGAACTGTCGGCACTGCCCGGTCTCTGACGCGAAAATGCCCGCCGGATCCGGGATTTCGGATCCGGCGGGCATCGGGTCGCCCGGCCTCAGGCCTTGCGCATGTACATCCGCACCGTCAGCGGCGCGAAGATGAGCACCACGATCACCGCGCCGAGCAGTGACCAGCCCAGATGCGAACTGGCGAAGTTGCCGTCGTTCATCAGGTCCCGGCAGGCGTACACCAGGTGGGTGACCGGATTGATGTTCACGAAGTCCTGCAGCCAGTGCGGCATCGTCTTGACCGGGACGAACGCGCTGGACATGAAGGTCAGCGGGAACAGGATCAGCATCGAGACGCCCTGCACCGACGAGGCGCTGTTCATCAGCACGCCCATCAGCGCGAAGATCCAGCTGACCGCGAACGAGCAGGCGACGATCACCACGCCGGCGCCGACCACGCCGATCACGCCGCCGCCGGGCCGGTAGCCCATGATCAGGCCCATCACGACGGTGAGCACGGTGGCGATGCCGTAGCGGACCATATCCGCGGTGAGCGCGCCGGCCAGCGCCGCGATCCGGGCGATCGGCAGCGATTTGAACCGGTCGAACACGCCCTTGTCCATATCCTCGCGCAACTGCGTGCCGGTGACGATGGAGGTGGTGATCACCGTCTGCACCAGGATGCCCGGGATGATCACCGGCAGGTACGCGTGCACGTTCCCGGAGATCGCCCCGCCGAAGATGTAGGTGAACATCAGCGTGAAGATGATCGGCTGCAGCGTCACATCGAACAGCTGCTCCGGATTGTGCTTGATCTTCAGGATGCCGCGGTAGGCCATCGTGAGCGAATTCGCCACGGCCTGACGGAATCCGATGTGATTGCTGACCGTGGGGATGGCGATGCGGGTGACGGGGCGCCCGGTGGCCTGGGGGGTGGCGATCGTGGTGGTCACGCCGCGCTCCTCTCGGATTCGGTTTCGGTGGAGTCGATTTCGGCGCCGTGGCCGGTGATCGCGAAGAACACCTCGTCCAGGCTGGGCTTGGCGACGTTGATCTCGTCGACGCGAATATCGTGGTCGCGCAAGCGGATCAGCAGATCCGCGGTGACGCTCGGATCGTCCAGCGGCGCGGTGACCCGGCCCACCTCGGGGGTGACGCTGGCCTCCACCGGCTTACCGGTCGCGTTGGACAGGAATTCGGCGATCAGGGACCGGGCCTCGTCGAGCCGGTTCCGATCGGCCAGGGTCAGTTGCAGTGCGGACAGTCCGACGGAGGCCTTCAGCTCGTCGGAGGTGCCGTCGGCGATCACCCGGCCGTGGTCGATGACCGCGATCCGGTCCGCCAGCTGATCGGCCTCGTCCAGGTACTGGGTGGTGAGCAGCACGGTCGCGCCCTCGCGGACGAGCCGGCGGATGGTCTCCCACATCTGCGCGCGGGTGCGCGGATCCAGGCCGGTGGTCGGCTCGTCGAGGAACAGCAGCGGCGGGGTGGCGATCAGGCTGGCCGCCAGATCCAGGCGCCGCCGCATACCGCCGGAGAAGTTCGCCAGGGGTTTGGTCGCGGCCTCGGTCAGGCCGAACTCCTCCAGCAGTTCGGCGGCCCTGCGGCGGGAATCGGCCCGGCTCAGACCGAGCAGGCGGGAGAAGATGATCAGATTCTCGGTGGCGGACAGCTTCTCGTCGACCGAGGCGTACTGCCCCGTGACGCCGATCAGCGACCGGACCGCGGTGGGCTCGCGCAGCACGTCGTGGCCGAAGATGCGGGCGTTGCCGCCGTCGGGCCGCAACAGGGTGGCGAGCATGCGGATGGTGGTGGTCTTACCGGCCCCGTTCGGGCCCAGCACGCCGTAGACGGCGCCCTGCGGCACCGCCAGGCTGACGCCGTCGACGGCCCGCTGCTCCCCGAAGACCTTGACCAGCCCGTCCGCCTCGATGGCGAGCACATCAGCAGGTGCGTTTGAAGTCATACCGGTAACTGTGCGGGGGTCGTCTTGCACGGCTCTTGCACCGTGATGACGCTGGGACGACAGTCTGCTTGCACGCTGTCACGGCGACCGGCGGCGACGACAGCGGCCGGTATCCGCGCAGGTCCGGGCACACGTGCCCGGACCCGACGCGCTCAGCGGGCGGAGTCGGCGAGCAGGCGTTCGCGCAGCCGGGCCCGGTCCGGTTTGCCGGGACCGCGCATGGGGATCTCGTCGACCAGCGACAGTTCGCGCGGCGCGGCGACCGAATCCAGTTCGGCCAGCACGTAATCGCGCAGTTCCGCCAGGGTCGGGGTGGTCCCGGGGACCGGCACCACCGCCACCGCGACCCGCTGACCCAGCCGATCGTCGGGCAGGCCCAGCACGACCACCTGGGCGACGGCCGGATGTTCGGCCAGCACGGCCTCGACCACCTGCGGGATCACCACCAGGCCGCCGGTCGTGATGGCCTCGTCCAGGCGGCCGGTGATCCGCAGCACACCGTCCTCGAAGACGCCGGCGTCGTCGGTGCGGAACCAGCCCGGTTCGGCGAACGCCGGATGATCGGGCAGGCCGCGGTAGCCGTTGGCCAGCATCGCGCCGCCGAGCAGCACCCGGCCGTCCTCGATCCGGACCTCGGTGCCGGTCAGCGGCACACCCTCGTAGACGCAGCCGCCGCAGGTCTCGCTCATGCCGTAGGTGCGCACGATGGTGATGCCGAGTTCCCGGGCGTGTTCCAGCACCGGTTTCGGGGTGGCCGCGCCGCCGACGAGGACCGCGTCCAGTGCGGCCAGCGCCGACACGCTCGCCGGTTCCTCCAGCGCCTTGATCAACTGGGTGGGCACCAGCGAGGTGTACCGCCGCGACCCCTTCATCCCGCCGATCGCGGAGGCCAGCCCGTCGGGCAGGAAACCACCGGAGACGTCGAGCACCGCCGGTTCGATACCGGCCAGGATGCTGCGCAACAGCACCTGGATTCCGGCGATGTGATGGGTCGGCAGCGCGAGCAGCCACTGGCCGGGCCCGCCGAGCCGTTCGTGGGTGGCGTCGCCGCTGGCCCGCAGCGCGGCGGCGGACAGCATCGCGCCCTTCGGCACGCCGGTGGTGCCCGAGGTGGTGACCACCAGGGCCACATCGTCCTCGATGGCATCGCCGGGCTGCAATGCGCTGGACAGCCGGTGGGACTCGCGGCGGTCGCCGGTGGGGATGGGGAGCCAGGCCGGACCGCCACCGTCCAGCGCCTCCCGCAGGTGCGGCAGGACTTCACCCACCGCGGCGCCGGTGGGCATGGGGAGGGTCCGCAGGGTGCTGCTCACGTTCGCGATCGTGTCATGTGTCGAGGGGTCACCAGTCAACGGGTCCGTGGTTCCGGTTTCTCGGGAAGGAGATGGATGGAGGTCGGCCAATCGGACGACGGTGTCCCCAGCGGCCATCCACCGGCGGCGAGCCGGGAGGCTACTCGAGCGATATCGTCCTCGCCCGGTTGCTCTTTGGCAACTCGGGCGATCGCGGCCTCCACCTCGTGCCGGGCGATCTCCTCGTCGTCGCCGCGTTGGTGCACCAGTTCCTCGACGATCGAGTGCACCTCGTAGTCGGTCAGCCGGCGATGCAGGACCGCCAGCAGCGCGACATAGTCGGTCTGCGGGATGCCCTGGGGATATCCGGCCCGCAGCCAGGACAGCACCCGGCTCAGGACCGACTGCGATTCGGGATCGGCCGGGGTCGGGTCGGTCACGTCGTCGCCTTTCTGTGGTCCGGGATCAGGACTGCCCGAACAGGTGGATGCCGAACCGGGTGGCGAGGAAGGCCTTGGCCACGAACAGGACTCCCGCGACGGCGATGCCCAGCACCAGCGCGTAGCAGAGCAGCGCACCCGCCCCGGCGGCGCGGCGCGGCGAGCCGGCGGACGCGGGATCGCGATATCGCGATTGCAGCCGCACGCCGATCGCGAACACCGCAGGCAGTCCGGCGCCGAGCAGCAGGGCCGCGAGTGTGACCCGGCCCAGATCCTTCAGATCGGTCAGCAAGGTGTGCACGCGCGGCCCCTACCCGATCGATTCGGTCATCGGCCGCGGACCGGCCGGGGGATTCGACGGGGGATTCGGCGGTTCGGGGCCCTGCCAGTCGTCGTTGACGTTGTTCGCGTGCACCGGATGGCGGTGCGCTCGCACGAACAGATATCCGGCCAGCAGGACCAGCAGCGCGAAGACGACCAGAACCCCGGCGAGACCGCCGATCCCGTGCGCGACCGTCCGGCACAGCGCGCCGGTGAGCGCGGCGGCCGGCAGGGTCAGCAGCCACGCCACCACCATCCGGCCCAGCACGCCCCAGCGCACCTCGGCGCCGGGCCGGCCGAGACCGGTACCCAGGATCGCGCCGGTGACCGTCTGCGTGGTCGACAGCGGCATACCGAAGTGCGCGGAGGTGAGGATGATGGCCGCGCTGGTGGATTCGGCGGCCAGCCCCTGCGGCGGCGCGATGTCGACCAGCCCCTTGCCGAGGGTGCGGATGATCCGCCAGCCACCCAGCGCGGTGCCGGCGGCGATGGCGACCGCGCAGGCGGTGATCACCCACAGCGGTAGCGAATCCGCCGGCGTCCGGGAGCCGTAGGCGATCAGCGCCAGGAAGATGATGCCCATCGTCTTCTGCGCGTCGTTGGTCCCGTGCGCCAGCGATACCAGCGACGCCGAGCCGATCTGCCCCCAACGGAAGGCGTTGTCCACCACCCGCCGATCGCTGGTCGCGGTGATCCGGTAGACCAGCCGGGTGGCGATCGCGGCCACCAGGGCCGCCACCACCGGAGACAGCACGGCCGGCACCAGGATCTTGGTGACGACACCCTGTTTCCCGGCCGACCAGATCACCCCGTCGAAGCCGACCGCCGCCACGGTGGCGCCGATCAGACCCCCGAACAGCGCGTGCGAGGAACTGGACGGCAGGCCGAACAACCAGGTCAGCAGATTCCAGGTGATGCCGCCGACCAGTCCGGCGAACACGATCTCCAGCAGATCCGCGCCGGCGAGATGTTCCAGCCGGACGATCCCCTCCGCGACGGTGGCCGCGACCGCCACGCTGAGATATGCGCCGACCAGGTTCAGCACGCCCGACAACACCACGGCGGCACGCGGTTTCAGCGCGCCGGTCGCGATCGAGGTGGCCATCGCGTTGGCGGTGTCGTGGAATCCGTTGGTGAAATCGAAGCCGAGGGCGGTGATGACGACGATGATCAGGACGGCGAGTTCAGCGGACACGCCCCAAGTGTTCCCCAGAGATTAGCTGGATCGCCGCTGCGGCGCCGAGTTGTCGGCGAACCGATACCGGCCGCGGCGCTCAGTCCCGGACGGACCCGGGCCCGCGCCGCAGCGGATGTTCGGCCGGCACCTGCACCAGCACGATCGGCACGCCGTCCGGATCGTGCACCCACGCCTCGATCAGCCCCCACGGTTCCTGCTGCGGCAGCCGATCGATCTCGACGTGCCGGTCGGCCAGCCGGGCGATCTCGTCGCCGACGTCGCGCACCTGCAACCACAGCGCCCCGGCGAAACCCGCGGGAGCGCCGTCGTCGCGATGGTGCCCGGCCACCTCGATCAGCGACTGCCCGGCGAAGAACACGGTGCCGCCGGGATACTCCCGCGCGATCGCCAGTTCGAGCGCCTCGCGGTAGAAGACCACCGTTTGCTCGTAGTTCACCGGACGCAGGATTATGCGGCTGCTGAGAATGTCCACATCAGCGAGCGTCGCATATGCGCCCGTCCTGCGGCACGGCTACGGATCACACGCGCATACCGATCGGGCCGGGATCGGAGGTATCCGCTCAGAAGTACCAGGGGAACGGGGACCAGTCCGGGGACCGCTTCTCCAGGAAGGCGTCGCGGCCCTCGACGGCCTCGTCGGTCATGTACGCCAGGCGGGTGGCCTCGCCCGCGAACAGCTGCTGGCCGACCAGGCCGTCGTCGGCGAGATTGAAGGCGTACTTGAGCATTCGCTGCGCCTGCGGGGATTTGGCGAGGATGTCGGCGGACCAGGCCAGGGCCTCGTCCTCGAGCCGGTCGTGGTCGACGACGGCGTTCACCGCGCCCATGTGGTGCATCTCCTCGGCGTTGTAGGTGCGGCCCAGGAAGAAGATCTCGCGGGCGAACTTCTGGCCCACCAGCTTCGCCAGATAGGCGCTGCCGTAACCGCCGTCGAAACTGCCCACATCGGCGTCGGTCTGCTTGAAGCGGGCGTGCTCACGGCTGGCCAGGGTGAGGTCGCAGACCACGTGCAGGCTGTGCCCGCCGCCGGCGGCCCAGCCGTTCACCAGCGCGATGACCACCTTCGGCATGAACCGGATCAGCCGCTGCACCTCGAGGATGTGCAGCCGCCCGGACCGGGCCTTGTCGACGGTCTCGGCGGTCTCCCCGCTGGCGTACTGGTAGCCGCTGCGGCCGCGGATGCGCTGGTCACCGCCGGAGCAGAACGCCCAGCCGCCGTCCTTGGGGCTGGGACCGTTGCCGGTGAGCAGTACCGCGCCGACATCGGAGGTCATCCGGGCGTGATCCAGTGCGCGGTACAACTCGTCGACCGTATGCGGCCGGAACGCGTTGCGCACCTCCGGCCGATCGAAGGCGACCCGCACGGTGCCCTGCTCGATGTGCCGGTGATAGGTGATGTCGGTCAGGTCCTCGAATCCCGCGACGGGCTCCCACAGCTTCGGATTGAACACCCGGCCCATTCTGCCGCTCGCCCACCGCGGTTCGTGCGCCGCCTCGGGTGTGATGTTCCGATCTTTCCGGACTGTCCTGTTGACGCCGTAAGAAGCGGGGATAACGTGCAAGTATGAGCGAACGTGTAGAACCTGTTACAGAAACTGGGGTGGCCGGCCCGGATCGATACGAACGGCACGGCGGATTCCCGAAGGTCGTCCATGCGCAACCCGGCCCGAATTTCGGCCCGTTCGTCGAGGCCATGCGCACCCTGCAGGATCTGGCGGTGTCCGCCGACGCACCCGACGAGGTGTTCGGGCAGGCGCGGGCCAAGGCCCGGGAATTGATCGATCTGCTCGAGCTGTACCGCGCGCCGGAGCTGCAGGGCCCGGCCGGCCGCGTGCCGGAGCTACCCGGCCGCGGCAGCCTGCTGATGCCGCCGTGGACCGTGGTGACCGCCGGGCCGGCCGGTGTGCGGATGCGGGGGGAATTCCGCCGCTATCACCTCGGCGGCAACGGCGCGGTGCACGGCGGCGTGCTGCCGCTGCTGTTCGACGACCTCTTCGGCTTCCTGGTGCACTACGCCGGCCGCCCGATCAGCCGCACCGCATTCCTGCATGTCGACTACCGCAAGATCACGCCGCTGTACACGCCGCTGGAGGTCGCCGGCACCGTCGATCGGGTGGAGGGCCGCAAGACCTTCGTGAGTGCGACCCTGCGGGACGAATCCGGCACTGTGCTGGCCGATTGCGAAGGGCTCATGGTGGAATTGCTTCCGTGGCAACCGTAGCCGGGTCGTAGCCGTGTGTCTGGTTCGTCCGGTGCGTATAGTTGCCTGCGCTCGCTCATCGAAAATTTGAACCGGAGGAACCTGAAAGTGGTTGCAGCACTGTCTGAATCCCTGCTGGATGACGCCAAGCGCTCCGCCTTCCTGGCAGATGCACAGGAGGTGCTCAACGCGGAGGTGTCGGACAAGGGAGGCGCGTCCGGACTCGCTGTCAAGGGTGGCTACGCCGCGATCAAGAAGGTCAGCCCGACGATCGTCGCGGACGCGCTGGAGTCGTTCGCACCGAAGTTCGTCGAGCAGCTCGAGCCGTATTGGGCCGAGTACCAGACCGCCGCCGGCTCCGGCAGCTTCGCGGATCTGCTGGTCTCCAAGCAGGACCAGGTCGCCGAGTCGCTGCTCGCCGTGACCGACTCCCGCGCCGACAAGTCCGATCGTCCGGCCCTGAAGAAGGCCTACTCGGCCCTGCGCTCCTCGGCGAAGAAGAATGTCGTCGAGGCGCTTCCGCGGCTGGGTGCTCTGATCCAGCGGCACGCCGCCTAGTATTTCGCGGCTGTCCTCTCGTCGCGGGAATCGCCGCCGCGGCGTTCTCGCGGCATCCGGGGCTCGTCGTTCAGCGGGCGTGCGCGTGCACACGTCTCGCGCATCCCTTGGACGGCGAGCCGGCCGTGTGTGCCGCGGCGAGCCGGCCGAGTGCTCGGTCCCGCACCTCGTCAACAAGGTTAGCAAGCCTAACTACAGGCCGGTGTGATCGGGTCGACGCCCCGGGACGGCCCGCGGTCTGCAAGGCTCTATTACGTGAATCCCTCGACTGCCCAGGCTCAGGTCATCGTCGACGAGCTGGCGCGCGGGGGCGTGCGGGACGTCGTGCTGTGCCCGGGATCGCGCAATGCGCCGCTGGCCTTCGCGCTCCAGGCCGCCGATGCCGCCGGACGGCTCCGGCTGCACATGCGCGTCGACGAGCGCACCGCCGGGTTCCTGGCCCTCGGTCTGGCCATCGCGGACGGCCGCCCGGTACCGGTGGTGATGACCTCCGGTACCGCCGTCGCCAATCTCGGACCGGCCGTCCTGGAGGCCAACTACGCCCGGCAGCCGCTGGTGGTGCTCAGCGCCAACCGTCCCTACGAGATGCTCGGTACCGGGGCCAATCAGACCGTCGAGCAGTTCGGCTTCTTCGGCAACCAGGTGCGCGCGGCGATCAGCCTGGGCCTGGCCGAGCCCGAGGAGGGCTACCGGCAGCAGAACAGCGTGTGGCGGTCGGCCGTGTGCCGGGTGCTGTCCCAGGCCAGCGGCGCGCGTTCGGGTAACGCCGGTCCGGTGCACTTCGACATCCCGCTGCGCGAGCCGCTGGTGCCCGACGCCTGGGCCGGCGATATCGCGGCGATCGGCCGGGCGGAGGGGATGCCGGCGGGCCGGCCCGACGGCGCGGCCTGGACCACCACCGGCTTCGCCGCCCTGGATCTGCCGCTGGACCTGGACCTCGGCCCGGACACCGTGGTGATCTCCGGCCACGGCAGCGGCGTGCGGCCCGAACTCGCGGGCCTGCCGACCGTCGCCGAGCCGACCGCGCCGCGATCGGGCCCGGCCCTGCATCCGCTCGCGTTACCGCTGCTGCGGCCGAAGCAGGCGATCATCACCGGCCGCCCCACACTGCATCGTCAGGTCTCGAAACTGCTCGCGGATCCGGAGGTCCGGGTGCTGGCGCTGACCACCGGCCCGCGCTGGCCCGACGTCTCCGGCAACGTGATCGCCACCGGCACCCGCGCGGTGGTGCACGGTACCCCGCGGCCGGAATGGCTCGAGCAGTGCCGCGCGGCGGACGCCACCGCCGAACGCGTGGTGCGGGAACAGCTGGCCCGGCATCCGAAACCGACCGGCCTGCACGTGGCCGCGGTGGTGCTGGACGCGCTGCGCGCGGGTGATCAGCTGCTGCTCGGCGCGTCGAATCCGGTCCGGGACGCGGCCCTGGTGTCGGCCCCGCGGCCGGATGTCGTGGTGCGCTCCAATCGCGGCGTGGCGGGTATCGACGGCACCGTCTCGACGGCCGTCGGCGCGGCCCTGCGTCACCCCGGCCGGACCATCGCGCTGATCGGCGACCTGACCTTCCTGCACGATGCCTCGGGCCTGCTGATCGGACCCGGCGAGCCGCGACCGGCCGATCTGACCATCGTGGTCGCCAACGACGACGGCGGCGGCATCTTCGAACTGCTCGAACAGGGCGATCCGCAGTACGCCGGCGTCTTCGAGCGGGTGTTCGGCACCCCGCACGGCATGGATCTGGCGGCGCTGTGCGCGGCCTACCGGGTGCCGCACCGCCAGGTGGATCCCGCCCGGCTGGCCACCGAGCTCACCGGCCACGCGCACGGGATGCGGGTGCTCGAGGTCGCCACCGAGCGGTCCAGCCTGCGCGAACTGCACGCCACGGTCCGCGCGGGCATCACCGAGGGCTGAGCACGGCGGTACCCGTCCGCCGGAGCGGACGGGTACCGGATCGAGCGGGTCAGTATTCCGTATCGGCGTAGTCGGCCGGCAGGTCCTCGTAGCCGCCGCCGGATTCGGTGTCGTAATCGTCCGCCAGCGGCACGGCCACGGACTGTTCGAGCACATCCGCGTCGTCGGCCTCGCGGATCGCGTGCGCGTCCGGGAGCGGGGATCGTGGCGCCGTCCCGGTGTCCGGGGCTCCGAGCGGTGCACCCTCCTCCTCGGGGGCATCCGGATAGGCCGGGACGGACTGTTCGAGCAGATCGGCTTCCGGGACTTCGCCGAGCGTGCCGGCAACGACAGTGCGATCGGTCATCGGGGCTCCTTTCCGCGGGCCGGACGGGCTTGTGCGGCCCATCAGTTCGAGGATGCTCCCCCCGGCCGGGACTGGCAACCAGCCGGCGATCCCGCGCGGGTTCCCGCACCCCCTCATTCCCCGGGCAGCGGTCCGTCGTCGGCCGGATATTCGACCAGGGCCAGCGTGCGAGCCGCCATGAAGCGGGCCGTGCGCACCGCCGTACCGCTGCGGGTGATCTCCGCCACCTCCACGATGCCGCGCGCGATGCGCACCTCGACCCGCCGCCCCGCGCGCGTGGCCGCCACCTCGTATGTGTTAGAACCGCCGCCGGTGTCGACGACGATCTCCACCCGATCGCCCTTCATCACCCGATTCTCCTCGCTGCCAGCGGTTTTCACCGGTCACGAGTCGGTACCGTTCGGCCGGTGCACGCACATTCGCGCGTACACCGGCCGGGTGCGGCGAGGGCTCGGTCAGATGCCGAGGCCGGTGGCCAGCACGGGCCACGAGGTGTGCAGATCCTCCTGCCAGTAACCCCAGGAGTGGGTGCCGCTGTCGCGGTACACGAAGGTGGCCGGGATGTGCAGCGAATCCAGCTTCTTCTGCATGTTCTGGTTGGCCCATTCCACCCCGGCCTCGATCACGCTGCCGAGCGCGACCACCTTCGGGGTGTCCGAGGGCGCCTCCAGGCGGAACTTGCCGCCGGGCATGTCGTAGATGCCGGGGATGCCGTTGCCGGTGGAGAAGAACAGGTTGGTGCCGCGCAGCTTCTCGGCGTTCACATAGGGATCGTTCTCGACCCACAGCGGATTGTCGGTCGGGCCCCACATGTTGCGGGTGTCGCCGCCGCCCCAGGTCTCCACGGTCAGCTTGACCATGTCCTGGCCGACGTGGTCACTGGTCTGGGTCAGGCCGCTGTAGACGGCCGCGCTGCGGAACAGGCCCGGATGCGCGATCACCAGATCCAGGACCGGCACGCCCGACATCGACAGGCCCGCAATGGCATTCACCTTGTTGGTGTCCAGCGCGGCGTCGATCAGCGGGGGCAGCTCGTCGCCGATGTAGGTCTGCCACTTGTTGACCCCGAGCACCGGATCGGTCGCGATCCAGTCCGTGTAGAAACTCCACGCGCCGCCGATGACCTGCACGACGTTGATGTTCTTGTCGGACAGGAACTGCAGCGCGTCGGTGCGCAGCTGCCAGGAGGCGTCGTCGACGCCGCCGCCGGCCCCGTTCAGCAGATACAGCGACGGGCGCGGCGACGAGGTGTCGGTCGGCCGCAGCACATCCACGGGGAAGGTCTTGTTCATCGCCGCGGAATGCACCGAGAGGGTGACGTTGCGGCTGTCCTTCACCTCGACCTTCTCGACATAGGAGCCGTCCGGCGAGGTGATGGCGGGAACCACCACACCGGGGCTGTCGACCGGGTCGGCCCCGGCGGGAACGCCCGCGCTCAGAACTCCCGCAATAACCGTCGCCGCCAAAGTCATCAGGCTGCCGAATCCGAGTCGCAACGCCCAACCCTCACAGATGTCCCGAGCCGCCGACTTGACGGCCCGCGACTGTGATCTAAAACTGAGACGGTTATGTTACGCAAGTGCGGGATTCGGCGCTCGAGCTTTCCGCCGCACGCGGCCGTCGCGAATTCCCGCGCTAGGGTGATTCGTCGTGGCGAAAACTGAGTCGTTCCGAGCCTCGCTGGACAAGCAGCCCCGAGAGGTCGCGTCGATGTTCGACGGTGTCGCGCGCCGGTACGACCTCACCAATACCGTGCTCTCCGGGGGCCGGGATCGGTTCTGGCGGCGGGCGACTCGCTCCGCACTGGCGTTGCGGCCCGGGGAGCGGGTGCTGGATCTCGCGGCGGGCACGGCGGTCTCGACCGCGGAGCTGCGCAAGTCGGGCGCCTGGTGCGTCGCCACCGACTTCTCCCAGGGCATGCTGGCCGCGGGCCGGTCGCGGCAGGTGCCGATGGTCGCCGGGGACGCGATGGCGCTGCCGTTCGCCGACGAGGTGTTCGACGCGGTGACCATCTCCTTCGGGCTGCGCAACGTGGCCGACACCGGACTCGCGCTGCGGGAGATGCTGCGGGTCACCAAGCCCGGCGGCCGGGTGGTGGTGTGCGAGTTCGCCACGCCGGTGATCCCGGGCTTCCGCACGATCTACATGGAATATCTGATGCGCGCGCTGCCCCGGATCGCCCGCGCGGTCTCCAGTAATCCGGACGCCTACGTGTATCTGGCCGAGTCGATCCGGGCGTGGCCGAATCAGCCGCAACTGGCGCTGCGGTTGTCGGACGCGGGCTGGTCCGCGGTGAAGTGGCGCAATCTCACCGGCGGTATCGTCGCGCTGCACCGCGGCTACAAATTCGAGTGAGCGGCACCCTCGCAAGGGCTGTTGACCAGGTCTTTCGTGGTGTTCGTCACACCTCACAGGCACGGCCGGCGATCGTGAGGCGCATCGTCATCTGCCGATAACGTCGGGTAAATTCGGCGCAATCGGTACTCGGGATGATCGGACTCATGTCGGAGTCACCCGAGCCCACGAGCACCACCCGCACGGCGTGTTCGTACTGTGGCGTCGGCTGTGGCATCACGGTCGAGACCCGGCCCGGCGCCGACGGGGCCCCGGTCATCGCCAAGGTCCGCGGCGACCGGCTGCATCCGGTCAACGCCGGCCGGCTGTGCACCAAGGGCGCCACCCACGCGGAGCTGATGCGCGCACCCGGCCGGATGACCACCGCGCACCGGCGGGACGCCCGCGGTCAGGCCGCGGTGCCGGTGCCCGTCGACGACGCGATCGCCGAGGCCGCGGCCCGGCTGCGGGCCGTACTGGACGAGCACGGCCCGGACGCGATCGCGTTCTACGTCTCCGGGCAGCTCTCGATCGAGGCGCAGTATCTGGCGACCAAACTCGCCAAGGGCCACCTGCGGACCGTGCACCTGGAGGCCAATTCCCGGCTGTGCATGGCCAGTGCGGGCACCGGCTACAAGCAGTCGCTCGGCGCCGACGGCCCGCCCGGCTCCTACGACGATCTCGACCGCGCCGACGTATTCCTGGTCAGCGGCGCGAATATGGCCGACTGCCATCCGATCCTGTTCCTGCGCATGGTCGATCGGCTCAACGCCGGTGCGAAACTGATCGTGGTCGACCCCCGGCGCACCGAAACCGCCGCGCGCGCAGACCTTTTCCTGCAGGTCGCGCCGGGCACCGACCTGGCGCTGCTGAACGGCCTGCTGTACCTGCTCGCCGAGAACGGGCATCTGGACGAGGAATTCATCGCCGAGCACACCACCGGCTGGGCGGCGATGCCGGAATTCCTCGCCGACTACCCGCCGGACCGGGTCGCGGAGATCACCGGCCTGGCCGAGGCCGACATCCGCACGGCCGCACAGTGGATCGGCGAGGCCGGGGAATGGATGTCGCTGTGGACGATGGGCCTGAACCAGTCCACGCATGGCACCTGGAACACCAACGCGCTCTGCAATCTGCATCTGGCCACCGGCGCCCTCTGCCGGCCCGGCAGCGGCCCGTTCTCGCTCACCGGGCAGCCGAATGCCATGGGCGGTCGGGAGATGGGCTACATGGGACCGGGGCTGCCCGGACAGCGCAGTGTGCTGTCCGCGGCGGACCGGGCCTTCACCGAGGCCGCCTGGGGCCTGGCGCCGGGCACGATTCGCGACGAGACCGGGCCCGGCACCATCGAGATGTTCCGGGAGCTGGCCGCGGGGAAGATCAAGGCATGCTGGGTCGTCTGCAGCAATCCGGTTGCGACCGTGGCCAATCGGCGCAACGTGATCGCCGGGCTGGAGGCGGCGGAACTCGTGATCGTGCAGGACGTCTACACCGAGACCGCCACCACCGCGTACGCGGACCTGCTGCTGCCGGCCACGTTGTGGTCGGAATCCGATGCGGTGATGGTGAATTCGGAGCGCACCCTGACGCTGTTGCGGCGTTCCACCGATCCGGTGGGCGAGGCGCGGCCGGATTGGCTGCTGATCGCCCAGGTCGCCACCGCGATGGGTTTCGCGGGTTTCGACTACGCCTCCAGCGCCGAGATCTTCGCGGAGATCCGCGGTTTCAGCAATCCCCGGACCGGCTACGACCTGCGCGGTATCGACTACGCCGCGCTGCGCGAGGGGCCGATGCAGTGGCCGTGCCCCGATCCGGCGCAGCGCCGCAACCCGATTCGCTACCTCAACGACGGCCGCAGCCGCGAACCGTTCGTCGACGAATCCGGACATCGGCCGCGACTGGTGTTCCCGACCCCCAGCGGCCGCGCGCAGTTCCATCCCCGCCCGCACCTGCCGGCGGACGAACTGCCGGACGACGACTACCCGTTCGTGCTCAATACCGGCCGGCTGCAACATCAGTGGCACACCATGACCAAGACCGGCCGGGTCGCGAAACTGACCAAACTGACCGGTGATCCGTTCGTCGAGATCCATCCCGCCGACGCCGAACGGCTCGGCGTGCGGGCGGGCGATCAGCTCGAGATCGCCTCCCGCCGTGGACGAGCGGTGCTGCCGGTGCGGATCGAGGACCGCGTCCTGCCCGGCAACTGCTTCGCCCCCTTCCACTGGAACGACGAACACGGCGAGTACCTGACCGTGAACGCGGTCACCAACGACGCGGTCGACCCGGACTCGCTGCAACCCGAATTCAAGGTCTGCGCGGTCGCATTGCGCAAGGTGGCCGCGATGCCGGTCGATCCGGCGGCCGCGCTGTATGCCGCGGCCTCCGCGGGCCCGGGGGCCGGTCCGGCCACGGCGGGATCGCGACCGGCGGTCCATCCGCTGGCCGCCGCGCTCGGCCTGGAAACCACGATCGCGCCGACGTTCACCGAGCTGGAACGGGTCTACCTGTCCGGTTATCTGGCCGCGCTGCACGAGATTCCGGTGCAGGGGCAGCCGGTACTGCCGGAATCGGCGCCGCTGTCGCCGTCGCGCCGAGTCTGGATGAACGGTTTGCTCGCCGGGATGTACTCGCGGGCCGCCGCCTCGGAACCCGAGCCCGCCGTG
The DNA here is from genome assembly GCF_000381925.1 of Nocardia sp. BMG111209. NCBI lineage: Bacteria > Bacillati > Actinomycetota > Actinomycetes > Mycobacteriales > Nocardiaceae > Nocardia > Nocardia sp. BMG111209. The sequence goes on from NZ_KB907310.1 coordinate 181,789, forward strand.
ATGGCGGAGGCGGCTCCCGAAGCCCCGCCGGAGCGTCCGATCACCGTGTTGTGGGCCTCGCAGACCGGTACCGCCGAGGAACTCGCGGCGACCGTCACCACAACCCTCGCCGAATCCGGCTTCCTGCCGAAACTTTCGGATCTGGACTCCTGCGATCCGGCCCAGCTCGGGGGCGACACCCTGGTGATCACCAGCACCTTCGGCACCGGCGGCCCGCCGGACAACGGCGCGGCTTTCTGGGACAGCCTGCGCGACAGCGTCATTCGGCTCACCGGCCTGCGCTACGCGGTGTTCGCCCTCGGCGACTCGTCCTACGACGACTTCTGCGGCTACGGTCGCCGGATCGACGACACCCTGGCGAAACTCGGCGGCACCCGGATGCTGCCGCGGGTCGACAGCGAGCCGGACCACGAGGAGCTGTCCGAGCGCTGGCTCGCCGAGGTACTGGCGACGTTCGGCGGGCCCACCGGTGGGCCCGGAGACCCTCGATCGGCCGCATCGGGGACCGCGGCGGGACCCGCTGTGGGCAGGCCCGGATTGCTGGGGCCGACGGCGAGTGCGGCCGAGCCTACGGCGCTACTGGTGGGTACGGCCGGTCCCGTGGCTGGGCCGGTGAATGCGGTCGAGCCTGTGGGGCAGCTGGTGGGTACGGCGGGTCCCTCGGTGGCTGGGCCGGTGAATGCGGCCGGGCAGACAGCGGCGACGGTGGGCACGAGCGGATCGACGAGTGCGGCCGGACCGGCGGCGACTGCGGCCGCGTCGACCGGGACCCGGCCCGGAAAGGCGCCGGCCGCACCCTTCACCCGGCAGGCGCCGGTGCCCGCCCCGCTCGCGCGCAACGAGTTGCTGTCCCGGCCCGGCGCGGCGAAAGAGGTGCGGCAGTTCGGATTCGACCTGAGTGGGCTGGGTGTCGGCTACGAGGTCGGCGATTCGCTCGGGGTGTGGCCCGCCAACGGCGAGGAACTGGTGGCGGAATGGCTCGCGGTCACCGGATTGGACGGTGATCGGACGGTCACCCCGGACGGCCGGGCCGTGACGCTGGCCGAGGCGCTGCGGACCCGCTACGACATCACCAAGGCCGGATCCGATCTGCTGGCCTTCGTCGCCGCCCGCAATCCGAGTCCCCGGCTGGCGAAACTGCTGCGCCGCGACAACCGCAACGAACTCGACAACTACCTCTGGGACAAACAAGCGGTCGACGTACTGCGCGACTTCCCGGTGGAGGCCGACCCGGTGGACTGGCTCGGTGTGCTGAAAAAGCTTCAGCCACGCCAGTATTCGATCTCGTCCAGTCCGCTGGTGACACCGGCGGAGGTGCAGTTGACCGTCGGCGTCGTGCGGTACGCGCAGCGCGGCGGGGTGTGCTCGACCTTCCTCGCCGACCGCTGCGGCACCGAGCCGGTGCCGATCTTCCTCCAGCGCGCGCCGCATTTCCGGCCGCCGCTGGATCCGAACGCCCCGATGATCATGGTGGGGCCGGGGACGGGTATCGCCCCGTTTCGCGGATTCCTGCACGAGCGCCGGGCGCTGGGCTGCCGCGGCCGCAACTGGTTGTTCTTCGGCGACCAGCACGCGGCCGACAATTTCTATTACCGCGCGGAGCTCGAGGATATGTTCCGCAGCGGCTTCCTCACCCGCCTGGATCTGGCGTTCTCCCGGGATCAGCGCGAGCGGGTCTACGTGCAGCACCGGATGATCGAACACGGCGCGGAGCTGTGGTCGTGGCTGCGCGACGGCGGTCATCTGTACGTCTGCGGTGACGCCGCCCGGATGGCCAAGGATGTCGACGACGCCCTGCTGACCCTCGCCCGCGTGCACGGCAAACTCGACGAGGACGGCGCGCTGGCCTTCAAGAAGCAACTCGCCGCCGAGAAGCGGTATCTCCGCGACGTGTACTGATCCCGCTTCGGCCGGTACAGCGAATTACTGGCAAAGAATTCGTATCGGACCGTTCCCGATCGGCTCGAACGCCGATTTTCGCGTCTAGTCTGACCCCCTGTCAGGCGGCGTCAGCCGCGCGTCGCGAAAGGACGGCAACATGTCGGCTACCGCCTCGCCCGTACCGCCGGAATACGCCGTGGCCCCGGCGCCCGGTCTGCTCGCCACCGATCTCGGCCTCCTGGTGCTGCGCGTGGTGATCGGCGTGATCATGGCCGCACACGGTGCGCAGAAATTGTTCGGCTGGTTCCACGGCAACGGCCTGTCCGCCACCGCCCGGTACTTCACCGCCCAGGGCTATCCGGCCGGGAAGACCATGGCGGTGATCGCGGGCCTCAGCGAGGCGCTCGGCGGGCTCGGCCTGATCCTCGGCCTCCTGACCCCGCTCGCGGCGGCCGCGGTGATCGGCGTGATGATCAACGCGATGGCCACCAAACACGGCTTCTTCGCCCCGCGGGGCTACGAATACGAGCTGGCCCTGCTGGCCGCCGCCGTCGCCCTGGCGCTGACCGGGCCCGGCCGTCTCGCACTCGATCAGGCCCTCCCGATCCTGCGGATCCGCCGCCTGGTCTACGGCATCGCCGCGATCGTCCTCGCCGTCGTGGTCGCGGCGGTGGTGCTGGCCGTGCGCAACTGACCGCACGACCGGATACCCGGGGACCGCGATCGGGTCGTCGCGGGCCCCGGGTACCGTGAACGGGCGGCTCCGCCCCGGTTGAGTCGGGGCGGAACCGCTTTTTTCGTTATCGAGCCGCCGGCATCACGCCGTGCGGTCGAACTCCTCGGCCTTCACCCCGGCGGTGAAGGCCGTCCACTCGGCGCCGGAGAAGGTCAGCGCCGGACCGCTCGGGTTCTTCGAATCCCGCACGCCCACACCGCCTTCCGGCAGCCACGAGACCTCCACGCAGTGGGTGGTCTCGCTGAACGAGCTCTTGAACCAGGACGAGTTCGAGATATCAGTGCTCATGATCGTATTCCTTTGCTACCTGCCGGAGCAGGTCTCGTGTTTCGGATTCCGTGAGAGCCATCGCGCGGATGGCCGCGGACAGCTCGGTGTAGCGATCCACCTCATCCGGTCGCTCGATGTAGATGTCGCTACTGGGTGCACCTTCGCGGTACACGATCGATGGTTCCGATGAACCTCCTTTCGGGTCGGGACGAAAGCTCAGGATCACGAACGGGCCGTGCAGGATTCCCCACGTCAGACCCGCCCGGTACGGATGCACGCGCAGCGTGACGTTCGGCAGCGCGGCGAACTTGTCGAGATGCCGCAGCTGGGCGGCCATCAGATCGGCGCCGCCCACCAGGCGGTACAGCGCCGATTCGTGCAGCAGTACATCGAGGATCAGCGGCAGTTTCTTCCGGGTGAGCAGGCTCTGCCGTTTCAGTCGTAATTCCAGGCGCTGTTCGAGTTCCTCCTCGGGAACCCGATCGTGACAGGCGCCGATCATGGCCTCGGCGTAGTCGTCGGTCTGCAGCAGGCCGGGAATGTGTTCGTTGTAGCAGATCATCTGTTGCGCAGCGGATTCCAGATCGAGATACAGGCCGAAGGTCTCGTCGAAGAGATTGCCGAAATCGTGATACCAGCTCCGCTCCCGCGCCTGTTCGGCGAGGGTGACCGCTCGCCGGGTGTCGCGCGCGCCGATGTGGTAGAGCTCGCACAGGGCGCGAACGTCCTGCTTACGGACTTTCTGCACGCGCCCGGACTCGATCCGTTGCAGCCCTGCGGGACTCAGATCGGTGAGGCCGGAAGCCCGGACGATGGTCAGTCCGGCGGCCGTTCGCGCATCGCGCAGAAAACGTCCCAGCTGCCGCCTGGGCAGCGTCGACGTAGGAATCTCGTCCCTCTTGGTACCCATGGTGCCCCCTGGAAAGTGAATATTCGAAAATTGGCTCACCGCAATATAAATATCCATTCCCTAGCTGCAGCAAATCGAGTGACATCCTGGGGTTTCGCACGACTTCCACCTATTTTCCAATTCCACTGGTCTTTTCGTCCCGGCCGTGGTCTGCTTGGTACCGGCGGCCGGGTGGTGCTGCAGGTTCGGGGCCTCGAAACACCCTCTGCCACGGAATGTACGACAACTTCGGCTGCGAGCCAAGGGTTTTCTCCAAAGTCTTCTCGTGTCGGAGTCCGTCGCCCACCGGCCACCGAACACTTCGACGCCGAATATTCAGAACGGGGGATTTCGAATAATGACTCTTGCCACCGCAATGAATCCGCTAACCCCATCGCCGGCTACCCGCGCCACCCCGCCGCGGCAGCCCGTGGTCGGATTCGTCCGCACCGACATATCCGGTCCGAACACCGAGCGGCACGCTCGCGAGATTCAGAGATATGCCTGGCGCAACGGTTTTCGCCTGCTGTATACGGTGCGGCCTCCGATCGACCACGCCGATCCGATCGGTTACGCCCTCGGTCTCGCGGCCGGCCTCGACGTCCCGGTCATCGTCGTCTTCGACCTCGCGCACGTGGACAACCGCCCCGAACTCGTCTGCGACGACTTCGATCTGGTGACCGTCTGCCCGCCCCAGACCTGGGCCCGCACCGCCGCGGCGGGGTGGTGACGATGCGCCTGCCGACCAAGAACATGGTCATCGCCGCCTGCTGCGGCAACGCCGACCTCGCCCATCCGATCCTCCCCGCGATCGCCCGGTTGTCCGCCCTGCATCGCGACCGGCTCGCCGCCGACCCGGTCGATCTGCGCGGAATAGACTGCGCCCGAGGCACTCTGGTGCGCGAGATCGATCACTGGGTGGCGCTGGAACACCGCCAGCGCCCCGCCGCGTACCTGCACACCGAATCCCTGGGTTCCGTCGTGGACCGGATGACCCGGACCCACGCCTGGGCCTGCCAGCTCCTGTTGTCCGCCAGCGGCGCCGACCTGTCGGTCCACTCGGCCTGGACCGTCCTGGCCGAACTCACCGACGCCTACCAGGATCTGGTGACCGAGGTCGAATGCGGCCGCCGCCGCCTCCCGCTCACCCAGCCCTGGGAGATCATCGCCGCCGACAGCACCCGATCGGGATGCTGGTAGCCCGGCCGGGCGAGACCGTGCCGGTGCGGCGATCCGAGCCGGCCCGGTGGGTCTGGCGGAACCGGTGGCGGAGTTGGAACACTCGTGCGGTGCGGGTGAGTGTGCTGGGACCGGTGCGGGTCGACGATGCGGACGGGACGCCGCTGGTCATCGGTGGTGACCGGGTGCGAATGCTGTTGGCGCGGTTGGCGTTGGCGGGTGGGCGGCCGGTGCCGCCGGAGGCGCTGATCGACGGGCTGTGGGGTGAGCACCCGCCGGCCGCCGCGGCCGGGGCGTTGCAGGCGCTGGTGTCCCGGCTGCGGCGGGCGCTGCGCGCGGCGGGCGCGGTCGAACTCGTGGCCGGGGGTTATCGGCTGGCGGAGGTCGAGGTCGACGCGGATCGGTTCGAGGAGCTGGTGCGGCAGGGGCGGCGGGAGCTGGCCGGCGAACGGGCCGCACCCGCGGCGGCCACGTTCGGGCGAGCGCTCGGGTTGTGGCGCGGTCCGGCGCTGGGAGATGTGCTGGACGCCCCCTTCGCCCGTGCGGCCGCGATCCGGCTCGAGGAGCTGCGAACGGCGGCCGAGGAGGATCGTCTCGACGCCGAATTACGGCTCGGGCGACATGCCGAGATCCTGCCCGCGCTGGAGACGGCGGCGGCCGCGCGGCCGCTGAGCGAACGGCTTGCCGCGCTGCGGATCCGGGCGCTGGCGGCGATCGGGCGGCAGGCCGACGCCTTGGCCGCCTTCGACGAGATCCGCGCGCGGCTCGACGACGAGTTGGGGATCGACCCGTCGCCGGGACTGCGCGAGGCCCACCTGGCGGTGCTGCGCGGTGAGGTGCGGCGGCCGGCACCATCGCCGGAACCGATTGCGGCCCTTCCCGTTCCGCTCACCCCGTTCATCGGGCGGGAGCGGGAACTGCGCGAGGTGCAACGACTGTGCGCCACATCGCGACTGGTCACCGTCGTGGGCCCCGGCGGCGCCGGCAAGACCCGGCTGGCGCTACAGGCCGCGACGAGTATGCCGGAGGTCCGGGTGCACTTCGTATCGCTGGCCGAATCCGGCGCGCCGGATCCGCTGGCCGACGCGATCGCCGGTGCGCTGGCCGCCGGATCGCCGCCGGATCGGCTGCTCGGCCTGCTGGATGTCGGTGCGGCGCTGCTGATCCTGGACAACTGCGAACATGTCCTCGACGCCGTCGCGGCACCGGCCGCCCGGCTGCTCGAGCGGCTGCCGCAGCTGACGATCCTGGCCACCAGTCGCGAGCCGCTCGCGGTGACCGGTGAGGCGCTGTGCCATCTGGACTCGCTCGACGTGCCCGCACCGGATGCGGATCTCCCCGGCATCGCGGAATCGGCGGCGGTACGGCTGTTCCTGGACCGGGCGCGCGCGGCCCGGCCGGATTTCGCGCTCGACGAGCGCACCGCCGAACCGGTCGCGGAGATCTGCCGCCGCCTCGACGGACTGCCGCTGGCGCTGGAAATGGCCGCCGCCAAGCTGCGTTCGATGTCCGTCGAGCAGATCTCCGCTCGCCTCGACGACCGGTTCCGCTTCCTGGGATCCGGTAGCCGGGCCGCACTGCCGCGCCAACGCACCCTCCTGGCGCTGGTCGAATGGAGCTGGGATCTGCTCACCGGACCGGAACGAGTGCTGGCCGGACGTCTCTCGCTGTTCCGTGGCGGCGCGACCGTCGAAGCGGCGCAGGCGATCTGCGTGGACGAGTCGCTGCCGGCGGCGGACCTGCCGTACCTGCTCGACGGCCTGGTCGAGAAGTCGCTGCTGCCGGTACCGTCGGGCGACCCGCCGCGCTACCGGATGTCCGAGACGATCCGCGCCTATGCGGCAACACAATTCGACGCGACCGGAGTGGCGGCCGGACGCTTCGCGGATCACTTCCTCGCCTCGGCTTGCCGGAACGAGCCTCGCCTGCGCACCCGCGAACAGTGCACCGCGATGGCGGTTTTCGATGCCGAGCACGCGAATCTGGAATTCGCGCTGCGCACCGCCCTGGACACCGGCGACGCGAGCCGCGCCGCCGAATTCGTCACGGCGCTGTTCTGGTACTGGGGCCTGCGCGGGATGAGCGCCGGATTCGACACCTACCTCACCGCCGTCCTGAACCTGCCGTTGCCGGATCGCACCCGGGCCGCGCTGCGCGTCGTGCACTCGATGACGAGCGGACTGGCCGAAACCGCACCGGCCGCCGATGCGATCCGCGCACTCCTCGGCGACTGTCTCCGCACCGGGGCAACGGAATACCACCCCGCACTGCCGTTGTGGTTGCCGCTGCTGGCATTCCGCGTCGGCGACACCGAGACCGGCGAACGGGTCCGCATCGAGGCCCTGGCCGCCGCGGACCCGTGGGTGCGTGGCAGCGCGCACCTCTCCCGGCATCTGGCCGCCGTCGAGCGCGGCAGCGGCGACCGGTCCGGCGCGCGAGCGGCCGTCCGCGAATTCGACCAGGCGGGCGACCGCTGGGGCCTGGGCATGGCCTGGCTGGCCGTCGGCCGCGAGCACGCGTTGCGCGGAGAGCACGACGCGGCCGTCACGGCCTTCGAGCACGCGGTCGCCGCCGGGACCGAACTCGGACTCGAGGACGATACCGCCGAAGCCTGGGCCGCCCTGGCCGAAACCCGGATGCGCACGGGCGATCTCGCCGCCGCGGCGCGCGATCTCGACGTCGCCGACCGCCGCGCGGCGACACACGGCCTCACTCGCACGGCCGCGCTACTGCGGCTGAGCCGTGCCGAATTGCACCGTCGCGCAGGTGAATTCGACCGCGCCGAGGCATTGCTCACGACGCTGGCCCAGCGACCGCACCGCCTGCCCTATCCCGAACCGATCGCCGCCGACCTCGTCGCGGGAGCCCGCCTCGCGGTACGGGTGACCGCCGGCACGCTCGCCCCGGCCCGGGAACTACTCGCCGCGGCCGCTCGTGGTGCGGCCGCGCGCGGAACCGCGGCGCTGGCCGACCACGCCCGGGTACTGGCCCACCTACACGACCTGGAGGACGCTCCCGCTCTCGCCGCCGAGACCCTCGGTGCCGCCCAATCGATTCGAGGTGTCCCGGATTCCGGCGACCCGGAAATCCGCTCCCTCGCAACCCGTCTCGCCGACCGCCTGGGCCACGAGACCTTCACCGCACACGTCCGGCGCGGGGCCGAACTGCCCCGCGCCGACGCGGTACGCCTGCTCACCGATCCCACTCCCGTCCCGTCCGAACACTGACTCCTACGGACCCCGGCATCCACCGGCGCTGCCATCGCGAGCGGCCGATCGCGTGGTCAGTCGGCTACTCGGGTGAAAAGCCTTCCGGCCAAGTCGATTCCGACCACCGTTCCCGCCGAGTCCCGGGTGAAGAATCCGCGCTGCCCGGTGAACGCGCCACCGGTGACGATGTAGTCGTCCCCGTCGCCCGGCAGCAGTCCGAAGTCGAACGGCGGATAGTCCGCGGGCAGTTCCGTTTTCGAGGTGGCTCGGATCTCCGGCTTCAACCGGGTCTCCAGCGCCATCCCGTCCGCGGTGGTGCGCACGGTCAGGGTCATCACCTCGGTCGCGTAGTGGCCCACCAGTTCCCGGGCCCGGTCACCGTCGAACGGGATCGGCTCCGGATCACGGTCCACCACACCGAGGTAGTGCTCCAGTGCCCATCGGGTCACCGCTCGGGTGAACGCGACCCCGTCCGGTCCGCTGCACATCACCGTCACGGCGAAGTTGCGCTCCGGCACCAGGAGCAGATCCGCGAATTGGCCGTTGCCCGAGCCGCCGTGCCCGACGGTGTGGACGCCCTCGGATCCGACCGCGCGCAGGAACCAGCACAGCCCGAACGCGTCGCCGAGTGAGCTGCCGCGCAGTGCCACGGTCGGCTGCTGCATGCGCCGCCGGACCTCGAGGGGCAGCACGCCCCGCGCGGCGGCGTCGTCGAGGTCGCCGAGATGCAGCCGCGCCCAGCGCAATTGGTCGGTCACCGTGGAGGCGATGCCGCCGCCGGGATTGTTGCCGCGGGTGTCCTTCCACTGCCGGGCCACCACCACACCGCCGTTGCCGTCCGGATTGTGGCCCACCGCAAAGCGTTTCACCATGGCCTCGGCCGGGCGGTAGCAGGTGTCGCGCAGGCCGAGCGGTTCGAGCGCGAGATCGGTGACGGTCTGTTCGAAGGTTCCGCCGGTGACCTTCTCGACGATCCGGCCCAGCAGGTTGTAGCCGGCCTGGCTGTAGGAGGCGCGATCGCCGACCGCGCCGATCATCTCCAGTTCGCGCATGCGGCCCACATAGGCCGCCAGGGCGTCGTCACCGTCGCCGGTCTCCACGATCAGCCGGATACCGAGGCCCGCGGTGTGGTTCAGCAGATTCCGCACCGTCATCTCGGCGGCCGCCCGCTCGTCGGCGAGTATCAGTTCCGGCACGTATCGCCGCACGGGCGCGTCCAGTTCGATCAGCCCCGCGGTGACCAGATGCATGACGACGGTGGCGGTGAAGGTCTTGCTGACCGATCCGAGCGTGAAGAGGGTGTGCGGGTCGACCGGTAGCGGATTCTCGACGCTGGTCACGCCGTGGCATGCGAACGTTTCACGACCGTCGGCCCACACCCCGACCGCGGCGCCGGGAATGCCGAGACGGGTGGCGGTGGCGGCGACGAATTCGGGCAGTGCGGTGGCGGATACGGCGGGTGTGGACATCGACGGTTCCTTTCGACGGGAAGCGCGGCACCCGGTGTCGGTGGTGAGTGCCCGCTGCGCCCATGACATTTCCGTCCACCGCCGACAGCGCACCGACAGCGCGCTGACAGCCGTCCGGTCCGGGCACCGGGTGCCGCGCGCAGTCACGGTTCGGGTTCATCTCCCCGGATCGGGAAGTTTCCGCTGTGCCACACCGCTGTTCACAAGACGCTGAAGATTTGCCCGATGGGAGGAGTTCTCATCATGCGGAGGAATTACGCGCTCGCCGCACTGTCGGCCGCGTTCATCGCGGGATCCGTGGTCACTGCGGGGGTGTCTTCGGCCGGAACCGGGATGTGCAGCTTCGTCGACATTTCCATCCAGTTCTGCCACACCTCGTTCGAGCACGATCCGAATCCGATGTCCCCCGGACACGGTCCGGGCGCCGGCTTCGGCTCGGAACTGGGCGGTCAGCCGCGGATCCTGGTGGACACCGGCGGCGCTCAGCATGTGCCGGACGGCGTCGTACGCCATCTCGACGCCCCGTAGCCGAGCATTCGCTCGAAGGCGCGCGGACCGGCCGAACGGCCCGCGGCACGCTCTGCGGCAACGCCGCTAGGCGCTCTGCGATAACCCGGCGTGGGCCCCGCCGATCACCTCGGTGTAGTGGCCGACCAGTTCGGTGCAGATCGCGGGCCAGGTCCGGTGCAGAACGGATTTCCGTGCCGCCGCGGCGAATCGGATGCGCAACTCCGGATCGCGCAACGCCGCGACCGCGCTGGGCAGCAGTTCGGTGAAACGATCCACCGGCAACAGATAACCGTTGCGGCAGTGTGCGATCAGATCGCGCGGGCCGCCGGCATCCGGGCCGATCACCGGGATGCCCGAGGCGAGCGCCTCCTGCACACCCTGACAGAACGTTTCATGTTCGCCCGCGTGCACCATCACGTCCAGGCTCGCGTAGGCGGCCGCCAGGTCCGTGCCGCCCAGTTCCCCGGTGAAGATCGCCGACGGCATCAGCTCGGCCAGCCGGGCCCGCTGCGGGCCGTCGCCCACGATGACCAACTGCACATCCGGATCGTCGGCGAGTACCGCGAGCCGCTCCACATGCTTCTCCGGCGCCAGCCGGCCGACGAAGCCGACCACCAGCTTGTCCCCGGCCGACCAGGCGGTGCGCAACTCCTCCGAGCGGGCCGCCGGATTGAAACGTGCGATGTCGACGCCGCGCGCCCAGCGGTGCACCCGCGGGATGCCGTGCCGCTCGAGATCCTCCACCGCCGCCGAGGACGGGGCGAGCGTGCGGGCCGCGCGCACGTGGATGCGCCGGGTCCAGGCCCAGGCCGCCCGCCGCGCCGCGCCGAGTCCGTAACTCTGGGCGAAGCCCGCCACATCGGTCTGATAGATCGCGACGGCCGGCAGATCCAGCCGCAGCGCGGCCGCGACGCCGCCGGCGCCGAGCAGGAAGGGGGAGGCCAGGTGCACCACGTCGGCGTCGAACTCGTCGATCGCCGAGGTGATCACCGGCTGGGGGAGACCCACCGGCAGGGAACTGATCTTCGGCACCATCACCGCGGGCACCCGGATCACCGGGAACCGCCCGTGCTCGCGCGGCGCCGGGGGCCGGCCGCGCAGGCTGTCCGGTGCGATCACCAGGGCATCGTGCCCGTTGCGATCCAGATGATCCAGGACCTGCAAGACGGAGTTCACGACACCGTTCATGTTGGGCAGGAACGACTCCGCAACGATGGCTACGCGCACGCTTCGAGTGTGATCAACCAGACACGCCCGTACGTCACCACGACGTGACGCCTACGCGAAAAATCGGCGAACAATTCCGCCGTCGACGGGCTGCCACCGCGGTCGGCGATCAGGCTGCCGCCACAGTGGCCGATCAGGCTGCCGCCCCGATCGGCGTTCAGGCTGCCGCCATCGTGGTGGATCAAGCCGCCGCCTCGGCGGGCCGGCGCATCGGCAGCCGGGAGGCGGGATCGCGGCGTCGCGCGAACCGGCGCAACACGAACAACAACGGCAGTGCCACCACCCAGCAGACCACGATCACCGACAGGGCCGGGATGATCGCCACCCGGGCATCGCGCCCGGCGACCCGGACCAGTTCGGGATCCTTCTTGCTGTACTCGACATTGATGCGTTCACCGGCGGTGAGCCGGGTGGGGTACAGCACCCCGGTCTTGGGATTGTGGGTGACGCCGTCGGGGGTGACATAGGTGACCGCCGATCGCAGCCGGCCCGCCGACAGCACCTCGCCACTGGTGACACCCTTGTCGGAACTGATCAGATAATCGTCGCGCCAGGCCGCCAGCACCAGCAGCACCGCCAGCACGCTCACCGTGACCGCGGCGACCAGAACCCCGATCCGGGTCCGGCGCAGACGCGTCGGGCCGGACGGCCGTTGATCATCAGACTGGCTGGTTTCCGACACTGCACAAGGCTATTCCATCGCTCCGATAGCGTGTGCGGCCATGTCCCGAAAATTCTGCTTCACCGTGTCTTACCGCGTCCCGGTCGAACAGCTGCACCGGGCGATCCTCAGCGAAGAATTGTGGCGGACGAGATTCGCGGCCGCCCCGACCGCGACCGTCGACGTCTCCCGGCCGGAGGGACCCGGCACCGTCCGGATCCACATGACCGAGCGCGCCCGGCCGGACAAGATCCCGTCGGTCGTGAAGCGGGTGATCGATACGGAGCTCGTGCTCGAACGTGTCGACAACTGGGGACCGCTGACCGGCGGGACCGCGAGCGGCACCTTCACCGGCGCCACCAAGGGCATCACCACCGAGATGGACGGCACCTACGTGCTGCGGGCCACCGCCACCGGATCCGAGATCGAGGTGACCGGCCTCGTGGCCGTCAAGGTGCCGCTGGTCGGCGGGATGATCGAGCCGTTGGCCGAGCAGTTGCTGCACCGGGTGCTCGACAGCGAGCGGAAATTCGCCGAACAACAGCTCGAGGCCGCCGCGACGGCCTGAGCCCGCTCGCCGCTGGTCGCCGTATGACTCGTAGGAGATACCGACCGGCCCCCGCCGCATCCCTCCGGCGCGGGCCGGTGGCATATCCGGATCAATCACCCTCGGGGGTGGCCCACTCACCGTTCGACGGGTCGAATTCGCGGCGTTCCACCAGCACCAGCCAGTTCCCGGAGTTGTCGCGCGCCACGGCCTCGACACCGTACGGTCGCTCCGAGGGCGGCTGCACGAATTCCACGCCCTTGGCGGTCAGTTCCTCGTAGGCCTTGTGGCAGTCCTCGGTGCGCAGGCCGAGTCCGCCCATGGTGCCGCCGGCCAGCGCGCGGCTCACCGCGGTGGCCATACCCTCGTCCAGCGGCGGGCCGGGCAGCATCAGCGTCACCTCCAGCTCCGGATGGTCGGGCTGCGCGACGGTGACCCAGCGGAATCCACCCTCGCCCATGGTCACGTCGGAGGTCTCCACGAAGTCGAGCTTGTCGATGTACCACTGCTTCGCGGCGGTCTGATCGGTCACGTAGACGGTGACCAGGGACACATTGCTGATGATTGCCATGGGTTCACGCTAGGCCGACCGAGGTCCCGCCCGCTTCTCCGAAATTGCGGTCTTCACCGAGCCACGGCCCGATCGTCACCCGGGTGGCGGTTTGCGGTCCGACAGCCCGTGCATGAAGACGAAACAACCCGGGATGCGCGGCGCGCCCTCGGCGGAGAACTTCGCCTGATACGCCGACGGCGACATGCCCACCAACTCGGTGAACTTGCGGCTGAACGACCCCAGGCTGGAATATCCGACCAGCATGCACGCCTCGGTGACCGTGATGTTGGTCGCGCGCAACAGATCCTGGGCCCGCTCGATGCGCCGCTCGGCCAGATACGCCGCCGGCGTGCGCCCGTACACCGCCGCGAAACAGCGCAGAAAGTGGAACTTCGAAACCCCCGCCGCCGCGGCCAGGCCCGCCAGATCCAGCGCGTCGGCATAGTTCCGATCGGCCAGGTCGCGCGCCCGGCGCAGTTGGGGGAGCAGGTCGCGGGGTGGCTCGGTACCCATGGCTCTGATCGTCCGCTAGGCGAACGGCGGTAACCCGTCGAATCGCATCGATACCCGCCCGGCCGTCCGCCAGGCGCGGGCGGTGAGATCGGCGTCCTCGTCGGTGACCAGATTGCCCATCACCCGAACGGCGGTGCGCTGCAACAACTTCGAGCGCATGACCGGCGGCCCGCCGACCGGGACCGCGCGCGGGTGGGTGGCCAGCGCCGCCAGCCGCCGGGCCACCGAGAAGGTGCGGCCGTACCGCGCCCGCAGCGTCTGCGGCCACACCCGGGTCAGGTCCGGCTCGTCCAGCAGTTCGGAGAGCATGTGGCCGCCCTCGAGCCCGTAGTCGATGCCCTCACCGTTGAGCGGGTTCACACAGCCGGCCGCATCGCCGACCAGCGCCCAGTTGCGCCCGGCGACGGTCGACACCGCCCCGCCCATCGGCAACAGCGCCGAGGCGACCTCGCGCGCCTCGCCCTCGAACTGCCACTCCGACCGGCGTTGCGAGACATAGTGCTGCAACAGCGGTTTCAGCGCGATGTGCGAGGGCCGGGCCGCGGTCGCCAGGGAGCCGACGCCGATGTTGACCCGGCCGTTGCCCAACGGGAACACCCAGCCGTAGCCGGGCACCAGATCGCCCTCGGCATCGCGCAGTTCCAGGTGTGAGGTGATCCACTCGTCGTCGCTGCGGCCCGAGTCGATGTACGCCCGCGCGGCCACGCCGTAGGCGTACTTCCGATGCCAGGTGCGGCCGAGCAACTTGCCCACCGGCGACCGCACCCCGTCGGCGACGACCAGTGTGCGGCAGCTCACCGGCCGGGTCACGTCGTCGGCCTGCACCGTGACGCCGGTGACCCGGTCGCCGTCGCGGGCGACCTCGGTCACCCGGGCGCCGTCGACCATCCGGGCCCCGGACCGGACCGCCGTCTCGCGCAACTTGTCGTCGAGTTCGGTGCGAGCGACCGCGCTGCCGTAGCGCGGGAACGAACCGTCCGGCCAGTCCAGCAGCGTCTCGGCGCCGAAACCGCACATCCGCAGCCCGCGGTTGACCGTATGCGTGCGGACCCACTCACCCAGGCCGAGATGCTCCAGCTCGGCCACCGCCCGCGGGGTGAGACCGTCGCCACAGGTCTTGTCGCGCGGGAAGACCGCCGAATCCAGCAGCAGCACATCCCGGCCCGCACGGGCCGCCCAGGCCGCCGCCGCCGATCCGGCCGGCCCCGCCCCGACCACCAGCACGTCGACCTGTCCGGGCAGTGCGCGTGCCGGGCCGGCGGCGCGTTCGCGTTCGGTATCGGGGGCACCCATGCGCCCAATACTTCCAGCCGCCACGCGCGGGTGTCGACGTGCCCGCGCCGATCCGCGCATTCGGCGTGGTGAAGCCTGTGCGCGGGTGCGCGGGCCGCCGGATCGCGGCGATTCGCGCATTCCCGGCACTGTCTGATTCGTCGCAGCACCAAGGTGTTCATCCGGTCCCCGACGGGGACACGCTAGGTTCTGTGGTGTGGGGACGGACGCGGCATTGGGAGACGATATGACTGCATCGGCTGTCAGCGAGGAGAGCACGGTGGTCGCCGGGGTCGATCTCGGCGAACCCGAGCTCGCCGAAACCGTGCGCACCGGTTTGGACCGGGTCGAGAAACTGCTGATCAGCGAGCTGTCCGACGGCGAGGAATTTCTCCAGGAGGCGGCGCTGCACCTGGCCCGCGCCGGCGGTAAGCGGTTCCGGCCGCTGTTCACCATTCTCACCGGGCAGCTGGGCCCGCGGCCGGACGACTCGGATCTGATCACCGCCGCCACCGTGGTCGAGCTGGTCCATCTGGCCACGCTGTACCACGACGACGTGATGGACGAGGCGTCGATGCGCCGCGGTGCGCCGAGCGTGAACTCCCGCTGGGGCAACAACATCGCCATCCTGGCCGGCGACTACCTGTTCGCCCACGCCTCGCGGCTGGTCGCCACCCTCGGCCCGGACGCGGTCCGCGTGATCGCCGAGACGTTCGCCGAACTGGTCACCGGGCAGATGCGGGAGACCGTGGGCGCCAAGCAGTCCCAGGATCCGGTCGAGCACTACCTGCGGGTGGTGTGGGAGAAGACCGGTTCGCTGATCGCGACCTCCGGCCGGTTCGGCGGCACCTTCTCCGGCGCCGATCTCGACCACGTGGAGCGGCTGGCCCGGCTCGGCGACGCGGTCGGCACGGCCTTCCAGATCTCCGACGACATCATCGACATCTCCTCGGTGTCCGAGCAGTCCGGTAAGACGCCCGGGACCGATCTGCGCGAGGGTGTGCACACCCTGCCCGTGCTCTACGCGCTGCGCGACGAGGGCGCCGAGGGCGACCGGCTGCGCACGCTGCTGGCCCGGCCGCTGGAGACGGATGCGGAGGTCACCGAGGCGCTGGAACTGCTGTCGCGGTCCCGGGGCATGGTGCTGGCCAAGGAGAAGTTGCAGGGCTACGCCGATATCGCGCACGCTGAACTGTCCGCACTGCCCGCGGGCCCGGCCAACGAGGCGCTGGACCGCCTGGTCCGGTTCACCGTCGAACGGGTCGGCTGACCGAACATCCCGGCGGCACCGCACCGGGCAGTACGGATCGCGTGCGCGGCGAGAGGAACCAGACGTCGGCGCATATCGTTGACCTGGTGTAACGCAGTCGACGAACGGGGGCGCGAGGCCGACAGAGAGGCGGTTCCGTTTTGCACACGCACGGTTTCGGTAACGGGGTCAAGACCTTCGGGCTCATGGTGGGCCTGTCCGCCCTGATCGTGTGCGCCGGGGCGCTGTTCCGCAGTCCGACCATCCTGTGGATCTCGGTGCTGCTGGCCGTCGGCATGAACGCCTACGCGTACTTCAACAGCGATCGGCTGGCGCTGCGGGCCATGCACGCGCAACCGGTGTCCGAACCCGAGGCGCCGGCGATGTACAAGATCGTGCGGGAGCTGGCCACCGCCGCGCGGCAGCCGATGCCGCGGCTCTACATCAGCCCCACCAACGCCCCCAACGCCTTCGCCACCGGCCGCAATCCGCGGCACGCGGCGGTCTGCTGCACCACCGGCATCCTGCAGATCCTGGACGAACGGGAGCTGCGCGCGGTGCTCGGGCACGAGCTGTCGCACGTCTACAACCGCGACATCCTGATCTCGTCGGTGGCCGGCGCGCTGGCCTCGGTGATCTCCGGCCTGGCCAACCTGGCCTATTTCGCGGGCATCTTCGGCGGCGGCAACCGCGACGGGCAGGGCCCGAACATCCTGGGTGTGCTGCTGGTGTCGCTGCTCGGACCGATCGCGGCCACCCTGATCAAGCTGGCGGTCTCGCGTTCGCGGGAGTACCAGGCCGACCAGGACGGCGCCTCGATCACCGGCGACCCGCTGGCGCTGGCCTCGGCGCTGCGCAAGCTGGAGCGGGGCGTCCAGGCGGCCCCGCTGCCGCCGGAGCCGCAGCTGACCGCCCAGTCGCACCTGATGATCGCCAACCCGTTCCGGGCCGGTGATCGCGCCGCTCGCTGGTTCTCCACCCATCCGCCGATGGCCGACCGGATCCGGCGGCTGGAGGAGATGGCCGGCGGTACCCGGCGCTACTAGCGGTAGTTCACGAACTGCAGCGCGAGGTCGAAGTCCGAGTTCTTCAGCAGCGCGATGACCTGCTGCAGGTCGTCGCGGCTCTTGCTGGTGACCCGCAGTTCCTCGCCCTGGATCTGCGCCTTCACGGTCTTCGGGCCCTCGTCGCGGATCTTCTTCGCGATCTTCTTGGCGTTCTCCGTGGAGATGCCCTGCACCAGGGTGCCTGTGATTTTGTACACCTTTCCGGAGGCGGCGGGCTCGCCCGCGTCGAGGGCCTTCAGCGAGATGTCGCGCCGGATCAGCTTCTCCTTGAAGACGTCCAGCGCGGCCTTCACCCGGTCCTCGGACTCGGCGGTCAGCACGATCTTCTCCTCGCCGGACCATTCGATGCCGGCGCCGGTGCCCCGGAAGTCGTAGCGGGTGGCGAGTTCCTTCGCCGCTTGGTTGAGGGCATTGTCGACCTCCTGGCGATCGACCTTGCTGACGACATCGAATGAGGAATCGGCCACAATGCGCTCCTGTCTGACGGTCGGCGTACTGGAGAATTTCTACCCCGATCACCGGCCGCAGTCGCCCCGGCACCCCGAATTCGCCGGTACCGCGGTCGCTGGCCTGGCGGTTTGCATTCCGGCCGGGTGTTCGTTGTATTCTGCTCTCCGCGCTACCGCAGCGCACGGCAGGTTGCCCGAGCGGCCAAAGGGAGCTGACTGTAAATCAGCCGCGCAAGCTTCGGAGGTTCGAATCCTTCACCTGCCACCCTCAGCCCCCGTGGAGTTCGCTCCACGGGGGCTTTCGGTTACTGCGGGCCGGCTCACCGGCGATGACCGTCGCGGCCCGCGCCGCGCCGCTCGCCGGGGAAATGGCCCTTGACCTCCCGGTTTGGTATCGGGGCGGGAGAGTGTGTAACCTCGTTCAAGGCTTCAGCGCCCCGGTTTCACCGGAGCGCCAGTGGCCGTGCCCCCTTAGCTCAGTCGGCAGAGCGTTTCCATGGTAAGGAAAAGGTCAACGGTTCGATTCCGTTAGGGGGCTCGCCGGATTGCCGGTGCGTGATCGACTCGGCACTCTGAGGCTGCAGAACCACAGGGCCGGGACGACCATCACCGCATTACCGCGCAGATGTATGGCGGTGTAGCTCAGGCGGTAGAGCAAACGACTCATAATCGTTGTGTCGCCGGTTCGAGTCCGGCCATCGCTACCCATACTGAATCGACCCTCAGGTTTCGACCCTCAGGTTGACCGGAAAGAAGGCATATCGTGGCCGCGAAGTCCACCGATGTCCGGCCAAAGATCACCTTGGCCTGCGAAGAGTGCAAGCATCGCAACTACATCACCAAGAAGAACCGGCGTAACGACCCCGATCGGCTGGAGCTGAAGAAGTTCTGCCCGAACTGTGGTTGCCACCGCGCGCACCGCGAATCTCGCTAGTACCACCACGCGAACTGCTGCCGCACGCGACGTTCGTGGTGTGTCTGTCGCGAATGTCGTCATAGAAGAGCGCAGAATCTGTGCCGGAGCAGGGTTCGATCCCGCTCCGGCACTTGGTGTAAGTGCGGTAGTGATCCTCCGCCGATCCCGGGTTGCGGGGTCAGATAGGGACAGCCTTCCGTGACAATCAACACCGAGGAAAGTGGCGTCATGACCGACGAGGCGGCCACTTCCACAGAGTTCGATCCGGCGGCGAACGCGGCAGCCGCGGTCGGTCACCACTATCGGGTCGAGGACCACTACGAGGTGGGCCGGGAGAAGGTGCGTGAGTACGCCCGCGCCGTCCAGGACTACCACCCCGTGCACTGGGACGAGAGTGTCGCGAGCGAGTACGGCTACGACGGCCTGCTGGCGCCGCTGAGCTTCATCTCCCTGGTCGGCATCCTGGCCCAGCGGAAGCTGTTCGAGCACGTGGTCACCGGGTACGACCTGAGTCAGATCATGCAGACCGACCAGATCCTGGAGTTCCACCGTCCGATCCAGGTCGGCGACCAGCTGCTCTGCGATGTGTATCTGCACTCGTTCCGGCAGGCCTTCGGCGGCGACATCATCGTCACCAAGAACATCGTGACCTCCCGCGGCGAACTGGTGCTCACCACCTACACCACCCTGATCGGGCGCAGCGGTACCGATATCGACCCCAACCTCACCGACGCCGTGCGCAACGTCCTCATGCAGGGCACGCCGGAGGCGCCGGACGATCCGCACAGCGCGCCGCCGGTCACCGCCGATGTCGAGGCGCTGCACGCGCCCGCGGCGAAGACCTCCGGCCACGCGCTGCGCTTCGACGATGTCGCGGCCGGCCTGGAGCTGCCGCCGCGCACCGTGCGGCTCACCCGGGGCGATCTGGTCAACTACGCCGGCGTCTCCGGCGACCCGAACCCGATCCACTGGAGCGACGGCGTCGCCAAGCTGGTCGGCCTGGACGACTGCGTCGCGCACGGCATGCTCACCATGGGCCTCGGCGGCGGCTTCGTGACCTCGTGGCTGGGCGATCCGGGTGCGGTCAAGGAGTACAACGTCCGCTTCACCAGCCCGGTCTACGTGCCCGCCGACGCGGCCGCGGAGATCGAGTACACCGGCAAGGTGAAGTCGGTCGATCCGGAGACCCGCACCGCCGTCGTCGCCATCGTCGCGAAGTCCGAGGGCCGCAAGATCTTCGGCCGCGCCACCGCGACCGTCCAGCTGAGCTGAGTCGTACGGCTGACCTGCGACAGGCCGTGGGGCTCGGACCCGATTGGCCTTTCGCGGGGGCGGTGACGTAGACTCGGGCATCTGGGGTTACCAGCCGCTGCGCGCTGCTCTGAGGGGCTGGTTCCAGGCGGACTCGATTCGTGGGGTTCTGCTGGGGCCGGCAACCGCCGGGGCGGCGCGTGTGTTGTGTAACACTGGGAATACAACTCGATAAGACGGTGCTGGACACACGAAGACGTCCGGCCCAAGGGGCGTAGCTCAATTGGCAGAGCAGCGGTCTCCAAAACCGCAGGTTGCAGGTTCAAGTCCTGTCGCCCCTGCACTGGATGCCAGCGACGAGAAAGGATCGACGTGAGCGACGAGCGGGATATTCGCCGCGGCGCGCATGCGCCGGACGAAGGCGATGACACCGCCGCGGTGAGTCGCCCGAGCGGCAAGCGGTCCGCTCGGCGGGCTCGCACGCATTCGTCCGCGAACGTCGACACCGGCTCGGTCGCGACCCTCGAGCGCCGGCCGCAGTCGGCCTCGCGAAAGTCCTCGACCTCGGGCAGTGCCAAGACCGAGAAGTCGGGGAAGAGCGGTAAGGGCAATCCGCTCAAGCGCCTGATGCGGTTCCTGCGCGAAGTGGTCGCGGAACTCCGCAAGGTGATCTGGCCCAACCGCAAGCAGATGGTCACCTATACGAGCGTGGTGCTGGTGTTCGTGGTCTTCATGATCTCGTTCATCAGTGGGTTGGACGTGGCGTTCATCAAGGGTGTCAACTGGCTGTTCGGCTAGCTGACCGTCGACGCCGGCAACCGTCCCGCCGCGAGCGAACAAGGTGGACCATCCGCCGGATTCGCCCCGGCACGCAGAGGATGTACGTGACGACACAGGAAGCGAGTGCCCAGTGAGCACCCCGGAGAACGGCACACCCGACGAATTCCAGACCGACGACGTGTTCGTCGAGGAGGAATCCGGCGACGCCGTGGCGTCCGAGCAGGCCACGGAGGAGCCCGCCCCCCCTGCCGCCGATATCGACGAGGATCCGGTCGCCGCGATGAAGGCGGCGTTGCGCCGGGCCCCCGGTGATTGGTACGTCATCCACTCCTACGCCGGTTACGAGAACAAGGTGAAGACCAACCTCGAGACCCGTGTGCAGAACCTCGGTCTCGAGGACTACATCTTCCAGGTCGAGGTCCCGACCGAGCAGGTCACCGAGATCAAGAACGGCCAGCGCAAGAACGTGCAGCGCAAGGTGCTGCCCGGCTACATCCTGGTCCGGATGGATCTCAACGACGAGTCGTGGGGCGCGGTCCGCAACACCCCGGGCGTCACCGGATTCGTCGGCGCCACCTCGCGCCCCTCGCCGCTGTCGATCGACGACGTGGTGAAGTTCCTGGTCCCGGCCTCGCAGCAGCAGAAGAAGCCGGCCTCCGCCTCGGCCTCCGCGGAGAGCACGGGCGAGACCACGATCGTCAAGCCGACCATCGAGGTCGACTTCGAGGTCGGCGAGTCGGTCACCGTGATGGACGGCCCGTTCGCGACCCTGCCCGCCAGCATCTCCGAGGTCAACGCCGAGCAGCAGAAGCTCAAGGTGCTGGTGTCGATCTTCGGCCGCGAAACCCCGGTCGAGCTCGCGTTCACCCAGGTCGCGAAGATCTAGTCCGCCGCCGGGCCCGATTCGGGCCCGCTCGCCGGCTGCGACTACACTTGCCGGGTTGCGCCCGCTGTTCCCGCTCGTCGTCGGACGGGCGAGTGCGGGCGCGCATTCCGGAACAGGCTTACGGGAATCCGTAAGCATCCGAACCGAGGAACCGAACCAAGGAAGAAAGATGCCCCCCAAGAAGAAGAAGGTCACCGGGCTCATCAAGCTCCAGATCCAGGCCGGTGCGGCCAACCCGGCGCCGCCGGTCGGCCCCGCGCTGGGTCAGCACGGTGTCAACATCATGGAGTTCTGCAAGGCGTACAACGCGGCGACCGAGTCGCAGCGTGGCAACGTCATCCCGGTCGAGATCACGGTCTACGAGGATCGCTCGTTCGACTTCAAGCTGAAGACCCCGCCCGCCGCCCGGCTGATCCTGAAGGCCGCCGGTGTGCAGAAGGGTTCGGCCGAGCCGCACCGGAACAAGGTCGCGCAGATCACCATGGACCAGGTCCGGGAGATCGCCAAGACCAAGCAGGAAGATCTGAACGCCAACGATATCGACGCCGCGGCGAAGATCATCGCGGGTACCGCTCGCTCGATGGGCATCACCATCGCGGAGTAGTCCACCCGGACTCACTCAGGTGGGAGGGCCGGCCAGGCCCGACAACCACGTCTGAACTACTCGAGGACAGAGAATCATGGCAAAACGAAGCAAGGCATATCTCGAGGCGGCCGCCAAGGTCGACCGCGACCAGCTCTACGCGCCGCTCGCGGCCACGCGGCTCGCCAAGGAGACCGCGACCACCAAGACCGACGCGACCGTCGAGGTCGCCGTCCGCCTCGGTGTCGACCCCCGCAAGGCCGACCAGATGGTCCGCGGCACCGTGAACCTGCCGCACGGCACCGGTAAGACCGCGCGCGTCATCGTGTTCGCGGCCGGCGAGAAGGCCGCCGAGGCCGAGGCCGCCGGTGCGGACGCCGTGGGCGCCGAGGACCTGATCGAGCGGATCCAGGGCGGCTGGCTCGATTTCGACGCCGCGATCGCCACCCCGGACCAGATGGCCAAGGTCGGCCGCATCGCGCGTGTGCTGGGCCCGCGTGGCCTCATGCCGAACCCGAAGACGGGCACCGTGACCACCGACGTGGTCAAGGCCGTCAACGAGATCAAGGGCGGCAAGATCAACTTCCGCGTCGACAAGCAGGCCAACCTGCACTTCGTGATCGGCAAGGCGTCCTTCGACGAGAAGAAGCTGGTGGAGAACTACGGCGCCGCGCTGGACGAGATCCTGCGCGTCAAGCCCTCCACCGCGAAGGGCCGCTACGTCAAGAAGGTGACGATTTCGACGAACACCGGCCCGGGCATCCCGGTGGACCCGAACCGCACCCGCAACCTCACCGAAGAGGACGCGTAAGCAGCATCCCCTCGGGCCGGTACGGAATTCCGTACCGGCCCTTGGTTTTCACCCGTTTTGGCAGATGGGCAGGGGTTCGGCTATTCTGATGGACGGTCGTCGACCTGTTCGACGACCGAACCCACATCGTTCTACCGAAGACCGTTGGTCGCTGCCGCGAGGCAGCTGAAGGTCCGGCGATATTGCCGGCGGCCCACGCAGGGAGAGCCGAGGTCGGGAAAATGTGGGCCGTGCCCTGGCACGGTGTCGATATTTTCTTCTGCGCCCCGGGACGCCCTGCGTCCGGGGCGTTTGCTTTGTCGCCGGGCAGTCTCCTCCGGGTGTCGGTAGGCCGAAATACGTACCGACACATCCAGAGAGGAGGCGAAGTATGGCAAAACCCGAGAAGGTCACCGCGGTCGCGGAGATCACCGAGCAGTTCCGCAGCTCCACCGCCACCGTGGTCACGGAATACCGTGGTCTGTCGGTCGGCAAGATGACCGAGCTGCGCCGGTCGCTGGGCGCGAACGCCACCTACTCCGTCGCCAAGAACACCCTGGTCAAGCGCGCTGCCGCCGAGGCGGGCGTGGAAGGCCTGGATGAGCTGTTCGTCGGCCCGACCGCCATCACCTTCATCGAGGGTGAGCCGGTCGACGCCGCCAAGACGCTGAAGCAGTTCGCCAAGGACAACAAGGCCCTGATCATCAAGGGCGGGTACATGGACGGCAAAGCGCTGTCCGTGGCCGAGGTCGAGCGGATCGCCGACCTCGACTCGCGCGAGGTGCTGCTGGCCAAGCTGGCCGGCGCCTTCAAGGCCAAGACCGCGCAGGCCGCCGGCCTGTTCAACGCGCCCGCCTCGCAGGTCGCCCGGCTCGCCGCGGCCCTGCAGGAGAAGCTGGCCGCCGGTGCCCCCGCACCGGCCGACGCTCCCGCGGACGCGGAATAACCCCCATTACCTCTCCTCGCCCGGTCCACACCGCGGCGGGGGCATACATCGGAAGGAAACATCATGGCCAAGCTGTCCACTGAAGAACTGATCGACGCCTTCAAGGAGCTGACCCTGCTCGAGCTCGCCGAGTTCGTGAAGGTGTTCGAGGACACCTTCGAGGTCACCGCCGCCGCGCCGGTCGCCATCGCCGCCGGCGGTGCCGCCCCGGCCGCCGCCGAGGCCGTCGAGGAGCAGGACGAGTTCGACGTCGTGCTCGAGGGCGCGGGCGAAAAGAAGATCCAGGTCATCAAGGTGGTCCGCGAGATCGTCTCCGGCCTGGGCCTGAAGGAGGCCAAGGACCTCGTCGAGAGCGCCCCGAAGCCGATCCTGGAGAAGGTCGCCAAGGAGGCCGCCGAGGCCGCCAAGGCGAAGCTGGAAGAGGCCGGCGCCAAGGTTTCCGTCAAGTAGGACGGTTCCCGCACGGTTCGCGGCGGGCGGTTCCCCTCGGGGAGCCGCCCGCCGCGGCATTTCCGGGGCCGCGGATTGCTCCGGTACGGCCGGATTCGGCGGATCGTGAACTCCGGCGCGGCGGATGTGCGACGGGTTTCGGGCCCGCCGTCAACGTGGTCGGAAACAGAACTTGTTCGCCGCCGGTTGTGGCTTTCACCAGTTCAGACCCGGTAATAAAGAGCAAAACCCTAGTACTTACCCGTCGGTCAGGTAGGGATAGGCTTGACGACCGGTATGCGATACAGTGGCCGAACCCAGTGCGGCGCGTCACACCCCCGTTTCCGAGCGGAGCATGCCGATGGCAGCCGCGGGGGGACCGTTGGAACAGTGTGGAGGTTGGCGTGGGCGTCGAGGTCAGAACTGAGGGCGTGACCAAGTCGTTCGGTTCACAGCGAATTTGGCAGGATGTCACGCTGACCCTGCCGTCGGGGGAGGTCAGCGCGCTGCTCGGACCTTCCGGTACCGGTAAGTCCGTCTTCCTGAAGTCCCTGATCGGCCTGCTGCGCCCGGAGCGCGGCTCCATCTACATCGATGGCACCGACATCACCACCTGCTCCAACAAGGAGCTCTACGAGATCCGCAAGTTGTTCGGCGTGCTGTTCCAGGACGGCGCCCTGTTCGGATCGATGAATCTGTTCGACAACGTGGCCTTCCCGTTGCGCGAGCACACCAAGAAGAGCGAATCCGACATCAAGAAGATCGTCATGGAGAAGCTCGAGCTGACCGGTCTGCTCGGCGCCGAAGGCAAACTGCCGGGCGAGATCTCGGGCGGTATGCGCAAGCGCGCCGGCCTGGCGCGGGCGCTGGTGCTGGATCCGCAGATCATCCTCGTCGACGAGCCGGACTCCGGTCTCGACCCGGTGCGCACCACCTATCTGAGCCAGCTGCTCATCGATATCAACGCGCAGATCGACGCCACGATCCTCATCGTCACGCACAACATCAACCTGGCCCGGACCGTGCCGGACAACATCGGTATGTTGTTCCGCCGCCGCCTGGTGATGTTCGGCCCGCGCGAGGTGCTGCTCACCTCGGAGGAGCCGGTGGTCAAGCAGTTCCTCAACGGCCGCATGATCGGCCCGATCGGTATGTCCGAGGAGAAGGACGAGGCGCAGATGGCCCGCGAGCAGGCCCTCGCCGACGCCGGCCACTACGACAACGGCACCGAGGAGATCGAGGGCATCGTCCCGCAGATGAAGGCCACGCCGGGGATGCCGTACCGGCAGGCCGTCGAGCGGCGGCGCAGTCGCGTCCTCGAGATCATGCACACCCTGCCCCACCCGGCCCAGGTCGCGATCCGCGAATCCATGGAGCAGAACGGCGATACGCAGGTACTTCCCGCCTATACGAGCAACCCTTCAGATTATCCGGGAATGATCTAGTAACCCAGGTATGACACAGGGCAACTAGCGGGTAACATACGCAATCGTGAACAATACCCTGACGCGGCTGCGAACCCCCGTCGAGTCGGGTCTTGCTCAGGCCGGCAACATCTTTGCGTTGCTTCTCGATGTGGGGCGCAAGGTTTTTCGTCGGCCGTTCCAGTGGCGCGAATTCATCGAACAGTCGTGGTTCATCGCGAGTGTGTCGATCCTCCCCGCGGCGCTGGTGGCAATTCCGTTCGGCGCGGTGGTCGCACTGCAGACGGGTTCGCTCATCAAACAGCTGGGCGCCGAGGCGTTCACCGGCGCCACGAGTGTGCTGGCGACCGTGCAGCAAGCCGCGCCGGTCGTCACCGCGCTGATCATCGCGGGGGCAGCGGGTTCCGCGGTCGCCGCCGATCTGGGCTCGCGCACGATCCGCGAGGAGATCGACGCCATGGAGGTGCTGGGCATCGACCCGGTGCACCGGCTGGTGGTGCCCCGCGTACTGGGCATGATGCTGATCGCCGTGCTGCTCAACGGTTTGGTGTCGGTGGTCGGTATCTGCGGCGGCTACTTCTTCAACGTGTTGTTGCAGGGCGGCACCCCCGGCGCCTACCTGGCCTCGTTCTCGGCGCTCGCGCAGCTGCCGGACCTCTGGATCGGTGAGATCAAGGCCCTCATCTTCGGCCTGCTGGCCGGCGTCATCGCGGCCTACAAGGGTCTGCACCCGAAAGGGGGACCGAAAGGAGTCGGTGAGGCGGTGAACCAGTCGGTGGTGATCACCTTCCTGGTGCTGTTCTTCGTGAACCTGGTGCTGACACTCGTGTACCTGCAGGTCGTCCCGGCCAAGGGCGGGTGAACATGGTTGCCACCCAACGCACCCCGGTGGTGCTCAGACAGGCCCGCCGGATCGGCCGCGCGCTGCGCGCCCCGATCGACGTCATCGATCGCGCCGGCGATCAGATGTCCTTCTACTCCAAGGCGATCGCGTGGATTCCCCGCACGCTGGTGCACTACCGCAAGGAGGTCACGCGGCTGCTCGCCGAGGTGACCTTCGGATCCGGCGCGCTGGCGGTCATCGGCGGCACCATCGGCGTGGTCGTCATGATGTCGGCCTCGGTCGGCGTGGTGGTCGGACTCCAGGGTTTCAAGGCCCTCGATTCGCTCGGCAGCGGTGTGCTCACCGGCTTCCTCACCGGGTACATCAACACCCGTGAACTCGCGCCGCTGGTGGCGGCGCTGGCGTTGTCGGCCACGGTCGGCTGTGGTTTCACCGCGCAGTTGGGCGCGATGCGCATCTCCGAGGAGATCGACGCGCTCGAGGTGATGGCCGTACCCGGTGTGCCGTTCCTGGTCACCACCCGCGTCATCGCCGGATTCGTGGCGGTGATCCCGCTGTACATCGTCGGCCTGCTGGGCACGTTCCTGGCTTCCCGGCAGATCAGTGTGTGGTTCAACGGGCAGTCCAGCGGTTCCTACGACCACTACTTCAGCCTGTTCCTGCCACCGGAGGATGTGCTCTATTCCTTCGTGAAGGTGCTGGTGTTCGCCTTCGTGATCATCCTGATCCACTGCTACTACGGCTTCAACGCCAGTGGCGGGCCGGCGGGCGTCGGTGTGGCGGTCGGCCGCGCGGTGCGGGCCTCGATCGTGCTGATCAACATCCTCGATTTCTTCCTCAGCCTTGCCATCTGGGGGACCACCACCACCGTTCGGGTCGCCGGATGAGCGGGCCGGGCCGGAGACGGCAGCGGAGCGTCACCACGCAGGCCCGCCGCTCGTCCGTAGGGGGCAGGGCATGAGCGCCGACGGGGTTCGGTTGTGGCGGGCCACGGAGAAGTGGCGGGTCCGCAGCTTGGGTGTGCTGTTCTTCGCGCTGGCGTTCGCGTTCCTGAGCGTGACCGTCGCCGCCTACAACAAGGTGTGGACGCCGACGACGAATGTCGACCTGATCACCGATACGGTCGGGAACGCGTTGACCCGCAACGCCGATGTGAAGGTCCGCGGGGTCACCGTGGGCGAGGTGCGGTCCAGCGAGTCCACCCACGGCAAGGTCACGCTGCATCTGGCGATCGAGCCGGACAAGGCGGCGAAGATCCCGACCAACGTCACCGCGCGACTGCTGCCGAAGACGTTGTTCGGCGAACGCTATGTGGAACTGGAGTGGCCGGCGCAGCCCAGCGGCCGGACGCTGACCGCGGGCACCACCCTCTACCAGGACGCCAGCGGTAACGCCGTCGAGGTCAGCCAGCTGCTCGACAGCATCCTGCCGCTGTTGCAGGCGGTGCCGCCGCAGTATCTGTCGTCCACCCTCGGCTCGCTGTCGCAGGCGCTGAGCGGGCAGGGCGCCGAACTCGGCGACACCATCGACCGGCTCGACAAGATCTTCCGCGGCCTCAACGGGGAACTGCCCGCGCTGCAGGAGGATCTGCGCAGCTTCGCGAAGGCGGCCGACACCTATGCCGACGCGCTGCCGGAACTGGTCGACGCCTTCGACAACCTGCGCACGCTCAATGCCACCGTGGTGCAGAAGCGGTCGCAGATCGACACCCTGTACCAGGTGCTGACGCCGACCTCCTCGAAGACGGCCGATTTCCTGGTCGCCAATCACGACAACATCATCGACGTCGCCGCCGATTCGCGGGAGGCGCTGGAGCTGCTGGCCACCTACTCGCCGACCTACGCCTGCACGATGCGCAACTTCGCCCAGCTGAAGCCGCGCATCGACGACATCTTCGGCAAGGGCACCGATATGCCCGGCTCCCGGGTGTCGATCTCGGTGGTCAACCCGCGCGGCCGGTACCTGCCCAATCAGGACGAGCCGCGCTGGTTCGACACGCGCGGCCCCGCCTGCCTGCCGGAATATCCGCTGGGTGTCGATTCGGGTCAGTACCCGGGCGGTCCGATCAACGACGGTTCGTATCAGCCGCCGACGCGCGTCCCGGGTGATCCGGACGGCGGATCGATGCCGCCGGCCCAGTTCTCGGTGTACGGCGCGGGCGTCTCGCTGGCCGGTTCACCGGCGGAGCAGCACGCGCTCGGCGCGATCTACGGGGCGGCCAACGGGGTTTCGCCCGATCAGGTGCCCGGCTGGGTCACCCGGATCGCGGCCCCGGCGCTGCGCGGGAGCGAGGTGAGCGTCAAATGAAGGACAAAATGCGCGGTCTCGGCGGCCCGCTGACCAAGCTGGCGATCTTCGTCGTGGTGACGCTGTTCCTGACCGCGGTGCTCGGCCTCAGTATCGCCAACTACACCGGCGGCGGCACCGAGTTCCGGGCCCGGTTCAGCGATGTGACGTCGCTGAACACCGGTGACGAGGTGCGGGTCGCGGGCGTCCGGGTCGGCAAGGTCACCAAGATCTCGATCGTGGACCGCGACCAGGCCGAGGTGCGCTTCGAACTCAACGACCGCAGCTCGCTGCCCGCCTCGACCACGGCCACCATCCGCTACCGGAACCTGGTGGGCCAGCGCTACATCGCGCTCGAGCAGGGCACCGGGCAGCAGGGCCGGATCATCTCCCGCGGCGCGACCATCCCGTTGGAACGCACCCGTCCCGCGCTGAATCTGACCACGCTGTTCAACGGATTCCGGCCGTTGTTCCAGACCCTCACCGCCGACGACGTGAACAAGCTGTCGTACGAGATCATCCAGGTCTTCCAGGGCGAGAGCGGCACGATCACCGAACTGGTGTCGAACACCGCGAACCTGACCAACAAGATCGCCGACAAGGATGCGGTGATCGGCCAGATCGTGACCAATCTGAATCAGGTGCTGGACGCGGTGAGCTCACGCGAGGGCGAACTGGACGATCTGATCGTCAACACCGAGGCGCTGGTCTCGGGCCTGAACGCCGAGCGCGGCACGATCGGCTCCGCGGTGCAGTCGCTGGGCAACCTCGCCTCGGCCACCGCCGATCTGCTGGTCCCGACGGTGCCGACGTTGCAGGGATCGATCGCCGGGCTGAACCAGCTCACCGGCACGTTGAACGACCGCTCGGTGGAGGTGAACGAGACGCTGGCGAATCTGCCGATCAAGATGGAGAAGCTCGGCCGCGCGGCCAGTTACGGCTCGTGGTTCCAGTTCTATCTCTGCGGTATCGATATCGTGGCCGGTCCGGGTGACTCCTCGACGGTGAACGTCCCGCCCGGCCTGCCGACGGTGAATCAGCCGGTGTACACCAACCCCGCGCCGCGCTGTCACGGGAAGGGCGGCCGCTGATGGACGACCGCACATTGCTGGGCCGTCGCAGCCCCGCCTTCATCGGCGGTCTGGGACTGGTTCTGGTCCTGCTGATCACGATGTCGGTGTTCTTCGTGGACCGGCTGCCGATCATCGGCGCCGGGACGCTCTACACCGCCGAATTCTCCGAGGCCGCCGGCCTGAAGAAGGGCAACGAGGTGCGCATCGCCGGCGTCAAGGTCGGCTCGGTGTCGGACGTCCGGCTCGACGGTGATCGGGTGCTGGTCGATTTCCGCACCCGCGACGCCTGGATCGGCGACGAGACCACCGCCTCCATCCAGATCAAGACCGTGCTCGGCCAGAAGTACGTGGCGCTCGACCCGCGCGGGTCCGCGCCGGCCGACCCCGGTAAGCGAATCCCGTTGTCGCGCACCATTTCCCCGTACGACGTGGTGGACGCGTTCAGCGACGCGGCGAAGCAGATCCAGCACACGAACACCGATCAGCTGGCCACCAGCATGCGGGTGCTGTCGGACGCGTTCTCCGGGACGCCGCCGCAGATCCGCGGCTCCATCGACGGTGTCGCGCGGCTGTCGGAGACGCTGGCCAAGCGTGACGACCAGCTGCGCAAGCTGTTCGCCGCCACCAACGCCACGACCAAGGTGCTCGCCGACCGCAACGCGCAGTTCGAGCAGTTGCTGGCCAACGGCGGTCAGTTGCTCGCCGAGCTGAACCTGCGGCAGCAGGCCATCGCCCAGTTGCTGACCGGCGCGCAGACGGTATCCGCCGAATTGAGCACGCTGGTGCACGACAACGAGGAACAGATCGGCCCCGCCCTGACCAACCTGCAGAAGTCGATCGAGATGCTCAACGACAATCAGCAGAACATCTCCCGGACGCTCACCCTGGCCGGACCGTTCTATCACCTGTACGCCGACGTGCTCGGCAACGGCCGCTGGTTCGACGCGGTGATCGTGAACCTGACTCCGCCTGCGCTGCCGGCGATTCCGGGCAACCGCCCGCCGGTGCGAGTGATGGGAGGCAGGTGATGGCCGCCGTGCGCAATCCGTTCCGCCGCGACCTGCGCAGCGCGTTGCGGGAGTCCGGCCGCGCCACCAGAATCGGGCTCGCCCTCGGCATCGTGCTGGTGCTGGTGCTCGCCGGGGTGGGCTGGTGGGCCTTCGGCCAGTACAACCGGACCACCATCACCGCCTACTTCGACCGGTCGATCGGTATCTACCAGGGTTCGGACGTCCGGATCCTCGGCGTGCCGGTGGGCAAGGTGGATTCGGTGCAGCCGCAGGGCGAGCAGGTCAAGGTGGTCATGCACGTCGACCGGCGCTACAGCGTGCCCGCCGATGTGAAGGCCGCGCAGATCACGCCGTCGGTGGTGTCGGATCGCTACATCCAGCTCGCGCCGGTGTACAAGGGCGGGCCGAAACTGGGCCGCACCGCGACGATTCCGAAGGACCGCACGGCCACCCCGGTCGAGGTGGACCGGCTGTACAAGAGCATCACCGAACTGTCGGATTCACTGGGTCCCAACGGGGCCAACAAGGACGGCGCGCTCAACGACCTGGTCCGTACCGGCGCGGCGAATCTGTCGGGCAACGGTGACGCGCTGGCCAACAGCCTCACGCAGCTGTCGCATGCGGCCCGGTACTTCTCCGATGCCCGCGGCGATATCTTCGACACCATCAAGAACCTGCAGATCTTCGTGCACACCCTCGCGGTCAACGACGATCAGGTGCGGCAGTTCAACAGTCAGCTGGCGAGCCTGGCCGGATTCCTCTCCGACGAGCGGTCCGATCTGGGCCAGGCGCTGAATCTGCTCTCGATCGCCCTCGGCGACGTGGCCCGCTTCGTGGACAACAACCGCGATCTGGTGGCGAGCAACGCCGACGCGCTCACCAAGCTGACCAAGACCCTCGCCGATCAGAGCGGCGACCTCGCGCAGGCCCTGCCGGTGCTGCCGCTGGCGCTGAGCAATCTGATCAACGTGCACAACGGCGAGACCGGAACCCTGGACATGCGCGCCAATCTGACCCAGTTGCAGGATCCGTTCGGCACCCTGTGCCAGCTGATCGACCTCGGCAAGCTGGTGCCGGGCGATCCGAAGTTCGACGCGCTCAGCCGCCAGCTGCGTCCGGTCCTCGACCAGTGCAAGACGATCACCGATCAGCTCACCGCGGGCGTGCAGACGCCCTCGCTGGTGCTGCCGTTCGGGATTCTCTCCGGGCCGAACGAGCAGCGTAATCCGGTGCCGGGCACGGTCCCGGGCACCCCGTCGGATCAGGCTCCGCCGTCGCAGGGAGGTGGACAGCGATGAGCCTCCGCAAGGACGGCCGGGCGCTGCGGGCCGCCGGTGCGGCCACGGTATTGAGCGTGTCCGCGGCGCTGCTGAGCTCCTGCGCGGGTGACGGGATCTACAGCATTCCGTTGCCCGGCGGCGCCGATGTCGGCGCGCATCCGATGCACATCGACGTGAACTTCGACGACGTCCTGGATCTGGTCCCGCAGTCGACGGTGAAGGTGGACGGCGTACCCGTCGGCCGGGTGCAGTCGATCGGGGTGGCCGCCGACGGCTGGCACGCGGTGGTGCACACCCTGGTCAACGACTCGGTGCAACTGCCCGCCAACGCGCACGCCGAGGTGCGGCAGTCCAATCTGCTGGGTGAGAAGTTCATCGAATTATCCGCTCCCGCAACCGAACCCGCGCAGGGCACGCTGTCCGACCGGGCCACCATCCCGGTCGAGCGGACCCGGACCGCCACCGAGATCGAGCAGGTGCTCGGCGCGCTGTCGCTGCTGCTCAACGGTGGCGGCGTGGCGCAGTTGCAGCCCATCGTGGCCGAGCTGAACAAGGCCCTGGGCGGACGCGAGCAGACAGTCCGCTCGCTGCTGGAGCAGGCGAACACCCTCATCGACGGGCTGAACAAGCAGGTCGAGGACATCAACCACGCGCTGGACAGCCTGGCCACGCTGTCCACCCGGGTCGGCCGGCAGACCGATCAGGTCGCCGCGATCCTCGACGAACTGCCCGCCGGCATCAAGATTCTCGACGAGCAACGGCCGGAACTGGTCGGGCTGCTGGACCAATTGGACCGGGTCGGCAAGGCCGGTTTCGACGTGCTGGACCACAGCAAGGACAACCTGATCCGGGATCTGCAGGCGCTGCGTCCGACCCTGCAGGAACTGGGCCGGTCGGCGCCGGATCTGATCACGGCGCTGCCGCTGATCCCGACCTACCCGTTCTCGGACGAGGCGATCTATTCCTCCTTCGGCGGTTCGGTCAACACCTGGCTGTCGGTGGATCTGCAGATCGGCAACACATTGGCGAATCTCGGTGTGGGCAAACCGGATCCGGTCTACATCCCGCCGCCGTACGGCCCGGACGTGCCGGTCGATCCGAGCAATCCGTACTACAACGGCAACGGCGCGCGACCGGGCTGGCCGACGGTGTCGTTGCTGCCGCCGCTGTTGCCGCCCGGCATGGTGCCGTCACCGCCCGGTACGGCCCCCGCCGCCCGGAGGGATCCGGTCGGCGCGATCCTGGACCAGTTGGGGGTGCCGCAGAGATGAGCCGCCTGGTACGCAACCAGTTGGTCGCCTTCGCACTGATCGCCGTGCTCGGCGTGGTGTTCGTGGGGGCCAAGTACATCCATCTCGATCACATGGTCGGCATCGGCCAGTACCACGTCCGGGTCAAGATGGCCTGGACCGGCAACCTGTCCACCGGCGCCGAGGTGACCTATCGCGGTGTGCCGGTGGGCCGGGTCGGCGCGCTGGACATCACAGCCGACAGCGCTGTGGTGACCCTGGACATGGATTCCGGCAGGCCGAAGGTGCCCGCGACCGCGACGGCGGTGGTGGCCGACCGATCGGCGATCGGCGAGCAGTTCGTGGATCTGCTGCCGACCACGTCCGGCGGTCCGTACCTGCGTGAGGGCTCGGTCATCGACGGCGCCGAGACGCCGGTGCGAGTGGAGGATCTGCTCGGGAAGGTGAACGATTTCGCCAAGTCGACCGATCTGCCGGCGCTCACGACCACCATCACCGAACTGGGCAAGGCCTTCGACGGGCAGGGCGACAACCTGCGCATCCTGGTCGACTCGCTGAACAAGTTCAGCCAGACCGGGGTCGACTCGCTGCAGCAGACCATCGACCTGATCCGCGATGCGCGGACCGTACTCGGTACCCAGGTGGACCAGGATCCGGCGATCCGGAAGTTCAGCACCGGGCTGGACCAGTTGGCCCAGCAGTTGCGCACCAGCGATCCGGACATCCGCCGGCTGATCGGCACCGGTACCGACGCCGGCAATCAGCTCGGGCAGCTGCTGGACACCAGTGGGCCCGCGCTGACCACTGGTCTGACCAATCTGCGGACGCTGTTGCTGGCCGTCTCGCCGAAGTACTACGCGTTGCGGCCGCTGCTGCAGATGCTGCCGGGCCTGTCGATCGGCGGTTCGGCCACCGCGCCGGGCGACCACACCAGCCACTTCGGCCTGGTGCTCGAGGTCAACGATCCACCGGCCTGCACCCTCGGCTACGAGGCCACGCAGCGCACCTTGCAGCAGATGAAGGCGCAGAACCCGGATTTCGACGACACGCGCGACGATTTCCCGTTCGATCCCACCGTGGGTTGCCACGCCCCGCAGGGCAGCATCGCCGACGTACGCGGCGGTGACCGCGCGCCGCAGGCCGATCCGAGCATCGCCCAGCCGTGGGACGGCAAACCGAAGACCGATCCGGACAAGCTGAACCTGGCCCCGCTGGCCCAGCAGCTGGCTCCGCTGGTGGGGGTGACCCCGAAGCGGTGAGCGCAGGGCGAGTCGGCGGAGCCGACGAGACGACGACGCTAGGGTGTTGCTGTGACCGCTGATCTGCCCGATAAGCCCGATCTGCCCGACCCGGCCGAACCGCCTGTCGAGGCGCCGGAGGGCTCCGCGGAGCAGACGGTGGCCGATGACGACGCCGGTGCGGCGGACCGGGCCGCGTCGCCGTTGCGGTCGATTCTGACGGCCGTATCGGCGATCTGGTTGCTGGCCGCGCTGATCGCCGCGGTGTGGTTCGGATTCGGCTGGGTGCGCGCCGCCTACTTCACCGATGCGCCCCGGGCGCAGGCGCGCGACACCGCACTGGATTCCGCCCGGCAGGCCGCGATCAACCTGTCCTCGATGAATCCGAACGATGTCGACGGTTCCATCGACCTGATGAAGTCGTCGATGACCGGGGCGATGCTCGATCAGCTGACCCAGAACCGCGATCGGATCAAGCAGGCCGCCGAACAGTCCAAGACCAAGATCGATGCGAAGGTGCTGGGCGCCTCGCTGAGCTCCCTGAACAGCGAGCGGAACAAGGCGACCGCCCTGGTGGCGCTGCAACTGACCCAGACCGCGCCGAATGTGCCCGCGGAATCGTTCCGGACCACCTGGTCGCTGGACATGTCCAAGGTCGGCGACGGCTGGAAGGCCGAGCAGGCGAATTCGCTGGGACAGCTGGTCCCGCTGGACTCGCCGAATCCGGCGCAGCCCCCGGCCGGAATTCCCGTACCCCCGGCGTCGCCCGGGGCGCCCGCGCCCCAGCCCGGATCGTAGGAGATGTCGATGGAATCCCGACGGCCGGTCAACCGTGTCTCGCCGCGTCTGCGCCCGTCCGGCCGCCCGTCGGCCCCGTCCACGCCCGCCTCGGCCGGTCCGGCGAACGAGCCCGCCGGCCGCCGCGCCGGGCGGTCGAGGTCCGTACGGCCCGCGCGCGGGCGGGTCGCTGCGCGGACCTCCGCCGATACCCCGGACGCGCCGGTCGCGGAGCGCGGCCGGCGGTGGCGCGGTCCGCGGTCCTGGGCGCTGCCGGTCGGGCTGGGCCTGGTGGCCGCGGTCCTCACCGCCTTCGCGGTGGTGGCGGCATTCCGGCCCGGCGTGAGCGACGGTAACGCGGCGTTCGTGGATACGCAGGCGACCCAGCAGGTGCAGGCCGCCGCGGACAACGCGCTGAAGACCATCTTCTCCTACGATGCCGCGACCATCGCCGGCGACAAGGGCGCGGCCGCGTACAAGGACGGCGTGCACAAGGTCGTGACGGGCAAGATGCTCACCGATTTCGACAAATACGCGGACACCACGGTGTCGGCTATCCAGCAGGCGAAATCGACCGCCACGACCTCCGCCGACCCGATCGGCGTGACTTTGCTCACAGGCGATCGAGCCGAACTGCTGATCGACCTGACGGTCAGCGCGACCCGCAACGGCGTACCGCAGGAGAGCGCTTCGGCTCCGATCGTGCTCCGGATGCAGAAGATCAACGGGCGCTGGCTGGCTGCTGAAATCACCGACAGGTAATTTTCACTTTTGCCATTCCCGCAGCTCATCGGCACGATCTACCGTCGCTGTGGCTGCTGGAGGCCTCGTTCGGGAGCGGTTGCCGCAGCGCTGCCACTTGACGAGTTTCGTCCGACCAGTCACGCTATTCACAACAGCGGCAGCTGGGACTGCGGTCGAGGATCCGTGTGTCGAGCGACCGCCGAAGCCCTGATCGCAGCCAGCGCAGACGGGCACGGCGCGCCGGGGGGCCGGAACTCGATCCGGGTGGTACTTTGACACCCCATCTCTATGGGTGTAGGTTTGGACTTTGCGCTGGCTGCCCTCTGTCCATTCCTTGATCGCACTACGAAAGTTCCACCGCTGAGGTGTTTCAAACACTGAGGTGTTACTTCCGTTGTCTGCTGTTCGGGTTTCGTTCGGGGTGTATCCAGCCGGAATCTGAACGCAAGCAGACAAGCGACGGTTCGTCGCGGTGCCACGTACGTACTGGCACCGCACGCCCGCGCGTGAGGTGCTGGAAGGACGCATCTTGGCAGTCTCCACCCAGACCAAGGCCGGTATTCCCGGAGCCCCGAAGCGGGTGTCGTTCGCGAAGATTCGCGAACCCCTCGAGGTTCCAGGGCTTCTCGATCTACAAACCGAATCGTTCGCCTGGCTGATCGGTTCACCGGACTGGCGGGAACGAGCGGCCGCTCGTGGCGACGTCGCCGATCCGGTCGGCGGGCTCGAAGAGGTGCTCGAGGAGCTTTCCCCGATCGAGGATTTCTCGGGTTCCATGTCACTGTCCTTCTCCGATCCGCGCTTCGAAGAGGTCAAGGCCTCCATCGAGGAGTGCAAGGACAAGGACATGACCTACGCGGCGCCGCTGTTCGTCACCGCGGAGTTCATCAACAACAACACCGGTGAGATCAAGAGCCAGACGGTCTTCATGGGCGACTTCCCGATGATGACCGACAAGGGCACGTTCATCATCAACGGCACCGAGCGCGTCGTGGTCTCCCAGCTGGTCCGTTCGCCGGGCGTCTACTTCGACGACAGCATCGACAAGACCACGGAGAAGACGCTGCACAGCGTCCGCGTGATCCCGTCGCGCGGCGCGTGGCTGGAGTTCGACGTCGACAAGCGCGACACCGTCGGCGTCCGCATCGACCGCAAGCGGCGGCAGCCGGTCACCGTCCTGCTGAAGGCGCTGGGCCTGACCGCGGAGGAGATCGTCGAGCGGTTCGGTTTCTCCGAGATCATGATGTCCACGCTGGAGAAGGACAACACCGCCGGCCAGGACGAGGCGCTGCTCGACATCTACCGCAAGCTGCGTCCGGGCGAGCCGCCGACCAAGGAGTCCGCGCAGACCCTGCTGGAGAACCTGTTCTTCAAGGAGAAGCGCTACGACCTGGCCCGCGTCGGCCGCTACAAGGTCAACAAGAAGCTGGGCCTGAACGCCGGCGAGCCGGTGGTGGGTTCGGTGCTGACCCGCGAGGACATCGTCTCGACCATCGAGTACCTGGTCCGTCTGCACCAGGGCGACAAGTTCATGACCGCGCCGGCCGGCGCCGAGGTTCCGGTCGATGTGGACGACATCGACCACTTCGGCAACCGCCGCCTGCGCACCGTCGGTGAGCTGATCCAGAACCAGATCCGCGTGGGCCTGTCCCGCATGGAGCGGGTCGTGCGCGAGCGCATGACCACCCAGGACGTCGAGGCCATCACGCCGCAGACCCTGATCAACATCCGCCCGGTGGTGGCGGCGATCAAGGAGTTCTTCGGCACCTCGCAGCTGTCGCAGTTCATGGACCAGAACAACCCGCTGTCGGGCCTGACCCACAAGCGCCGCCTGTCGGCGCTGGGCCCGGGTGGTCTGTCCCGGGAGCGCGCGGGCCTGGAGGTCCGCGACGTGCACCCGTCGCACTACGGCCGGATGTGCCCGATCGAGACCCCGGAAGGCCCGAACATCGGCCTGATCGGCTCGCTGTCGGTGTACGCGCGGGTCAACCCGTTCGGTTTCATCGAGACCCCGTACCGGAAGGTCGAGCACGGCCGGGTCACCGACGAGGTCAAGTACCTGACCGCCGACGAGGAGGACCGGCACATCCGTGCCCAGGCCAACTCGCCGGTCGCCGACGACGGCACCTTCCTCGAGGACAAGGTCCTGGCCCGCCGCGGCAACGAGGAGATGGAGTACGTCCCGGCCCGCGAGGTCGACTACATGGACGTCTCGCCGCGCCAGATGGTGTCGGTCGCGACCGCGATGATCCCGTTCCTCGAGCATGACGACGCCAACCGCGCCCTGATGGGTGCGAACATGCAGCGTCAGGCCGTGCCGCTGATCCGTTCCGAATCGCCGCTGGTCGGCACCGGGATGGAGCTGCGCGCCGCGGTGGACGCCGGCGACGTCGTGGTCAACGACAAGCCGGGTGTGGTCGAGGAGGTCTCCGCCGACTACATCACCGTCATGCACGACGACGGCACCCGGCGCAGCTACCGGATGCGCAAGTTCGCGCGCTCCAACCAGGGCACCTGCGCCAACCAGCGGCCGATCGTGGACGAGGGCCAGCGGGTCGAGCGCGGCCAGGTGCTCGCCGACGGGCCGTGCACCGAGAACGGTGAGATGGCGCTGGGCAAGAACCTGCTCGTCGCCGTCATGCCGTGGGAGGGCCACAACTACGAGGACGCGATCATCCTGTCGCAGCGCCTCGTCGAGGAGGACGTGCTCACCTCGATCCACATCGAGGAGCACGAGATCGATGCCCGGGACACCAAGCTCGGCGCCGAGGAGATCACCCGGGACATCCCGAACGTCTCCGACGAGGTGCTGGCCGACCTGGACGAGCGCGGCATCGTGCGCATCGGTGCGGAGGTCCGCGACGGTGACATCCTCGTCGGCAAGGTGACCCCGAAGGGCGAGACCGAGCTGACCCCCGAGGAGCGCCTGCTGCGCGCCATCTTCGGCGAGAAGGCTCGCGAGGTCCGCGACACCTCGCTGAAGGTGCCGCACGGTGAGTCCGGCAAGGTCATCGGCATCCGGGTGTTCTCCCGCGACGACGACGACGATCTGCCTCCGGGTGTGAACGAGCTGGTCCGCGTCTACGTGGCCCAGAAGCGCAAGATCCAGGACGGCGACAAGCTGGCCGGCCGGCACGGCAACAAGGGCGTCATCGGCAAGATCCTCCCCAAGGAGGACATGCCGTTCATGCCCGACGGCACCCCGGTCGACATCATCCTGAACACCCACGGTGTGCCGCGTCGTATGAACATCGGCCAGATCCTGGAGACCCACCTCGGGTGGATCGCCAAGGCGGGCTGGGACGTCACCGACGGCACCGGCACCATCCCCGACTGGGCCTCGGCCCTGCCGGAGGAGATGCTGGGCCAGGAGGCGGACACCAACGTCGCCACCCCGGTGTTCGACGGCGCCCGCGACGCGGAACTGCAGGGCCTGCTCGGCGTGACCCTGCCGAACCGCGACGGTGAGCGCATGGTCAACGAGCACGGCAAGGCGACCCTGTTCGACGGTCGCTCCGGCGAGCCGTTCCCGTATCCGGTCGCGGTCGGCTACATGTACATCCTGAAGCTGCACCACTTGGTCGACGACAAGATCCACGCGCGCTCGACCGGTCCGTACTCGATGATCACCCAGCAGCCGCTCGGTGGTAAGGCACAGTTCGGTGGTCAGCGCTTCGGTGAGATGGAGTGCTGGGCCATGCAGGCCTACGGCGCCGCGTACACCCTGCAGGAGCTGCTGACCATCAAGTCCGACGACGTGGTCGGCCGCGTGAAGGTGTACGAGGCCATCGTCAAGGGCGAGAACATTCCGGAGCCGGGCATTCCGGAATCGTTCAAGGTTCTGCTCAAGGAACTCCAGTCGCTGTGCCTCAACGTGGAGGTGCTGTCCTCGGACGGCGCCGCGATCGAGCTGCGTGAGGGCGAGGACGAGGATCTGGAGCGGGCCGCGGCGAACCTGGGTATCAACCTGTCGCGCAACGAGGCTGCCACGGTCGACGATCTGGCGCAGTAAGCCGATTCGGTCCCCGGGGGCGATTGTCCCCGGGGACAGCGGTCAGCGGACCGCACTGGACTAGCGAACTTGCTCGATACTGAACCCGAACAGGGGAAAGGAAGTTACGTGCTAGACGTCAACTTCTTCGATGAACTCCGAATCGGCCTGGCCACCGCCGAAGACATCCGTCAGTGGTCCTACGGTGAGGTCAAGAAGCCGGAGACCATCAATTACCGCACACTCAAGCCGGAGAAGGACGGCCTGTTCTGCGAGAAGATCTTCGGCCCCACCCGGGACTGGGAGTGCTACTGCGGTAAGTACAAGCGCGTTCGCTTCAAGGGCATCATCTGTGAGCGCTGTGGCGTCGAGGTCACCCGCGCCAAGGTGCGCCGCGAGCGGATGGGCCACATCGAGCTGGCCGCCCCGGTCACGCACATCTGGTACTTCAAGGGTGTGCCGTCGCGCCTGGGCTACCTGCTCGACCTGGCGCCGAAGGATCTCGAGAAGATCATCTACTTCGCCGCGTACGTGATCGTGGGCGTCGACGACGAGCTGCGGCACAGCGAGCTGTCCACGCTCGAGGCGGAGATGGAGGTCGAGAAGAAGGCGGTCGCCGACCAGCGCGACGCGGACCTCGAGGCCCGCGCCCAGAAGCTGGAGGCCGACCTCGCCGAACTCGAGGCCGAGGGCGCCAAGTCCGACGTCCGCCGTAAGGTCAAGGACGGCGGCGAGCGCGAGATGCGTCAGCTGCGCGACCGCGCCCAGCGCGAGCTGGACCGGCTCGACGAGATCTGGACCACGTTCACCAAGCTGTCCACCAAGCAGCTGATCGTGGACGAGGTGCTGTACCGCGAGCTGCAGGACCGCTACGGCGAGTACTTCACCGGCGCGATGGGTGCCGAGGCCATCCAGAAGCTGATGGAGAACTTCGACATCGCGGCCGAGGCGGAGCACCTGCGTGAGGTCATCCGCACCGGTAAGGGCCAGAAGAAGCTGCGCGCCCTCAAGCGCCTGAAGGTCGTCGCCGCGTTCCAGACCAACGGCAACTCGCCGATGGGCATGGTCCTCGACGCCGTCCCGGTGATCCCGCCGGAACTGCGCCCGATGGTGCAGCTCGACGGTGGCCGCTTCGCGACCTCCGACCTGAACGACCTGTACCGCCGCGTCATCAACCGCAACAACCGCCTCAAGCGACTGATCGACCTGGGTGCGCCCGAGATCATCGTGAACAACGAGAAGCGGATGCTGCAGGAGTCGGTCGACGCCCTGTTCGACAACGGCCGCCGCGGCCGCCCGGTCACCGGACCGGGTAACCGCCCGCTGAAGTCGCTGTCCGATCTGCTCAAGGGCAAGCAGGGCCGGTTCCGCCAGAACCTGCTCGGCAAGCGCGTCGACTACTCGGGCCGTTCCGTCATCGTCGTCGGCCCGCAGCTCAAGCTGCATCAGTGCGGTCTGCCCAAGCTGATGGCGCTGGAGCTGTTCAAGCCGTTCGTGATGAAGCGGCTGGTCGACCTGAACCACGCGCAGAACATCAAGTCCGCCAAGCGGATGGTCGAGCGGCAGCGGCCGCAGGTGTGGGACGTCCTCGAAGAGGTCATCGCCGAGCACCCCGTGCTGCTGAACCGCGCGCCCACCCTGCACCGGCTGGGCATCCAGGCCTTCGAACCGCTGCTGGTCGAGGGCAAGGCGATCCAGCTGCACCCGCTCGTGTGTGAGGCGTTCAACGCCGACTTCGACGGTGACCAGATGGCCGTGCACCTGCCGCTGTCCGCGGAGGCGCAGGCCGAGGCCCGCATCCTGATGCTGTCCTCGAACAACATCCTGTCGCCGGCCTCGGGGCGGCCGCTGGCCATGCCCCGTCTGGACATGGTGACCGGCCTGTACTACCTGACCCGTCTCGAAGAGGGCGCGAAGGGCGAGTACCGCGAGGCCGCCACCGACGAGCCGGAGTTCGGCGTGTACTCCTCCGCGGCCGAGGCCCAGATGGCCGTCGACCGTGGCGAGCTCACCGTGCGCTCGCTGATCAAGGTCCGCCTGACCGATCAGCGTCCGCCGCGCGAGATCGAGACGGCGGAGTTCCCGGACGGCTGGCAGCGCGGCGACTCGTGGGCGATCAAGACCACGCTGGGCCGGGTGCTGTTCAACGAGCTGCTCCCGCACGACTACGCGTTCATCAACGAGCAGATGCCGAAGAAGCGGCAGGCGACGATCATCAACGATCTCGCCGAGCGCTACCCGATGATCGTGGTCGCGCAGACCGTCGACAAGCTCAAGGACGCGGGCTTCCACTGGGCCACCCGCTCCGGCGTCACCGTCTCCATGTCGGACGTGCTCGTTCCGCCGGAGAAGGCGGAGATCATGGAGCGCTACGAGGCGCAGTCCGAGCAGATCGAGAAGAAGTACCAGCGTGGTGCTCTCGATCACCAGGAGCGCAACAACGCCCTGGTGAAGATCTGGCAGGAGGCCACGGAAGAGGTCGGTAAGGCGCTGCGCGCGCACTACCCGCCGGACAACCCGGTCATCACGATCGTCGACTCGGGCGCCACGGGTAACTTCACCCAGACTCGTACCCTCGCGGGCATGAAGGGTCTGGTGACCAACCCGAAGGGTGAGTTCATCCCGCGGCCGATCAAGTCCTCCTTCCGTGAAGGCCTGACGGTGCTGGAGTACTTCATCAACACCCACGGCGCGCGTAAGGGTCTGGCCGACACCGCGCTGCGTACCGCCGACTCGGGCTACCTGACCCGTCGTCTGGTGGACGTGTCGCAGGACGTCATCGTGCGCGAGACGGACTGCGCCACCGAGCGCGGCATCATCGTGCGGATCGCGGAGAAGCAGCCGGACGGCTCGCTGATCCGGGACGCGCACGTGGAGACCAGCACCTACGCCCGGACCGCGGCCACCGACATCCTCGACGCCGCGGGCAACGTGGTGGTCGAGAAGGGCC
The DNA here is from genome assembly GCF_000381925.1 of Nocardia sp. BMG111209. Classification (NCBI taxonomy): domain Bacteria; kingdom Bacillati; phylum Actinomycetota; class Actinomycetes; order Mycobacteriales; family Nocardiaceae; genus Nocardia; species Nocardia sp. BMG111209. The sequence goes on from NZ_KB907310.1 coordinate 224,918, forward strand.
ACGACATCGGCGATCCGGCGCTCGAGGCACTGCTCGAGGCCGGCGTCACCGAGGTCAAGGTCCGGTCGGTGCTGACCTGTACGTCGGGCACCGGCGTGTGCGCGATGTGCTACGGCCGCTCGATGGCCACCGGCAAGCTGGTCGACGTCGGCGAGGCCGTCGGCATCGTCGCCGCCCAGTCCATCGGTGAGCCCGGTACCCAGCTGACCATGCGTACCTTCCACCAGGGTGGTGTCGCCGGTGACGACATCACGGGTGGTCTGCCCCGCGTGCAGGAGCTCTTCGAGGCTCGTGTCCCGAAGGGCAAGGCGCCGATCGCGGAGGTCTCCGGCCGGGTGCGGCTGGAGGACGACGACCGCTTCTACAAGATCACCATCATTCCGGACGACGGTTCGGAGGAAGTGGTCTACGACAAGCTGTCGAAGCGTCAGCGGCTGCGGGTGTTCAAGCACGACGACGGCAGCGAGCGCCTGCTCGCCGACAACGACCACGTCGAGGTCGGTCAGCAGCTGCTCGAGGGTTCGGCCGATCCGCACGAGGTGCTGCGCGTGATGGGTCCGCGTCAGGTGCAGATCCACCTGGTCCACGAGGTCCAGGAGGTGTACCGGTCGCAGGGTGTGTCCATCCACGACAAGCACATCGAGGTCATCGTCCGGCAGATGCTGCGCCGCGTCACGATCATCGACTCGGGCGCGACGGAGTTCCTGCCCGGTTCGCTGGTCGAGCGGGCCGAGTTCGAGAACTCGAACCGGCGCGTGGTGTCCGAGGGCGCCGAGCCGGCCGCGGGCCGTCCGGTGCTGATGGGTATCACCAAGGCGTCGCTGGCCACCGATTCGTGGCTGTCGGCGGCCTCCTTCCAGGAGACCACCCGAGTGCTGACGGACGCGGCCATCAACTGCCGCTCCGACAAGCTCATCGGCCTGAAGGAGAACGTGATCATCGGCAAGCTGATCCCGGCCGGTACCGGCATCAACCGCTACCGGAACATCCAGGTCCAGCCGACCGAGGAGGCCCGCGCGGCCGCGTATGCCGTGCCGTCCTACGACGACACCTACTACACCCCGGACGGCTTCGGCCAGACCACGGGTGCGGCGGTGCCGCTGGACGATTACGGGTTCAGCGACTACCGGTAGTCGACCCTCTCGGGTGAGCCGAATCGGCCCCCGCTCCGTATTCCGGAGCGGGGGCCGATTTGTGTTCGGGGTGCGGTGTTCTCGGTGGTAGGCGGCCGTGTGCGGGGTGCGAATATTCGTTTTTCGAGTAGTCGAAAGAATGGAAATCGAAATACGTTGCCGCTGAATTGATTTGTGCACACCACGGAAAGTGTGCGAATGCGATTTGGGCGGAGTGTCGTTCTTTGGCGCGTCGCGCGAGTGGCGTTTAGTGTGGGCAATGCCCGGGAGGTCATCGCCGAATGCGCAGTCGGCAGTCGAGAACGAGATGGAGGTTTCACCGAATGAGCGACACCAGTGTCGAAGACCGACTGACTGCCGTAGAGGCATTCGTGCGTTCGACGGCGACCGATGTCAACGAGTCGAAGATTCGGCTTTGGGGAATGACCCATACGCTGGCCGTGCAAAGTGGTGATGTCGGCGATCTGAAATCTGTCCAGGCCGTCCACACGCGGGACCTCTCCAAGATCGCGGACAGGCTGGACGCGCATGCTGACGGACTTGCGGCGGTCCAGGCCACTCTGGACGTTCACGGCCGGGCCATCTCGGAGATCAAAGCCGTGCAGGCTGTGCATGGCAAGGATATTGGTGAGATCAAAGCCGTGCAGGCTGTGCATGGCAAGGATATTGGTGAGATCAAAGCCGTGCAGGCTGTGCACACCGAAGAGCTCTCTGATATCAAGGTGACCCTGGAGGATCATTCCGGAAAGTTGGAATGGCTCAAAACTGACAGCGATGTGCGGCATAAGCATGTGGTCTCGATGTTGAACAAAATCCTCGATGGAATGAATGAGCTGAAGATTCGATAGTTGCCGCATGCGGGTGGCCCGATTCCGTAGCGGAAGTGGGCCACCCGAGCGGCACGGTGGTGAATTTCTCTCACACCTGATTCCAGATCAGCCGGAGGACGGCGTTGATCGCGTAGATACCGGCGAAGATCAGGGCGGGGGTGAGGGTGGCGGCCGAGTAGAGGGCGAGGGCGGCGCTGCCGAACCAGGCGATCTCGAACACCGCGCGGACGACGCCGTGCAGAGCGTAGGTGGCGTTCTCACCACCGCCGGCGGCGAACAGCGCCCACAGCACCGCGAGGATCGCCGGGGCGCCGAGTCCCGCGACGATCTTGATGATCCAGTTCGGGCTCACCGTGAAGCCCCAGTAGGCGACCGAGCCGAGGGCGCCCAGCTCGAGGAAGAACATCAGGGCGGCATTCGCTCCCTTGGCAACGGTGAGCATTCGAACCTCCGAGTGTGACAGTCGTTCTCTTGTGAGAGCAATGCTCTCTCGGATTGGTCCCGTTTGTCAAGAGCGGTGCTCTCGCGGCGAATCTCGTTCCATCCGTGGGGGTTACGGCTTCGAATACGTGGTGATCGACGCTGCCTGATGAATTGGTTGGGGCTCGGAACGGAGTTGCGGCATGGTTCAGGAACTGATCGCCGCCCTGGTGGGCGCGCTGCTCGCGGTGGTGGTACTGGTTGCGGGGGACCGGATGCGCCCGGCCGCCTGGCGGCAGACCAGCGACGAGGCCTCGGGCACCCTGGCGCTGGACGTCATCAAGACGTTCTTCACCGCCGTCGTCGCCTTCGTCGTGGTCATCTGCTGGCAGCAGTACCAGAACGCGCACAACCACACCGTCACCGAGGCGAAGGGTCTGGTCGAGACCTATTTCGCGGCCCACAACATGGCCGAACCCGATCGGGATCAGGTGCAGCGACTCGTGCGCGGCTACACCGAACAGGTGGTCGGCCCGGAGTGGACCACCATGAGCCGCAACGGCCGCCTCAGCCCGTCCGCGCAGTCGATGCTGGACAACCTCCGCGACGCCGTGGCGCAACAGCATCCGCAGGATCAGGCGGCCACGGACGCACGCGCGTCGGCCCAGGCGGCGCTGGTCAAGGTCGCCGACGCCCGTAGCGACCGCGGCGTGGACGCGGGCCAGGGTGTTCCCGGATTCCTCTTCGTCGCATTGATATTCGGCACGGTGCTGCTGTTGTTCAGTCCGGTGCTCTCCGGCACCCGGGTCACCTGGCGCAGCGTGCTGATGACCGCGGTACTCGGTGTGGTGATCGCCTCGGCGCTGTTGCAAATCCACAACTTCGAAAGGCCGTTCTCCCACACCATCAGCGTTCCGCGCGACGCCTTCGAATTCGCGCTCGCGCGCTACCAGCACATCGGCTGACCATGTTCCCTCGACGAATCGGGTTGATGCCCATGGGTTTCGCGATCGTGCCGGGCGCCGCGCAGGTGGTCGGCGGTTGTGCCGTGGCGATGCTGCTGTCGACGGGTGTGGCCGCGGCCGACCCGGGCCCGATCGCCGGCGTCTCGACCGGCAGCGCCTTGACCGGATCGGGCGGCACAGGCAGCGGTGCGACCGGCTCCGGCGTCGGCAGTGACGACTCCGGCGGTGTGGATTCCGGTAGCGCGCTGAGCCTGCACCCACCGGCTGTGGACGAGACCGCGCGTCGCCAGGAGAAGATCCTGTCCCGCCCGGTGACCCATGCCACGCCGCAGCCCGCCGAACCGGCCGAACCGGCGGACGAGGTCGCGGCCGCCGCACCGGTCGGCCCGGACTCCGGCAGCGTCCAAACCGCTTGTGCCGGTAGCGCGGTCACCGGACTGGGCCTGATCCTGCTCGGGGTACTGACCGGCAGCGGCACCGGTAGCGGCACCGGTGGGAGCAGCCTGGTCGGCACCGGTTCCGGCGGTTCCAGCCTGGTGGGCTTCGGCTCGGGCGGATCCAGTCTGGTGGGTACCGGTTCCAGCGGTTCGGCCCTCGGCAGTGCCGCCGTGGGCAGCGCGGTCACCGGCAGCGCGATCATCACCTGCCTGCTGCCCGGCCCGCCCCCGCCCGTTCCCGAACTGCCCCTACAGATCGGCCCCCCACCAGCACCCGTCCTGCCGATCTTCTTCCCACCGGCCCCCGTGCCCGCCGCACCCGCGCCGCCACCGCCGCCCGCACCCACGCCACCACCCCCGAAATGGCAGGCTCATCCGATCGCCACCGAACAGCCGGCCGCGGACGACGTCGCATGGAATTTGCTGGAACTGATGGCCGTCCTGGTGTCCACGGTGCTGATCGGCGTCCGGACCCGCACCGCCGAAGCCCGCGCACGCCGTCCCGTCTGACCTCTGCCGGTCACCGCTGGTATCGGTCGGGTGGTATCTGGTCGTTGCCGGTCGGGTCGGCATCGGCCGGGCGAGTACCGGATCGGTGTTGGTCGGGCGGGTATCGGGTCGGTGTCGGTCGGCGGGGACCGAGTCTGGTGTCGGATGGTGCGTGGACAAATCCCGATCCCGCCGGGTATGAAAAGTAGAACACGTTTCATTCGCGGCAGGAGTTGGTATGGACAGCGCAACCATGGGTGAACTGGTGATGGCCGGTTTCCGGAAACTGGGATTCATCCAGTTCGCCGGCATCGACAGCGTCGAATACCTGCCCGGCCGCAGCGCCGTCGCGATGGCTCCGCAGCCGGAACATCTCAATCACAACGGGGATCTGCATGCCGCGATCCTGTTCGGGCTGGCCGAGACGGCGGCGATGGGTGCGGCGATCTCCGGAATCGTGGATCTGATGGGGGAGGCGTTCATCGTCGCGCGCGACGGTCGCATCGAGTATCTGGCCCGCGCGAAGGGCGAGGCGGGCCCGATCCGGGCCACCGCGGAACTGACGGCGGCAGAACTGGATCGGGCCCGCTCCGGGATCGAGGGTGGGGAGTCGGTCGAATTGGCGGTGCCGGTGGATCTCACCGACAACACCGGGAAATCCGTCGCCGCGGCGTCGTTCACCGCGGTGATCCGGCCGCGCCGGAAGTAGCCCGGCTCAGCGCTCGCTGTCCAGCATCGCCATCTGTGCCTCGGCGTAGCGTCCGCCCGCCACCTGTTCGGCGGGCACCGCCGCCTCGATCTCCGCGATCTCGTCCTCGGTGAGCCGGATGTCCAGCGCCGCGGCGCTCTCGGACCAGCGCGCCGGGGTCCGGGCGCCGATGACGGGGACGATATCGGCGCCGCGGGACAGGACCCAGGCGATCGCGAGCTGGGCCACGGTCGCGCCGCGCCGGTCGGCGATCGTGGCCAGCGCCTCCACCAGCCGCAGGTTGGCGGTGAGGTTGTCGCCCTGGAACCGCGGGCTGTGGGCCCGGAAGTCACCCGGATCGAAGGTCCGCCGGTCGCGCAGCGAATCGCTGAGCAGGCCGCGGGACAGCACGCCGTAGGCGGTGATCGCGATGCCGAGTTCCCGGGTGGTCGGCAGGATGTCACGTTCGATGCCGCGGGAGAGCAGCGAATACTCGATCTGCAGATCGGCGATCGGATGGACGGCGGCGGCCCGGCGGATCGTCTCCGCGCCGACCTCGGACAGCCCGATGTGGCGGACGTAGCCGGCCTCGACCATCTCGGCGATCGCGCCGATGGTCTCCTCGATCGGCACGTTCGGGTCGAGCCGGGCCGGTCGGTAGATGTCGATGTGATCGACACCGAGCCGTTGCAGCGAATACCCCAGGAAGTTGCGGACCGCGGCCGGGCGGCTGTCGAAACCACCCCAGCTGTTGTCCGGTCCGCGCAGCCCGCCGAATTTGACGCTGAGCAGGTAGTCCTCCCGCTTGCGATCGGCCAGGGCCCGGCCGAGCAGCATCTCGTTGTGGCCGAAGCCGTAGAAATCGCCGGTATCGATCAGATTCGCGCCCGAGTCCAGTGCGGCGTGCACGGTCGCGATCGACTGCGCCTCGTCGGAGGCGCCGTAGGTGCCGGACATGCTCATGCCGCCGAGGCCGATACGGCCGACCAGGGGGCCGGTGAGGCCCAGTTGCACCCGGTCCATCGTGGTTGAGTTGGTCATGTTCCCATCCTGGTCCCTCGATCCCGGGATCCGGCAGAGATGGGGCATCGTGGGATCGGCGATCCCTGTTTGACCCGGATCGGCGATCCCTGTTTGGAGCGCCGGCGGGAGAGGACAGTGGAGCGCATGGACCGCGACGATCTCGCCGATTTCCTGCGCCGCCGCCGCGAGCAGCTGCAGCCGTCCGACGTGGGCCTGCTGCCGGGGGTGCGCCGCCGCACCCCGGGTCTGCGGCGCGACGAGGTGGCGCTGCTGGCCGGGATGTCGACCGACTACTACACCCGGCTCGAGCAGTCCCGCGGACCGCGGCCGTCGGTGCAGGTGCTCGGCGCGCTGGCCCGCGCGCTGCGGCTCACCGACGACGAGCGGGACCACCTGTTCCACCTGTGCGGGCACACCGCCCCGGCTCGCGGCGGCGACCGGCACGTCGGGCCGGGACTGCTGTTCCTGCTGAACAAACTCGACGACACCCCGGCCTGTGTGATCTCGGATCTCGGCGAGGTACTGACCCAGAACCGGATGCACGTCCTCATGTCCGGTGAGCGGCTGCAACACACCGGGCTGGATCGCTACATCGCCTGGCGCTGGTTCACCGATCCGGAGGTCCGCACCCGATTCCCGGACGACGCCGACCGCATCGGCCGCAAACACGTCTCGGATCTGCGCGCCACTGCCGCGCGCCGGGCCGGGGACGCCGACGTCACCGAGCTGGTGACCCGCCTGCGCGCGGCGAGCCCGGAATTCGAGCGACTGTGGAGCGACCACGAGGTCGGCGTACGGCTCAACGACACCAAACGCATCCACGATCCGCGGGTCGGTGTGCTGGACCTGATCTGCGAGACCCTGGTCACGCCGAACGCCACCCAGAAACTGCTGGTCTACTACCCGAGACCGGGTAGCGACGCACAGCAGAAGTTGGACCTGTTGCGCGTCATCGGAACTCAGTCGCTGACGACCGAAAGTGATTCCGCCGAGCGACTTCTGGAACGCGGATAGCCGGAATACGTTGTGTCAGCCGGTGATCCGGCGCTTGCGGGGCCGCAGTCGCAGGTTCGGCAGCGGCGGCGCCGGAATACGCCGATCGGCCGGGTGGCCGGGAACGTCGCCGAAGCGGGTGGTGTCGTGCTGCTCCCAGGCCGTGCGCGCGGCCTCGATCTCGTCGTGACTGCGGGCGACGAAGTTCCACCACATCACCAGATCCTCGGCGAACGGCTCGCCGCCGATCAGCACCGCGTGCGCACCGCCCGGCGCGGTCAGGGATACGGATTCGCGGCCGGCCCCCAGGTACAGCAGCGGGCCCGGCGACAGGGTCACCCCGGCGACGACCGGTTCGCCGGAGACCACCAGCACGGCGTGCTCGAAGGCCGGATCCAGCGGCAGGTCGACGGCCGCACCCGGTTCGAGGGTCAGATCGGCGCCGACGATCGGGGTGTAGGCGACGGCGGGGGAGGTGGCGCCGCCGAGCGTCCCGATCAGTACGGTCGCGCGCAGGCCCGGCAGGTCGAACATCGGCAGTTCGCGATGCTGCTCGAAATGCGGGTCGATCCCGGTGCGGTCGCCGGGCAGCGCGATCCACAGTTGCAGGCCGTGCCCGGCCGGCGCGCCCGGGACGGTGTACTCGGAATGCGCGATCCCGCGCCCGGAGGTCATCAGGTTCAGCTGGCCGGGCTGGATCTCGACATCGGAACCGAGGCTGTCACGGTGCCGGATCCGGCCGTCGAAGGGCCAGGTCACCGTCTGCAATCCGATGTTCGGATGCGGGTCGATATCCGGCGGCAACTCCTCGGCGGGTGCGAGCGAGCCGAAATGGTCCAGGAAGCACCAGGCGCCGACGGTGGGCAGATCCCGTTGCGGCAGAACACGTTCCACGCTCACGCCGCGCACACCCCCGAGCGGCACCACGCGGGCGGGATGCAGATCGGTGCGCGGGCCGGGTGCGGGCGCGGCCTCGCACACCGCCTCCGACGGTGCGACCTCGAGGTCGCTCATCGCTGAATTCCCTTGCCCACCACATGCGCATCGTAGTCGGGGTGCTTGTCCAGCCAGCCCTTGACGAACGGGCAGCGCGCCACGATGCCGCGGCCCCGGCCGATCACGTCGTCGACCGCCTCCCGGACCAGCGCGTTCGCCAAACCCTTACCGGTGTATTCGCTGTCGACCTCGGTGTGCACGAAGATGGTGTCGTGATCTCGCTCACGGAATTCGGCGTAGCCGGCCAGCGTATCGCCGTACCACACCTCGTAACGGTGCTGTGCGTCGTTGCGGACGACGGTCGTCGCCACCGCCTGATCGCTCATGCCTGCGTTCCCCTTCCGTACCCACCCTGCCGACCCCTGGTCGCCCGACTTGTGTTGCCGCGCAAGAGCATACTCACGCGCCGGTCCCCTTCCGCCGGTCGGTGTGCTGGTGAGAGCGGCCGGAGCGGTGCGCGGGCGCATGCCCGGCCGTCGAATCGTAACCATGGTCGCGGCCCTTCGCGCGTGCTGCGCTACCGAATCGAGCGGTCCGCACGGAAAGCAGTGGAAGTGACCATGTTTCGGATTCAGGGCTCGGTGCGCAGCCGCCGGCCGACCTCGTCCAGTGCGATTCCGATCACATCCAACTGCTCGGGAGTCAACACATCGATGAACAATTCGCGCACCATGGCGACGTGCGCGGGCGCGGCCTGCTCCAGTTTGCGGCGGCCGGCCTCGGTGAGTACGGCGTACACCGCGCGCATATCGCTGCGGCAGGAGCGGCGGCGCACCAGCCCGGCCTGCTCCAGCCGGTCGATCTGATAGGTGAGCTTGCTCTTGGAATTCACCAGCGCGTCGGCCAGTTCGGTCATCCGCAACTCGTGGCCCGGCGCGGCCGAGAGCCGGACCAGGATCTCGTATTGCAGATGGGACAGCCCGGCATCGTGTTCCAGCTGCCGGTCGAGTCGCCGGCCGAGCAGACCGGCCGCGGTGAGGAAGGCGATCCAGGCGCGCTGCTCCCGATCGTCGAGCCACCGCGGATCACCGTCCATATTCCGAGATTACCGCCGCACCGGCTCGGAATAACCGCACCGGGTAGCCTGTTGTTCAAATTTGAACTGGTAGATCTCGCAGCTCGGAGCAGTCATATGGAGCCAGCCGCTACGGCGTCGGAGATGCCTCTTGCTACGGCGTCGGGGACGCCAATTGCTACGGCGTCGGAGACGTCGATCGCTACCGTCCGCACCCGCGTGCGGATCCCGCTCACCTTCGGCGACGGCTACTCCGCCCCCGCCGAGGCGGTCACCTTCGACGGACTCAGTGACGGCAGGGAGCATCTTGCCCTGATCCTCGGCGTGCCGCGACCCGGGCGGGTGCCGCTGGTGCGCCTGCACTCCGAATGCCTCACCGGCGACGTCTTCGGCTCGGCCCGCTGCGACTGCGGCCCGCAACTGCGCGAGGCGGTGCAGCGGATCTCCGAGATCGGCGGGGTGCTGCTCTACCTGCGTCAGGAGGGCCGCGACATCGGCCTCTACAACAAACTCGACGCCTACGCCCTGCAGGACGGGGGCCTGGACACCTACCAGGCCAACGCCGCGCTGGGCCTGCCCGAGGACGGCCGCGACTACACCCCCGCGGCCCAGATGCTGACCGCGCTGGGCCTCACCGAGATCGAGCTGCTCACCAACAATCCGGACAAGCCCCGGCAGTTGCTCGCGCTCGGTATCGGCGTCCGCGCGGCGGTCCCCACCGGTGTGCACTCGACCCCGACCAATCTGCGCTATCTGCGCGCCAAGGTGGAGCGCACCGGGCATACCATCCGATTGATCGGCTGAAGGAGAGCACACCGTGGCCGAAATCACCCGCATGCCCGCCCTGTACCTGAGTCACGGCGCCCCGCCGCTGGCCGACGACCCGATCTGGCCCGGCCAGCTCGCCGCTTGGTCCGCCGAACTGCCTCGGCCGCAATCGATTCTGGTGGTCTCCGCGCACTGGGAGGACGCCCCCGTCACCCTCGGCGCGACCACCACGGTGCCGCTGATCTACGACTTCTGGGGTTTCCCGGAGCACTACTACCGGGTACGCTACCCGGCCCCCGGCGCCCCCGAACTCGCCGCGAAAGTCCGTGCGCTGCTGGGCAATACCGTTCACGATGCCCCCGACCGCGGGCTCGACCACGGCGCCTACGTCCCACTGGTCGAGATGTATCCCGCCGCCGACATCCCGGTACTGCAACTGTCCATGCCGACCCTCGACCCCGCCGGGCTGTTCGACCTCGGCCGCGCGCTCGCGCCCCTGCGCGACGAGGGTGTCCTGATCATCGGTAGCGGCTTCTTCACCCACAACCTCCGTGCCCTGCACGCCGAGACCGTCCCCGCCTGGTCCCGGGAATTCGACGAGTGGGGCCGGGAGGCCGTCGCGGCCGGCGATATCGACGCGCTGCTGGATTTCCGCCACACCGCGCCAGGTCCGGCGCTGGCCCACCCCCGCACCGAACATTTCGCACCGCTGTTCGTCACTCTCGGTGCGGGCGAGGCCGATTCGGGCACGCTGCGCTCGACCATCGACGGCTTCTGGATGAATTTGGCGAAACGGTCCGTTCAGCTCGGCTGAGCGTGCCGTCGGCGAGCTGCCGGTTCCGGCCGTCGGGACATCCTCGGCGCGGCGCCGATTTCCCCTACCCTGGGAGCATGGCCAAGGAAATCGATCGTGTCAGGGCCCGCTCGGCCCTGGAGACGATCAAGGAGAGTCCGTTCATCGCCACGGTCGCGATACTGCCCGTGGTCGCCGTGCTCGGTGTGGTGTGGTGGCTGACCAACTGGTTCGTCGCACTCATCGTGCTGGTTGCGCTCGGCGCGGTCGTCGTCGTGCGGGGCAAGCTGCTGAGCTGATCCGCACGGAGCCGGGACGGGCTCAGCGGGGGACGTGGAAACCCAGTAGTTCCCCGGTGCCCGCGTCGGCGCGTGCCCAGGGACGGTCGAATTCCAGCACGGCCAGCGCCGAGGTCGGGAATTTGCGGCTCAGTTCCGTGGCGGGCTCGGATTCGCGATTCGCGGCCAGCTCCCACGCCGTCCACGGCATCCCGGGTGCGTGCCCGACCAGCAGCAGCGTCTGCACCTCGTCGCCGGTGAGCTGGATCAGGTCGACGAGCGTGTGCGGCGTCGCCTCGTAGATCGACGGTTCGAACAGTACGGGCGCGGTGACGCCGGTGGCGGCCAGGGTCTCCCTGGTCCGCACCGAGGTCGAGCAGCGCACCGCGTCGATCTGCGGCTGCGTGGCGCGCAGCCAGTCACCGGCCAGTGCCGCCTCCCGGCGGCCGCGCGGCGCCAGCGGCCGGTCGTGGTCGGCGACACCGGGCGGGTAGCTGGACTTACCGTGCCGCATCAAGATCAATGTGCGTGCCATGGCCTCTACCGTATGCCGGGCAGAGATGTATCTCACTCTCGAGGCACACTGAAGGTGGCGTCACACTGGAATCCACGGATACCAGCGTGGAGCATGCTCCGCATCGAGCCCCGGTGCGGTACATCCCCTGAAAGTTTCGAGGATCTGCGAGATATGGCCTATGTGATCACGCAGCGTTGTTGCAACGACGCCAGCTGCGTCCCCGAGTGCCCGGTCGATTGCATTCGTCCCACTCCGGAGCAACCCGAGTTCGCGACGACCGAGCAGCTGTACATCGACCCCGACACCTGTATCGACTGCGGTGCCTGCGTGGATGCCTGCCCGGTGGAGGCCATCTTCTCCGAGGACGATCTGGTGGCTTCGCTGGCGCGATTCCGCGACATCAACGCCGCATATTTCGAACGGCACCCGCTCGAGTCGAACTTCGAGCCGATCAGCACCCCGGCCCGGCCGCCCAAGGAATTGGGCACCCTGCGGGTCGCGATCGTCGGAGCCGGCCCCGCCGCCTGCTACGCCGCCGACGAACTGCTGCGGCGCGCCGACGTCGAGGTGGAGATGTTCGACCGGTTGCCGACCCCGTGGGGTCTGGTCCGGGCCGGCGTCGCCCCCGACCACGCCGGCACCAAGCGCGTGTCGACCATGTTCGAGAGCGCGTTCCGCCGCGACACCCTGCAGTACTACCTCAACGTCGAGGTGGGGCAGCACGTCAGCCACGACGAGCTGGTCGCGCACCATCACGCCGTGATCTACGCCGTCGGCGCCTCCACCGACCGGCGCCTCGGCGTGCCCGGCGAGGATCTGCCCGGCAGCCATTCCGCGACCGAGTTCGTGGCCTGGTACAACGGCCATCCCGACTACGCCGGCCGTACCTTCGATCTGTCCGGTGAGCGGGCGGTCATCGTGGGCAACGGCAACGTCGCCCTCGACGTGGCCCGGGTGCTGACCATGGATCCCGACGAGCTGGCGAAGACCGATATCGCCGATCACGCCCTCGACGCGCTGCGCGGCAGCAATATCCGCGAGGTCGTGGTGCTGGGCCGGCGCGGCCCGTTGCAGGCCGCGTACACCAGCCCGGAGTTCCTGGCGCTGACCCACCTGAAGGGCGTGGACGTCATCGTCGACGCGGGCGATCTGGAACTGGACGGGGAGAGCCGGGCCCTGCTCGACGATCCCGAGGTCGAGCCGGCGCTGCAGCTGAAGTACCAGCTGGCGGAGGAGTACGCCGGTGCCCCGCGCAATCCGGAGCACAAGCGCATCGTCTTCCGCTACCTGACCTCGCCGACGGCGATCAACGGCACCGACAAGGTCGAGTCCATCGAGTTCGCGCACAACGAGCTCGTGGCCGACGGATCCGGGCATCTGGTGGCTCGGGCCACCGACCGGCTCGAGACGCTGCCGGCCTCGCTGGTGCTGCGCTCGATCGGTTACAAGGGCCGGCCGGTGCCGGATCTGCCGTTCGACGAGCGGGCGGGTGTGGTTCCCAACGCGCAGGGCCGGGTGCTGTCCGGCGACGAGCCGCTCACGGGCGTGTACGTGTCTGGCTGGATCAAGCGCGGCCCGCGCGGCGTGATCGGGTCCAACCGGGTCGACGCGACCGAGACGGTCGAGCATCTGCTGGCCGATTTCGTCGAGGGCAGGCTCACGGCGCCGCAGAGCGACCGGGCGGCGCTGCGGGCGCTGCTGGTCGAGCGGCAGCCGGATCTGGTGGACCGCGAGGGCTGGAAGGCGATCGATGCCGCGGAGAAGACCGCCGGTAAGTCCGGTGGCCGGCCGCGGGTCAAGCTGACCAGTCTGGAAGAGCTGCTCAAGGCCGCCCGGGGCTGATCCGCACCGAGTCTCCGCGCCCCTGCTGTTTCCGGCATCGACCGGAACGGCCGGGGCGCGGACTCAGTTGGGCAGCAGATTGATCATCAGACCGCCCTTGGTGCACACCGAGGGCACCTTCGCGCTGGGCTGGGCCCGGCAGTCCCAGCCCTCGACCGTCTTGCTCAGGTCGGCCTGTCGCACGTAGGCGCCGGCGACGCGCAGCGCCTCGGCGCAGCCGACCGGGCCGCCGGTCCGCTTCACCGCGATGACCGTGCGGGAGACCCCGCCCCGGTCCGTCACGTGACCACAGCTCACGTCGCCGGGTGCGGTGGGCGGCACGGTTCCGGGCGGACCCTCGGTCGCGGTCACCGTGTCCGACACCGTCCCGGTGGAATCCGATCCATGTCCGCAGCCGGTCAGAGCTGCCGTCGCCGCAGCGGCCAGTAGTGCGAGCCGAACCTTCTGCACGCCGAGTTCTCCTCCGTCCGCGGATCACGACGGTGCGGTACCGCCGGGTTCCATCTTGGCAGGCAAACTTCGTGCAAACGGTATTTCGTCAGCCCGGCAGGGGGCCGATACGTACGGTGGTGGTCACCGCGTCGCCGACGATGAACCACAGCCGCAGCACCGGATGGCCCGTACTGCGATCACCGGGTTCGAACCGGCTGCGCACGCTGATGTGCTGGCGGGCCAGGACCGGCGCGACATATTCGATGACCGCGCGGTGCGGGCCGGCCACCAGTTTCGGGAAGTCGACGAGGAAATGTTCCACGGCCTGCCAGTAGGCGGCGTTGTTGACGTGGTTGTACTGGTCGATATCGGTGGCGCGCACCGGAAACGGCAGATCGGTATCGGAGTCCGGCGGGGTCGGATCGGTCAGCCAGGGGCGCCAGCGCAACCGGTGTTCGGCGGTGGTCCGGGCCAGCAGGGCCAGGCCCTCGTCGCTGATCCGGGTCGGCATGTTGGTCGACTCGTTGATGTTGATCCAGAAGCCTTCGCTCTCGACCAGTCCGCCGCCCGCGCTGGTCACCCGCACCCGCATATTCGTCCAGCGGGTCGACATCGCCGAACACCAGCGCCGCAGTTCCACCCGATCCGGCCAGACGATCGGGCGGACCACATCGATGACCGTGCGCCGGACGATCCAATTCGGATCGGTGCGTTCGAAGAAACCGGAGTGGAGCTCCTCCTCGGCGATGTCCTGCAGATAGCGCGCCACGGCATCGAACCGCAGCCGATTGTACGGATCCACATCACCAGCCCGGACAGGCCACGCCGCGGCGAAACCCATGCCCTCCTGGGGAAGCGGGGCGAGTGGCTGATCGAGTGACACTGGAGCTCCTCGCGCTGCACGGATGTGCCGCGTTTTCATGCGTTGTTGTTGCCCCATGACTTTACGGGGCGCACGTCACACCGCCACGGTCGCCTCACCCCCGGTCGAGCCGGGTGATCAGCCCGCAAACATGGGCTTCGGCCGCGGCGCGGGCGGCCGCGGGCCGGCCGGATTCGAGCGCCTCGACGATCCGCCGATGCTCCCGCAGCGCGCTGCGCCGGTTGATCGGCGACTGCCACAGCTCGCCGCGGTACAGATGGGCCTGCGCCTCCAGCCGGGCGAGTTCCCCGGCCAGGACCGGATTTTCGCAACGATCCCGGATGAAGGCGTGGAATTCGAGATCCGCGGCGGTATCGCGATCCGGATCGGCGGCGGCGCGCAGATTCGCCTCCTGCGCGGACAGCAGCCCCGCGAGCAGACCGAGTTCGGCCTCGGTGAGCCGGGTGGCGGCCGCCGCGGCGGCCAGGCCGTCGAGCGCCGATCGCACCGCCAGCACATCCCGGATGCGCCGATCGTCGAGGACGGCGATCCGCGCCCCGGCATTGGGCGAGGTCACCGCCAGACCCTCGGCGATCAACTGCTGCACGGCCTCCCGCACCGGGCTGCGGCTCACCCCCAGCCGCACCGACAGCGCCGGAACACTCAGTGGCGCACCGGGTTCCAGCTCGCCGTCGAGGACCAGGCGGCGCAGCTGCCGATGCACCGCCGGGCCGAGCAGTTCCGGGCCGGTCACGACCGCGGGCGATAGTTGGCCGCCACCCGCGCGGCGATGAAGTCGGCCGCGGTCACCGGCGGATACTCGCCGCGCGGGCCGTGGATCACCGCATCGCGATCGGCCTGGGCGAAGAACGCGATGCTGTACCGGTCGCCCTGATACTCCCCGGCGCCCGGACCGCGCACCCGATGGAAATTCGACGGCAGCAGGTCGTCGCTCCATCGGGTGAGCATGTCACCGATATTGCAGGTGATCAGCGCCGACGACGGGGTGATGGCGGTCCACTGCTGCCCGTCCATCTCGCGGCCCGGACAGACCTGCAGCCCGCCCTGCCCGTCGCGCTGGAAAAGCAGTGTCAGGCAATCGAAATCGGTGTGCGCCCCGGCCCGCCAGCGGTCCGGCGCACCGTACAGCTCCGGCGGGACGGCGAAATAGTGCAGCAGGCGCAGAGTGCACTGATACCGGTCGGAACCCGGATCGTGCGCCGCCGTGAAATGTTCGCGCGGGAAGCCGAGCCGGTCCGCGAAACAGGACAGCACCCGCATCGCCACCGTCCAGCACTGCCGCTCGAATTCGAGTAGCTCCGTGGCGAATTCGGGCAGTTCACCGGCGTCCGGCCAGAGGTCCGTCATATTCGGCCGGGTGATCTGATACGACTCCTTCTGATCGGGCACGCCGATCGACGGCCGCACCTGACTGAGGCTCTCCCAGCCCGCGTTCTTCGCCTTCACCAGTGCGTATTTCGCCTTCACCGGCTCCGGCAGCGCGAAGAACCGCTCGGTCAGCGCGAAGGCGCGATCGATCCGCTCCGGTGTGATGCCGTGCCCGGCCAGCTGGAAGAAGCCGATCTCGGTGGCCGCGGTCCACAGCTCCGCGGTGATCTCCGCACGGCGCGAATCGAATTCGCCGAGATCGATCACCCGGATCTCCCGGTTGCCGGTCTCCCCGCCGAGCCCGCCCATCCGTTTCTCGCGGTCCACTTCGGACAGGTCGTATTCCGTGGTCATGGCAACTCCCGGGACGGTCGTGCGAATACTGTTCAGGCCCCAGTGTCGACCGCGACGATTACATGCAATCGCAACGGTGTTTCGGGAAGGTCACCGCCGATTACATGTCGTGCACGACGCGGTTGCGGACCGCGGCCGCCCGGATACCATTCGCTCGCACTTCCTGTCCCAGCCGAGACCTCGCGCCACCGGCGAGGTCGACCGGAAAGGCGACCACGATGCCGTTCTCCGCGCCGACCCGTGGCTTCCGGCTCCACTACGAGCGCTCGGGCCGAGGGACACCCATCGTGCTCGTGCACGGCAGCCCGGGAGATCACACCGAATATTCGCGTGTGGTTCCACTGCTCGGGGACGACGTCGACGTGGTGACCCCGGACCTCCGCGGTTTCGGAAAATCCGACAAACACCTGAACGACGTGGGTGACGCCTACGCCCTGAGCGGTCAGGTCGACGGCCTCGCCGCGCTCCTCGACGAGTTGCGGATCGCAGACGCGGTGCTCTGCGGGTACGACATCGGTAGCTTCACCGTGCAGGCCCTCGCGCGGAAACGTCCCGATCTGGTCCGTTCCCTGGTGATCGCGCCGCCGGTCATGGGTGTCGGGCGCCGGATTCTCGGGGAGCGTTCGGTCGACGCCTTCCTGCACGCGATCCTCTACAAGACGAGTCTGGTCGAGGATCTGATCGACGGAAGACCCGAGGCGGTCCGTGCCGTACTGCGGGAGAACCTGGTGAAATGGTCGCCGCCCGGGTCGATCGCGTCGGCCGAACTGCTCGATCACCTCACCGAAAACCATTCGGCGCCGGGCGCTTTCCTGGCCGGCATCATGTGGTTCCGGCACCCGGAAGGCAATCCCGTCACCTACTACGCCGCCGAGACCCGGCCGGCGCCCGCCGATCGATTCCCCCGGCACGTCACCGTTCTCTGGCCGGACAGCGATCCGCTCTTCCCCGTCGAATGGAGTGACACGCTCGGCGATTTCTACCGTGACCACGACCTCCACATCATGGCGAACACCGGGCATTTCAGCCCGGTGGACGCCCCGGAAATCTGGGCCCGGCACATCCTCGAGCAGGTGCGGGCCGCGTGATCGCGCCGCACCCGGACCCTGCTGTCAGCCCCTGAGATCGGCTCCGGCGGGCAGGATTTCGGTCGACCGCTCGCGCTCGGGTTCCAGGAAGGCCAGCAGGGCCGACCCCTCGGCCTCGACCTCGTCGCGTTCCGCGGGGGTCCAGGCCCGCAGGGGCGAGATCCGCAATCGGGCCCGGTCGCGGTCGGTGACGACCTTGTAGATCCCCGCCAGAAACCCGTCCACCAGGATCGGCGCGACCTGAGCGGCCATGTGCCGCAACGGCGGTGCGGCCCCGTCCGGCACGATGCGCCGGCGATCCCGGTGTGACAGGTACACGTTGTCGTACCAGCCCAGGAAGCGGACGGGTGCGGGCAGATCCGGATCGGCCAGTTCGGCATCGGCCGGATCGTAGAGAGTGCGGCCGCGCTCGTCGGTGTAGGTGCGCACCCGGTCACCGAGCTGTAGCACCGCCTCCTTGATCCCGACCAGCTTCGACCAGGTCTGGATGTCCATGGTGCTCGCCGGTCCGAAGGCGTACAGATAGCGCAGCACCAGTTCGGCGAGCGGATAGCCGGGCCGCAGCGGCTCGCCCAGCCACGATTCGACCCGCGACCAGGTGGGCCGGCTGTTGTCGCGCCACCGCCCCCGTGGCGGCGTCTGCAGCACCGGCAACTGATACAGCCAGGTCTGCACCACCGGCCCCGGATCCCGGTCCGGATACGCCGCGGCGGCCCGGATCCGCAGTTCGGCGGCCGGTGTGGGCTCGGCGCCGAGGGCCCGCTCACCCCGGGCCCGCACCTCCTCGGGATCCAGCCCGACCATCGCGCCGCCGTTGAAACCCCGGCGGAACGGGATCTTCTCCAGTTCGGGCTGCACATGCGGTGCGATACGCAACGCGTCCGGTGGCGTGACCAGGTGAATCGTCGCTCGCATCAACGTGATGCGGACCAGGCTGCGCGCGGTGAGCCCCTGCGACACCGCCGCCGGATCGAAATCGGCGATGCGGCCGAACAATCCGATGAACGGCGGCGTCACATCCTGGGCCTGCAGGCCGACCAGATGGTCGCACATCTGCGGCACCGACAGCCCGCTGCGCCGCAGCAGGTGCTGGCGCCGCAGCAGCGTGCGGTTGAGGACTCGGTCGGTGAGCGTCATGGTCCGGCCACTGTACGGCCGGGCGCCGACAGCTCAGCGCAGCGTCACGACCACCTTGCCCAGCGCACTCCGGTTCTCCAGGGCGGCAACGGCTTCCGCGGCCCGTTCCAGCGGGAACAGCACCGGCTGCGGCGGCGCGATCCGCCCGGACGCCAGCAGCGGTTCCACCTCGGCCCACTGCTCGGCCAGATAGCCGGGATGCGACAGCACCCAGGCGCCCCAGCCGACGCCGATCACGTCGATGTTGTTGAGCAGCAACCGATTCACCCGCACGGTCGGGATCTCGCCGCCGGTGAAACCGAGCACCAGCAGCCGCCCCGCCGGCGCCAGCGACCGCAGGCTGTCGGTGAACCGATCACCGCCGACGGGGTCGACCACCACATCGACCCCGCGACCGCCGGTGAGCTCCTTCACCGCAGCCGCCCAGCCGTCGGTCAGCACCACGTCGGTGGCGCCGTGGGCCCGCGCCACCGCGGCCTTCTCCGCGCTGCTGACCACCGCGATCACCCGGCCCGCGCCGAACGCCGGCGCCATCCGCAGCGCCGAGGTGCCGATGCCGCCCGCCGCGCCGTGCACCAGCACGGTCTCACCCTCGGCCAGCCGGCCGCGGGTGCGCAGCGCGCAGTGCACGGTCAGATCGTTGAACAGCAGGCCCGCACCGGCCTCCAGCGGGACGGCGTCGGGCAGTGCGAAGACCTGCGCGACCGGGGTCACCGCGACCTCGGCCAGTGCGTTACCCACCATGGTCAGCGCGACCACCCGGTCGCCGGGCCGTACGTGCGCCCCGGCCGGCGCCGCGCGCACGATGCCGGCCACCTCGCCACCCACCACGAACGGCAGCTCGGGCTTGATCTGGTAGAGCCCGCGGCTCATCAGCACGTCCGGGAAGGCCACACCCGCTGCGTGCACGTCGATGACGACACCGTCGGGGGTCGAGGCCGGCTCCGGAATGTCGACGATCTCGATGGACTCCGGGCCTTCGAGCTCGGTGACCTGGGCTGCGCGCATGAATCGGCCTCTCTTCCACAGTTGACGTCGGATTCAAGTTAGCGGATGCGGGTGCGGGCCGGTCGCGGGGAACACATTTCGTTACCCCGACCGGCGGAATCTTGCTATTCTCAGCCAGCCATATCGCAGTCGCCGTCGCCTGCACCACGTGTGTGCCGCTGTCTTCGCTCCAGGGGGAGTCATGGCCGGTAAGAACGATCCGCCTGCCGCCCTGCGGGTCGACACCGTCGCATTGCATACGTTCGCCAAGACGCTGCACGACGAGGCCGCCACCATCGTCGCGCTGGGGTCCGGACTGTCCGATGCCGTCGGCGCACTACCCGGCACCCGATGGGAAGCCACCTGCACGCAGGCGAAAGCCACCGTCGACAAGGCCCTGGGCCGCGTCGGCGAGCGCCTGTCCACCGTCGCCGACAGCATCGAGCACGCCGGAAAGGTCGTCGACGTCACCGACGAGCAGTTCCGTGCCAAGCTGACCACGATCGGACTGCACCCATGACGCTGACCATCCCCGATGTCGAGAAATGGGCGCCGGAGGAGCTCGCGACGGCCGCCACCGCGGTGGGCAAACTCTCCGGCGATCTCGACCGGGCCGTGCTGACCGGCATCACCAAGACCCAGGCCCTGACCTGGGACGGCGCCGCCGCGTCCGCCGCCGCCGACCGCCTCGTCACCGAGAAGAACCGGGCGTCCGCGGTGAGTCAGGCCCTGGTGCAGTTGCAGACCGCCCTCAACCAGCAGGTCGACAATCTGCTGCACACCAAACAGACCGTCCTGGATCTGCGCAATCAGGCCGAACATCCCCCCGGCGCCGGCATCCCCGGCTACGCCGTGAGTCCCACCGGCGCGGTCTCCGCGGAGGCCCGCATCGAATGGATCCGCCGCAGCCGCCGCGGCCCGCACGGCGAGGACCTGTTCACCGAGGACCGGATGCAGGCCATGATCGGCACCGAATACGGCGAGGCCCTGGCCTGGCAGGTGGAGATCATGCGGGCCCTGCAACAGGCGGAAAGTGTTGCGGAGCAGACGATCACCACGGTCGGCCAGGCCGAGCGCACGATCGCCGCCGCACAGGAGGGCCTCGGCGACCCGATCACCGGCGCCGGCGGCGTACTTCCGCCCCCGGCCGCGCCGAATACGGTGCCGGTCGCCGCGGTGGCCCCCGCTCCACCACCGCCGCCACCCCCACCCCCGCCGCCACCGGCCCCGGCGGTGGCCCATCACCAGTCCGGCGGATCACCCGGCCGCATGGGCCTGCATCAGGGCGGTACCAGCCTGAACAGCGGCAGCGTCGGTTTCCCGGGTACCGACGCCGACTACCAGACCGTCTCCTACGCTCGCGACCACTCGCACGGCGCCCAGGGCGACTGGATCCAGCAGGCGATGGACGTGCTGCGCGAAAACGGTTACGACATCAAGGATTCCGACGCGAACCTGATCGCCGCGATCATCCAGCACGAATCCGGCGGCAACCCGCAGGCGATCAACATGTGGGACAGCAACGCCGCCGCCGGTCACCCCTCCAAGGGCCTCATGCAGACCATCGACAGCACCTTCAACAGTCACTCGCTGCCCGGCCACGGCAACATCTGGAACCCGGTGGACAACATCATCGCCGGCACCCGCTACGCCATCGACCGTTACGGTTCGCTGGACAATGTCCCCGGCATTGCCGCCATGCGGCACGGCGGCGGCTACCGGGGCTACTGACCGCCGGTCGTCACCCGTTGCGATACGCCGGGGCGCGGGAGGTGCCCGCCGGGGCGAGGGTGTGCAACAGCGGCAGGCTGCGGCGCGGGACGACCGTGGACAGCACGATCACGCTGTGCGAGCGGACCACCGCGGGGCTGCGGTCGATGCTCAGCAGGACCGACTGCAGGCCGGTGTGGGAGTCGGCGCCGAGCCGGCACAGCACATCCCCGGAACCCGTGGTGGCGTAGGCCTCCAGCACGCCGGGGATGGCCGCCAGATCGGTGGCGACCGCGTCCAGCGCGCCCTGGGCGATCTCCAGGGTGACGAACGCCTGTACGTCGAATCCCGCCGCGGTGACGTCGACCTGCGGGTCGTAGGAGGTGATCACCCCGGATTCCTCCATCCGCGCGATGCGGGCCTGGACGGTCGCGCGCGCGACGCGGGTGCGCCGGGACAGTTCCAGCACGCCGGCCTTCTGGTACTCGTGCATGGCCGTGAGGATCGCGAGGTCCAGTTCGTCCAGTTTGGCGGGCTGGTGCGGCATCGGCGGCTCCGTTCTGTGAACTGTTCAAAGTGTCCAGCAAAAGCCCGGTGCAGGTGGCGTTATTCACCATCGTGTCGAGCGAATTCGGGCGATCTTGCCCAGTCGGCGCCGCGGCGATTTCCTTGGTCCATGACTACCGAGAACCTGCCGAAGATGGGCGAGGTACCCAGCGACAGCGAGTTGCGTCGCCTGGTGGGGCTGGTCGACCACGATTCCGCGCACGATCCCTTCCCGGTGATCGGGTGGGACGCGCTGGTCTGGGTGGTCGGCAATGCGACGGTGTTCGCACACTATCTGCAATCCGCGTTCGGGATGCGGCTCGAGGCGTATTCGGGACCGGAGACCGGCAATCGCGACCACAAGGGTTTCGTATTGCGCAGCGGCAGCGCGCGGTTCGTGATCACCGGCGCGGTCGATCCGGACAGCCCCCTGGTCGCGCACCACGCGCGGCACGGTGACGGCATCGCCGACATCGCGCTCGAGGTGCCCGATGTGGACCGCTGCGTCGCACAGGCCCGCGCCGAGGGGGCGACGGTCCTGGTGGCCCCGCACGACGACGGCGACGAGTTCGGCACCGTCCGCACCGCGACGCTGGCCACCTACGGCGACACCCGCCACACGCTGGTGGACCGCTCCCGGTACGAGGGCCCGTACCTGCCGGGCTACGCCGCCGCCGGTCCCGGCGCCGGACGCGGGTCGCCGCAGGTGTTCCAGGCGGTCGACCATGTCGTCGGCAACGTGGAGCTCGGCCGGATGGACGAATGGGTCGACTTCTATCGCCGGGTGATGGGTTTCCGCAATCTGGCCGAGTTCATCGGCGACGACATCGCCACCGAATACTCCGCGCTGATGAGCAAGGTCGTGGCGAGCGGCAACCACCGGGTGAAATTTCCGCTCAACGAACCGGCCGCGGGCCGCAAGCGGTCGCAGATCGATGAGTATCTGCAGTTCTATCGGGGTCCGGGGGTGCAGCACATCGCGCTGGCCACCGGCGACATCCTGGCCGCGGTCGACGCACTGCGCGCCGCCGGGGTCGAGTTGCTCGCCACGCCGGACGCCTACTACTCCGATCCGGAACTGCGGGCCCGGATCGGTCACGTCCGGGTCCCGGTGGCACAGTTGCGGTCCCGTGGCATCCTGGTCGACCGCGACGAGGACGGCTATCTCCTGCAGATCTTCTGCAAACCGCTGACCGACCGGCCGACGGTGTTCTTCGAACTGATCGAGCGGCACGGCTCGCTGGGGTTCGGCAAGGGTAATTTCAAGGCCCTGTTCGAGGCCATCGAACGGGAGCAGGAGGCGCGCGGCAACCTCTGACCGGCCGTCGCCCGGTCCCGGCTTCGGCTGTCTGCTTTCCGTCCCCGGGCCCAGTAGAGTGCCAGGCATGCGGATCACGTCGGCGATCGTCGCGACGACAGCCATCGCAGCTCTGCTCGCGGGGTGTGGGTCGGGTGACAAGTCGAGCAGTGACGCCCCCGCCGTACGGCCCCCGGCGAAGGTGGCCGCGCTGGGGCCGTTCACCGGTGAGTGCGGCAATGCCACCGACGACGAGGTGCGCGCGCTCGGCGGCCTGACGCAGATCTCCCGGTCGTTCAAGAATTCGGTGGGCTGCAGCTGGCAGTCCGCCGGGATCGGCTCGCCGAGCGTCACCTTCGCCTCCTATCGCGGCAGCCCGATCGGGCGCGAACGGGCCTGGGTCACCGCGCAGGGACGTAATCCGGAGGATATCGACGTCGGCGGGCACAAGGGTTTCCAGGACGCGTCGCCGGACGGTTCCATCTGCGATCTGGCGGTGCAGCTCGGTGACGATTTCTTCGAATGGTCGACCTCCACGGGCCTGTTCCCGTCCCAGGGCGGCAATCCGTGCGACAAGAACCGCAAACTGGCCGAACTGACCGTGCAGAGACTGAAGTGAGGCAGCCGATGAGAGCTCCGGCCGTTGTGGTCGCGGCGCTGGCGGTCGTGGTGGGATTGTCGACGGCCGGCTGCGGGAACACCGTCTCCGGCACGGCGCAACCGGCCGGCGGCAGCGGCGGCGGTGTGAACATGAATTTCGACAAACTGCTGCGTGAATGCTCGGTGGTCCAGCTGGACGAGATCGCCAAGGCGACCGGATCCGCGAGCGCCGACTCGTCGTTCAACGGCGCGGTGTGCATGTGGGATCTCACCGGCGCGCCCGGCGGTGACGGTATGGCCACCCTGAACTGGTACGAGATGGGTTCGCTCACCAACGAGAAGCAGAACAACGATCGCCTCGGTTATCAGACCTCGGACATCAATGTGCAGGGCCGCCGGTCGCTGCAGGTCCGCCGCCCCAACGATCCGGATTCCTGCGGGGTGATGGCCCCGGCCGCCGACACCGGCATCATCGGCTGGTGGATCAACTACCGGCCCGGTGGTCATCCGGACCCGTGCGACGCGGCGAAGAAATTGGCCGAATTGACCTTGAACCTGGCCCGATGACAATGCTTCGGCGGCGTAGCACGGGGGGCCCATTTTTGCCCCCCGCCGCGCCGACAGGTATCGTGGACCGCTGTGCCCGGATGCGTGCGGGCAAGTTGTGAGCAGGACATAAGCCAGCGAGAGCGGCCGACGGTTTCAGCATGTCCCGGAAAAGGGCTCTGAACTGCGCGCGACACGCCCGACCTCGGGGCGCGAGGAACGCGGCAACTGAACACAGACATGAAGTTCCAGACACCTGGTTACTAAAAGGAAAGCCGGTCTATGCCAACCATCAACCAGCTGGTCCGCAAGGGTCGCAGCGACAAGGTCGCCAAGACCAAGACTGCGGCCCTCAAGGGGAGCCCGCAGCGTCGTGGCGTGTGCACCCGCGTGTACACCACGACCCCGAAGAAGCCGAACTCCGCGCTGCGCAAGGTCGCGCGTGTTCGCCTGACCAGCTCGGTGGAGGTCACGGCCTACATTCCGGGCGAGGGCCACAACCTGCAGGAGCACTCCATGGTGCTCGTCCGCGGCGGCCGTGTGAAGGACCTCCCGGGTGTGCGCTACAAGATCATCCGTGGCTCGCTCGACACCCAGGGTGTCAAGAACCGCAAGCAGGCCCGCAGCCGCTATGGCGCCAAGAAGGAGAAGAGCTAATGCCGCGCAAGGGCCCCGCTCCCAAGCGTCCCCTGATCAACGATCCGGTCTACGGATCGCCGCTGGTCACCCAGCTGGTGAACAAGATCCTGCTCGACGGTAAGAAGTCGACCGCGGAGCGCATCGTCTACGGCGCGCTGGAGCAGGCCCGCGACAAGACCGGCACCGATCCGGTGGTGACCCTGAAGCGCGCACTGGACAACGTGAAGCCGTCGCTGGAGGTCAAGCCCCGGCGTGTCGGTGGCGCCACCTACCAGGTGCCGATCGAGGTGCGGCCGGGCCGCGCCAACACCCTGGCGCTGCGCTGGCTGGTCAACTTCGCCCGGCAGCGTCGTGAGAAGACCATGGTCGAGCGTCTGGCCAACGAGTTGCTGGATGCCAGCAACGGCCTGGGCGCCTCCGTGAAGCGTCGCGAGGACACCCACAAGATGGCCGAGTCGAACCGGGCCTTCGCGCACTACCGCTGGTGAGTCGGCTCCCGGATCGCCGCGCAACGGCACCGGGAGGCGAGTCACAGTCGGGCGCGGTGACATCCGAGTAATCGGTGGCGGTGTCGCACGCGAGCGGGGCACTATAATGCCGCGCCCGACGTTGAACAAGTGATGGCCTCGGGCTATGGCCGAAAGCCGATACCGGCCGACGTCATGGTCAGGGTCGTTCCCGATGATCCCTACACAGCTGAACGCCTAAACACAGAGCGGGGAAGATTTCCGTGGCACAGGACGTGCTCACCGACCTCAACAAGGTCCGCAATATCGGCATCATGGCCCACATCGATGCCGGTAAGACCACGACAACCGAACGCATCCTCTTCTACACCGGCATCACCTACAAGATCGGTGAAGTCCACGACGGTGCGGCCACGATGGACTGGATGGCTCAGGAACAGGAGCGGGGTATCACCATCACCTCCGCCGCCACCACCTGCTTCTGGAAAGACAACCAGATCAACATCATCGACACGCCCGGCCACGTCGACTTCACCGTCGAGGTGGAGCGGTCGCTGCGCGTGCTCGACGGCGCGGTCGCGGTCTTCGACGGCAAAGAGGGCGTTGAGCCGCAGTCCGAGCAGGTCTGGCGGCAGGCCGACAAGTACGACGTGCCCCGCATCTGCTTCGTCAACAAGATGGACAAGCTGGGTGCGGACTTCTACTTCACCGTGCAGACGATCAAGGATCGCCTGGGCGCGAAGCCGCTGGTCATCCAGCTGCCGATCGGCGCCGAGGACACCTTCGAGGGCATCGTCGACCTGGTCGAGATGAACGCCAAGGTGTGGCGCGGTGAGACGAAGCTCGGCGAGCAGTACGAGGTCGTGGAGATTCCCAGCGATCTCGCCGAGAAGGCGGAGGAGTACCGGCAGGAACTGCTGGAGGCCATCGCCGAATCCGACGAGGTGCTGCTGGAGAAGTTCTTCGGCGGCGAGGAGCTCACGGTCGAGGAGATCAAGGGCGCCATCCGCAAGCTGACCGTCAACTCGGAGCTCTACCCCGTGCTCTGTGGCTCGGCATTCAAGAACAAGGGCGTACAGCCCATGCTCGACGCCGTGATCGACTACCTGCCCAACCCGCTGGACGACGGTGGCACCGACGGCCATGTCCCGGGCAAGGAAGAGGAGATCCTGCATCGGGACGCGAGCGTCACCGAGCCGTTCTCGGCGCTGGCGTTCAAGATCGCGACCCACCCGTTCTTCGGCAAGCTGACCTACGTCCGGGTGTACTCGGGCAAGGTCGACTCCGGCGCGCAGGTCATCAACTCGACCAAGGGCAAGAAGGAGCGTCTGGGCAAGCTGTTCCAGATGCACTCCAACAAGGAGAACCCGGTCACCGAGGCCCAGGCCGGCCACATCTACGCGGTCATCGGCCTGAAGGACACCACGACCGGCGACACCCTGTGCGATCCGCAGAACCAGATCGTGCTGGAGTCCATGACCTTCCCGGATCCGGTCATCGAGGTGGCCATCGAGCCGAAGACGAAGGCCGACCAGGAGAAGCTGGGCACCGCCATCCAGAAGTTCGCGGAGGAGGACCCCACCTTCAACGTGAAGCTGGATCAGGAGACCGGCCAGACCGTCATCGGCGGTATGGGCGAACTCCAGCTCGACATCTACGTCGACCGGATGAAGCGCGAATTCAAGGTCGAGGCCAACATCGGCAAGCCGCAGGTGGCCTACCGCGAGACCATCACCAAGAAGGTCGAGAAGCTCGAGTACACGCACAAGAAGCAGACCGGTGGTTCGGGCCAGTTCGCTCGCGTCATCATCGCCCTGGAGCCCTTCAAGGGTGAGGACGGCGCGACCTACGAGTTCGAGAACAAGGTCACCGGTGGCCGCGTGCCGCGCGAGTACATCCCCTCGGTCGACGCCGGCATCCAGGACTCCATGCAGTACGGTGTCCTCGCTGGTTACCCGCTGGTCAACGTGAAGGCCCTCCTGCTCGACGGCGCCTACCACGAGGTCGACTCCTCGGAAATGGCGTTCAAGATCGCGGGTTCGATGGCCCTCAAGGAAGCGGCCCGCAAGGCCGGTCCGGTGATCCTCGAGCCGCTGATGGCCGTCGAGGTCACCACGCCCGAGGAGTACATGGGCGACGTGATCGGCGACCTGAACTCCCGCCGTGGCCAGATCCAGGCCATGGAGGAACGCAGTGGTGCCCGTGTCGTCAAGGCGCTGGTTCCGCTCTCGGAGATGTTCGGTTACATCGGTGACCTGCGGTCGAAGACCCAGGGCCGGGCGAACTTCTCCATGGTGTTCGATTCGTACGCGGAGGTTCCGGCCAACGTGTCGAAGGAGATCATCGCCAAGGCGACCGGCGAGTAGTTCATCGGTTTCCTGCACGACCAAGTAAGTACCAACCGCACTGCTGCTAAGTAAGCACCAACAAGTCCAGGAGGACAAAAGTGGCGAAGGCGAAGTTCGAGCGGACGAAGCCCCACGTCAACATCGGCACCATCGGTCACGTCGACCATGGCAAGACCACGCTGACCGCTGCGATCACCAAGGTTCTGGCCGACAAGTACCCGACGCTCAACGCGGCGTTCGCGTTCGACCAGATCGACAAGGCGCCGGAGGAGAAGGCTCGTGGTATCACGATCAACATCTCCCACGTCGAGTACCAGACGGAGAAGCGGCACTACGCCCACGTCGACGCCCCGGGCCACGCCGACTACATCAAGAACATGATCACCGGTGCGGCCCAGATGGACGGCGCCATCCTCGTGGTCGCCGCCACCGACGGCCCGATGCCGCAGACCCGTGAGCACGTGCTGCTCGCCCGTCAGGTCGGCGTGCCCTACATCCTGGTCGCGCTGAACAAGTCCGACATGGTCGACGACGAGGAAATCCTCGAGCTCGTCGAGATGGAGGTCCGCGAACTGCTGGCCGCCCAGGAGTTCGACGAGGAAGCGCCGGTCGTGCGCGTCTCCGGCCTGAAGGCCCTCGAGGGCGACCCGCAGTGGACCCAGTCCGTGCTGGACCTGATGGATGCCGTCGACGAGTCGATCCCGGACCCGGTCCGTGAGACCGACAAGCCGTTCCTGATGCCGATCGAGGACGTCTTCACGATCACCGGTCGTGGCACCGTCGTCACCGGCCGCGTCGAGCGTGGCGTGGTCAACGTGAACGAGGAAGTGGAGATCGTCGGCATCAAGCCGAAGACCACCAAGACCACGATCACCGGCATCGAGATGTTCCGCAAGCTGCTCGACCAGGGCCAGGCGGGCGACAACGTCGGCCTGCTGGTCCGTGGCATCAAGCGCGAGGATGTGGAGCGCGGCCAGGTCGTCATCAAGCCGGGCACCACCACCCCGCACACCGATTTCGAGGGCCAGGCGTACATCCTGTCGAAGGACGAGGGCGGCCGTCACACCCCGTTCTTCAACAACTACCGCCCGCAGTTCTACTTCCGCACCACCGACGTGACCGGCGTCGTGACCCTCCCCGAGGGCACCGAGATGGTCATGCCGGGCGACAACACCGAGATGACCGTCAAGCTCATCCAGCCGGTCGCCATGGAAGAGGGCCTGCGCTTCGCGATCCGCGAGGGTGGCCGCACCGTCGGCGCCGGCCGCGTCACCAAGATCGTCAAGTGACGTTGCCCCGCAACACAACTCGACAGTGACGTTCCCCGGAACGTGACGATCGCACGAGGGCCGCTCCCCCAGGGGAGCGGCCCTCGCTGTTGCTTCGGGTGGTGCTCCCGGCCCAGTTGTGCTGCGGCGATGACCAGGATTACCTTCGCCGCGAACCCACTCCGCGGTCGACCCTGCATTCGTGGTCTGCGAATCAGGGTGCAGGATGTGCTGGAACTCTCGGCGGACAGGGAATCAGCGGATTCGATCCGCGGGGACTGTCCCTGTCTGGAACGGGAAGACATCCGAGCCTGCCCGGCATCCGCTGCGGCCGAGGCGGGTCGTCCGATTCTCCGGACGGGATGAAATTCGCCGATGCCTGCCGTTGTACGGCTGCGAGCCGGCAACTGTTCGAAAAGCGTTGCTGGACAAGTTCATGCCGACCGTGGTCCACGTGTTGACGGTCGGCGAGCGGACAGGGTGTCGTCTCAGGACTCCTCGGTGGCGGCGAGGAGGGCTTCGGCGAAGGCGCGCATCTGGGTGGTGCCGCCGAACCAGGCGGAGACGAGGTCGACGGCCGCGGTGCGGGTGCGGTGGGCGGCGCGGACGAAGTCGGCGAGGGAGTAATCGCCGGATTCGACCTTCTTGGCGATGTTTTCGAGGTTGTGGCTGGCCAGCAGGAGCTGCATCACCAGGTGCACGTCCACGGCCGCGGGGGCGTCGATGAGCGAGTCGGAATTGCGGGCGGGGGCACGGCGGCGGCCGCCCGGCGCGCCGCCGACCACCGGCTCGGGGCGGGTGATCGGGTCCGTGGCCGAAGCCTGGTCGTCCCGGGAGTGCTGCGAGGGCTGGTCCGCAGAGGCGAGAGGCTCACGCGGAGTGGCTGTTTCGCGCGCCGCGGGAGGTGTCCGCGCGCCGAGAGGTTCGCGTTGTGCCACCGGTTTGCGCTGGGCCGGCGCTTCGTGCTGAACCACGGGTTCGCGCTGTGCGACCGGCTCGCGCTGTGCGAGGGGTTCGCGCTGTGCGACAGGCTCGCGTTGTGCGAGAGGTTCGCGTTGTGCGAGGGGTTCGCGATGGGCCGCGGCCTCGCGCTGTGCCAGAGGTTCGCGCTGTGCGACGGGCTCGCGGTGCGCCGCGGCCTCGCGCTGTGCGGCGGATTCGCGGTGCGCCGCAGCCTCACGCTGGGCCAGCGGCTTACGTTCGGCGAGGGGTTCGCGTTGGGCCAGCGGGTCGCGCTGCGGGAGGGCCTCGCGCTGGGCCGAGGGATCACGCTGCGGCAGGGACTCGCGCTGCCCCAACGGATCTCGCTGCGCCAGCGGATCGCGCTGGATGAGCGGTTGACGCTTGGGCAGCGGGTCCGGCGGCGCGAGCGGATCGCGCTGAGGCAGCGGCTCCCGAGTGGCGGGTGGACTCTGCATAGCCGCGGGCTGTCCCTGCGCGCCCGGGTCGGAAGAGTGCCGAGGGTTGTCGGCGGGGGAGATCCGGTGCCGCAGTTCGGGTTGCGGTGTGGCCGGAGTGGATACCTGTTGGGCCGAATGGGATTGCGCGGCAGACAGATCCACCGGGAAGCCGTTGTGTTGTGCGGCAGGTGAGTCCAGTGGTGCACCGAGGCCGTAGCCGTTGTGTTGCGCGGCGGAAGAGTCCAGCGGCGTGCCGGCGCCGAAGCCGTTGTACTGTGCGGCAGGCGAGTTCAGCGGTGCGCCGAGGCCGTAGCCGTTGTGTTGTGCGGCGGGCGAGTCCAGCGGCGTACCGCCGCCGAAGCCGTTGTATTGCGCGGCAGGTGAGTCCAGTGGTGCGCCGAGGCCGTAGCCGTTGTGTTGCGCGGCAGGTGAATCCGGCGGTGTACTCAGGCCGTAGCCGTTGTGCTGTGCGGCGGGTGAATCCGGCGGTGTACTCAGGCCGTAGCCGTTGTGCTGTGCGGCAGGTGAGTTCAGCGGTGCGCCGGGGCCGAAGCTGTTGTGTTGTGCGGCGGGCGAGTCCAGTGGTGGGTTGGCGCCGTAGCCGCTGTGTTGTGTGGATTCGGCTGTGGTGCCGCCGGTTTGGGCCGCGGCGGCCAGTTCGGCCTTCGCGCGCTCGGTGATCGACTCCAGCATCGCCATCACGGTCGCGCTGTGCGGCCCGGACAACTCGGGGATATCCGAACTGCCGGTCGTGGAAGACGCGGGCGCGCTGGGGGTTCCGGAGGTGCCTGGTCCGCCGGACATACCCGGATCACCCGACATGACGGGGGTTCCGGAGAGCCCGGAACTGCCCGGGGAGCCCGGGACGCCGAACGAGGTGCCGGGTGCGCTCGACATACCGGAGGACAGCGGCGCGGCCGGGGCTCCCGGTGCCCCGGGGGTTGCGGGTACACCACCCGTGGCGGGTGTGCTCGAGGTGATGGGAACGCTGGAGGCCAGATTCCATTCGATACCGGATTCGGGTCGGCCCCACTGCACGCCGTCGGTGCGGCCGAGGGCGGTGCGGCCCGTGGTGTGAGCGGAGCCGTTGGCCTCGGATCGCGGATCCGAACCGGTGAGCCCGCCCGATCCCGGACCCGAGTCACCGGCCGAGTTGGTGAGACGGTATCCCGCCGGTCGGCCGCGTTGCGGTTCGGCGAAATTTGCGAAATCGGCGTCCGTCATAGTCGCCATTCTTACTTGCCCGGCCGATTCTGGCGACCAGACGGGCACACGCTGCGGCGATCCACCGGCCGGTTCGCCGGTTGTGCCCGTGCCGCCGGAATCGGTGACTCCGGCCGGTTCGCCCGTCACAGCCGCGGCGCCGGAAGCCAGCGGCCCGTGCGCGGTTTGCCCAGTGCGGCCGCCGCTGCCGTCTCCACGCGCCGCGCCACCACACCCGGTTCGTCGAGTTCGTCCCAGGTCCAGCGGGCCACCGACCAGCCCAGAGCGCGCAACCGGGCCTCGCGGCGACCGGCCGCGGCCGCGGTGTGCAAGGCCCGCTCGGCCGCGTATCCCGGTGGGTCGCCGTCGAATTCGCCCACCACGCCGATCCGCGGGAAGAGGAAATCCACCCGCGCGACGAAGCCCGCCTCGGGGGACAGAATCCGGGCCTGCAACTCCGGCGCCGGAAATCCCGCGTGCCGCAACGCGACCCGGCTGCGCGACTCCCCGATACTCTCGCTGCGCCGGTCCAGGAACCGCACCACCGCCGCGGCATTGCGGTAGCCGGGCCGGTTGTCCAGCCGGTGCAGCTGATCGAGCAACTGGGCTCGGCGGGTGCCGCCGCCGCGCAACGCGCCGTCCCCGCACACCACCGACTGTTCGAACGGCTCGGTGCGGGCCAGGTCGAGAAGGGTGCGCGCGACCGTGGTGCACCGGATGCCGTCCACCACCGTGATCTCCTCCGGCTCGAGCAGCGCGGAGTGCACCAGCAGCCGATCGCCGCGCCGGCCGCCGCTGCGCCGGTTGCGGGTCAGATGCGCGCGGTCCAGCCGTAGCCGCCAGACGGGCAGGCCGTGCAGCACCGCGGCGGAGACATGGCTGACGACAGCGGAATCGGAGGCCGCGGCGACGGTGGCCCGGACCAGCAGCCGATGGCGCTGCGCGGGTGACACCGTGGCGGGCGGAACGGCCAGATAATGCCCGGGCCGCAGGCGATGCCACAGACCGTGGTGGCACAGCCGGTGCAGATCGGTGTCGGACAGGCCGGCGGCGAGGGCGTCCCGGCGGGAAACGGACTGTGGGGTGGCCATATGCCGATCATGGCCACCCCACGGTCCGGGTCACAGCCCCGAAGTCACGAATGTGGACAACTCGGGGGGTGTGAGCAAAATATTCAGCACATCCGCGGTGCGGGAACGCCGTTCAGCCGGGCCGACACCCAGTCGATCGCGAGCGGCATGCCCACCACGGCGGTGGTCATATGTTCCGGGATCGGGATCGGATCCACCTGCAGTCGCACCCCGGCGTCGCAGTACCGGCGATCGGTGTGGTCGATCGCGTCGACCGGCAGCAGCGGATCCGAGGGTGAATGCCATTCGAAGATCGGCATGGTCGGGATGCCGTCGAAGTACTCGAGGCTGTTCTCCTCCAGCACCGCGCGGGCATCGGGATTGTCGATCAGCGCCGTGCTGGCGGCGTATTCCATCGCGGAGTGCCCGGCGCCGGTCGCGATGATGTCGTTGGTGCAGCTGTTGGCCATCCGGCCGCCGACCGCCAGGCCGTTGGCATTCATGTTCTCGCTGATCGGCAGCCGGTCCGGGTACTCCCGTTCCATCCCGATCGCGGCGGCCATCGCCAGCCCGAACGCCGGATGCGAATCGGCGCCCAGCGCGGTCACCATCGTGATCAGGTTCATCGGCACCCCGCCGTAGGCGGCGCCGGCGATGTCCAGATCGGGTGCGTAGGTGGGCTGCAGCGCCGCCGCCCAGGCCGTCGCCATGCCGCCGCCGGAATAACCGGCCATCGCGGCCCGGCTGCGGCCCAGGCCGAGACCGGCCACCTGCTTCACCGCGCGGATGCCGTCCAGCGTGATCTGACCGCCGAGCCGCGCCGCGCCGTAGGCGAGGTTCGGGCCCAGATGGTCGGGCAGCGCCACGCTCCAGCCCTGCAGCAGTACCGAGTTCAGCGCCGGCGCCTCCCGGATGACCAGGTTGGGGTCGTTGCTGTACAGCTCGTGCGAGACCGCGCATTCCGCGCCGAGCGCGTTGATGATGTGCTGATACGACAGCAGTGGTCCGTCGACCACATGGTTGAACGGTGTGATCACCGTGGTGGTCGCGGCGATCGGTCCGCCGCGCGAGTCGGTGGAGCGGAACTTCACCAGATTGACGGTGCTGCCGGGGAAGGTGGCCAGCGGGGGCAGTGCCCGCACGTCCAGGACGTCACCGACCTGGCGGTCCGCCAGGTCCGGTGGGGCGGAATAGAAGGGATCGGGATCCGGAGCGTGGAACAGCGGCGTTGCTCCGGCGGTGGCGGCCATCGCCAGCCCGAGGGCCGTGCCGCCGAGCGCCGCCAGCATGCGGCGCATTCCGCGCCGAGTGCTCCGGGACCGGGACGGTAGAGACGGTTCTGCCTGACGGTTCATCCATGACCTCCACGCGAGTGAAGCAGAATGTGAACTCCGGGCAGTCCGCATTCAAATGGCAACCGCGTGGATTTCCCTGCGACACACCGTCTCGATGTCCGGAAACGCCGTAAAAGTTACCTAGACACGCCGCAACTAGTCGACACGCCAGAGATTTTCACCGGCGAGTCCATGTGCATGGGTGGCGTTTCAGATCTCTCGGCCACACGCTATAGCAAATAGTCAGCAACGCAAGCTCAGCCGAGATGCGTCATCCCGGCGGCGACGACTCGGGAGATGCCCAGTATCTCGTCGGCCGTGGGCAGGCTGAGCCCGTCGAGGGTGTGCAGCCGATCGGTGGTGGCGACGGCGAGCATCGCCGAGACCCACGCGGCCGCGCAGGCGCGCACGGTGCCGGGCTGCACCGGTACCGGCGCGCTGGCCTGCAACACCCGCGCGGTGACGTCGAGCAACTGATCGCGCATGCGGCGCAGTTGCTTCCGGACGTCGGGATGGGTGTCGGCCTCGCGCCACATGATGACCCGCAGCACCGAGGAGTGGTGATCGCGCAGATTCAGCGCGGCATCCAGATTCACCAGGCTGGTGGCCGGATCACCCGGGCTGATCACGGAAGTGATGTCGTCGAGCGGATGCGGTGGGACCCGCTCGGCCATCAGCGCCGACAGGATCGAATCCTTCGTCGGGAAGTAGTAGAAGACCAGCCCTTTCGGCACGCCGGCGGCCACGGCGATGGCCGCCGTCGCGGTCGCATCGAATCCGTGTGCGGCGAAAAGGTTTTCGGCGGCGTCGAGAATGAGCTGACGGGCGTCGCCGTCAACCTTCCGGCTGCGGCGACGCCCCGCTCGATCGGGCTTCGGCACATGCATCAAAGAGCAGTATGCCGTCGCGCCGTTACCTGCGGAAGAGCTGCGACCGCAACGACCACGGTCAGCACGCCCACGATCCATGCGGTCCACGAAGCGCCGTTGAACGCATGGAAGTTCATCACCCAGGGGGCGATGAACAGCAGCACGCCGAGTACGCCCATCGCGTAGTCCGCTCCCGCCTGGGCCGGGTTCGCGAGTTGGGCCAGACCCGTCAGGGCGATCAGGACGCCCAGAACGATGAGGGTCCACAATGCCCGGTTGTTGTGGTCTACCCAGATCGGTGACAGCGCGGTGAAGACGCCGAGCACGACGGCTACGAAGTCCTGCGCGCGACTCTCGGTGAACATTCAGTACCTCCTCGAGGATGGCGAATGATGCCTCCTTCGGTATAACTCTGATTGACCGGCCGATCAATAGTTCCGGCGGGAAAGATTATGCACCGATGTCGGATATGGTGGGCATCACGGAGAGAACGGCACTCTCTTTGGATTAGGGTGAGGTTTCATGCAGCGTACGATCGTGATCGTCGGAGCGGGGCTGGCCGGCCTGCGCGTCGCCGAGGAACTGCGACGGGCCGGGTTCACCGGCGAGGTGGTACTGGTCGGGGACGAGAACCGGCTGCCCTACGATCGGCCACCGCTGTCCAAGCAGTTCGTCCGTGGTGAGGTCGACGACACCACCTTCAAACCGGCCGAATTCTTCACCGAACAGGACATCCGGCTGCGCCTGGGCGTCGCCGCCACCGGACTGGACTCCGCCGCGCGCCGGCTGACCCTGTCCGACGGCGAGGTCCTGGACTACGACGAGTTGATCATCGCCACCGGCCTGCGCCCCCGGCTGATCCTCGGCCTGGCCGAGGGACCGATTCCGGGCGTGCACGTCCTGCGCAAACACGACGACGCGGCCGGTCTGCGCGCCGCGATCCCGAACGCCACGCGCGCGCTGATCGTCGGCGCCGGCTTCATCGGCTGCGAGCTGACCGCCAGCTTCCGCTCCGCCGGCCTGGACGTGGTGCTGGTCGAACCCCAGCCCGAACCGCTGGCCGCGGCCCTGGGTGAGCAGGTGGGCGCGCTCGTGGCGCGCATACACCGCGCCGAGGGGGTCGACGTGCGCGCCGGCGTCGGCGTCACCGAACTGATCGTCGAGGGCGGCGCGGTGCGCGGCGCCCGCCTCTCCGACGGCGAGACCGTCGACGCGGATCTGGTGGTCGTCGGCGTCGGCTCCGTGCCCGTGACCGAGTGGCTCGCCGATTCCGGTGTGCCGCTTGCGGATCCGCGTGCCGGTGGCGGCGTACTCGCCGACGCCGTGGGCCGCAGCACGGTCGAGGGCGTCTGGGCGCTCGGCGACGTGGCCGCGTGGCAGCACGACGGCGGCCCGCACCGCCGCATCGAGCACTGGACCAATGCCGGCGAACAGGCCCGGCTGCTGGCCGCGGCACTGCTCGGCGGCGAGGTGCCGCCCGGCCCCCGGGTGCCCTACGTGTGGAGCGACCAGTACGACATCAAGATCCAGGTGCTGGGTAGCACGCGCGGCGCCGACCAGGTCGAGATCATCGAGGACGACGGCCGCAAATTCCTGGCGCACTATTTCGTGAACGGTGTCCTCACCGCGGTGGTCGGCGCCGGCCGCCCCGCCCAGGTGATGAAGACCCGGGCACAGCTGGTCGAGAACGCCAAGGCGGCCGTCCCCGTGCGCTGAACCGTCACACCGGGGCGATAGGCTCGCGGGGTGATCGTCTCGCTCATCGATTCGGGGCTGGGATTGCTCTCCACGGGAGCGTGGTTGCGGCGGCTGCGGCCGGAACTCGACCTGCTGTTGCAGTTGGATCCGGACGGCGCGCCCTGGGGCCCCAAGCCGGAGCAGTGGGTCACCGACCGGGTGCTGGAGGCCACCCGCCGCGCGCTGCGACTCGGCGCGGAGGTGATCGTGCTGCCGTGCAACACCGCCAGCGTGACCGCGCTGGAACACGTACGCGCCGAGGTCGGCCCGCAGGTGCCGGTGATCGGCACCGTCCCGGCCATCAAACCCGCCGCCGCCGCGTGCCGGACGGTCGCGGTCTGGGCCACCGCCGCGACCACGGCCAGCCGTTATCAGGCCGACCTGATCGCCCGCTTCGGCGGTGCCGCCGAGGTGGTCGGGGTCGCGTGCCACGGCCTCGCCGACGCCATCGATCGCGGCGATCTGCCCGCGATCGACGACGCGATCGTGCGGGCCGTCGCGCAGACCCCGCCCGGCACCGAGGGCATCGTGCTCGGCTGCACCCACTACCCCTTGGTGCTGGACGCGATCCTCGCCGCGCTGCCCGCCGGGGTGCGGTTGTTCGACAGTGCGGAAGCCGTTGCGGCGCAGACTCTCCGGCGCATCGACGCCCTCGGTCGTACCGCGGGCGGCACGGGTGCGGTGACCGTCTTCAACAGCGGCCGGCCGGGCACGCTGCCCGACAGCGCGGCCGCCTTCGAACCGGGCCGCGCCCTGGGCGCCCTCGCCGGGACCGTGGCCTGAGGCGCACGGCCATCCGTTGTCAGAACTGGATTTTCAGATGATCGGTGACCGGGTGGGCCTGGCAGCCGAGAATGTATCCGGCCTCGATGTCCTCGGGATCGAGGATTTCGCAGCTGTCCATTTCCACCTTGCCCGACACGACAGTGCAGGCGCACGAACCGCATTCGCCTTCCTGGCAGGAATACGGCACGTCGATTCCCTTGGAGAGCATGAGATCCACGAGGGTTTGCCGGCGCGGCCACCGCAGATTGTGCGTCTGCCCGTCGAGTTCCACCTCGACCGTCGCCGCGTCCGCGGCTTCCTCGTCGCTCACCTCGACCGGTGAATCGGTCGAGAACGGGTCGCCCGACAGCGAATTGAACACCTCGGCATGGGTTCGGTTGCGCGGCAGACCCAATTGCGCGAGCGCGTCGTGCACGCCGTCCATGAACGGTTTCGGCCCGCACATGTAGGCGCGATGATCGGTGTAGGGGGCGGCCAGCCGGGCCAGCGCCTCCGCACTCGGCAGGCCCTGCAGGGTTTCCAGCCAGTGCACGATCGCCAGGCGCTGCGGGTGTTTGGCCGCCAATTCCCGCAATTCGCCGGCGAAGATCACCGATTCCGGATCGCGGTTGGCATAGATGAGCACCACCCGGCCGCTGCCGCGGGCCAGTGCCGATTTCAGGATCGAGATCACCGGCGTGATACCGCTGCCGGCGGCGAACAGCAGCAGATCCTCGTCGAAATCCTTGACGGTGAAGGTGCCCGACGGCGGCAGCACCTCCAGGGTGTCGCCCGCTCGCAGGTTGTCGCACACCCAATTCGAGGCATATCCGTCGGCGGTCCGCTTCACGGTCACCTTCGGCCGATCGTCGGTGTGCGGCGAACTGGCCAGCGAATAGCAGCGCGCCACCGAGCCGGTCAGTTCGCTGGGAATGCGCAGCGTGAGGAACTGCCCGGACTGGTAGGCGAACCGCTCACGCAGTTCCTCGGGCACCTCGAAGACCACCGAGCAGGCGTCGGCGGTCTCGGGGATCACCGCGGAGATCCGCAGTACGGCCGAGCGCGAGCTGTGCGGTACGTCGACGGTCGTCATGGTGTCCTCTCGGGGCGGGCCGGCGCGCGGCGACAGGCAAAACTAGAACCTGTTCTATTTTGATGATACGTGGCCCTCGCGCTGCCGGACAAGCTGGGCCTCCAGACCGGCCACGAGCACATCCATCCCGAAGTCGTAGGTATACCTGCCGCGCAGGTCGCCGATGTGCCGGAAGGCCCGCTCGACCGGGTCGGGCAGGGTGACCCCCGCCGGGGTGGAGCGGTCGCGCGGGTTCACCCGGGCCCGGCCGAACAGATAGATGTGCACGGTCGCGTAGGCGGACAGGACATTACGGTCGTCGAATCCGGCGTCGAACAGGATCTCCATCACCGAGGCGATGAGATCCAGCTGTTTGCCGAGCATCTGGTCGAGCAGGACGTCGCCGAGGCCCGGATGTTTGCGCAATTTCTCGTCGATCTGATCGATGAGTTCGCGCAACCGTTGCTGCCACGGACCGGAATCCGGTGCGGGGCGGCGTACTCCGGAGAGCGCGGCGGTGACCACCAGATCGAGTAGTTCGCGTTTGTCGGCGACGTAGTAATACGGGGCCATCGGCGAAACCCCGAGTTCCCGGGACAACCGGCGCATCGACAACTTCTCGACACCGTCGGTGCGCACCACTCGCAGTGCGGCCTCGACGATCTCGGATTCCGACAGCGTATTACCGCCCCCGCTGGTCTGCATATGTCCCGCTCCCATGCCACCTCTGATTTGCGGCCGGCCCGATCGGCCCGGCCGCCGACACCGTCGACCACTGTTCACCCGGCTGTTTCCCCCGAAGTCTAGAGCGTGGGTATTTCCCGCGTCCCGGTGTGGTACGACCCACAGTCGTATGCGGTCTGTCCGGCATGTCGCACGCGTTGCCGAGGTGAGGGCGTGAATTCGCCGTGGCTTTCGATCGTGCGCACTCCGAACGGCAATCAGCGCTTAGCATCTCCGGAATGCGCCATGATCGACTGCCCGACGGGTTCGGGGTTCGCATCGATCCTCGGGTGCGCACCTACTCCGGAGGCCGGTTTCTCGTCGGTGGCTCGCCGACCCGATTGCTGCGCCTGGCGCCGGAGGCGGCCGCCCTCATCGGTGACGGATATCTCGAGGTCACCGATACCGAATCGGCCGTGGTCGCCAGGAGGCTGCTCGATTCCGGTGTGGGCAATCCCCGTCCGCGGCTGCTGCCCGCGCTGGAGGACGTGACCGTGGTGGTGCCGCTGCACAACGACGGCGCCGGCCTGCTCCGCCTGCTCTCGGCGCTGCGCGGGCACAGTGTGGTGGTCGTCGACGACGGTTCGGATCGCCCGGTGCGGATTCCGGACAGCCGCGGTCGCTGCCGGGTGACGGTGTTGCGCCACGATCGCCGCAAGGGTGAGGCCGCCGCCCGGAATGCCGGATTGCGCGCGGCCACCACCGAATTCGTGGCCTTCCTGGATGCGGACATGGTCCCGCGCGCGGGCTGGCTCGAGGTGATGCTCGGGCATTTCAGCGATCCGCAGGTGGCGCTGGTCGCGCCCCGGATCGTGCCGCGCGAGCCCGACGCCGGCGTGCTCGGCCGCTACGACCGCAC
Source organism: Nocardia sp. BMG111209 (assembly GCF_000381925.1). Classification (NCBI taxonomy): domain Bacteria; kingdom Bacillati; phylum Actinomycetota; class Actinomycetes; order Mycobacteriales; family Nocardiaceae; genus Nocardia; species Nocardia sp. BMG111209. The sequence continues at coordinate 264,807 of NZ_KB907310.1, forward strand.
CCGGTTCTCCCTGGACCACGGCCGCCGCGAGGCCGCGGTGACCCCGGACGGCGCGGTGCCGTACGTGCCGGGTGCGGCGCTGCTGGTGCGCCGGCGCGCACTGCTGGCCGAGGGCGGCTTCGACGAGGAGATGCGCTCGGCCGCCGATGTCGATCTGTGCTGGCGGCTGGAGCGTTCCGGCTGGCGGCTGCGCTACGAGCCGGCCGCGCAGGTATCCGGCGATCATCCGGTCTCGCTCCGGGAATGGTTGCGGCGCAAGGTTTCCCAGGGCTGCGCGGTGGCGCCGCTGGCGCGCCGGCACGGCGGGATGGTGGCGCCGCTGGCGGTGCCGTTGTGGCTGGTGGTGGCGACGGCGCTGCTGGCCAGCCTGTCCCGCTGGGGCCTGATCGGCGGCGTGATCACCATGGTCACCGCGCTGATCCGGCTGCGCCGGGCATTCGCCGAACTGGACAATCCGACCCGGGTGGCCGCCATCCAGATGGCCCGCGGCTGCTCGGCCGGGCTGTGGCGGCTGGTTTCGGCGCTGTGCCGGCACTATTGGCCGATCACGGTGCTGGCGATGGTGACCTCCCGGCGGATCCGCCGCACGGCGGTGACCCTCGCCGTGGCCGACGGCCTGGCCGACTGGTTCACCCATCGCGATGTCGGCGGCCTGGATCCGGTGCGCTATCTGGCCTGTAAGCGGCTCGACGATCTGGCCTACGGGACCGGGCTGTGGTGGGGGGCGGTCCGCGCCCGGAAGGTTTCGGCGCTACGCTCGGCCGCGCCGCCGCTGTAGGCACTGTGACCTGGCGGACAAACTCGGCACTTCACGGGTGTCCGGTTTCGTTTCGCCGGTACAGTGCAGGGGGGAGAAAAGGCAAATGGTCAGCAATCCAACCGGCGGCGAGGCCGATCGCGAGCAACACGCGGCCGAGCCGGGATCTCAGCTCGGCGCGCTGGAAACCTATGCCGCACAAGCCCACGGCTTTCTCGCCCTCGGCGGGGAGCGGCTCAATCAGCTGGCCGGCCTGTTGCGCCCGGCGATCCTCGAATCCTGGTTGCGCAGTGTGCGCGGTGGCGTCGATCCGCTGGACGATCTCGACGGTCGCGGGTTGCGCGGCGGTGATCTGCAGCGCTATCGCGACGGTCATCCGATCACCACGGTGATGCCGCTGATCGACAAGCTGCTGTTACAGGACATCGCGCGGATCGGGCTGATCGTGGTGGTGGCCGACCAGTTCGGCCGGGTGCTGTCGGTGCACGGCACGCCGGATCGGGTGGCCGCGGCGGCCGGGACCGGGCTGCGCGAGGGCGACGACCTCAGCGAGCGCCGGGTCGGGACCAATGCCGTCGGCCTGGTGGTACGCACCGGCCGGCCGGTCTGGGTGCACGGCCCGGAACACTTCCTGCAGCGGATGCATCAGCTCACCGGCGCCGCCGCGCCCGTGCACGATCCGGACGGCCGGCTGGTCGGAGTGCTGATGATCGCGGGCGGGGTCCGGGTGGCCCGCCCGGAGATCCTGGCCCTGGTGAAGGCGACCGCGACCGCCGCCGAACTGGATCTGGCGCTGACCGCGAGCCGGGCCGAACCACCCGGCGGCAACGGCCGCGAGCCACGCGGGCGCGAGGCCCTCGCGGAACGGGCGCCGACCCGGCTCGGCCTGGACGTGCTGGGATTGGGCCAGCCCCAACTCATCTCGGACGGCGACCGGCTGCCGGTATCGCAGCGGCAGGCCGAGATCCTGCTGCTGCTCGCCGAACACGCGGAGGGGTTGTCGGCGGATCACCTGGCGTTGCTGCTCGACGACACCGATCTGGACAACGCCACCATCCGCGCGGCCATGTCGCGGCTGCGAGCGGTGGTCGGGCCGCACGTGTTCGGATCCCGGCCGTACCGGCTGCGGGTCCATCTGGTCACCGATGTCGAAGCGCTGCGCGCGGCACTGGATTCCGGTGATGTGGACGCGGCGGTCCGGCTGTACACCGGGCCGGTGCTGCCGCGCTCGACCGCGCCCGGGGTGGTGGATATCCGCGACGAGCTGCGGGTTCGGTTGCGCACCGCGGTGTTGCGATCCGGCGACGCGGCGGTGCTGAGCCGCTGGACCGCCGGCGCCGAGGGCCGCGACGACACCCCGGCCTGGGTGGCGTACCGCGCGGCCGTGGATCGTGGTTCACCGCTGTACGCGCAGATCGAGGCCAAGATCCGGGTCCTGGACCGGCGGCTGGGCGCGGATGCAACGCAGATGCAACGTTTCGGCTCCTAGGCTTCGCGACCGTGACGTGTGACGGCCCGATCCGGGTCGCGCGGATGATCGCGCGCACGTCGGGGTGGGGTCCCCAACCTTCTGGACGATTGACCGAGTCCGATTTGAATGAAAACCTCCCGTTTTATTCTTGCAGGGCCTAGTCTTCGCTGTGCGTGGAGGCAGGGTCGACCTGTCGCCGCGTGACGAAGGGAACCAAGCGCCGGGTCAGGGATTCCGCCGGCCGCCACGTTGGAGGACGATCACAGGGCTGATACCGCTTTCCGCAGGAGCTGGTTGAGCCACCGCGCCGGCTGCACCGGTCCGCACCACATCGGTGACCACGGGTCACCGTGTTCGTATACCCACAATCAGTTTCGCCGCGTATCCGCATGTCCCGGACTGTGTTCCGAGGCGGGTGCACGCGAGTGGAGCCGAAACGTATGAGGTAGTGCGTCCGCTGCTGCCGGTGCCCGCAACAGGTACCGGGGCCTTATTCGTGCTGCCTGAAATCGATTCGGCGACAGTTGATTTCGCCATCGAGGAGGCACCGGTGCAGGATTCGGAGTTGGGTGGGATCACGGCCGGGGGGCCGGGCGACGGCATGCCGGAGCCCGTACCGTTCCCGCTGGCGCCGGCACAGCTCGGGGTGTGGTATGCCCAGCTGCTCGATCCGGACGTGCCGATCAACATCGCGCAATACGTGGATGTCGACGGCGATCTCGATCCTGCTGTGGTGCAAGAGGTTTCGATCGACTCCGCACGCGAGTACGAATCCACCGTGGTGCGACTCGGGGAGAGCGGCGGCCGGCCGCACCAGGTGGTGGATCCGGCTCTGCCGGTGGACATCCCGCTGATCGATCTGCGATCGCAGCGCGATCCGGTTGCGGCGGCCCACGAGTGGATGCGCGCCGACTACACCGCGCCGGTGAACCTGCTCACCGACCGGCTGTTCGCGGGCGCCGTACTGCGCGTGGGTGAACGGCGCTGGTTCTGGTATCTGCGAGCCCATCATCTGGTGCTCGACGGCTACGGAGCGCTCACCAACACCATGCGGGTGGCGCAGCGGTACACCGCGCGCCTGCTCGGCACGGAGCCGGAATCGGTGTCGCCGGGCGGACTTCGGGAACTGGTCGAGGCCGAGCACACCTACCGGGACAGCTCCCGGTTCGAGCGCGATCGCGAGTACTGGGCCGAGCGGATGCGGGGACTCGACGGCGCCACCACGCTGAACGGGCGCAACGCGCCGCGGGCCGCAGGCAATCTGGTGTTCGGCCGCGCGCTGCCCGATGCCGTGGTGCAACACCTCAACGACCTTGCCGCCGCGCATGATTCGACCGCGGCGGTGGTGGTGCTCGCGGCCTTCGCCGGCTATCTGGCCCGATTGACCGATCGCGACGAGGTGGTGCTGAGTCTGCCGGTGACGGCCCGGACCACCGCGGTCGCGCGGCGGTCCGCGGGCATGCTGTCCAACATCGTGCCGCTGCGGCTGGTGGTCGGCGACGTGACGTGGGCCCAACTGTTGCAGGCGACCCGGGTCGAGGTGGCCGGGGCGCTGCGCCGGCAGCGCTACCGCTACGAGGACATCCGCCGCGACGCCGGTCGCGACACCCACACCGCGCGCCGCGCGCTGTTCGGCCCGATCGCGAACATCATGCTGTTCCAGAGCGATCTGACCCTCGGCGATGCCGCCGGCCGCTACCACGTGCTGTCCACCGGACCGGTCGAGGATCTCAGCCTCAACGTGTACTACGGCGACCGCGACAGCGTGCACATCGACTTCGAGGCCAATCCGAATCTGTACGGCACCGACGAGATCGCCCGGCACCACGCACGATTCCTGGGGTTCCTGCAACGGCTGGTCGAACTGGATCCGGCCCGTACGCTCGCCTCGGTCGAGGTGGCCACCGCGCTGGAACGCGAGGTCAGCGTCCGGACCTGGAACGCCACCGATGCCGCGCTGCATCCGGCGGGCGGGCCGGTGCCGACGCTGGTCTCGCTGTTCGCCGCGCAGGCGGCCCGCACCCCGGACGCGGTGGCGCTGCGCTTCGACGGCGAACCCGCGCTGACCTACGGACAGCTGGCCGAGACGGTGAATCGGCTGGCGCGACATCTGATCTCGCGCGGTATCGGGCCCGAGGACCGGGTGGCGCTGCACCTGCGCCGCTCGCCGCGGCTGGTGATCGCGATGTACGCGGTGCTGGCGGCGGGCGCCGCCTACGTGCCGCTGGATCCGGATCACCCGGGCGAGCGCAACCGGTACGTGCTCGCGACCGCGCGGCCCGCCTGCATCCTCACCACCGCGGCCGACGCGCCCGCGGATCCGGCCGGTGAGCTGCTGTATCTCGACGAACTGGACCTCTCGGCACTGCCCGGCGGCCCCGTGTGGGACCGCGAGCGCCGCACGGCGCTGCGGCCGGCGCATCCGGCCTATGTGATCTTCACCTCCGGCTCGACCGGACGGCCGAAGGGCGTCGCGGTCCCGCACGCCGCCATCGTGAACCGGCTGCTGTGGATGCAGGCCACCTACCGGTTGCACGAGCAGGACGTGGTGTTGCAGAAGACCCCCGCGACCTTCGACGTGTCGGTGTGGGAATTGTTCTGGCCCTTGCAGATCGGCGCGACGCTGGTGCTGGCCCAGCCGGACGGGCACCGCGAGCCCGCGGTCCTGCGCGCGACCGTCGCCCGATTCGGCGTCACCGTCGTGCATTTCGTGCCGTCGATGCTGGCCGCGTTCCTGTCCGGGGTGCCCGCGAGCGCGGCGGTGCCCCGTTCGGTGCGACTGGTTTTCGCCTCCGGGGAGGCCTTGACCGCGCCGCTGGCACAGCGTCTGCTCGCGTCCGGGCGCGCGACACTGCACAATCTGTACGGTCCCACCGAGGCCGCCGTGGACGTCACCGCCCACGAGGTGACGGCGGCGGACCGCACCGGGGTCCCGATCGGGGCGCCGGTGGCCAACACCCGGCTCTACGTACTGGATTCGCGGCTGCGGCCGGTGCCCGTGGGTGCTCCGGGTGAGCTGTATCTGTCGGGGGTACAGCTCGCCCGGGGTTATATCGCCCGGCCCGATCTGACCGCCGAACGATTCGTCGCCGACCCGTTCGGCGCGCGTGGGGCACGGCTGTACCGCACCGGTGATCTGGTGCGCTGGACCCCGCACGGCGAACTGGACTACCTGGGGCGCACCGATTTCCAGGTGAAGTTGCGCGGCCTGCGGATCGAACTGGGCGAGATCGAGGCCGTCCTGGGCGCGGTGCCCGGGGTGGCGCGGGCCGTGGTCGTGGTCCGCGCCGAGGCCGCCACCGAACAGCTGGTGGCCTATGTCGTCGAAACCGCACCCGGCAGTGTCGATGTCGCGCGACTGCGCGCGGCCGCGGCCCGGGAGTTGCCCGGCTACATGGTGCCCACCGCCGTCGAGGTGCTGGAAGCCCTGCCGGTCAACGGCTCCGGGAAACTGGACCGGTCCGCACTGCCCGCGCCCGGCCGGCGCGGCGGTGAGCACCGCGCACCGGAGACGGCGGTGCAGCTGGCGGTCGCCGGTGTGTTCACCGAGGTGCTCGGCCGCGAACCGGTCGGCCTCGACGACGAATTCCTGGCGCTGGGCGGCAATTCGCTGGTGGCGACCCAGGTCTCGGCGCGGCTGAATGCCGAGCTGGGGTGCCGGCTGACCGTGCGCGATCTGTTCGACGCCGGCACCGTGGCGCAACTGGCGGAGCTGATCGAGCGGGACCGGGCCGATACCGAGACCGACAGCGGCGTGGTGATCCGGCCGCGTCCGGCGCTGGTCCCGTTGTCGCCTGCCCAGCAACGGATCTGGTTCCTCAACCGGCTCGAACGCGGCGGCGCCGCCTATCACATGCCGTTCGTGGTGCGGCTGACCGGAACGGTGTCGGTGCCCGCGCTGTGCGCCGCGGTCACGGATGTCGCGCTGCGGCACGAGGTGCTGCGGACCGTATTCCCCTGTGACGCGGACGGTATCGCCCATCAGCAGCCGGGGCCCACCGAACCGGTCGAGGCGGTCCGGATCGCGGCCGCCGACCTGCCGCCCGCACTGGACGGATTCGCCACGGCCGGTTTCGATCTGGAGTACGAGCCACCGCTGCGGGCCCGGGTGTTCGAGACCGGTGGTGAGGTGGTGCTGGCCGTCGTCCTGCACCACATCGCCGCCGACGGACTGTCGCTGCCGGTGCTCGCCCGCGATGTGAGCCACGCCTACCGGGCGCGGCTGACCGGGGCCGAGCCCGAATGGACGCCGCTGCCACTGCAATACGCGGATTACGCGGTGTGGCACCGGGATCGGCTGGGTTCGGCCGACGATCCGGATTCGCTCGCGGCCCGGCAGCTGCGGTACTGGTCCGAGACCCTCAGCGGAGCGCCGGACCAGCTCGACCTGCCCGCCGACCGGCCCCGCCGCGCGGTCGCGAGCGGCCGCGGCGCGGTCCTGGAACACGAGATCCCGGCCGAACTGCACGCCGCCGTCACCGAGTACGCGCGGACCCGGTCGGTATCGGTGTTCATGGTGCTGCACGCCGCGCTGGCCGCACTGCTGGCCCGGGTGTCCGGCGGCGACGACATCGTGATCGGCACGCCGGTCGCCGGCCGCGGCGACCGCGCGCTCGACGATCTGATCGGCATGTTCGTGAACACGCTGGTGTTGCGTACCCCCGTGGACGCGGACGCCTCGTTCGCCGCGCTGCTGGAAGGGGTGCGGACCACCGACCTGGCCGCCTTCGCCCACGCCGATCTGCCGTTCGAACAGCTGGTCGAGGCGCTGAACCCGGTGCGTTCCCAGGCCCGGCACCCGCTGTTCCAGGTGCTCTTGTCGGCGGCGGGCCCCGAGCCCGGCCCGCTGGAACTGCCGGATGTGTCGGTGCGCACGAGTACCCTGGACACCGGGACGACCAAGTTCGACCTGCAACTCACGGTCGCCGAGCGCTTCGCCGGTGCCGCTCCCGGGGAAGGTCCGGCACCGGCGGGGATTCGCGCCGAATTCACTTATGCCACCGACCTTTTCGACCCGGCTACCATCGCGGACCACGCGGCCTGGTTCATCCGGTTGTTGCGCGCGGCCGTCACCGACGACACCACCCCGATCGCCGATCTGCCGCTGCTGGACCGCATTCGGCCGGCCGGGATCCTCCCCGGCGGGCACGAGACCTCCGAGGGAACGGGCCACCGGACGCCGACCGGCGAATCCTCGCCACCAATTCGGAGCGATTCCGACTCCGAACGGCGCGATGTGGTGGCGGCTTTCGCGGCGCAGGCGGCACGGACGCCGGCAGCGACCGCGGTCGTGTACGAGGGTGTGGAGCTGTCGTACGCGGAGCTGTCCGCGCGGGTGAATCGGCTGGCGCGGGAACTCGTCTCGCGCGGCGTGGGGCCGGAGACGGTGGTGGCGCTGCACATTCGGCGCTCGCTGGATCTGGTCGTCGGCGTCTACGCGGTACTCGCCGCGGGCGGCGCGTATGTGCCGCTGGATCCGGAACATCCGGCCGAGCGCAATCGCTACGTCGTGAACACCGCGCGACCGGTCTGCGTACTCGTCGGATCGGACGGCCCGGTGACGGATCCGGATCAGGACGAGGTGGCCGGCTGGGGTGTGCCGTTGCTCGCCGTCGACGGGCCCGCGACCCGGCGCCGCGCGGAAACGCCGGTGGCGGACGAGGAACGGCTCGCCCCGCTGCGGCCGGACCATCCGGCGTACGTGATCTTCACCTCGGGATCCACCGGCCGCCCGAAGGGCGTCACCGTGTCACATGCGGCGGTCGCGAACCAGATCGCATGGATCTGCGCCGAATACGGGATCGGGGCCGCGGATGTCGTGCTGTTCCGCACGCCGGCCACCTTCGACGTGTCGGTGTGGGAACTGTTCGCGCCGTTGTGCGCCGGTGGCCGGTTGGTGGTGGCGCCGCACGAGGCGCACCGGGATGTCCGGCGACTGGCCGAACTCGTCGCGGCCCATCGGGTCACGCTGACCTCGTTCGTACCCTCGCAGCTGGCGATGTTCGCCGCCGGCGTCGCACCGGTCGAGATCGCCTCGCTGCGTGCGGTTCTCGTCGCCGGCGAGGCGCTCGCCGGTGAGGTGGCCGCCGCCTTCGGACAGGTGTCGGACGCCCGGCTGCACAACCTGTACGGGCCCACCGAATTCACCGTGCACGCGACGCATGCGCCGGTGGCAGACACCACCGGTCCGGTGCCGATCGGGCGGCCGGTGCGCGGCGGTAGCGCGTACGTGCTCGATGCCCGGCTGCGGCCGGTGCCGGATCTGGTCGCGGGCGAGCTGTATCTGTCCGGGGTCCAGCTGGCCCGGGGATATCACGGGCGGCCGGGGCTGACCGCGGAGCGGTTCGTCGCCGATCCGTTCGGCGCGAACGGCGCGCGCCTGTACCGGACCGGTGATCTGGTCCGGCGGCGCCGTGACGGCGTGCTGGAGTACTTGGGCCGCACCGATTTCCAGGTCAAGTTGCGCGGGCAGCGGATCGAGCTCGGCGAGATCGAGGCGGCGCTCGCGGCCCGGCCCGAGGTGCGGGCGGCGGCGATACGGCTGCACCGGCACGACACCGGTGATCTGCTCGTCGCCTACGTCGTCACCGACCTCGCCGAACCAGGCGCGGTGCTGCCGGAACACCTTCGGGCACAGCTGCCGTCGTACATGGTGCCCGCGGTGTACGTGCGGATGGACGCGATGCCGCTGTCCGCGTCGGGCAAACTCGACCGGGCCGCCCTGCCGGAACCGGTGGTGACGGCCGCGACCTACCGGCCGCCGGTCACCCCCGCCGAACGCGCGGTCGCGGCCGTCTTCGAGCAGGTGCTCGGATTGCCGCGGGTCGGCGCCGGCGACGACTTCTTCGCCCTCGGCGGCAATTCGCTGGTGGCGACCCGCATTTCGGCACGACTGTCGGCCTGGTCCGGCGCCGACGTGCCGTTGCGCGCCCTGTTCGAACAGCCGACCGTGGCGGCCCTCGCGGCTCGCCTGTCGGCGGGCCCGGTGTCGGCGCGGCCGCTGCTGTCGGCCCGGCCGCGGCCGGAATTCGTGCCGTTGTCCTATGCGCAGCAGCGGATGTGGTTCCTGGAGCAGTTCGACGCCGGATCGGCGGTGAATTCGCTGGTCGCCGCGATCCGGCTGGACGGGCGGGTCGACGCGGCCGCCTTGCGGGCCGCGGTCGGCGATCTGGTGGCCCGCCACGAATCGCTGCGCACGATCTATCCGGCGCGCGACGGCGTCGGCTACCAGCTGGTATTGCCCGAGGTCGCCGTCGAATTCCGGACCGCGACCGTCCGGGCGGACGAAGCACGCGCTGCCGTGGCGGCCTTCGCCGCGCAGGGATTCGAGGTCACCGCGGCGGTGCCGTTGCGGTTCGCACTGCTGCGCATCGAACCGGAAACATCCTCGGGCGGAAGCGATCCCGCCGCCGATACGCACCGCCTGGCAGTGTCGCTGCACCATCTGGCCGCCGACGGCTGGTCGATCGCGCCGCTGGTCCGGGATCTGTTGCGGGCGTACCGGCAGCACGCCGGGGACGAGGTCGCGGCGCCGGACGCGCTGCCGGTCCAGTACGCCGACTACACGCTGTGGCAGCGGGAACTGCTCGGCGCCGAGGACGATCCCGAGTCCCGGATCGGCCGCGAGATCGCCTTCTGGACCGCCGAACTCGACGGTCTGCCCGATCTCCTGCCGCTGCCGCTGGACCGGCCGCGACCGGCCACCGCCTCGGGACACGGTGACCGGCTGCACTTCTCGCTGGATCCGGAACTGGTCGCGGGTCTGCGGTCGGTGGCCCGGCAATCCCGCGCGACGCTGTTCATGGTGGTGCACACGGCCTTCGCCGTCCTGCTGGCGAAGCTGTCCGGGCAACGCGACATCGCGCTCGGCACGCCGGTCGCCGGGCGCGGGGATCCACTGCTCGACGACCTGGTCGGAATGTTCGTGAACACCGTCGTGCTGCGCACCGAGATCGCGCCGGAGCGGACCTTCGCCGAGCAGCTCGCCGCCGTCCGCGACCGCGATCTGCGCGCGCTCGAACGATCGGAACTGCCCTTCGAGCGGCTGGTCGAGGTGCTCGATCCGCCGCGCTCCGCGGCCCGGCATCCGCTGTTCCAGGTGATGCTCGACCTGCGCAACACCGACCGCACCCCGCTGCGACTACCGGGCCTGACCGGCACCTGGATCGATATCGACACCGGCACCGCCGAATTCGACCTGCAGCTGACCCTGACCGAACAGCACGACGGCCTGGCGGCGACCTTCGAGTACGCGACCGACCTGTTCGACGCCGCGACCGTGGACGGCTTTGCCCGGCGACTGTGCCGGCTGCTGGAAACCGTTGCCGCCGAACCGGATCGGCGCATCGGCGAGCTCGACATCCTCACTCCGGCGGAAACCGAACTGGTGCTGCGGCGCTGGAACGACACCGATGAGCCGCTGCCCGCCACGTTGCCGGGCAGCGGCGACCCGGCGGCGACGCTGCCGGCGCTGCTGGAGGCGCGGGCGGCCTGTGATCCCGGCCGACCGGCGGTGACGTTCGAGGGCACGACCCTGTCCTACGGCGAATTCGCCACTCGGGTACGGCGGCTGGCCCGCTGGCTGATCGATCGCGGGGTCGGACCGGAAACGCCGGTCGCGCTGTGCCTGCGCCGCTCGCTGGACCTGGTGATCGGTATCCACGCGGTGGTCGCGGCGGGTGGCGCCTACGTGCCGCTGGATCCGGATCAGCCGGCCGACCGCCTCCGGCACATCCTCGACACCGTCAATCCGGTGTGCGTGCTGGTCGCCGGCGCCGAGGGCGAACTGCCGGACCTCACCGCCGTGCGGCTGGACATGCTCGATCTGGCCGAGTATTCCGGTGCGCCGGTGACGGATTCGGATCGGCGGTCGCCGCTGCGCCCGGCCGATACCGCGTACGTGATCTTCACCTCGGGCTCGACCGGCCGGCCGAAGGGGGTCGCGGTACCGCATGCCGCGATCGTCAACCGGCTGCTGTGGATGCAGGCCGAATACGGCCTGACCGCGGACGACGTCGTGCTGCAGAAGACCCCCGCCACCTTCGACGTGTCGGTGTGGGAGTTCTTCTGGCCCTTGCAGGTCGGTGCGCGGCTGGTCGTGGCCGCGCCGGACGCGCACCGTGATCCGGTCGCGCTGAGCGCGCTGATCGCCGAATCCGCGGTCACCGTGGTGCATTTCGTGCCGTCGATGCTGACCGCCTTCCTGGCGGCGGGCGATCTCGCGGCATGCGGATCGCTGCGCCTGGTGTTCGCCTCCGGCGAGGCGCTGTCCGCCGCACCGGCACAACGGCTCCGGGACGCGACCGGCGCGGCCGTACACAATCTGTACGGGCCGACGGAGGCCGCCGTCGACATCACCCGGCACGAGGTGACCGCTGCCGAACCGGATCTCGTCCCGATCGGCCGGCCGGTCCGCAACAGCCGCGGCTACGTGCTCGACGATCGGCTGCGGCCGGTGCCACCGGGGGTCACCGGCGAGTTGTATCTCGCCGGTGTGCAATTGGCGCGCGGTTACGTGGGTCGCGCGGATCTGACCGCCGACCGGTTCGTGGCCGATCCGTACGCGACCGCGGACCGGGCCGGTACCCGGATGTACCGCACCGGCGACCTGGTCCGGTGGACTTCCGACGGTGAGCTGGACTATCTGGGCCGCAACGATTTCCAGGTCAAGCTGCGCGGCCTGCGGATCGAGCTCGGTGAGGTGGAGGCCGCCGCCGCGAGCGCCGCCGGGGTGGCCCGCGCGGTGGCCGTGGTCCGTACCGAGGAGCACACCGGCGATCGGCTGGTCGCCTATCTGGTCCCCGCCGCGGGTGCGGTCGTCGACCTCGGCACGGTGGAAAGCGTTGTCGCCGAACGGTTGCCGTCGTACATGGTGCCGCAGTCGTTCGTCGTGCTGGATGCCCTGCCGGTCAACGGTTCCGGCAAACTGGATCGGGCGGCGTTGCCCGCCCCGGCGATCGAGGAGCGGGTGTACCGCGCCCCCGACACCGCGGAGCAGCGCCTCGTTGCCGGGGTGTTCGCCGAGGTGCTGGGCGCGATCCCGCTCGGTCGCCCGGGAATCGGCCGCGACGACGACTTCTTCGCACTGGGCGGGAATTCGCTGGTCGCCACCCGGGCGGCGGCCCGGCTCGGCGCGGCACTGGAGGCCCACGTCCCCGTGCGGATGCTGTTCGAGGCGCCGACCGTCGCGGCGCTGGCCGCCCGGCTGACGGGATATACCGGGGCCGGCGCGCGGCCGCCGCTGACCGCTCGCACCCGGCCCGCCCGTGTCCCGCTGTCACCGGGCCAGCAGCGCATGTGGTTCCTCGATCGCTATCGGGCCGGTGCGGATTCGGGACCGGCGACGGCGGCGGACAACATCCCGCTGGCCCTGCGCCTGCGTGGCGAGCTCGACCGGGACGCGCTGACCGCGGCGCTCACCGATGTGATCGTGCGGCACGAGTCGCTGCGCACGATCTATCCCGACGGACCCGAGGGGCCCGAACAACTCGTGCTCACCGAGGCGCCCGTGGCGCTGCCGGTGGAACAGGTGACGGCGGCGGAGCTGTCCGGGCGACTCGCCGCGCAGGCGGCGGTCGCGTTCGATCTGAGCGTCGGAATTCCGTTGCGCGCGAACCTGTTCCGGCTCGCACCCGACCATCACGTGCTCGCGATCACCGTGCATCACATTGCCGCCGACGGCTTCTCGCTCGGCCCGCTGGCCCGCGATCTGATCACCGCCTACACCGGCCGCCGGTCCGGGCACGCACCGCACTGGGCGCCGCTGCCGGCCCAGTACGCGGACTACACCCTGTGGCTGCGCGACACATTGGGCGCCGCCGACGATCCCGGCTCCGAACTGCACCGGCAGCTGGACTACTGGCGGACCCGGCTGGCCGGACTGCCCGAACAGCTGGAGCTGCCCGCGGATCGGCCGCGGCCGCCGCTGCCCTCCCATCGCGGCGGCACCCACCGCCTCGGCATCGACTCCGATCTGCACAGCGAGCTGGGCGAACTCGCGCGTAAACACGAGACCACCCTGTTCAGCACGCTGCACGCCGCCCTGGCGGTACTGCTGGCCCGGCTGTCCGGAACCGGCGACATCGCCATCGGCACACCGGTCGCCGGACGCGGGGACGCCGCGCTGGACGAGCTGGTCGGCATGGTGGTCAACACGCTGGTGCTGCGCACCGAGGTCGATGTCCGCAGCCGGTTCGAGACCGTGCTCGACGCGGTGCGGGCCGACGATCTCGCGGCGCTGTCGCATGCGGACGCGCCGTTCGATCAGCTGGTGGAGCTGCTCGCACCGGCCCGGGTGGCGCACCGGCATCCACTGTTCCAGGTGGCGTTGACCTTTCAGAACTTCACCGTCCCCACCTTCGACGCGGCCGGCCTGGACATCCGCCCGGTGCCGCTGGACGCGCCCGCGGCGAAGTTCGATCTGCAGTTCACGGTGGTCGAGCAGTTCGGGTCGGACGGCCGTGCCGGCGGGCTCGACATCGAGATCACCTATGCCGAGGATCTTTTCGACACCGCGACGGTGGCCGTGCTCGCGCGGCGCTTCGAACAGGTACTGGCCGCCGTCGCGGCGGACCGGACCGTGGTGGTCGGCGACATCCAGTTGCTGAGCGCGGAGGAACAGCGCCGCGCGCTGTACGAATGGCCGATCGGCGGTCCCGACGGCGCCGAGATCGGCACGATCGCAACTCGTTTCGCCGCCGTGGCGGCCCTCGATCCGGACGCGGTGGCGGTCCGCGACGGCGAGACCTCGCTCACCTACGCGGAACTGGATGCCTGGTCGAACCGGCTGGCACGGCGGCTGATCGCCACCGGGGTGCAACCGGAATCACTGGTGGCAGTGGCGTTGCCGCGGTCCGCCGAACTGGTGGCCGCGCTGCTCGCGGTGGTCAAGAGCGGCGCCGCCTACCTCCCCGTGGATCCGGCGTATCCGGCCGACCGCATCGAATGGCTGCTCGCCGACGCTCGTCCGGTCTGCGCGCTGACCAGCGGCCGGACCGCGTTGCCGCGCGGCTGGTTCGGCGGACCGGTGATCGATCTGGACACCCTCGCCTGGGATCGCCTGAACTCCGGGCCGATCACCGACGCCGACCGGCGGCGGGCACTGCACCCGGCGCACCCCGCCTACGTCATCTACACCTCGGGCTCGACCGGCACGCCCAAGGGCGTGGTGATCCCGCACCGCAACGTGATCCGGCTGCTCGACAACACCGGGCCCGACTTCGAATTCGGACCCGACGACGTCTGGACGCTGTTCCACTCCTACGCTTTCGACTTCTCGGTGTGGGAGCTGTGGGGCGCGCTGCTCACCGGCGGCCTGCTGGTGATCGTCGACCACGTCGTCACCCGGTCGCCACAACAGTTCCGGCAGTTGCTGATCGACGAGCGCGTCACCGTGCTGAACCAGACGCCGTCGGCGTTCTATCAGCTCGTCGCCGCGGACCTCGCCGAACCGCGGGCGCCGTACCGGCTGCGCCGGGTGATCTTCGGCGGTGAGGCCCTGGAACCGGCGCGGCTGGCCGGCTGGTTCGAGCGGTACGGGCGCACACCGGAATTGGTGAACATGTACGGGATCACCGAGACCACCGTGCATGTCACCCGGCATGTGCTCGACCCCGAGGGCGGGCCGACCGGCCCGATCGGCGGCGCTCTCGCGGGATTGGCCGTGCGCCTGCTCGATTCGCGCCTGCGACCGGTTCCGGTCGGGGTACCCGGCGAGATCTACGTCTCCGGCGGCCAGGCGGCGCGCGGCTATCTGGGCCGTCCCGCGCTCACCGCGGGCCGCTTCGTCGCGGACCCCTACGGCCGCGCCGGTGCGGTGGCCTATCGCTCCGGCGATGTGGCGCGCTGGACCGCGGACGGCGACCTGGAATATCTGGGCCGCGCGGATCAGCAGGTCAACCTGCGCGGATTCCGGATCGAGCCGGGTGAGATCGAGGCAGTACTGCTGACCGCCGACGGGGTGCGCGAGGCCGTCGTGGTCGTGCGGCGCGACGACACCGTCGAGGACGAGCGGCTGGTGGGTTACGTCGTCGCCGACCCGGCGGTGGATCCGGAAGTATTGCGGCGCTGGGCCGCCGCCCGGCTGCCCGAGCACATGGTGCCCGTCGCGATCGTGGTGATCGGCCGAATCCCGTTGACGGTCAACGGGAAGCTCGACCGCGGCGCACTCCCGGCCCCGCACTTCGAGACCGCCGGCCACCGCCGGCCCGCCACCCCGGCCGAGGAGGTGGTGGCCGGCGTCTACGCCGAGGTGCTCGGGGTGGACACGGTCGGCGCCGACGACGACTTCTTCCGGCTCGGTGGCGGTTCGCTGGCCGCGGCCCGGGCCGCCGCGCGCATCGGCGCCGCACTCGGCGTGATCGTCCCGGTGCGCTGGCTGTTCGAATCGCCACGGGTGGCCGACCTGGCGGCGCTGGCGACCGGATCCGGGCGCGCCCGCCCGGCCCTGCGAACCGGGGATCGGCCCGCCTCGATCCCGTTGTCGCCGGCGCAGCAGCGGATGTGGTTCCTCAACCGGTTCGACACCGCGGGATCGGTCCCCACCGCGGGCAATGCCGTTGCGGCGTATCACATTCCGCTGATCCTGCGCCTGACCGGCGCGCTGGACGTGGCGGCGCTGCGGTCGGCGGTCGACGATGTCGTCGGCCGGCACGAATCGCTGCGGACCGTGTACCCGGAAACCGGTTCCGGTCCGGCACAGGTGATCCGCACGCTGGACGCCCCGGTGCTGCGGGGGCCGGAGCGGGTCACGGAAGCAGATCTGGCACAGCGGATCCGGCAACTCGTGACGACCGCCTTCGACGTGACCGCCGAACCCCCGGTGCGGGTGCGGCTGTACGAACTCGACACGGCGGCGGGCGAATACGTGCTCGTCGCGGTGCTGCACCACATCTCGGCCGACGGCTCCTCGGTGGGACCGTTCGCCCGGGACCTGATGTCCGCCTACAGCGCCCGGCTCGACGGCGGCGCGCCGTCGTGGCCGCCACTGCCGGTGCAGTACGCCGATTACGCGGTGTGGCAACGGACGCTGCTGGGTGACGAGAACGATCCGGAGTCGACGGCGGCCGAGCAGATCGCGTTCTGGCGCGCCACGCTCGCGGGACTGCCGGATCAATTGGATCTGCCCGGGGACCGTCCGCGCCCGGCCCGGCAGAGCCTGCGCGGGAGCCGGGTTGCGCTCGCCGTCGCTCCCGACGTGCACGCTCGCCTGCGGCGAGTGGGCCGGGCAGCGGGCGCCACATTGTTCATGGTCGTACACGCCGCGTACGCGGCGCTGCTGGCCCGACTGTCGGGCAGCTCCGATATCGCTGTGGGCGCCCCGATCGCGGGCCGCGGCGACGCTCAGCTCGACGACGTGATCGGCATGTTCGTCAACACCCTGGTGCTGCGGGCCGAGGTTCGTCCCGAGCAGCGGTTCGGCGAACTGCTGACCCGCGTGCGCGCGGCGGACGTGGCGGCCTTCTCCCGGGCCGACGTGCCGTTCGAAATGCTCGTGGAGGCACTGAATCCGCAGCGTTCGACGGCCCGGCACCCGCTAGTGCAGGTGGGCCTGTCGTTCCAGAATCACGAACGGGCCGTACTGCGACTACCCGGGCTGTCGGTGTCGGAATTCGAATGGGACACCGGCACGGCGCAATTCGATCTGCACCTGTTCGCCGTCGATCACTACACCGACACGGGTGCGGCGGCCGGTATCGAGCTCGCGCTCGGATACGCCGAAGATCTGTTCACCGCCGCGACCGCCCAGCGGATCGTGGAACAACTGCTGCGCGTACTGGAGACGGTCGCCGGCGGCAGTGATCCGGTGATCGGCGATCTCGATCTGCTCGGGGCCCGATACACCGAACTGCTGGATGTCTGGAACCGCACCGAGCATCCGGTCGCCGCGGCGACGCTGCCCGGCCTGTTCGGTGCGCAGGCCCGGCGGACCCCGGACGCCGTGGCACTGATCGACGCCACGGGCGAATCCGGGCAGCGATTCACCTATGCCGAGCTCGATGCCCGGATCAACCGGCTGGCCCGGCATCTGATCGCCGCCGGGGTCGGCCCGGAAACCACGGTGGCCCTGGCGATCCGGCGATCGCCCGACTTGGTGGTCGCGATGTACGCGGTCGCCGCGGCGGGCGGCGCCTATGTACCGCTGGATCCCGATCATCCGGCGGACCGGATCACCGCGGTCCTGGCCACCGCGCGTCCGGTCTGCGTGCTGCGCTCCGGAGATGTTGCCGCGGTGCACGATTCGAGCGGCGCCGACCTGCGCGTGGATCGCCTGGACCTGTCCGGATATTCGGCCGCGCCGATCCGCGACAGCGACCGGCTCGCCCCGCTGCGGCCGGCGAACACCGCCTATCTCGTCTTCACCTCCGGCTCCACCGGAACCCCGAAGGGCGTGGCGATTCCGCACTCCGCGGTGGTCAACCAATTGCAATGGCTGCGCGCGGAATTCGCGCTCGGCCCGGAGGACCGCACGCTGCTCAAGACCCCGGCCGGCTTCGACCTGTCGGTATGGGAACTGTGGTCGGCGCTCACCACCGGCGGCGCGCTGATCGTGACCGCACCCGGAGCCGAACGCGACCCGGATGCGCTGCGCGAGACCATGAATCGGCACGGGGTGACCCTCCTGCACGCGGTGCCGTCCCTGGTGAACATGCTGCTGGTGGCGTCGGAACCGCTGCCGCCGACGCTGCGGGCCGTGCTGGCCATCGGCGAGGCGCTGCCGCCCGCGACCGCCGCCGAGTTCCGCGCGCGCGGAACCGCGCGGCTGTACAACCTGTACGGCCCCACCGAGACGGCCGTCTCGGTCACCTCGTACGAGGTGACCGAGGATCACGAGCACACCGTGCCGATCGGCGCACCGGTCTGGAACAGCCGGGTGCACGTGCTGGACGGCCGGTTGCGGCCGGTGCCGATCGGGGTACCGGGTGAGCTGTACCTGTCCGGCGATCAACTCGCCCACGGTTACCGGGACCGCGCGGCGACGACCGCGGAACGGTTCGTCGCCGACCCGTCGCGGCCCGGTCACCGGATGTACCGGTCCGGCGATATCGTCCGCCGGCGGGCCGACGGGATCCTGGAATACCTGGACCGCGCCGACTTCCAGGTGAAGATCGGCGGATTCCGGATCGAACTCGGCGATGTCGAGTCCGCGCTGCTGCGCCGGCCGGGGGTCACGGCGGCCGTCGCGCTGGTCCGCGACGATCGGCTGATCGGCTATGCCGCGGTGCCCGAGGCGAATTCGCGCACCGAGGAGACGCTGCTGCGCGAATTGGCCCGCGAGCTGCCGCGATATCTGCTGCCCGCGGCCGTCGTGGTCGTGGACGCGTTGCCGCTCAACGCGAACGGCAAGGTCGACCGCGGCCGATTGCCGGATCCGCCACGGCCGGAGACGGAATACCGCGCCCCGGCGACACCGGCGCAACGCGCGGTGGCGGCCGGCTTCGCCGATATCCTCGGCATCCCCGAACCCGGACTCGACGACGACTTCTTCCGGCTCGGCGGCAACTCGCTGCTGGCCACCCGGCTCACCGCCCGCCTCGGTGCCCGGCTGCGGGTACATCTCCCGGTCGCCGCCGCCTTCGAGGCGCCGACGGTGGAACTGCTGGCCCGCTGGGCCGAATCCGCCGAACCCGCCGTCGACCGGCCGCCGCTGCGCCGCCGCGAGTCGGACGAGCCCGCGGCGCTGTCCCCGGCCCAGGCCCGGATGTGGGTCCTGAATCGGCTCGATCCCGCATCGTCCGCGTACAACGTGCCGGTGGCGTTGCGGCTGACCGGCGCCGTCGACCTCGCGGCGCTCGACGCCGCGATCCGGGATGTGCTGCGCCGCCACGAATCCCTGCGGACCCTGTACCCGGACACCGCGCACGGACCCGTGCAGGAGGTACTGCCCGCCGAGCGGGTGCTGCCCGAACTGCGGCCGACGGACGTCCGCGGCGCCGAGATGTCGCGCTGGATCGGCGAATTCGCCGCCACCGGATTCGATGTCACCGCCGCGCCACCGATCCGCAGCGCACTGCTGCGGACCGGGACCGACGAATACGTCCTGGTCGTGGTGGTCCATCACATCAGCGGCGACGGCTTCTCGCTGGGCCCGCTGACGGCCGATCTGATCACCGCCTACACCGGCCGGCTCGGCGGCGCCGCACCCGACCGGCCGGAACTGCCGGTGCAGTACGCCGATTACAGCGCCTGGCAGAACGAACTGCTCGGCGCCGACACCGATCCCGGCAGCCTCGCCGCCGATCAACTCGCCTACTGGACCCGCCGCCTCGCCGACGTTCCCGACCTGCTGCCGATGCCCACCGATCGGCCCCGGCCCGCACGCCGCGATATGCGCGGCGCGACGGTGACCGCCGAGGTGGACGCCGACCTCGGCGCCCGGCTGGCCGAATCGGCGGCCCGGCACGGCACGACCCTGTTCACGCTGCTGCACACCGCTTTCGCGGTGCTGCTCGCGAAACTGGCCAGTGTCCGCGACGTCACCGTCGGTGTCCCGGTCTCCGGCCGCGGCGACCGCGCGCTCGACGACCTGATCGGCATGTTCGTCAATACCGTTGCCCTGCACAGCGATATCGATCCGCGGCAGCGGTTCGGGGAACTGCTGCGCCGCACCAGGGACGAGGACCTCGCCGCGTTCGGCCGGGCCGATGTGCCCTTCGATCGGGTGGTGGAGGCGCTCGGCCGTACCCGGACCAGCAGTCACACACCGGTTTTCCAGGTGCTGTTCAGCTTCGCCCACCGCCGTCCCGCCACGGTCGAACTGCCCGGTGCGACCGTCGAGGTGCTCGACGCGGCGATGCCGGAGGCCAAGTACGATCTGCAGCTCACCGTCGCCGAGCGGCCGGGGGATACGGGCCTGGATCTGCGATTCGACTACGCCACCGATATTTTCGACGAATCCACGGTCCGGTGGTATCCGCAACGGCTGCTCGCCGTGCTCACCGCGATCGCCGCGGATCCGGAGATCACGATCCGGGCCGTCGACATCCGCACCGGCGAGGAACGCGCCCGGTCCGGACCCCGCATCGGCGCGGCGGCCGTGCCCGATGCGGCCGGGCTACCGGATCTGATCGCGGCCGCCGCCGCGATCGCACCGGCGGCCGTGGCCCTCTCGCACGACGGCCGCGACATCGAATTCGGCGCGCTGCACGGCAAACTCGACGCCGTCGGCCGGGCGATGGGCGGCGCCGCCACACCCGTGGCGCTGGTCAACATCGCGCTCGCCGGGCTGCTGCCCGGCATCCAGGCCGCCGTCGGCGCCGCCGGACTCGCGGAAATCCTGCAGACCCTGGGCGATCGCGCCCGCGGCTTGATCATCTCGGAAGGAAGTCACTGATGTCCCACACAGAATCGGTTGCCTTCACCCGCTCCGCCGATCGGGCGGCGCTGCGCGACGCGTACGGTATCGCCGACCTTCCGGACCTGATCGACACGGTGGCCGGTCTGGAGCCGGACCGGATCGCGGTGCGGGACAACGGCGTCGAGGTCGACTACGCCGACCTCGCCACCGAGGTGGCGACGCTCGCGGAGGCGACCGGCGGGATGCTCACTCCCGACGCGCTCGTGCAGCTCGCCGTCGCGAACCGGCTGCCCGGACTGCTGGATTCGGATCCCGGCGCGCTGACCGCCGCGCTGACCGGACTACTCGCGGACGCCCTCGACGCCGCCGCGGAGGTGCTGTCGCCCGATCTCGCCCCCGCCGACACCCTCGCCGGCTTGTTCGCGGAGCAGGTCGCGCGGACACCCGAGGCCACCGCCGTCGAATTCCGCGGCGAGGTCCTGACCTACGCCGAATTCGACCGGCGCGCGGAACGGCTGGCCCGGCAGCTGGCGGCACGGGGGGTGCGGCCGGACACGCTGGTGGGCATCGCGATCCGGCGCTCGATCGACCTGCTGGTCGGCATCTACGCCGTCCACAAGGCGGGCGGCGCCTACGTCCCGCTCGATGTCGACCATCCGGCCGAGCGCCTGGAATATGTGCTCGCCGTGGCCGCGCCGGCCCTGCTGCTGACCACCGCCGCCGACCGGCCCGCATTCGACCCGGGCGTCCCGACGCTGTGCCTCGACGACATCGACACGGCCGCACCGGAATCGGAGCGGTTCGACCGGCCGCTGCCGATCGCCCGGCCGGACCACCTCGCCTACGTGATCTTCACCTCCGGGTCGACGGGACGGCCGAAGGGCGTCGCGGTGTCGCATCGCTCGATCGTCGCCAACCTGCGCTGGCGGCAGCGGCGCTACCCGCTGCTCGACGCCGATGTCGTACTCCAGAAGACACCCGTCACCTTCGACGTCTCGGTGTGGGAGTTGTTCTGGCCGTTGCAGATCGGCGCGCGCCTGGTGATCGCCGAACCCGACGGGCATCGCGACCCCGCCTATCTGCGCACCGCGATCGCCTGGAACCGGGTCACCGTGGCACATTTCGTGCCGTCGATGCTCGCCGAATTCGTCTCCGCCGCAGCCGATTCGGGGCACGGTGCCGAGATCGACTCGCTGCGGCTGGTATTCGCCTCCGGTGAGGCGCTGCCCGCCGCCACCGCCGCGGCCTTCCGCGACCTCAGCGGTGCGTCCCTGCACAACCTGTACGGGCCCACGGAGGCCGCCGTCGACGTGACCGGGCACGAGGTCACCGCCGCGGATCTGGCGGGCGTCCCGATCGGCGCGGCCGCCGACGACACCGACCTGCTGCTCCTCGACGACGCGTTGCGGCCGGTGCCCGACGGCGTGGTCGGCGAACTGTATCTGGCCGGGGTGCAACTCGCTCGCGGCTATCTCGCCCGGCCGGTGCTCACCGCGGAACGTTTCGTCGCGGCGCCGGACGGGGCGCCCGGCGATCGGATGTACCGCACCGGCGATCTCGCCCGCCGGCTGCCCGCCCCGCACGGCGGCCCGCGTGAGCTGGAATATCTGGGCCGCACCGACTTCCAGGTGAAGCTGCGCGGACTGCGGATCGAACTCGGTGAGGTGGAGGCCGCGCTGCTGCGGCACGAGGGGATCCGGCAGGCGGCGGTGACCCTGCACCGCCGCCCGTCGGGCGATCACCTCATCGGTTATGTGGTCGCCGGTACCGCCGTGGACACCGCGGCCGTCGTCGCGGGCCTGCGCGACCGGCTGCCCGCCTACATGATTCCCGCGCAGCTGGTGGTCCTGAATCGGATGCCGTTGAGCGCCAACGGAAAACTGGATCGCCGCGCGCTGCCGGAACCCGAGTTCGGCGGTGGCGAACCGGAGTTCCGGGCCGCCGTCACCGCGCCGGAACGCGCGGTCGCGGCGATCTTCGCCGATCTGCTCGGCGTCGAGCGGGTCGGCGCCGACTCGGATTTCTTCGCCCTCGGCGGCAATTCGCTGATCGCCACCCGCGCCATCGCCCGGATCGGCGAGGCACTCGGGACGACGGTCGACGTCCGCGACTTCTTCGACCGGCCGACCCCGGCCGCGCTGGCCGCGCTCGCGGGCCGCGGTGATCGGATACCGCCGGTCGCGGGTCCCCGCCCGGAACGGATCCCGCTGTCCCCGGCGCAGCGCCGGATGTGGTTCCTGAACCGCTTGGCGCGCAGCGGTTCCGGTGAGACGGGCGGCTTCGATCCGGCGGCGGTGGACAACATCCCGGTGGCGCTGCGGCTGCGCGGCGCGCTCGACCTCGTCGCGCTGTCCGCCGCCGTCACCGCCGTACTCGACCGGCACGAGGTGCTGCGCACGAGCTATCCGCAGGATTCCGACGGCGCCCGCCAGCACATCCGGCCCGCGCTCGCCGTGCACGGGGAACCGGTGCCGGTGTCCGTGGACGACCTCCCGGTGGCCGTCCGGGAACTCGCGACCACCGGATTCGACGTCACGGTCGCGGCGCCCGTGCGAATCGTGCTGCTGCGCAGTGCCGCCGACG
This sequence comes from Nocardia sp. BMG111209, assembly GCF_000381925.1. NCBI lineage: Bacteria > Bacillati > Actinomycetota > Actinomycetes > Mycobacteriales > Nocardiaceae > Nocardia > Nocardia sp. BMG111209. The sequence continues at coordinate 287,913 of NZ_KB907310.1, forward strand.
ATCACACCCTGGTCCTGGTGATCCATCACATCGCGGCCGACGGCGTATCGATGGGCATCCTCTTGCGCGACCTGGTCGCCGCCTATCGCGCGCACCTGCGCGGTACCGAACCGGCCTGGCCGGTCCTGCCGTTGCAGTACGCCGATTACGCGCTGTGGCAGCACGCCCGGCTCGGCGCGGATGCCGACGCCGAGTCCGAGGCGGCCCGCCAGATCGCCTTCTGGCGCACCGAACTCGCGGATCTGCCCGCGCAACTCGACCTGCCGGTGGACCGGCCGCGTCCACTGGAGTCCTCGTATCGCGGCGCCGCCGTCGATTTCGAGATCGATAGCGGGTTGCGAACCGCGATCGACCGCCTGGCTGGCCGGTATCGCGCTACCCCGTTCATGGTGCTGCACACCGCGCTGGCGGCCCTGCTCGCCCGCCTGTCCGGCACCACCGACATCGCCGTCGGCTCACCGGACGCCGGGCGCGGCGACCGGGCCCTCGACGATCTGGTCGGAATGTTCGTCAACACCCTGGTGCTGCGCACCCGGGTGTCCGGTGATCGGTCCTTCGCCGAACTCCTCGCCGGCACCCGGGATGTCGCGCTGCGGACCTTCGCCCATCGGGACGTGCCGTTCGAGCGGATCGTGGAAGTCCTGGACCCGCCCCGATCCCGGGGCAGGCATCCCCTGTTCCAGGTGGCGCTGTTCCTGCAGAACCTCCCGGCTACCGCGCCCGAGTTCCCCGGTCTCACCGCGGAACTCGTCGACGCTCCGGTCACGGTCGCCAAATTCGACCTCCAGCTGACCGTTTCGGAGCCCGCCGCGGCGGAGGGGTACCGCGCCGAATTCACCTATGCCACCGATCTGTTCGACCCGGCCACCGTGCAGGAGTTCGCGGCCAAGTTGATCCGGCTGCTCACCGCGGTCACCACCGATCCGGATCGACCGGTCGGCGAGGTGAACCTGCTGGATCCGGGCGAGCTGGACTATGTCACCGAGAGCTGGAACGCCAGCGGGCACCGGGTGCCGGATCGCTTGTTGCACGAGGGATTCGACGCCCAGGTGCGGCGCAACCCGGATGCCCGGGCGCTGATCGCCGGCGACATCGAGGTGACCTACACCGCGCTGTCGGAGCGGGCCAACCGGCTCGCGCGCCGGCTCATCGAGGCCGGCGTGGGCCCGGAAACGCTGGTGGTACTGGCCATTCCGCGCTCGATCGAACTCGTCGTCGCCATGTATGCGGTGCTGCGCGCCGGTGGCGCCTACGTGCCGGTCGATCCGGGGCATCCGGTGGAACGGATCCGGCACGTGGTCGAGACCGCCCGGCCCCGGCTGATCCTGACCACCCCGGGCTCGGGACTGCCTGCGCTGCCGGACATGCCGGTCGAGGAACTGGACGAGGCCGCCCTGGCGGCCCGTCCGGCGACCGGGATCCGGGAGAGCGAACTCACCGCGCCACTGCATCCCGACCATCCCGCCTACGTGCTGTTCACCTCCGGCTCGACCGGACGGCCGAAGGGCGTCGCCGTCACCCATCGGGCGATCGCGAACCAATTGGCCTGGATGCAGGACGAATACGGCCTGCGCGCGTCCGATGTGTACCTGCAGAAGACGCCGGCCACCTTCGACGTCTCGCTGTGGGGCTACTTCCTCCCGTTGCGGGTGGGCGCGACCCTGGTCCTGGCGGGCCCGGACGGGCACCGCGACCCCCGGCAGCTGGCCGAACTGACCGCGCGGCACCGGGTCACCGTCACCGACTTCGTACCGTCGGTCCTCGCGGTGTTCGCCGCGCACGCCCGGCCCGCCGAATTGTCCACGCTGCGGGACATCTTCGTCATCGGTGAGGCCTTCCCGCCGGAGACGGCCGCGGCGGTGCGGGCGGTATCGGCCGCGCGGCTGCACAACCTGTACGGCCCGACCGAGGCCGCGGTGTCGATCACCTCGCGGGAGGTCACCGCCGCCGACACCCGGGTGGTGCCGATCGGCGAACCGGAGTGGAACAGCCGCGTCTATGTGCTGGATGCCCGGTTGCATCCCGCGCCGATCGGCGTTCCGGGCGAGTTGTACCTCGGCGGTGTGCAATTGGCGCGCGGCTATCACGGCCGGCCCGATCTGACCGCCGACCGCTTCGTCGCCGATCCGTTGTCGGGACACGGTGAACGGCTCTACCGCACGGGCGATCTGGCGCGCTGGACCACCGACGGTGAACTGGTGTATCTCGGGCGCACCGACTTCCAGGTCAAGTTCCGCGGTCAGCGCCTCGAACTCGCCGAGATCGAGGCGGCGCTCCTGGCCGATCCCGGTGTCGGCCGGGCCGCCGCCCGGCTGATCGGCGGGGAGACCGGCGATCGGCTCGCGGCCTATGTCGTCGCGGCGGCGGGCCACGAGGTCGATCCGGAGTCGCTGCGCGCCGCCCTGGCCGGCCGGCTGCCGTCGGGGCTGGTCCCGACGACGGTCACGGTGCTGACCGAATTCCCGCTGAACAGCAGCGGGAAGCTCGACCGGGACGCGCTGCCGATCCCGGAGGTCACCGGCGGGGACTACCAGCCACCCCGGACACCCGCCGAAATCGCGGTGGCACAGGTGTTCTCGGAGATCCTGCGCCGCGGGCAGATCGGCCGCGACGACGACTTCTTCGCCCTCGGCGGTAACTCCCTGGCCGCCACCCAGGTCACCGCCCGGCTCGGCCGGGTGCTCGGCGCGACGGTCCCGGTGCGCGCGCTGTTCGAGGCGCCGACGGTCGCCGGCCTGGCCGGCGCCGTCGCCGATGCCGCCCCGGCGCGGCTCGCGCTGACGAAACAGGTTCGGCCCGAACCGGTTCCGCTGTCCATGGCCCAGCAGCGGATGTGGTTCCTCAATCGGTTCGAACTCGGCGGCGGCGCCGAAACCGCTGCCGCCTATCACATTCCGATGGCCGTCCGGCTGACCGGCGCGCTCGACGTCGCGGCCCTGCGCTCGGCCGTGGCCGATGTGGTGACCCGGCACGAGGTCCTGCGCACCTCGTACCCGGACCGGGACGGTGTGCCGCATCAGCTGATCCATACCGGACCGGCGGCGGCCGCGGAGATCGTCGTCGCCACCGCCACGGCGGCGGATCTGCCGGAGCGGATCGAACGGCTGGTCGGGGCCGGCTTCGACGTCACCCGCGAGATACCCCTGCGCATCGGGCTTTTCGAGCTCACCCCCGGTGACCACGTGCTCGTGCTGGTGGCGCACCACATCGCCGCCGACGGCTGGTCGACCGGCCCGCTCGTCCGCGACCTCATGACCGCGTACGCCGCCCGGTCGGCCGCGACGGCGCCGGGCTGGGCCGAATTGCCCGTCCAGTACGCGGATTACGCGATCTGGCAGCACGCGGTACTCGGCGGCGAGGAGGACCCGGGCAGCGTCATCGCGGCCCAGGCGGCGTTCTGGCGCGGCGAATTGGCCGGTATCCCGGACGAACTGGTGCTGCCCGCCGATCGGCCGCGGCCCGCGCGGCCCTCCTTCGGCGGCGGCCGGGTCCGGTTCACCGTGCCCGCCGCGGTCCGTGATCGGTTGCAGCGGGTCGCCGCCGGCGAACACGCCACCCTGTTCATGACCCTGCACGCCGCCCTGGCGGTCCTGCTGTCCCGGCTGGCCGCGACCGAGGACGTCGTGATCGGTTCCGCGGTCGCGGGCCGCGGTGAGGCCGAACTCGACGATCTCGTGGGCATGTTCGTCAACACCCTGGTCCTGCGCACCCGGGTGTCCGGCGCCGCGAATTTCCGGCAGGTGCTGGCCGGGACGAGAGCCGCGGACCTGCGGGCGTTCGCCCACGCCGATCTGCCGTTCGAGCGGCTCGTGGAACTGCTCGACGTACCGCGGTCCACCGCACGCCATCCGATCTTCCAGGTCGCGCTCGCCGTCGACGATCTGCCGGTGGCCGCCGTCGAACTGCCCGGAATCACCGCGGGCCCGGTCGATCTCGCGGTCGGCGCGACCAAGGTGGACCTGTTCCTCACCGTCCGGAACTCCGGCGCCGGACTGGATGCCGAATTCACCTATGCCCGCGACCTGTTCGACGAGGCCACCGTCGAGTCGTTCACCGCGCGGTTCCAGCGCCTGCTCGCCGGGATCGGCGCCGATCCCGAAGCGCCCGTGGGTGATCTGCGACTGATCGATCCGGCGGAGTACCGCGCGCTGACCGTGGATCGGCTCGCCGGACCGCCCCCGGGCGCGCTGCTGCCGGATCTGCTGACCCGCGGTCTGGCCGCGGGCCGGGATCGGATCGCGATCCGCGCCGAGGGCCGCTCGATCACCTACGGCGAACTCGACGCGCAATCCTCGCGGCTGGCACGGGTTCTGATCGGTCGCGGGGTCGGCCCGGAACGGCTGGTCGCCGTCGCCCTGCCGCGCTCGGCCGAGCTGGTGATCGCGGTCCTGGCCGTCGCCAAGGCCGGCGGCGCGCACGTGCCGGTCGATCCGACGCATCCGGTGGATCGCCTGCGGCACATGGTCACCGACGCCGCGCCCGTGCTGGGCGTCACCACGACCGCCTACGCGGATCGGCTACCCGACGAGGTGTCGTGGCTGGTACTCGACGCCCCCGCCACCCGGCAGGAATGCGACGGGGTCGCGGCCGGGCCGATCCGGGACGCGGAACGCACTGTGCCGGTGCGGATCACCCATCCCGCCTATGTCATCTACACGTCGGGATCGACCGGTACGCCCAAGGGCGTCACCGTGACCCACACCGGTCTGGCCGCGCTGGCCGAGTACGCGCGGACCACCTACGGCCTGCGGCCGGGTCACCGGTTCCTGCAACTGTGCTCACCGAGCTTCGATCCCTCGGTGCTGGAATGGATCTCGGCCCTGTCGGCCGGCGCCACGCTGGTGATCGTGCCGCCGCGGATCATCGGCGGCCCGGAGCTGGCCGCACTGCTGCGGTCGGAGTCCGTCACCCACGCGATCTTCACTCCCGCGGTCCTGAGCACGGTCGACCCGGAGGGGCAGGGCCAACTCGAGGTCGCCGTCGTCGGTGGCGATGTCACCACGCCGGAACTGCTGGCCAAATGGCATTCCGGCCGTCGCTATCTGAACACCTACGGTCCGACCGAGGCGACCATCGCGGTCTCCAGCGCGCAGTTGGCCCCCGGCCGGCCGCTGACCATCGGCACCCCGCTGCCCGGGGTGACCGCCCTGGTGCTCGACGCCCGGCTGCACCCGGCCCCCATCGGGGTGGCCGGTGAGCTGTATGTCGCCGGACCCAGTGTGGCACGGGGGTATCGGAACCGGCCCGGTCTCACCGCCGAGCGGTTCCTGCCCGATCCGTGGGGCGCGCCCGGCGACCGGATGTACCGCACCGGCGATGTGGTCCGGTGGGTCGAGTACGACGGCCGCCGCGAACTGGAATACGTCGGGCGGACCGACTTCCAGGTGAAGATCCGCGGGGTCCGCATCGAACTGGGCGAGATCGACGCGGTGCTCGCGGCCCATCCCGGGGTCGATTTCGTCACCACGCTCGGCCGTGAACACAGTTCGGGCGCAACGATTCTCGTATCCTATGTGCTGCCGCGGCCGGGCGCCGCGCCGGAACCGGCCGAGCTGACCGAATTCGCCGCGCGCAGCCTGCCCTCGCATCTGGTGCCCTCGGGAATCGTGATCCTGGACAAGATCCCGCTGACCCCGGTGGGCAAGCTGGATCGCCGGGCGCTGCCGGAACCGGTGGTGACGGTCGCGGAGTACCGGCCACCGATGGGCCCCGCGCAGAACCTGGTGGCCGGGATCTTCGCCGCGGTCCTGGCGGTGGCGCGCGTCGGCGCCGACGACGACTTCTTCCTGCTGGGCGGCAATTCGCTGTCCGCGACGCAGGTTTCGGCGCGGCTGGCCCGCGCCACCGGGACCGTGGTCCCGGTGCGCACCGTCTTCGACGCGTCGACCGTGCGCGCACTGGCCGCGCGGATCACGCTGCCGGACAACGCCTCCGGCCCGGCGCTGCCCGCGCTGACCCGGGCGCCGCGCGACGCGGCGATTCCGGTGTCGATCGCCCAGCAGCGGCTGTGGTTCCTCAACCGGTTCGACGCCGGCGGCGCGGGGTACAGCATCCCGTTCGCGCTGCGCCTGACCGGAGATCTGGACGTCGCCACGCTGCGCGCCGCCCTCGGCGACGTGATCGCCCGGCACGAGACGCTGCGCACCCGCTATCCCGAACGCGACGGTGTCGCCGTACAGGAGATCCTTTCCGCCGCGGACTGTTCCGTCCCGCTGGAGCTGTTCTCCGCCCCGGCCGCGGAGGTGCCCGCAACCCTGGACGCGGTGGTGCGGCGAGGATTCGACGTCACCACGGAGGTGCCGCTGCGCATGGCGCTGGTGCGGCCCGCCGATGCGGACGGGGTGCACATCCTGCTCGTCGTCGTGCACCACATCGCCGCGGACGGCTGGTCGGCCGGCCCGCTGACCCGCGATCTGGTCACCGCCTATGCCGCCCGCAGCGCCGGGGCGGCGCCCGGCTGGGCCGAATTGCCCATCCAGTACGCCGATTTCGCGATCTGGCAGCGCACGGTGCTGGGCCGCGCCGACGATCCGGGCTCGATCCTCGCCGCGCAACTGGACTTCTGGACCCATGCGCTGCGCGGGGTACCGGATGTGCTGGAACTGCCGACGGATCGGCCCCGCCCGGCGGTGGCCGGCCAGCGGGCCGGCGCGCTGAGCGGGCGGATCGATCGCGATCTGCACCGCGCGGTCCTCGCCCTGGCGGATGCCCGGCGGGTGACCCCGTTCATGGTGCTGCACAGCGCATTGGCGCTGCTGCTGGCCCGGTTGTCCGGCACCGGGGACATCGTGATCGGGACGCCGGTGGCCGGTCGCGGCGAGGAGGCCCTCGACGACCTGGTCGGCATGTTCGTCAACACCCTGGTGCTGCGCACCGGGATTCGCCCGGAGGCGACCGTCGCGGAGATCCTGGACTCGGTCCGCGAGGCCGATCTCGCGGCCTTCGACCATGCGGCACTGCCGTTCGAGCAGGTCGTGGACGCGGTGAATCCCGTTCGGTCCCAGGCACATGCGCCGCTGTACCAGGTGATGCTGACCCTGCAGAACCAGGCGCCGATCGACCTGCGCCTGCCGGGCCTGGCGATCGAACCGGTCGACGCCGCGATCGCACCCATCGACCTGGACCTGGACTGGACGCTGGCCGCCGCGCACGACGCCACCGGCGCGCCCGCGGGTATCGACATCCACCTGCACTACGCGGCGGACCTGTTCGATCCGGCCACCGTCTGCGGCCTGCTCGCGATGTACGAGCGGGTGCTGTCCGCGATGGTGGCCGACACCCGCACGGCGGCGGCCGATGTGGATCTCGTCGGTACCGCCGGGCGCCGGCTGCTGCTGGTGGAGCGCAACGCCACCGGCCGCGAGCTGAACCCGGAAACCCTCGCGGATCTGCTGGATCACCGCGCGACCGCCACCCCGGGGGCCACGGCGGCGGTGTCCGGGAACGCCTCGATCAGCTACGGCGAACTCGACATCCGATCGAATCGGCTGGCCCGCGCCCTGATCCGGGCGGGTGTCGGCCCCGACACCGTCGTCGGCCTGGCGGCGCAGCGCGGCATCGATATGGTGGTCGCGGTCCACGCGATCGTGCGGGCCGGCGGCGCCTACCTGCCGATCGATCCGGACCATCCCGCCGATCGGGTGGCGCGCACCCTGACCGCCGCCGGCGCGCGGCTGGTGCTGACCGCCGGTGGCGCGAATCCCGCACTGCCGGAACAGGTCCGGCGTCTGGACGCCGCCGATCCGACGGTGGCCGGATTGTCCGGTGAGCGGGTGCGCGACACCGACCGGCGCGGGCCGCTGCGGCCGGGCAACCTCGCCTACGTCCTGTTCACCTCCGGATCCACCGGACAGCCGAAGGGCGTGGCGACCGATCATCGCGCGATCGTGAACCAATTGCGCTGGCTGGAGCACCGATACGAGGTGACCGCCGCCGACCGGATCATGCAACGCGCCCCGCTGACCTTCGACGTCTCGGTGTGGGAATGCTTCCTGCCCGCGGTGGTCGGCGCGCCGCTGATCCTGCCGCGGCCGGGCGGCCATCTGGACCTCGGCTATCTGGCCGACCTGATGACCGAACACCGGATCACCATCGCGGAGCACGTGCCCTCGGTCCTCGCGGCGCTGGTCGCGGAGGGCCGCGGCGAGGCGCTGCGCTCGTTCCGCCACCTGCACACCGGCGGCGAGGCGCTGACACCGGAATTGCGTTCCGCGCTGCGGGGATTCGTCACCGGCGCGGTGCACAACGCGTACGGGCCCACCGAGGCGGCCATCTCCACCGTATTCCACGAATTCACCGATGCCGACGGCGAATTCGAGGTCGCGATCGGCCGCCCCTGCTGGAACACCCGCGCATACGTCCTCGACGCCCGGCTGCGGCCGGTGCCGCCGGGGGTCGCCGGCGAGCTGTATCTCGCCGGGGTGCAGCTGGCCCGCGGATATCACGGACAGGGCGGCCTGACCGCCGAGCGATTCGTCGCCGACCCGTTCGGCGACGGGGGCGCCCGGATGTACCGCACGGGCGATCTGGCGCGCTGGAACGCCGCCGGTGCCATCGTCTATCTGGGCCGCAACGACTTCCAGATCAAGCTGCGCGGCCAGCGCATCGAACTCGGCGAGATCGAGGCGGCGCTGACCGGCCTGCCCGGCGTCGCGAACGCCGCCGTGGTGGTGGCGCGGGACCGTGCGGGCACGGACGCCCTCGTCGGATATGTCACGGGCACAGCCCTGTCCGCGGCGACCGTCCTCGGCGGACTCCGGGACCGGTTGCCGTCGGCCATGATTCCGGCGTATATCGCGGTTCTGGACGCCATGCCGCTCACCACGGTCGGCAAACTGGACCGCCGGGCATTGCCGCCGGTCGAATTCAATGCTCCCACGGTCGCATTCCGCGCACCGCGGGAAGGCGCCGAGGCGGTGCTCGCCGCCCTGGTCACCGATCTGCTCGTGGCGGACGCGCCGATCGGCGCGGACGACGACTTCTTCGGCCGCGGCGGCAATTCGCTGCTGGCGATGCGACTGGTCGCACGGGCGAACGCGACGCTGGGCTGCGCGCTGACCGTGCGCGAGGTGTTCGAGGCGCCGACGGTGGCCGGGCTCGCCGCGCGGGCGGTCCTCGGCGCGGACCGGCCGGCCGGACCGCGCGCGGTACCGCGTCCGGGCCGGATCCCGTTGTCGGCGGCCCAGACCCGGATGTGGTTGCTGAACCGGCTCGATCCGGAGTCCGCCGTCTACAACATCCCGATCACCATGCGGCTGACCGGCGCCCTCGACCTCGCGGCCCTGCGCGCCGCCGTCGCCGATCTGATCGGCCGGCACGAGACGCTGCGCACCCGCTATCCGGCCGACGAGCAGGGCCCGGCCCAGCTGGTGCTGCCGGTCGACGCGGTCGCCCCGGGCCTGCTCGAGGTGTCCGAGGTCACCGCGGCCGCGGTGCCCGAGGCCGTGGCCGATACCGCCGCAATCGGATTCGATCTGCGCACCGAGGTGCCGTTGCGGATCCGGTTGTTCCGGATCGGATCCGCCGATCACGTCCTGGCCGTGGTCGTGCACCACATTGCGGCGGACGGCGTGTCGGCCGGGCCGCTGGCCCGCGATCTGATGGTGGCGTACAGCGCGCGGGCGGCCGCGGCCGAGCCCGGCTGGTCGCCGCTGCCGGTGCAGTACGCCGATTTCGCCCTGTGGCAGCGCGATGTGCTCGGCGAGCCCGGCGATCCGGATTCGGTGCTGTCGCGGCAGTTGGCGTACTGGCGGTCCGAACTCGCCGGTGCGGCGCCGGTACTGGAACTGCCGGCCGATCGGCCCCGCCCGCCCGTCGCCTCCGGGCGGGGCGCGGCCGTCGAGTTCGACCTCGACGCGGCGACCACCCGCGCGATCGCGGAACTGGGCCGCGCGCACGGGGTGTCGCCGTTCATGGTGGTCCACACCGCGTTCGCGGCGCTGCTGTCGCGCCTGTCCGGCGCCACCGACATCGCCGTCGGCACCCCGATCGCCGGACGGTCCGCCGCCGAACTCGACGACCTGGTCGGCATGTTCGTCAACACGCTCGTGCTGCGCACCCCGGTCCGGCCCGGGGACACCTTCGCGCAGCTGCTCGCCACGGTGCGCGAGGCCGACGTCCGGGCCTTCGCCCACGCCGACGTGCCGTTCGAACTGCTCGTCGACGAACTCAATCCGGTTCGCTCCCAAGCACATTCACCGATCGTCCAGACGCTGCTGACCTACGAGCACCGCGACGACACGGTGCTGCGACTGCCCGGACTGGAGGTCACGGCGTACGAATCGCCGATCCGCACCGCGCAGTTCGACCTGTCGCTGGCGCTGACCGAACTCGCCGCGGGGACCGAGACGGTGCTGCACGCGGTACTGGGCTATGCGACCGACCTCTTCGACGAGGCCACCGTCGCCGCGTTCGCGCGGCGGTATCGCCGGGTCCTGGCCGCCGCCGTCGCCGATCCGTCGGTCGCGGTGGGCGACATCGACCTGCTGGAACCGGCCGAACGCCTGCTGGTGCTGGCGAATCGGAACGCGACCGACTACGACGTGAACCGGCTGGTGCTGGGCAAGGCCGCCGGGACCCGGGAGCTCACGCTCGCCTCGATGTTCACCGACCGGGCCGAGCGCGACCCGGCGGCCGTGGCCCTCACCTTCGAGGGGTCGCAGCTGACCTACGCCGAATTCGCCGGACGGGTGAACCGGCTGGCCCGCCACCTGATCGGCCTGGGCGTCGGCCCGGACACGCTGGTGGCGTTGCACATTCGCCGCTCGGTGGAACTCGTGGTCGCCATGTACGCGGTGACCGTGGCCGGCGGCGGATACCTGCCGCTGGATCCGGACCATCCCCGCGACCGCACCGAATACGTGCTGGCCGTGGCCGATCCGCTCTGCGCGCTCACCACCGCCGCGGACGACGCCGATCTGGGTGTGCCCGCGATCCGGGTCGACGAACTCGACCTGTCGGACCTCGACGCGGGGCCGGTGCCGGACACCGACCGCCGGGCCCCGTTGCGCGGCGGCCACACCGCGTACGTGCTGTTCACCTCGGGATCGACCGGACGCCCGAAGGGGGTCGCGGTGACGCACGAGGCGATCGTCAACCGCCTGGTCTGGATGCAGGACGAATACGTCCTCGACGAGGACGACGCGGTGTTGCAGAAGACGCCCGCCACCTTCGACGTCTCGGTCTGGGAGTTCTTCTGGCCCTTGCAGATCGGCGCGCGCCTGGTGCTCGCCGCCCCGGACGGCCACCGCGATCCGCGGTACCTGGCCGAGCTGATCGCCGCCGAACAGATCACGGTCGCCCACTTCGTGCCGTCGATGCTCGCGGTGTTCCTCGCCGACGAGGCGGCCGCGCGGTGCCCGAGCCTGCGCCACGTGTTCTGTTCCGGCGAGGCGCTGCCCGCGGCGGTCGCGCAGCGGCTGCGGGCCGCCGGTGCCGCGCAGGTGCACAACCTGTACGGCCCCACCGAGGCCGCGGTCGACGTCACCGCCCACGAGGTGACCGACGCCGATACGCTGACCGTCCCGATCGGCCGGCCCGTGTTCAACACCCGGGTCTACGTCCTCGACGCCCGCCTGCGGCCGGTGCCCCCGGGCGTACCCGGTGAGTTGTACCTCGCGGGTGCGCAATTGGCGCGCGGGTATCTCGCGCGGCCGGGAACCACCGCGGAGCGATTCGTCGCGGATCCGTTCGGCACCGGCGGCCGCCTCTACCGCACCGGCGATCTCGCGGCCTGGACCCCGGCGGGCGAGCTGGAATACCTGGGCCGCACCGACTTCCAGGTGAAGCTGCGCGGCTTGCGGATCGAGCTCGGTGAGATCGAATCGGTGCTCACCGCACTGGATTCCGTCGCGCAGGCCGCCGTGGTCGTGCACGCCGATCCGCACACCGGCGATCATCTGGTGGCCTATGTGGTCGCCACGGCCGGCGCCGAACTCGCCGTCGACACCGTCACCGCCGAGGCGGCCCGGCGGCTGCCCGCGTACATGGTCCCGTCGGTGGTGACCGTATTGGAACGGTTGCCGCTGAACAGCTCCGGCAAACTGGATCGCCGCGCGCTGCCCGCCCCGGTGCTCGCGGCGCGTCGCTTCCGGGCGCCGGGCACCGCCGCGGAGTCGGCGGTCGCGGCCGTCTTCGCCGAACTGCTCGGTCTGGAGCGGATCGGCGCCGACGACGACTTCTTCGAATCGGGCGGCAACTCGCTGCTCGCGACCCGGGTGGCGGCGCGGCTCGCCGACGCCTGGGACGCGGACGTGCCGCCGCGAATGCTGTTCGAGCACAGCACCGTCGCGGCGCTGGCGCGGGCGGTCGCGGCCCGCACCGGCACCGCCACCGCCCCGCCGCCGGTCGCCCGGCCGCGCGCGGAGCTCGAGCCGTTGTCCCCGGCGCAGCAACGACTCTGGTTCCTCAACCGCCTCGATCCCGAGGGCTCGGCCCACCACATCGCGGTGGTCCTGCGGCTGCGCGGGGCCCTGGACGCCACGGCCCTGGCCGCGGCGTGGGCCGATGTGGTGGCCCGGCACGACACCCTGCGCACGGTCTACCCCGAGGTGGACGGCCTCGGATATCAGCGCATCGGCGTCGCGGGGGCTGCCCTCACCGATCTCGCCGGCGCGGAGGTCGTCGCCGAATTCCTCGGCGCTCCTTTCGATGTCACCGCGAGCGTGCCGGTGCGGATCGGCCTGGCGCCGGTCACGGACGAGGAACATCTGCTCGCCGTGGTGCTCCACCACATCGCCGCCGACGGCTTCTCGCTGGGCCCGCTCGCGGGCGATCTGGCCGTCGCCTACGCGGCCCGGCGGGCGGGCCACCCGGCCGATCGGCCCGAACCGGTCGTGCAGTACGCCGATTACGCGCACTGGCAGCGCGAATTGCTCGGCGACGAGACCGATCCGGCATCGCGCGCCGCGCGCCAGCTGGCGTACTGGCGGAGGCGCCTGCACGGGATGCCCGCCGAACTGGTGCTGCCCGCCGACCGGCCCCGGCCGCTCGCGCCGTCGCATCGCGTCGCACATCTCGAGATTCCGCTCGAGCCGGCCCTGATCGCCGCCCTCGGTGAACTCGGGAACCGTTACGAGGCAACGCCGTTCATGGTCACCCAGGCCGCGTTCGCGGCGCTGCTGGCACGGTGGAGCGGCAGCGACGACATCGCGATCGGCACGGCGGTCGCGGGCCGCGGCCGCCCCGAATTCGACGATCTCGTCGGCATGTTCGTCAACACCCTGGTGCTGCGCACGCGCGTCGACGCCGCGGAATCCTTCGCGGCGCTGGTGGATCGGGTTCGCACCGGCGCGCTCGACGCCTTCGCCCACGCCGACGTGCCGTTCGAGCGTGTGGTGGAGGCCCTCGATCCGCCGCGATCGGCCGGGCGGCATCCGCTCGTGCAGGTCCTGCTGGTGTTCCAGAACCTCGCGCCGATCACGCTCGAGCTGCCCGGCCTGACCGTCTCCGACACCGGGCTCGAGGTCTCCGCCGGACAGTTCGACCTGCAACTCACCGTCACCGGCGACGACTTCCGATTCAGTTATGCCACCGACCTTTTCGACGCCGGGACGATCGCCGTCCTGGCCGCTCGCTTCGTCCGCCTGCTGGCCGCGGTGACCACCGATCCGGCCCGGCCGGTCGGCGACGCCGCACTGCTGGACGCGGACGAGCGCACCGCGCTGATCGCCGCGGGTACCGCCGTCCGGCACGAGGTGTTCCCGCCCGAACTGGTCCCGGACGAATTCGAGGCCCAGGCGGCGAGCACCCCGGATCGGATCGCGGTCCGCTGCGTCACCGGACGCGATCTCGCCGCCGCCGAACTGAGCTACGCCGAACTCGACGGCCGATCCAACCGGCTCGCGCGCCTGCTCGCCTCGCTCGGCGTCGGCCCCGAGACCCTGGTGCTGCCGCGGGTCGGCCGGGGCACCGAACTGGTCGTCACCGTCTACGCCGTGCTGAAAGCCGGTGCCGCCGTGATACTTCCGGGCACCGCGGGGGAGCCGCCCGCGTCGGCGCGGGTGGTGACCCTCGGCGCCGGATCCGGGGACGAGATCGGGCTCGGCGCTCACGACCCGTCCCACTTCTCCGCGGAACCGCTCGGCGATGCCGATCGGACGGCGGCGCTGCGGCCCGGCCACGCCGCCCTGGTGGTGCCCGCCGAGCCGGACACCGGTGTCCCGGGCGCCGCCGTGCTGACCCATGCGGCGCTCGTCGACCACTTGTCCTGGCTGCAACGCGAATTCGAGCTCGGCGCGACGGATGTCCATCTGCCGCATCCGGATTCGATCTGGGGATTGCTGGCGGTGCCGCGGGTGGGTGGCACGATCGTCGTGACCGGCGACGCCGACCCGTGGCCGGACAGCGCGACACTGGCGGCGCTGATCGCGGATCACGAAGTCTCCGTGCTGGATCTGCCGTCCGGGCACACCGGGCCGATCCCGGGTGACGACCGTGGCACCTCGCTGCGACGGGTGATCCGCCTCGGCCTACCGGCCGCGGGTCCGATCCCGGGCGAATCGCCGGTGGACGCGCTGTATCCGCGGCCCGAAGCGCCCGCGGCCCTGACCCACCTGCTCACATCCGGTGCCGACGGGAGCGCGCTACTCGGCCGCCCCACAGCCAACAGCCGCGCCTACCTCCTCGACGCGCGTTTGCGCCCGGCGCTGCCCGGCGCGGTGGGCGAGCTGTATCTGGCCGGTGACCGGCTGGCCCGCGGCTACCACGACCGCCCCGGCGATACCGCGGCGCGATTCCTGCCCGATCCGTTCGACCCGGCCGGTGCCCGCATGTTCCGCACCGGTATTCGGGCGCGATGGCAGGACGGGACGACGGTGCTCGCCGAAGCCGTTCCGGCCGACCCGATCGGCGGCGATCCGGTCGCGACCGTCATCGAATATGCTTCGCCCGGAACAGGTTTCGAACGAGCCGTGGCCGATGTGTACCGCGAGGTGCTCGGCCGCACCCGGGTCGGCGCCGCCGACGACTTCTTCGCCCTGGGCGGAAATTCCTTGGTGGCCACCAGGGTCGCCGCGCGCCTGGCCGATCGGCTCGGTCGCCGGGTCACGGTCCGGCAGCTGTTCGACACCCCGGTGGTGCGCGACCTGGCGGCGGCACTGACCGGCGGGCCCGCGGCCGAGGCCGACGCGCCGACACCGAATACCTTCCGGCCGCAACAGATTCCGCTGTCCCCGGTGCAGCGGGCGATGTGGCTGGTGAACCGCCTCGACCCGGCGTCACCGGCGCACAACATCCCGGTCGCGGTCCGGATCCTCGGTGATCTCGACCACGAGGCGATGCGAACCGCCTTCCTGGATGTCGTCACCCGGCACGAGCCGCTGCGCACGCGGTACCCCGCGGACGCGGACGGCACGCCGTATCAGCTGGTGCTGCCGCCGGATTCGCTGGCGCCGCACTTCGACGTCGACCCGGTGTCGCCGGCGCCGGATCGGCTCGCCGCCTTCATCGCCACCGGATTCGACGTGACCGCCGAACCCCCGGTCCGTGCCCTGCTGCTGCGGGAATCCGCGGACACCCACGTCCTGGTGGTCGTGCTGCATCACATCGCCGCCGACGGACTGTCGCTGAATCCGCTGCTGCGCGACCTGATCACGGCCTACGTCGCCCGCCGCACGGACGGCGCACCGGCCTGGGCGCCGCTGCCGATCCAGTACGCCGACTACGCGCTCTGGCAGCATCGCCGCCTCGCCGAGACCGCCGACGAGCAACTCGGCTACTGGCGGGAGGCCCTGCGCGAACTGCCCGGCGATCCCGTGCTGCCGACGACCCGGCCCCGGCCGGCGGTCGCCTCCAAGCGCGGGGCGACGGTGCTCGGACGTCTCGGTGACGGCCTCGGGGTCCGGCTGGCCCGGACGGCCGCGCGGCACAACGCGACCGAGTTCATGGTGCTGCACGCGGCCCTGGCGGTACTGCTGGCCCGGCTGTCCGGCACGGACGACATCGTGATCGGCACACCGGTCGCCGGGCGCGGCGCGGCCGCGCTCGACGACCTGGTCGGCATGTTCGTCAACACCGTCGCGCTGCGCACCCGGCCCGCCGCGCACCGCGCCTTCGCCGCGCTGCTCGCCGAGACCCGCGAGGCCGACCTCGCCGCCTTCGAACATGCGACGCTGCCGTTCGAGCGGCTCGTCGACGACCTCGGGGTGCCGCGCACGCAGGCGCGCCATCCGCTGTTCACCGTGACCCTGAGTCATCAGACCGCGCAACGGGTTTCACCCGCGCACGCGGTGCCCGGCCTGGTGCTGGAACCGGTCGGGTTCGACGAGCCGGTGGCCCGGTTCGATCTCCAGTTCACCGTGGGCGGCGAGATCGACGACGAGGGCTATCTGCCGATCGAACTGAACTACGCCACCGATCTTTTCGACGAATCCGCGGCGGCCGATCTGCTGCGCCGGTTCGGCCGGATCCTCGGCGCGGTGACCACCGATCCGGAGATGCCGATCGGTGCGATCGACATCCTCGGCCCCGCCGAGCGCGAGCGGCTGTTGCGCGCGCACGCGCCGCGGCCGGTGCCCGGCTTCACCCTGGCCGATCTGATGGCCGCGGCGGTCGCACCCGATCCGGCGGCCGTCGCGATCGTCTGCGGCGGAAGGGAACTCGCGTATCACGCGGTCGACGAGCAGTCCAACCGGCTGGCCCGGCTGCTGCTCGAATCCGGGGTCGGCGCCGAGGATTTCGTCGCCATCGCGATTCCGCGCAGCGCCGAATGGCTGCTGGCGGTGTGGGCGGTCGCCAAGACCGGCGCCGCCTTCGTCCCGGTCGACCCGACCTATCCGGCCGACCGGATCCGCCACATGCTGACCGATTCCGGCGCCACGATCGGCCTCACCCTGGATCGGCATCGCGCCGGGCTGCCCGGCGACGCCGCCTGGCTGGCCCTGGACTCCGCCACGACGGCGACCCGCCTGCACGGCATCCCCGCCGGTGCGATCGAGCCCGCCGAACGGCCGCGGCCGGTGCGGATCACCAACCCCGCGTGGATGATCTACACCTCGGGATCCACGGGCGTGCCGAAGGGGGTCGTCGCCACCCACGCCGGCCTCGCCGGAGTGGCCGTGGCACAACGGGAACGCTATGCCGTCACCGCCGCCGCGCGAGTATTGCACGTCGCCTCACCGAGTTTCGACGCGGCGATGCTGGAACTGCTGCTGGCGCTGGCCGCCGGTGCGGCCATGGTGGTCGCGCCCGCCGGGGTCTACGGCGGCGCCGAACTGACCGAACTGATGCGCGCCGAGCGGGTCACCCACACCTTCCTCACCCCGGCGGTGCTGGCGACCCTGGATCCGGATCGGCTGCCCGGCCTGCGGCAGTTGACCGTCGGCGGCGAGGGTTACGGTCCGGACCTGGTGCGGCAGTGGGGGGCCGACCGGAACTTCCACAACACCTACGGCCCCACCGAGACGACCGTCATCACCCATATCAGCGCGGCGCTGCAGCCCGGCGACCCGCTCGTGCTGGGTACGCCGATCCACGGCATGTCGGCAGTGGTGCTGGACGCCCGGTTGCAGCCGGTGCCCGTCGGGGTGGCCGGTGAGCTGTATCTGCGCGGGCCCGGTCTGGCCCGCGGCTACCACGCCCGGCCGGGCCTGACCGCGCAACGATTCGTGGCCGATCCGTACGGCCCGGCGGGCGGCCGGTTGTACCGCACCGGCGATCTGGTGCGCTGGGCCCTCGGCCCGGACGGCCCGGTCCCGGAATACCTCGGCCGCGGCGACCAGCAGGTGAAGGTGCGCGGTCTGCGCATCGAACTCGGCGAGATCGATACCGTCCTGGCGGGGCACCCGTCGGTCGGCTTCGCGGTGACCGTGGGCCACACCGATACCACCGGCACGGTCCGGCTGGTCTCGTATGTGGTTGCGGCGCCGGGCTGTTCGGTGGATCCGGCGGCGCTGCTCGCCCATGCCGGCCGCGCCCTGGCCGCCTACATGGTGCCCGCGGCGGTGACCGTCCTGGACACGATCCCGCTGACCCCGGTCGGCAAGCTGGACCGGAAGGCGTTGCCGGAACCGGTCTTCCGATCGGCGGCCTTCCGGCCGCCGGTCACGGTGGCCGAATGCGCGGTGGCGGAGACGATCGCCGACCTGCTGGGTCTCGACGTCGCCGGGATCGGCCTCGACGACGATTTCTTCGTGCTGGGCGGTAATTCGCTGACCGCGACCCAGCTGGCGACCCGCCTGAGCGCGCGGCTGTCGGCGGCCGTCGGGGTGCGCACCGTCTTCGAACACGCCACGGTGGCGGCGCTGGCCGCGGCCGTGGGTTCCGGGGGCGACGGATCGGCCCGGCCCGTGCTGACCGCGCGGAACGACGCGGGCCCGATCCCGCTGTCGCCGGCGCAGCAGCGCATGTGGTTCCTCAACCGGTTCGACCGGCAGTCCACCGCCTACAACATCCCGCTCACCGTGCGGCTGACCGGGGAACTGGACCCGGCCGCCCTGCGGGCCGCGGTCGCGGCCGTGATCACCCGGCACGAGACGCTGCGCACCCTGCATCCGCTGTCGGAAACCGGTCCGGTACAGGTGATCCTGCCGCCGGATGCGGCACAGGCGCCCGCCCTGCCCATCGTCGACGTGTCCGCCGCGCACCTGACCCTGGCGATCACCGACTTCCTCGGCGACGGATTCGACCTGACCCGCTCGGTTCCCGTGCGCGCCCGGCTGTTCCGGGTGTCACCGGCCGAACACGTGCTGGTGGTGGTGATCCACCACATCGCGGTCGACGGCTCCTCGCTGGTGCCGCTGGCCCGCGATCTGGCCGCCGCCTACGTCGCGCACCGGCTCGGCGCCGCGCCGCAGTGGCCGCCGTTGCCGGTGCGCTACGCCGACTACAGCCGCTGGCAGCGGGAACTGCTCGGCGCCGAGGACGATCCGGAATCCGTGCTGTCGCGGCAATTGCGTTTCTGGACAACGACATTGGCGGGCCTGCCCGACCAGCTGTCCCTGCCGGCGGATCGCCCGCGGCCGCCGGTGGCCGACACCCGCGGCGGCCACGTCGATTTCACCATCGACGCGCAGTCGCACGCGCGACTGACCGCACTAGGTCGCGCGCACGGCGCGACCCTGTTCATGGTGGTGCAGGCGGCCTTCGCGGTACTGCTGGCCCGCCTGTCCGGATCCGCCGACATCGCGGTCGGGACCCCGGTCGCCGGTCGCGGCGACCGGGATCTGGACGACGTGGTGGGCATGTTCGTGAACACCCTGGTGCTGCGCACACCCGTCGACGCGGCCGCCGGTTTCGCGGAACTGCTGGATCGGGTGCGGCGCGCGGACGTGGCGGCCTTCGAACACGCCGAGCTGCCCCTCGACCGATTGGTCGAGATGTTGCAGCCGGAACGATCCACCGCCCGGCATCCGCTGTTCCAGGTCGGTTATTCGTTCCACAACCAGGCCGAGGCCGATTTCGCGCTGCCCGGCCTGACGATCACCACCGTCGACGTCGAAACCGAAGTGTCGCAATTCGATCTGCACCTGGTGGTGACGGATCGCTACGATGCCACCGGCGCACCACTGGGCGCGGCCGCCACCCTCACCTACGCCGTGGCGCTGTTCGACGAGTCGACCGTGGCCGGATTCGCCGGCCGGTTGCAGCGGCTGCTGTCCGCCGTCTGCGCGAATCCGGAACTGCCCGTGGGTGATCTGCCCCTGCTCGACGAGGCCGAGGTGCGGGCCCTGCTGGCCGGGGCCGCGACCGGGCCGGTGTCGGCGCCGGATACGGTCGTCGCCGCCTTCGAGGCGCACGCGGCCCGCACCCCCGGCGCCGTCGCGATCGTCGCCGACGGCACGGCAGTGCGCTACGGCGAGTTCGCTTCCCGGGTGCACCGGCTGGCCCGCGTCCTGATCGGGCGCGGCGTCGGACCGGAGACACCGGTGGCGCTCGCCCTGCCGCGCGGCGTCGATCTGCTGGTCGCCTTGTACGCGGTGGCGACCGCGGGCGGGTACTACATTCCGCTGGATCCGGCGCATCCCGCCGAGCGGACGGCCGCCGTACTCGCCGCCGCCGCACCGCATCTGGTCCTGACCTCGCGGCGTTCGCCGATGGCGCTGCCCGCGAACAGTGTTGCGGTACTGGATATCTCGGCCGTAGATCCCGGAATCGACGACGGCCCGGTGACCGATGCCCAACGGCTCGCCCCGTTGCGCCCGGCGCACACCGCCTACGCGATCTTCACCTCCGGGTCGACCGGCACCCCGAAGGGCGTGGCCGTCCCGCACGCCGCCGTGGCCCACCAGATCGACTGGGTGCAAACGGAATACGGCCTCGGCGCCGACGACGCGGTGCTGTGGCACACCTCGGCGGCCTTCGATCTCTCGGTGTGGGAGATCTGGTGGGCGCTGCGGGCCGGGGCCCGGATCGTGCTAACCCCGCCGGACACCGGGACCGATCCCGCCGCGCTGCTGCGGCTGCTGGAGACGGCCGGAGTGACCACGCTGACGCTGGTGCCGTCGCTGCTGGCGATGCTGACCGAGGTCGCCGGTGACCGGCTGCCGCGATCGCTGCGCCGGCTGTTGGTGATCGGCGAGGCGCTGCCCGCCGCGACCGCCGAACGGGCCCTGGCCCGCACCACCGCCCGGCTCGACAACCTGTACGGACCGACCGAGGCGGCGGTCTCGGTGACCCGGTACCGCACCGGAACCGGCGAGCGGCGTCCGGTCGTGCCGATCGGCGTACCGGAACCCGGTGTGCGCGCACACGTCCTCGACGACCGGCTGCACCCGGTCCCGGCGGGTGTCGTCGGCGAGCTCCATCTCGGTGGCGTGCAACTGGCCCGGGGCTATCTCGGCCGGCCCGACCTCACCGCGGAACGGTTCGTCGCCGATCCGTTCGGGGCGCCGGGCGAACGGCTCTATCGCACCGGCGATCTGGTGTACCGGACCGCCGTCGGCGAACTCGTCTACGTCGAACGCCGGGACTTCCAGGTCAAGATCCGCGGCCACCGGATCGAACTCGCCGAGATCGAGCACGCGCTGCGCGCCCGGCCGTCGGTGACCGACGCGGTGGTCACGGCCCCGCGGGGCACGATGCTGGTCGGCTATCTGACGGCCACGGATCCGGTCGATCCGGCGGAACTGCGTGCGGCGCTGGCCCGGACGCTGCCCGGCTACATGGTGCCGCAGGTGATCCTGCAACTGGAGTCGTTGCCGCGCAACGTCAACGGCAAGGTGGACCGGGCAGCGCTGCCCGCGCCGCAACCGCCCCGGCGGGAATTCCGCGCCCCGGTCACGGATCTCGAACTGACCGTCTGCGTCGCCTTCGCGGAGGCGCTCGACGTCGAGCGAATCGGGCTGGACGACAGCTTCTTCGAACTGGGCGGTAATTCGCTGCTGGCGACCCGGCTGGCCGCGCGGCTGACCGAACTGCTGGGCGAACAGATCCCGGTGCCCTGGCTGTTCGCCGCACCCACCCCCGCGGGACTGATCGCGCACCTGGTGAGCCGGCGCGACGATCGCGGCCGGATCGACGCCGGCGCCGCGTTCGACGTACTGCTGCCGTTGCGGCCGATCGGCCCCGGCGGTGTGGTCGCGGGCCGGGAGCCGCTGTTCTGTGTACATCCGGTGAGCGGTCTGGCCTGGTCCTTCGCGGGGCTGGCCGCACATCTGGAGTCCGACCGGCCGCTGTACGGATTGCAGTCGCCCGCACTGGATCCCGCGGCCGTGATACCGGATTCGATCGAGCAGTGGGCGGCGCGCTACGTCCGGGAGATCCGCGCGGTGCAGCCGGAGGGCCCGTATCACCTGCTCGGCTGGTCGCTCGGCGGCGTGCTCGCCCACGCGGTCGCGGTGCGGTTGCAGGCCGAGGGACAGCCGGTGGCCCTGCTCGGCGTCCTCGACAGCACGCTGGGCGCCGCCGGGGAGCCGGCCGCGCTACCGCTCGGCGAACTGCTCGGCGGATTGCTGGGCGACGGAGACGATCTCGGCGCGGACCCCGAACGGATCACCGACATCGCGGATCTGGCCGGACATCTCGCCGCCGGACCGGAGCCGTTCGCCTCGCTCGGCGCCGAGCGGCTCGCGCGGCTGGCCGACGCCGCGACCGGTGCACTGCGACTGCTCGGCGAGTACCGGCCGCGACCGTACAAGGGCACGCTGCTGTATTTCACGGCCGCCCTGGACGATCCGACCGGCGCCACCGGCGCGGCCGGCTGGGCCGAGGCCGTCGACGGCGTGGTGCGCAACCACGCCGTGCAGGCCACGCACTGGCGGATGACCTCCGACGCGGCCCTCGCCCGCATCGGCCGGGTCGTCGCCGCACATCTCGAGCGCCGGGAGAACCGTTCCGGCCACGACTGATTCACCTCCGCCGGGCCTGTGACCCGGCACACGAACTCGGGGCCGTCTCGCGCCCCGCACGGCAGCCCGGTGGACCTCACCGTGGCCGGCCGCATCCGGAGAAAGAGAAGGAAATATGACCGCAGCCGACATCATCTCGATCATCACGGCACTGCTCGCCACTGGTTCGAGCATCAAGTACACGCCGTAATCCCTGCTCACGACAGCCAATTCGACCACAGCAAAGGAACAACGAATCATGACCGGTAGCGCCGAAGCCCTCGCCTCCGCCTTCTCCAGCATCTTCACCGGTAGTGCCACCGGAAGTGCCGGATTCTCCTCGATCCTCACCGCACTCGCCAACGTGATCGCCACCGGATCCTCGGTGTCGGTCGGCTGATGTTGCGGGGCTGCGGAATTCGCGGCCCGACCCCGGACATTCGCACCGCGGCGTGACTCCACGATCGCGTACCCGGCACGTCGCGGTGCTCCCGGACTCCCTTATCGTCAGCCTGACGATTACAATCGCGGCCATGGGCAATGCTTTTCGCCTGAACGCCGCAGTGTCGGTCGAGCTGGTGGTGCTGACACTCGGTACTCGCACCGTGCCGAACGATACTCTCTGCGCGCTGCTCGTTCAGCGCCTGTATGCCCCGTTCCGGGGCCGATGGGCGTTGCCCGGCGGATTCGTGGAGCCCGACGAGAGCCTCTCCGGGGCCGCGGTCCGGGCGCTGCGCGAGGAGACCAACATCCGGGCCGCCCGGATCCACCTGGAACAACTGGCCACCTACGGTGAGCCGGGCCGCGATCCGCGCGGGCGGGTGATCGGCGTGGCCTATCTGGCGCTGATCCCGAATCTGCCCGCTCCGTCGGCGGGTACCGAGGTCAGCGCCGCGGCGATCTGGTCCGTCGAGCAGGTGCTCGCCGATCGGGGCCGGTTGGCGTTCGACCATCACCGGATCCTCACCGACGGTGTCGAACGGGCCCGCGCCAAACTCGAATACTCCCCGCTGGCGACCGCGTTCTGTGGCCGCGAATTCACCGTCGCCGATCTGCGCCGGGTGTACGAGGTGGTGTGGGGGACCGATATCGACCCGCGCAACTTCCACCGCAAGGTGACCACCACCCCCGGCTTCGTGGAGGCCACCGGCCGCTCCACCAGCCGCGACGGCGGTCGCCCGGCCCGGCTGTACCGAGCCGGACCGGCTCGGGCACTGCACCCGCCGATGATGCGGCCCTCCTGAGCACCGTCCCGGACGGGGCTATCAGCGCGCCGTGACCGGCGGAGATCACCGCGGTCGGCCCGATTCACGCTGCGCCCCACAGCATATTCACAGTGTCGGACCGATGACCGCCGCGAACCCGCCCAATACGCTCACCCGGTACGGGTGAATCGGATGTGAGGGAGGGCAGCAGATGGTGTCGATCTCCGGCGTCGCCGGCGAGGTGGATCGGTCCGCGGATCGGACGGTCCGGATCGAACGGGCGACCCCGGCCGGCGCCGCGCCGCGCTGGGCCCGGCCCGGACTCGCCGGGCTGCTGGTGGCGACGGCCGTGCTGTATCTGTGGGGGTTGCGCGGCGCGGGCTGGGCGAATCCCTACTACGCCGCGGCGGTGCAGGCGGGCACCCGCAGCTGGAAGGCATTGCTGTTCGCCGCGCTCGACCCCGGCAACGCCATCACCGTCGACAAGCCGCCGGCCGCCCTGTGGCTGATGGCGTTGTCCGGCCGCCTGTTCGGCTTCGGATCCTGGTCGATGCTGGCGCCGCAGGCGCTGCTCGGCGTCGCGACGGTGGCGCTGCTGTACGCGACGGTCCGGCGGTGCAGCGGGCCCGCGGCCGGGCTGCTGGCCGGTGCGGCGCTGGCGCTGACCCCGGTGGCGGCGCTGATGTTCCGCTACAACAATCCGGACGCCCTGCTCACCCTGCTGGTGGTACTGGCCGCCTACGGTGTGGTGCGCGCGCTGGGTTCGGAGCAATCGCGCTGGTGGAGCGCGGGCACCGGCTGGCTCGTATTGTCCGGCGCGGCAATCGGATTCGGTTTCCTCACCAAGATGATGCAGGCGTTCCTGGTGCTGCCCGCGCTGGCGCTGGCGGTGCTGGTGGCCGCGCCCTGGAGCCTCGGTGCGCGGGTGCTGCGGCTGCTCACCGCCGGCGTCGCGGTCGTCGTCTCGGCGGGCTGGTACGTGGCGCTGGTACAGCTGTGGCCCGCGGGCTCCCGGCCGTATATCGGTGGCTCCACCGACAATTCGCTGTGGCAGCTCGCCGTCGGCTACAACGGCCTCGGCCGGCTGCTCGGCCACCACGGCCGCGCGGCCGCGAACACCCACGGCGGCCCGGCCGGACAGCACACCCCGTCGCATTTCGCGGCCATGTCCGGTGGCGAATCCGGGATCACCCGCCTGTTGCGCGACGGCCTGGCCACCGAATACGGCTGGTTGCTGCCGGTCGCGATACTGGGCCTGGTGGCCGGGTTGTGGCTGACCCGCCGCGCACCGCGCACCGATCCGGACCGGGCGGGCCTGCTGCTGTGGGGTAGCTGGCTGCTCGGCGCCGGCGCGGTGCTCAGCTTCATGAAGCAGTCCTTCCACACCTACTACACCGTCGAACTCGTCCCGGCCGTCGCGGCACTGTCCGGTATCGGCGTCGTATTGCTGTGGCGCGCCCGCGACCGATGGCCGGCCCGGCTGACCCTGGCCGCGATGGCGGTGACCGGCGCGGCCTGGAGTTTCGCCCTGCTCGACCACACCCCGCACTGGCTGCCGTGGCTGCGCTGGACCGTACTGATCGTGGCCGTGGTCACCGCGGCGGTGCTCGTGCCGGGCGGTCGCGCGATCGGCGGTGGCAACCTCGCCGGTGACTCCGGCCGGACCGCCGACTACGGTGATCGTCCGATGCGCGGTGGTGCCGGTTGGCATCGCTACGTTATGCCCGTGATCGCTTGTGCCGCAATACTTTCTGTTCTCGCGGGCCCGGCGTTCTACACCGTCCGGACCGTGGCCCTGCCGCACGTCGGCGGCAGTCCGTACTCCGGTCCGGTCCGGCCGGGCGCCGGTGGCCGTACGATGGCGCCGGACGCACCGGAATTGGATGCGTTGCTCGCCACCGCGGTCGGAAGTCGCTGGGCCGCAGCGGCAGTCGGGTCCGCCGATGTCAGTTCGATCGAATTACGCACGGGCGCATCGTTGTTGGCGATCGGCGGATTCAGCGGACGGGACGATTCGCCGACCGTGGCGCAGTTCCGCCGGTATGTCGCAGACGGGCAGGTGCGGTACTTCCTGCACCGGCCGCGCACAGACCGGCCGGGCCGGTCGGACGACCCGGCTTCGACCGGGGCGCAGATCACCGAGTGGGTGCAGGCCCACTACACCGCGCAGCATGTCGACGGCGTGGACGTCTACGACCTGACCGCCGAGCCGCGCGCCTGAGCCGGATCAGGGCAGGACGGCGCCGTCGGCGTCGCGGGGCAACGGGTGCCCGAAGAGGATGACCTCCATCAACTGCACCACCCGGTCCTGCGGAGCGCCCCCGGCGTCGTCCTCGCCGAAGTACCGGCCCAGGTCGACCACCAGCGCGAATCCGGCCTGTACCAGGATGCGGGCCTGTGCGTCGGACAGATCCGGCCGCACCGCCACCAGCAGGCGCACCCACTCGGCCACGATCAGCCGCTGCACGTTGCGCAGCATCGTGCGCTCCTCGGCCGGTACGTGGCCGAATTCGGCGTAGTACACGTAGGTCAGCGCGCGTTCGGTGAAGCATCCGGACACGTACATGTCGATCAGCATGGCCAGCGCCCCGGCCGGGGTGCGGGAGGAGGCGGTGGCCGGTCCGATGGCCGCGGACATCCGGTCGGCGGCCCGCCGGAACGCCGCCGCCAGCAGATCGCTCTTGCTGCGGTAGTAGCGGTACACCGCCGAGGCCGCCGACAGATCCGCCGCCTGCGCGATGTCCTCCACACTGACGTTCGGATAGCCACGCTCGTGGAAGAGTTCGACCGATTTCCTCAGCAGCAGTTCGTGTTTGAAGGACTGCGGAATCTCCACCGCGCGAGGTGCCCGGTAACCGGCTGCGGCATCGGGGAGTTCGGCCTCGAACAGTGCCCACGCGGCCGAATTCAGCACGGCCGTCAGCGATTTCACCGGCAGGGCGGCATGGTGATCGCCGATGCTGGAGATCACGCTCATCACGGCCACCGCGCGCACGGTCCGGTCCCGGCGCGGCAGGCCGGGCCGTAACTCGCCGAGCAGATTGCGCAGCACGGTCACCGCGCCGGCGAACTGCTTGTCGAGTACGGCGCGATCGGTGTCGTCCAGGTAGCGCCGCTCCCAGCGGGCCAGGGCCACCGTGGGCCGGTTGCTGACGGTATCGGCGATGACGGCGTCGACGACCAGCTCGAGCCGCTCCCGCACCGGCAGGCCGCCCGCCTCCTCGGGCAGGCTCACCGCCGCGCTGGTCGCCGCGCCCAGCCGCAGCAGTTCCTCCCGGAACAGCGCGTACTTGCTGGGATAGTGCCGGTACAGGGCAGCGGAGGAGATGCCGACCCGGGCGGCGATGTCCTCCATGCTGACGCCGTGGTAGCCCAGCGAGCCGAAGGCGGCGGCCGAGGTGGCCGCGATCTGCGCGCGCCGATTCTTCGGCCGGCGCCGGATCACCCGCTCCGGCGGATCGCCGCCGGGTGGGTCGCTGCGCGGGCCGGCGCCGCGCTGTGCGCGGCTCACGATACTGACCTGTCACTCATGTCCATGTCATGGTAGCCAGGCGCTACGACGGCGCCGCCGCGCGCCACCTGCGACGCCTCGCGGGCCCACCGCGCCGCCCCCGATCCGGGGTCCGCGGCCCGCCCGCTATCCTCACCATGAAAGATCAACTGTGGCAAGCGTATTCGAAACCGGTACGCGCGGCCCCGTGGATATCGAATCGGCATCGTTTCGGTTCGTTGTGCGGTCGCGGTACGGGGGCCGCGCCGTAGTCTGCTGCGGATCACCCTCACCCTGCCGGAACGGAGTGCCGATGCGCACGATGGACATCGAGCGCACCATAGCCGCCCCCATCGACGACGTGTTCGATTGGCTCAGCGATGTCACCAACTATCAGCGCGTGCCGTTCATCCGGCGCGTCACCCTGGTCCGGCCCGGCGCCGTCGCCGAGCACGGCGTCGGCGCGGTGCGCCTGATCGTCACCCCGCTGTACCGGGTGACCCAGGAGATCACCGAATACGATCCGCCGAAATGGGTCGGCTACCGCAATCTCAATACCTTTCCGCCGCAGTTCCATCAGGACGGAAATCTGACCTTCACCGAACTGCCCGGCGGTACCAGAGTGCACTGGCACACCGAATTCGTCGTCACCACACCGATATTCGGCCCCGTGTACACCCTGTTGCTGGTGGCCGGCTTCGCGATGGGGCTGCGCCTGGTACTCGGTACCGCGGATCGCGAACTGCGCGGCATCTGACCGCGACGGCTCAGGCCAGGGCGGCCCAGGCCATGTGGCGCAGGATCGGCCGCGCCCGGGTGGCCAGGGTGGCCGGCGCGCTGTGCGGGGTCGAGTTGATCAGCCCGAAGGCGGCATGCGCCTGCACCCGGGCGGCCGGCTCCGACAGGCCGGGATGCAGTTCGCGCAGCACCGACACCCAGACCTCGACATATTGCCGCTGGGTCCGGCGCACCTGACGCTCGGCGGATTCGGGCAGATTCTTCAGGTCGCGGTCCTGGATGCGGATCAGCTCCGGCTCGCCGAGGGCGAAGTCCAGATGGAAGTCGATCAGGCCGGACAGCGCCTCCAACGGCGACGCCGCCCGGTCCACCACGGCCCGGCCGCCGGTGAGCAGCCGCTCGCTGACCCCCACCAGCAGTTCGACCAGCAGCGCCTCCTTGTTCGGGAAGTGCCGGTACACCGCCGGGCCGCTGATCCCGGCCGCGGCGCCCAGATCGTCGAGCCGGACCCCGGGGAAGCCACGATCGGCGATCAGTCGGGCACCCGCCGCCAGCAATTGTTGCCGGCGCTGTGCCTTCAACTGCTCCCGGCGCGTGGGGGCGACAGCATCGCTGCTGGTCATCGCTCCTCCTCGCGGTAAATCTGGACATCTCGGTTAGTCAAGATTATCTTGGATTCCAGTTATTGGCGATTAACCGATCGGGCAAGGTGGCGTGATGACGGTTTCGCAGGACGTCCGAGCCGGCTATCGGCCGGCACACCTGGATTTGGTGGACGATCTCCGCGCGCGGCTGGCCGCGGTGGCGCTCGGCGGTCCGGCACGGGCCCGGGAGCGGCATGTGGCCCGCGGCAAACTGCTGCCACGGCAGCGGGTCGATCGGCTGCTCGATCCGGGCAGCCCGTTCCTGGAGTTGTCGCCGCTGGCGGCCACCGGGATGTACGACGACGATTCGCCCGGTGCGGGCATCATCACCGGCATCGGCCGGGTGTCCGGCCGGGAATGTGTGATCGTCGCCAACGATGCGACGGTCAAGGGCGGCACCTACTACCCGATGACCGTGAAGAAGCATCTGCGGGCGCAGGAGGTCGCGCTCCAGAATCGGCTGCCCTGCCTCTACCTCGTCGATTCCGGTGGCGCCTTCCTGCCCCGGCAGGACGACGTGTTCCCCGACCGCGAGCACTTCGGGCGCATCTTCTACAACCAGGCGACCATGAGCGCCCAGGGGATCGCGCAGATCGCCGCGGTCCTCGGCTCGTGCACCGCGGGGGGCGCCTATGTGCCGGCGATGAGCGACGAGGCGGTGATCGTCCGCAATCAGGGCACGATCTTCCTCGGTGGCCCGCCGCTGGTGAAGGCCGCCACCGGTGAGGTGGTCACCGCGGAGGAGCTCGGCGGCGGCGAATTGCATTCGCGCGTCTCGGGTGTCACCGATCATCTGGCCGAGGACGACGAGGACGCGCTGCGGATCGTGCGGCGCATCGTCGCCACGCTGGGCCCGAAGTCCCCGACCCCCTGGGAGATTCGGCCGGTGGTACCGCCGCCCGCGCCGCCGGAGGAGCTGTACGACGTGGTCCCGGTGGACCTGCGCACGCCCTACGACGTGCGCGAGGTGATCACCCGCACGGTCGATGGCGGCGAATTCCAGGAGTTCAAGGCCGAATACGGCCGCACCCTGGTCACCGCGTTCGCGCGCATCCACGGCCACCCGGTCGGCATCGTCGCCAACAACGGCGTGCTGTTCGGCGAATCCGCGGTCAAGGGCGCACATTTCATCGAATTGTGCGACAAGCGGCAGATCCCCTTGGTGTTCCTGCAGAACATCACCGGTTTCATGGTGGGTCGTGACTACGAGGCCGGCGGTATCGCCAAGCACGGCGCCAAGATGGTGACCGCGGTCGCCTGCGCGCGGGTCCCGAAACTCACGGTGGTGATCGGCGGTTCGTACGGCGCCGGCAACTACTCGATGTGCGGTCGCGCGTATTCGCCTCGGTTCCTGTGGATGTGGCCGAATGCGCGGATCTCCGTGATGGGCGGCGAGCAGGCCGCGTCGGTGCTGGCCACCGTGCGCGCCGAATCGCTGCGCGACGAGTGGAGTCCCGAGGATCAGGAGGCCTTCAAGGCGCCGATCCGGGAACAGTACGAACTACAGGGCAATCCGTACTACTCGACCGCGCGACTGTGGGACGACGGCGTCATCGACCCGGCCGACACCCGCACCGTGCTCGGCCTGGCGCTGTCGGTCTGCGCACAGGCCCCCTTGGACCCGGTCTCCTACGGCGTTTTCCGGATGTGATGAGAATGCTGCACAAATCCCACCCCGTCCCGTTCGACACCGTGCTGATCGCCAATCGCGGCGAGATCGCGGTCCGGGTCATCCGGACCCTGCGCGACATGGGAATTCGCTCGGTCGCCGTGTACAGCGACGCCGATGTCGATGCCCGGCACGTGCACGAGGCCGACGCCGCGGTGCGGCTGGGCCCGGCCCCCGCGCGGGAGAGCTACCTGGACATCGACCGGGTCGTCGACGCCGCGGTGCGCGCCGGCGCGCAGGCGGTGCACCCGGGTTACGGCTTCCTGTCGGAGAATCCGGCCTTCGCCGCGGCACTCGGCAAGGCGGGCATCGTCTTTCTCGGCCCGCCGACCCACGCCATCGAGATCATGGGCGACAAGATCGCGGCCAAGAACGCGGTCGCGGAATTCGGGGTGCCGGTGGTGCCGGGCATCGCCCGCCCCGGGCTCACCGACGACGAATTGATCGCCGCCGCACCGGAAATCGGCTTCCCGGTGCTGGTGAAGCCGTCCGCCGGTGGCGGCGGCAAGGGGATGCGGCGGGTCGAGCGGGCCGAGGAGCTGCCCGCCGCGCTGATCAGCGCGCGCCGCGAAGCGGCGTCCTCCTTCGGTGACGACACGCTGTTCCTGGAGCGGTTCGTCAGCCGCCCCCGGCACATCGAGGTCCAGGTCCTCGCCGATCAGCACGGCCACGTCCTGCACCTCGGCGAGCGGGAGTGCAGCCTGCAACGCCGGCACCAGAAGGTGATCGAGGAGGCCCCCTCGCCGCTGCTGGACGCGGCCACCCGGGCCCGCATCGGCGCCGCGGCCTGCAACACCGCGCGCAGCGTCGACTATGTCGGCGTGGGCACCGTGGAATTCATCGTGTCCGCCGACCGGCCGGACGAGTTCTTCTTCATGGAGATGAACACCCGTCTGCAGGTGGAACATCCGGTGACCGAGCTGATCACCGGCGTCGATCTGGTGGAGTGCCAGGTGCGGGTGGCGGCCGGGCAGCAACTCGCCGCCGCGCAGGAGGACATCCAGCTCACCGGCCACGCCGTCGAGGCCCGGGTGTACGCCGAGGATCCCGGCCGCGACTTCCTCCCCACCGGCGGAACGGTTCTGGCGCTGTCGGAGCCGACCGGCCCCGGGGTGCGGGTGGATTCGGGCCTGCGGACCGGCAGCGTGGTCGGCAGCGACTACGACCCGATGCTGTCGAAGGTCATCGCCTACGCCCCCGAACGGGCCGGCGCGATCGCGAAACTCGATCAGGCCCTGGCGGAGACGCTGGTGCTCGGGGTGCGGACCAATACCGATTTCCTGCGCTTCCTGCTCGCCGACCCCGACGTGCTGGCCGGCCGGCTGGACACCGGGCTGCTGGATCGGCGCGCGGTCGACTTCCGCGCGGCCGCGGTCACCGACGCGCAGTTCGTCGCCGCGGCGGTCTCGGACTGGTTGCGGCGCTGGCCGAGTACGCCACAGGATCCCTGGGCCGAGCCCAGCGGCTGGCGGCTCGGCGTCGCCGCGCCGGTGACGGTGCGGCTGACGGCCGGGGACCGGACCGTGCACGTCGCGATCACCGGCCGGCCCGACCACGCGCAGGTGCGGATCGACGACGGTGAGCCCAGGCCGCTGCGAGCCGAATTCATCGGCGACACACTGACTGTCACGGTCGACGGGGTGCGCGGCGGTTATCGGGTGGCCACCCACGAGGGCCAGCTGTGGATCGCCGACGCCACCGGCGTGGTGGCCGTGCGCGAGGTCGCCGAGGTGAGCGTCCGCGCCGGTGCGGAGCAGGTCGGCGACGCCGAGATCCGCAGTCCCATGCCGGGTTCGGTGATCGCGGTGGCGGCCGCGGCCGGCGCCGAGGTCGCCGCCGGCGCCCCGGTGGTCGTGGTCGAGGCCATGAAGATGGAGCACACGCTCACCGCGCCGATCGCCGGAACCGTCGAGCTGCTGGTGAAGACGGGCGCACAGGTACAGGTCGACCAGGTACTGGCCCGGATCCTGCCCGCCGCCGCGCCGGCCACGGACGAAGCACCCGCCCCCGACGGGAAGGAATCCCAGTCATGACCGACTTTCTGTCCACCGGCACACTGCCCGACGAGTATCGCGATCTGGCGCTCACCGTCCGCGACTTCGCGCAACGGGTCGTCGCCCCGGTGTCCGCGAAACACGATGCGGAGCACAGCTTCCCGTACGAGGTGGTCGCCGGGATGGCCGATATGGGCCTGTTCGGGCTGCCGTTCCCCGAGGAGTACGGCGGCATGGGCGGCGACTATTTCGCGCTGTGCCTGGCCCTCGAGGAACTCGGCAAGGTCGACCAGAGCGTCGCCATCACGCTGGAGGCCGGGGTTTCGCTCGGCGCGATGCCGGTGTATCGCTTCGGCAACGAGAAGCAGAAGCTGGAATGGCTGCCGCAGTTGGCATCCGGCCGCGCGCTCGGCGCCTTCGGGCTCACCGAGCCGGGCGCGGGCAGCGATGCCGGTGGCACCCGCACCACGGCCGTACTCGACGGCGGCGAGTGGATCATCAACGGCAGCAAGCAGTTCATCACCAACTCCGGCACCGACATCACGCGGCTGGTGACGGTGACGGCGGTGACCGGCGTCGTCAACGGCAAGAAGGAGATCTCGACCATCCTGGTGCCGGCCGGCACCCCGGGATTCGTCGCCGAACCCGCGTACAACAAGGTCGGCTGGAACGCCTCCGACACCCATCCGCTGAGCTTCACCGACGTCCGGGTGCCCGAGGAGAATCTGCTCGGCGAGCGCGGCCGCGGCTACGCGAACTTCCTGCGCATCCTCGACGAGGGCCGGATCGCGATCGCGGCGCTGTCGGTCGGCGCCGCCCAGGGCTGCGTCGACGAGAGTGTGCGCTACGCGCGGGAGCGAGAGGCGTTCGGGCAGGCCATCGTTCGCAACCAGGCCATCGCCTTCAAGATCGCCCGGATGGAGGCGCGCGCGCACGCCGCCCGCACCGCCTACTACGACGCGGCCGCGTTGATGTTGTCCGGCAAGCCCTTCAAGAAGCAGGCCTCGATCGCGAAGCTGGTCGCCAGCGAGGCGGCGATGGACAACGCCCGCGACGCCACCCAGATCTTCGGCGGCTACGGTTTCATGAACGAATACGCTGTCGCCCGGCACTACCGGGACAGCAAGATTCTGGAGATCGGCGAGGGCACCACCGAGGTGCAGCTGCTGCTGATCGGACGGGAGCTGGGATTGTGAGCGAGCCTGCGAGCGAATCCGCCACGCTGCGCCGGGTGGTACAGCGCGGCCTGTGGTTCGAGGAGTTCGAGACCGGTGTGGTGTACGAGCACCGGCCCGGCCGGACCATTACCGAGGCCGACAACGTGCTGTTCACCACGCTGACGATGAACACCCAGGCGCTGCACCTGGACGCGGCCTTCGCCGACGCCCTGCCGCCGTTCAACCAGCGGCTGGTGAACTCCATGTTCACGCTGTCGACCGTGGTCGGCCTGTCGGTGGCGCAGCTGACCCAGGGCACCATCGTCGCGAATCTCGGTTTCTCGGAGATCGCGTTCCCCAAGCCGCTGTTCCACGGCGATACGCTCTACGCGGAAACGCTGATCACCGACAAGCGGGAATCGAAGAGCCGTCCCGGCGAGGGCATCCTGACCTTCGCGCACACCGGCCGCAATCAGCACGGTGACGTCGTGGCCACCGCGGTCCGCAAGACCCTGGTCCGCAAACGTCCGGCCGATTCCGAATAGCCCGAGAATGTTAGTGTCGAAAACTGAGAACCTAGTTTTCGGGAACGGAGAATCGCGATGACGTGGGAGCTGCCCGGCCCGGCCTGGTTGTTCTGCCCGGCGGACCGGCCGGAACGGTACGCGAAGGCCGCCGCCGCGGCCGATGTGGTGATCGTCGACCTGGAGGACGCGGTCGCCGCGGCCGACAAGGAGGCCGCCCGCGCTGCCCTGGTCTCGACCCCGCTGGATCCCGAGCGCACGGTGGTCCGGGTCAACGGCGCCACCACCGCCGACCACGCCCTCGACCTCGAGGCGCTGGCGCGCACCGGCTACCGCCGCGTCATGCTGCCGAAATGCGAATCGGCGGAACAGATCTCGGCGCTCGCACCGTACGAGGTGATCGCGCTGGTGGAATCGCCGCTGGGTGTGCTGACCATCGCCGATGCGATCCGCGCCGACAACGCGATCGGCGCCATGCCCGGTGCGGAGGATCTGGTGGCGGGCCTCGGCGGCACCGGCAGTCGCCGCGCCGACGGCAGCTACCGCGACGTCGCGGTCCAGTTGCGCTCGACGGTGCTGCTGGCCGCCAAGGCGTACGGCCGGTTCGCCCTCGACCTGGTGTATCTGAACATCCGCGATCTGGACGGGCTGCGGGCCGAGGCCGAGGACGGCGTGGCCAGCGGCTTCGACGCCAAGGTCTCCATCCATCCCAGCCAGGTGGCCGTGGTGCGCGCGGCGTACACCCCCGCTCCCGACGAATTGGACTGGGCCCGGCGGGTTCTCGCCGAGGTGCCGAACCATCGCGGCGTATTCGCCTTCGAGGGCCGCATGGTGGACGGCCCGGTCGTCGCGCACGCTCAGCGCATCCTGCGCCGGTCGGAGGCGTCGATCGCGTCCTGACGCCCTGCTGCTCCGCGCATCCCGGCGACCTACTCGCGGTCGTTTCCGCCCGAACCGTGTCGGCCACGCCGGCATGGCGGAAAATGGGACCGGGCGTGTGCGGTCCGGGACCGTCGCGGGCCGCCACCCGGACGGCCCGCGGGCCGGGTGGACAGGAAGCGAGCGTGCGATGAGCGTGGAACCGCAGTGGATGCCGACGGAGCGGGACATCGCCGAGGCGAAGCTGACCGATTTCGCGCGGTTCGCCGCCGGACGGACCGGATCCTCGCTTCCGGACTACGACGCGTTGTGGCGATGGTCGATCGCCGACCCGGCCGCCTTCTGGGGCGCGGTGTGGGCGTACTTCGACCTCGGACCCGAACCCGGCACGGTGCTGGCTTCCACGGAAATGCCGGGCGCGCAATGGTTTCCGGACGTCCGGCTGAACTATGTGGATCGGGTGCTTCGGCAGGCCCGCACCGATCGCCCGGCGATCGTGCACACGTCCGAGGACGGCTCGCTGACCGAGATGTCGTGGGCCGAAATGCTCGGCAGGACCGCGTCGTTCGCGCGCACGCTGCGGGAACTCGGTGTGTCCGTGGGTGATCGGGTGGTCGGCTACCTGCCCGACATCCCGGAGACGGTGATCGCCTTCCTCGCGACCGCGAGCCTCGGCGCGATCTGGAGCGCCTGTGGTCAGGACTACACGGCGAAGGCGGCCCTGGACCGGCTGGGTCAGCTGGAACCGGCCGTACTGGTCACCGCCGACGGCTACCACCACGGTGGGAAGGCCCACGACAGGCTGGCCGACATCGCGGCACTGCGCGCGGGACTGCCGCGCCTCGCGGCGACCGTGCTGGTGCGCCGGCTCGGCGCCGGGATACCGGGAACCCTCGACTGGTCGGCCGTCGCCCCGGCCGCGGCGGGCGACCGTATCGCAGACCCCGCGCCTCACCCTCGTCCGGACTCCGCGTCCGGCGCCGGCGATCCGATCGAAACCTCTCCTGTCCCTGCCGGATTCCGCACCGAACCGGTGCCGTTCGATCATCCGCTGTGGGTGTTGTACTCCTCCGGTACCACGGGTAAGCCGAAGGGGATCGTGCACGGCCACGGCGGGATCCTGATCGAGAACCTGAAAGCCGTTGTCCTGCAATCGGATATCGGGCGCGATGACGTGTTCTTCTGGTTCACCAGCCCGTCCTGGATGATGTGGAACTTCCGGGTCGCCGGTCTGCTGTCCGGCGCGACGATCGTCACCTACGACGGCAGCCCGGCCCATCCGGCCCCGGATGCGTTGTGGGCGTTGGCCGCCCGCACCCGCACCACCGTCCTGGGCCTGAGCCCCGGCTATCTGCTCGGCTGCATCAAGGCCGGTGCGGTGCCGCGTCGCGATCACGATCTGTCGGCGCTGCGGAGCGTGGGCGTCACCGGGTCCGCGCTGCCCGTATCGTCGGCGTTGTGGCTGCGCGACGCGGTCGGCGAACGCGTCCGGGTGAATTCGGTCAGCGGCGGCACGGATGTGGTGGCGGCGTTCATGGGCGGCACACCGACGGTCCCGGTATGGCCGGGCGAACTCTCGGCCCCGTCCCTGGGGGTGGCCCTGGACTGCTGGGACGAGGCGGGTGCCCCCGTCCGCGGCGAGGTGGGTGAACTGGTGGTCACCGCGCCGATGCCGTCGATGCCGGTGTCGTTCTGGCACGACCCCGACGGAACCCGTTATCGGGACGCGTATTTCGACAAGTATCCGGGGGTCTGGCGACACGGCGATTGGATCACGATCACCGAACGCGGCAGCGTCGTCGTGCACGGCCGCTCCGATTCGACCCTGAACCGGCACGGCATCCGGATGGGTTCGGCGGACATCTACCAGGCGGTGGAGGGTCTCCCGGAGGTCACGGAGGCCCTGGTGATCGGCGCCGAACAACCCGACGGCGGCTACTGGATGCCGCTGTTCGTCACCCTCGCCCCCGGCGTCGAACTCACCGACGAGCTCCGCCGGACGATCGCCACCGCGATCCGCACGGACGTCTCACCCCGCCACGTCCCCGACGACATCATCGTGGCCCCCGGCATCCCCCACACCCGCACCGGCAAGAAGCTGGAAGTTCCGATCAAGAAGCTGATCCAGGGCGGCGACCCGTCGACAGTGGTGGCCCGCACCGCCGTCGACAACCCCGAGCTACTCGACTGGTACGCCGCACTCCGGCCATCCGGTGATCCGGGCGGTGTGACCGAGGCTCGTTGAGGTATGGGATCTGTTCGGCGCCAAGGTAACTCGCGCTCAGACGGTCGCCGTCGTGTCCTCGAGCCGGCCGTCGACCATCCGGTGGACCGCCGCCATCCGGCTCAGGTGGGTGCGGTCGTGGGTGACCAGCAGGGTGGCGGCGCGGTGGTCGCGGACCACCTCCACCAGCAGGTCGATGATCGCGGCGCCGCGATCGGAATCCAGTGCGCTGGTCGGTTCGTCGACGACCAGCAGGGCCGGGTCGCGCATCAGGGCGCGGGCGATGTTGACTCGTTGCCGCTGGCCGCCGGACAACTGATCGGGCCGTTTGTGCTCGTGGCCGGTGAGGCCGACGCGGTCCAGCAGATCCGCTGCCCGGCTTCGCGTTTCGCGTCTGCTCCGGGGCGGGTTGAACAGCCGGTCGCCGAGGTGGGCCGTCACCTCGAGTTGCTCGGCGGCGGTGAGTGCGGGGATCAGATTCGGCTGCTGGAAGACGATGCCGATCGACCTGCGGCGCAGCGTCGTCGCCTCGGTGCGGCTCAGTGTCGCGAGATCCACACCGGCATCACCCGTTTCGAGCATCACGGTGCCGGAGTCGGGTCGTACGAGGGTCGCCACCGCCGCCAGCAGGCTGGACTTCCCCGAGCCCGAGGGACCGGTCACAGCGGCGATCTCACCTCCGGCGACATGCAGATTCACCCGATCCAGCGCCGTGACGCGGCCGGAACCGTCCGGGTAGGTGAGGGTGAGGTCGGATACGGTGAGCGAGACCATCGCAACTCCTGTCGAGCCATCACGAACGTGAGTTCCATCGAATATGCTGTGGTGCAATGTAATTGGGTGTGCCGGCTCATCGTGCGCGCTGTAGTGCGACGAGCGGATCGGCCGTCACCAGGAAGCGCAGTGCGACGGCCGCGCCCAGCAATCCCAGGCCGATCAGTGCCGCACCCGGTACCAGGGTTGTCGTCGTCGACAGCGTGAAAGGCACTCGCGCCCCGACGATTCCGCTCGCGACGGCGGTCAGGCCGATACCGATGCCGACGCCGGCGAGCAGCAGGACCAGCGCCTGCCCCAGGGCGTCCCGCACCAGCGATCCGGTCGTCGCGCCCAGCGCCTTCAACGTCGCGACGTCGGGGACGCGCTGAATCGTCCACACCGTGAAGAAGGCGCCGATCACCGCCGCCGAGATCGCGAACAACAGCAGCGTCATCAGGGTCAGCGAGGTGTGTTCGGCCTGATAGGCGCTCAATGCCGAGAGCGCGCCGGGCACCGTGGTGGTGCGGGTGTGCGCCACGGCGTTCACGGCCGCGAGGTCCGGCACCCCGGACACGACCAGTACCGTCGCCACGCCACCGCGCGGATCCAGGGCCCGCCAGTCCGGCAGCGTCAGCCAGACCACCGGGCTGTGGCTGTACCAGTCGTCCCCGCCGACGGCCGCCACGGCGAAGGATGCCGCGCCGATGGTGACGGTATCGCCCGTCGTGGCCCGGAGCTGCTCGGCGGCCGCCGTGCTCAGTACCACCGTGCCGGAGGTAGCGAGACGGTTGCCGAAACTCGGGCCGCCGACCCCGAACAGCGCCACCGGCACCGGGGCCGCACCGCTGCGAGCCGCCGGCGCGCGGCCGATGCCGACCGGATCGACATGGCCGCCGGCCCGTTGCCAGACCGCCAACTGCTCCGGGCCCAGCGCGGAGGAGTCGAAGGACGGCGCCGCGCCCGTGTCGGCGAACACCACGGCATCGCCGTGCAGCCGCTGCACGGTCGCGATGTTCCGATGGGCGAGCCCGGCGGTCAGTCCGCTGAGGAAACTCACCAGCAGTGCGACCAGGATCACCACCACGGCGATGAGCAGGAATCGGCCCTTGGCGGCCCGCAGATCTCGCAGTGCGACGTACATGACCCGAGCCTGCCGCGGATTCCCGGGCACGCCATCGACCCGTCGCACCGTTGTCCGCCGTCCCGAGGCAGGAGCGTCCACCGTCCCAGGGGTGGAGACCGTTGCGACTTTCGATGGATGCCGTACCGATAACCCCGCATAAGCTGGCACCGTGCACCAGTCCCCGTTGGCTCCCGTCTTCGCCGCCCTGCAGGTCGGGCTGCACATCCTGGTCGTGGCGCTCACGGCGGTGGCGGCCGGGCTGGCGCTGGTTCCCGGTACGCCGCACCGGCTCGGGATCGTGGCGCTGATCGTGGCCTTTCTCGTCGTCTACTTCGCCGGCGGCGCCACGCTGCGCGGCCGGCCGGTCGCCGCGCGGGTCTGGCTGGGTGTGCTCACGCTGTTGTGGCTCGGCATGGTCGCGCTGGTCCCGGACTCGATCTACCTCGTATTCGGCCTGTTCTTCCTGTACCTGCATCTGCTGCCGCGGGCGTGGGGGGTGGTCGCCGTCGTCGCCGCGACCGTCGCGGCGGTGGTCGGGTTCGCGGTGAAGCGCGGCTGGACCGTCGACGGCGTGATCGGCCCGGTGCTCGCTGCGGTGATCGCCGTCGCGATCGGTCTCGGCTACCGGGCGCTGGTCCGCGAGGCCGACGACCGGCAGCGGCTGATCGACGAATTGCTCGCCACCCGGGCCACTCTCGCCGAACGCGAACGCACCGCCGGCAAGCTGGCCGAGCGGGAGCGGCTGGCCCGGGAGATCCACGACACCGTGGCCCAGGGCCTGTCCAGTATCAAGCTGCTGCTGCACGCGGTCGAGCAATCCGCACCGGATCACCCTGCGCTGCAACAGATCCGGCTGGCCCGCGAAACCGCCGCGGACAACCTCGCCGAAACCCGCCAGCTGATCGCCGAACTCACCCCGGCGGCGCTGGACGGTCAGTCCCTCACCCAGGCTCTGGAACGCATCGCGCGGCGCGCCGACGCGCCGGGCCTGCACGGCCAGGTCCTGGTGGAGGGCACGCCGGAGCGGTTGCCGATGCCGATCGAGGCGGCGCTGCTGCGGGTGGCCCAGGGCGCGGTGTCGAACGTGGTCCGGCACGCCCGCGCGCAGCGCATGCGCATCACCCTCACCTACGCCGACGACGCGGTGCACCTCGACGTGGTCGACGACGGTATCGGCATCGCGCCGGAGGTGTTCGCACGCAGCACCTTCGGCCTCAACGCCATGCGCGGCCGGGTCGAACAACAGGGCGGCAGCATGGAGGTGGAATCCGAACCCGGCCACACCGCGGTGACAGTGTCGTTCCCGCTGGAGGCTTCGGCATGATCCGGTTGCTGCTCGCCGACGATCACGCGATCGTCCGGGCCGGGCTGCGCGCCCTGCTGGAATCCGCGCCCGATGTCATCGTCGCGGGCGAGGCCGCCACCGCCGAGGAGGCGGTGGCCGGATGCGGCGCCGGCGGTATCGATCTCGTGCTGATGGACCTGCGCTTCGGACCGGGCAAGTCGGGTGTCGACGCCACCGCGGCACTGCGCGCCCTCCCCGAGCCGCCCCATGTTCTGGTGGTCACCAACTACGACACCGACGCCGACATCCTGGGCGCCATCGAGGCCGGGGCCTGCGGTTACATCCTCAAGGACACCCCGCCCGCCGAACTGCTCGCCGCCGTGCGCGGCGCGGCCACCGGCGAGAGCGTGCTGTCCCCGTCGGTGGCCTCCAAACTCATGACCCGCGTCCGCAAACCGGACACCACCCTCAGCCCCCGCGAGATCGAGGTCCTCACCCTGGTCGCCGACGGCCACTCGAACCGCGAGATCGGCCGC
The DNA here is from genome assembly GCF_000381925.1 of Nocardia sp. BMG111209. Classification (NCBI taxonomy): domain Bacteria; kingdom Bacillati; phylum Actinomycetota; class Actinomycetes; order Mycobacteriales; family Nocardiaceae; genus Nocardia; species Nocardia sp. BMG111209. The sequence goes on from NZ_KB907310.1 coordinate 328,399, forward strand.
CGCCTGTTCCTCAGCGAGACGACGGTGAAATCCCATCTGGTGCACATCTATTCGAAGCTCGGCGTGAAATCCCGGACCTCGGCGGTGGCCCGCGCCCGGGAACTCGGCGTGATCTGAACGCGCGCAACGACTTTCACGAGCCACGAAATCAGTGCAGCGTCAACGGGATCGCCGATCCGAGGTGGGTCAGTTTCTCCGGGTTGCGGACGTAGTACAGGCCGGTGATGCGGCCGGCCGCGACGTGGATCGCCATGACCCCGTCGAGTTCGCCGTCCAGGTGCAACAGCAGGGCCGGGCTGCCGTTGGCCACAGTGGGCTCGACGGTGAGGGATTCGGCGGTGCGGCGCAGGCCGCCGGTGAGGAAGCGCAGGACCCGGTCCGCGCCGACGACCGGACGCAGGGCGGCCTGTTTGTGGCCGCCGCCGTCGCTGAGCGCGACGACGTCGGGGGCGAGCACGTCCAGCAGGCTCCGGAAGTCCCGGGTCTCCAGCGCGTGCCGGAACGAGTCCAGGGCGGCCCGGGTCTCGGCGGGGGAGACCACCGCGCGGGGGCGGCGGGCGTCGACGTGGTTGCGGGCGCGGTAGGCGATCTGCCGGACCGCGGCCGGGCTCTTGCCGAGGGTTTCGGCGATCTCGTCGTAGTCGATCCCGAACGCCTCGCGCAGCACGAACACCGCGCGCTCGGTCGGCGCGAGCGTCTCGAGCACCAGCAGCAGGGCCATCGAGACGCTCTCGGCCAGTTCGACGTCCTCGGCGACGTCCGGTGTGGTCAGCATCGGTTCCGGCAGCCACTGGCCCACGTAGGCCTCCTTGCGGCGTTGCAGGGTGCGCAGCCGGTTCAGGGCCTGCCGGGTGGTGATCCGGACCAGGTACGCGCGATGGTCGCGTACCTGATCGAGGTCCACCCCGGTCCACCGCAACCAGGTCTCCTGCAGCACGTCCTCGGCGTCGGCGGCCGAGCCGAGCATCTCGTAGGCGACGGTGAACAGCAGGTTGCGGTGGGCGACGAAGGTGTCGGTCGCCGGGTCCGCGGCATGGTCGGGCACGTCTCGATCCTCGCCCCGCGGCCCGGCCCGGTCAGAACCGGCCCCAGGCGATGAACGCCGCGAGGGCCAGATAGCCCAGGTTGAGCACGACCAGCGGGTACTGGCCGAGGCGGCCGTGGGTGATCATCGCGCCGATCATCAGCGCCACCCAGCACAGCGCCGTCACCGGCACCAGCACCGGCGCGATGTCCAGCAGCCGGGGCAGGATCAGGCCCGCCGCGGCGAGCAGTTCGAGGATCCCGAGCGTCCGGACGAAGCCGGTCGCGGCGTGGGCGGTCCATTCCCCGCCGTGCGCCGCGGCCAGCTTCTCCTTGGGCAGGAACGTCTTGGTGATACCGCCGGCCAGGGCGACGGTGGCCAGCAGTCCGGTGGTGATCCACAGTGCGATGTTCACGATGTTCTCCTCGCTTCAGAGTTCGCCGTGAAGACACCGCTGCCACGCCGGCCGTAACAGCCTGTGGCGCGGATCACCTCCCGGATCAGTCCAGGCGCAGCGTGGGCGCGTACATCTCCACCCAGGTGTGCAGGTCGATGACATGATCCAGGCCGGCGCGCACGAACGGGTCGAGACCCACCGGATCGAGTCCGGACACCCGGCGCACCCAGTCGCGGTCCACCAGATCGAATACCGGCGAATCCCGTTGGTCCAGGATCTCTTTCGCCTGTCGCTGCAGGGCGGCGGCGTACCCCGGGTCCTGGGTGGAGGGGTAGGGGCTCTTGACCCGTTCCACCACCGACCGCGGCAGCACGTGTTCGGTGGCGTGCCGCAGCAGGCTCTTCTCCCGCCCGTCGAAGGTCTTCAGCGACCAGGGCGTGTTGTAGACGTACTCGACCAGCCGGTGATCGCAGAACGGCACCCGGACCTCCAGGCCGACCGCCATCGACATGCGGTCCTTGCGATCCAGCAGTTGGCGGACGAATCGGGTCAGATGCAGGTGGCAGATCGTGCGCATGCGGTGTTCGAGTTCGTCCTCGCCGTCGAGATGTTCCACCTCGGCGACCGCGGTGGCGTACTGGTCGGCGATGTACTCCGGCAGGCGCAGCCGCGGCCGCAGCTCGGGATTGAGTATGTTCCAATGGGATTCGGTCAGCATGGAACTGAATGCCATCCACGGGAAGGTGTCCGCCTTGCGCACCACCTCGTCGTGGAACCAGCGAAAGCCGCCGAACACCTCGTCCGCCGATTCCCCGGACAGCGCCACCGTCGACTCGGCCCGGATCGCCTCGAACAGCAGGAACAACGAGTTGTCCATATCGCCGAGGCCCGCCGGGATGTCGCGGGCGCGGATCACCCGCCGCCGCACCCCGGGATCGGCCAGATGTTCCGGATTCAGCATCACGTCACGGTGTTCCGAGCCGACCAGCGCGGCCACCTCGCGCACGAACGGCGAATCCGGGGTGTCGCGCATCTCGTCCGGGACGAAATTCTGTTCCTGGTTCAGGAAATCCACCGAGAAGGTGCGGACCCGTTCCCCGTCGCGGGCCAGCCGCTGCGCCGCCAGTCCGGTGAGCGCGCTGGAATCCAGTCCGCCCGAGAGCAATACGCAGCGCGGTACATCCGCGATCAGCTGCCGGTCCACGATGTCGGTGAGCAGCTCGCGCACGGTGGCCACGGTGTCGTCGCGGCCGTCCGGATGCGCCACGGCCCGCAACCGCCAGTAGGTGCGGGAGCGGATTCCGTTGCGGTCCACCGTGACCAGCGTGCCCGGCAACACCTCCGACATGCCCTGCCACATCGCCCAGCCGGGGGCCTTGGTGAAGGCGAACAGTTCCCGCAACCCGGCCAGATCGACGGTGCGCGCCGCCAGCGGATTCGCCAGGATCGCCTTCGGCTCGGAACCGAACAGCACGCCGTCGCGGGTCGGGAAGTAGTAGAAGGGCTTGATACCCATACGATCCCGGACCATCAGCAGTCGTTCGGTGCGCTGATCCCAGATCGCGAAGGCGTACATGCCGTTGAGGCGGTCCACCAGGGCGTCACCCCATTGCAGGTAGGCGCGCAGCACCACCTCGGTATCGCTGTCGGTCCGGAACCGGTGGCCGGCCGCCGCCAGTTCGGCGCGCAGCTCGGCGAAGTTGTAGGTCTCACCGGAATAGACGATCGCCACATCGCCCGCCGGGGTGTCCAGGGTCATGGGCTGACGCCCGCCGGGCAGGTCGATGATCGCCAGCCGCCGATGCCCGAGGGCGGCGTGTGGCCGGAGGTGGACGCCGACGTCGTCGGGGCCGCGACAGGCCATGGTCTCGGTCATGGCGTCGATGATTTCTCGCCGATCGGCCGGATCGGAGTCGAAGGATACCCAGCCGGTGATACCGCACATCTCACAGCCTCCACAATTGGTTAGCTACAGCAACTATGCGTAACTCCGTTGTAACACAGTGGCATTCGACTGCAAACCGGTGAAAGTTCGCGCGCCACAGGCGAACTCCTCGCAATCGGCGCGGCAAACATCGCGGCCGGTCCGGTACGTCCGGGTTGCCGGACTTCGCTCCGGCGGCGTCGTACGGTAGGAAATATGTTCACCATCAGCGATCCGAAGGTGCGCGAGTTCCTCACCGAGGGCACCCGCACCGCCAAGCTTGCGGTGACGTCATCCGACGGGCGGCCGCTGATCAATCCGGTGTGGTTCTTCCTCGACGGCGACGAACTGGTGTTCAACACCGGCAAAGGCACGGCGAAGGGCCGGGCGATCATGCGGGATCCGCGGGTCGCGCTCTGCGTCGACCTGGAGGCGCCGCCGTACGGCTACCTCCAGGTGCAGGGCGTCGCCACCGTCTCCGAGGACCCCGGGGAGCTGCTGCGCACCGCCACGGCGATCGGCGGCCGCTATATGGGCGCCGGGCGGGCCGAGGAGTTCGGCCGGCGCAACGCGGTACCGGGGGAACTCGTGGTCCGGGTGCGGCCGGACCGGATCCTCGGCGGTTTCAACATGACCGGGTAGCGGTTCGGCCGGGCCGGCGCGGTGCATACACTGCGACGACGCCGGCCCGGCTGCGGAGAGGACCGATCATGACCGTGCATTTCATCGGGGCGGGCCCGGGCGCCGCCGACCTGCTGACCGTGCGGGCGGTGCGGCTGCTCGGGAGTGCGCCGGTCTGCCTGTACGCGGGCACCTATCTCGATCCCGAGGTGCTCGCGCACTGCGCCCCCCGCGCCGAACTGATCGATACCCGGCATCTGGACCTGGACCGGATCACCGAACTGCTGGTCCGGGCTCATGCCGAGGGTAAGGATGCGGCACGGTTGTGTTCCGGCGACCCGTCGCTGTACTCGGCCCTGACCGAGCAGACCCGCCGGCTGGACGCCCACGGCGTGCCGTGGGATGTCACCCCGGGCGTGCCCGCCTACGCGGCGGCCGCGGCCCGGCTCGGCGCCGAACTCACCGTGCCGGAACTCGCGCAGTCGGTCGTGCTGACCCGGACCCGGGCCCGATCGACCGCGATGCCCGAGTCGGAGGCACTGGCGAATTTCGCCCGCACCCGCGCCACGCTGGTGCTGCATCTGGCGATCACGCGGATCCGGGTGCTCGCGGCCGAACTGACCGCCGACTACGGCGCCGACTGCCCGGCGGTGGTCGTCTACCGGGCCAGTCAGCCCGAGGAGCTGGTCCTGCGCGGCACGCTGGCCGATATCGCCGACCGGGTGGAGCAGGCCGGATTGCGGCAGGCGGCGGTGATACTCGTGGGCCCGGCGCTGGCGAGCGCGCCGGGATGCGCCGAATCCCATCTGTACGACCCGGCTCGCGAACGTCACACCCTCCCCGGATGACCGGATCGGGCCAGGTCGGAGGGTATGGGCGGAGTGTCCGAATCGATTGCCGTACTCGGAGTTTCGGCTATCTTGGCGCGAGGTCCAGCTATGATGCACGTCGGCTATGAACCTTCCGCTTCGAAGCCCGTGCGGGGACGGTAGATTGGTCCGGTGGTCAGCAGCAACGTTCAGCGAGTGGTCCATCCGTGGCCGTCGGGCATGGCCGGTCCGATGTAACGGCACCGGCCCATGGGGCGGATACGTCCTGTGAGCGTTTTTGTCTGATTGAAATTCGAAGTGTGTCCCGACCGCGGGCGCCACGCTGGTACAGGTGAGCGTCGCTGTCGGTGTGCCATTGGGGAGCGCCACGCGGGTGTTCCGGAAGCGAGGTTGACGGTTGGACCGGCTGGATTTCGGCGGAAACGGCGAAGCTGGCAACGAGGTAACCACGCCGGTTTCGGGGGAGGATCTCTTCCCGCTGTCGCCGGCGCAGCTCGGTATCTGGTATGCCCAGCATCTGGATCCCGAGGTGCCGATCACGATCGCGCAGTACGTGGATCTGCGTGGCGCGCTCGATGTGGAGGTGCTGAGTCGCGCGGCGCTGGAGGCCTCGCGTGAGCTCGGGTCCGGATTGTTGCGGATCGTCGAGCGCGACGGTGAGCCCTGGCAGTACGTCGACATCGACTTCGACGACCGGGTCGGTTACGTGGATCTGCGCGGGGAGTCGGATCCGGAAGCCGCGGCCCTGGCGTGGATGCGGGCGGAGTACGGGCGCCCGCTGGATGTGTTGTCGGATCGCCTGATCCGCTCGGTGGCGTTGCAGCTGTCCGGCGAGCGCTGGTTCTGGTACGTGCGGGCGCATCACATCGCGATGGACGGCTTCGGCGCGATGGTGAACGTGCAGCGGATCGCCGAGCGCTACACCGCGTACGTATCCGGGGCCGAGGTTCCGGATGTGAAGATCTCCGGGCTGCGGTCCCTGGTCGAGAACGAGCTCGCCTACCGCGAGTCGCCCCGGTTCCGGTCGGATCGCGAGTACTGGGCGCAGAAGGTCGCCGGGCTCGAGGCCGGGTCCGGGCTGACCGGGCGGTCGGCCCCGCCGGCCGCGGCCAACCGGATCGCGTCGGCGGCCCTGTCCGAGGCCCGGCACGCGGAGCTGGACGCGGCGGTGGCCCGGTTCGAGTCGTCGCCCGCGGGACTGCTGCTGGCCGCCTTCGCGGCCTATCTGGCGCAGTGGACCGGGACCGACGAGGTCATCCTGAGCCTGCCGGTGACCGGTCGCGTCACCGCGGCGATGCGCCGCGCGGGCGGCGCCACGTCGAATATCGTGCCGCTGCGGCTGCGGGTCGGCCACACCACCACGATCGCGGAACTGCTGGCACAGGTGACCGTCGAGGTGTCCGGGGCGCTGCGGCACCAGCGCTACCGCCACGAGGACATCCGCCGCGACGCCGCCGGCGACGGCGTGGTGTCGACCGAGTTCTTCGGTCCGTGGGTGAACATCATGCTGTTCCACGACGAGCTCACCCTGGGTGACCTCTCGGGACAGATGCATGTGCTGTCGACCGGGTCGATCGAGGATCTCGGCGTCAACTTCTATCAGACCGAGGGCGGCACCCGCACCCGCATCGACTTCGAGACCAACCCGAACCTCTACACCGACGCCGAGACGCGCCACCACCACGAGCGGTTCCTCGACTTCTTCCAGCGCTTCGCCGCCGCCGGGGCCGATCGGGCCGTGTGGTCGCTGCCGATCACCACCGGCAGCGAACTCGACCGCACCCTGGCGGCCTGGAACGACGCCGACCACGACGTCCCGGACACCACGCTGCCCGAGTTGCTGGACCGGCAGATCCGGGCCACCCCGAAACATCTCGCGGTCGCCTTCGAGGACGACACGCTGAGTTACGCCGAATTCGGCGCGCGGGTCAACCGGCTGGCGCGGCGGCTGATCGCCGACGGCGTCGGGCCGGAATCGCTGGTGGCACTGGGGATGCGGCGCTCGCTGGACCTGGTCGTCGGCATGCACGCCGTATTGCGGGCCGGTGGCGCGTATGTGCCGATCGATCCGGATCATCCCGCCGACCGGACCGCCTACATCCTCGACAGCGCGGATCCGGTGTGCGTGCTCACCACCACCCGGGACGGGCTCGAACTGCCGGTCACCGTGCGGCGCGTGGATATCGACACCCTCGACGTCTCGGACTTCTCCGACGCGCCGATCGTCGACGCGGACCGGCTCGCGCCGTTGCGGCCGGACAACACCGCCTACGTGATCTACACCTCCGGTTCCACCGGCCGGCCCAAGGGCGTCGCGGTCACCCACCACGCGATCGTCAACCAGCAGCTGTGGATGCTCGACGAATACGCGTTCACCACGGCCGACGTCTATCTGCAGAAGACCGCGACCACCTTCGACGTCTCGCTGTGGGGCTACTTCCTGCCCCTGCTGGCCGGTGCGACCCTGGTCGTCGCCGATCCGGACGGACACCGCGATCCGCTGTACGTCGCCGATATGATCGACCGGTTCGGGGTCACGGTCACCGACTTCGTGCCGTCGATGCTCACGGTGTTCACCGCACATGCCACGACCATCCAATGTGCTTCGCTGCGTGCGGTTTTCGTGATCGGCGAGGCGCTGCCGCCGGAGACCGCGGCGGCGTTCCGGGCGATCTCCGACGCCGGACTGCACAACCTCTACGGTCCCACCGAGGCCGCGGTCTCGGTAACCTATTGGGAGGCAACGGAAGCCGATACGACCACGGTACCGATCGGTGTCCCGGAATGGAATGTCGAAGTCTACGTGCTGGATTCGCGGCTGCGTCCGGCCGCGATCGGCGCCCCGGGTGAGCTCTATCTGGCGGGCCGGCAGCTGGCCCGCGGCTACCGCGGCCGCCCGGACCTGACCTCGGACCGGTTCGTCGCGAATCCGTTCTCCGACACCGGCGATCGGATGTACCGCACCGGAGACCTGGTGCGCTGGAACGATTCCGGCGCCATCGAGTACATCGGCCGCACCGACTTCCAGGTGAAGTTCCGCGGCCAGCGCATCGAGCTCGGCGAGATCGAGACCGTACTGCTCGCGCATCCGGCCGTGAGCCAGGCCGTGGTGCTCGTCGCCGACACCGCCACCGGACAGCAGCTGGCGGCGTATGTCGTTGCCGCGCCGGGCTTCTCACCCGAAGCGGCGGAGCTGACCCGATTCGCCGCCGGGCAGCTGCCCGCCTACATGGTGCCCGCGTCGGTCGTACTGCTGGACGCGTTCCCGTTGAACACCTCCGGCAAGCTGGACCGGAAGGCGTTGCCGGAGCCGGTGTTCAGCGCCGACGCGGCCGGTTACCGGGCCCCGCGCACCCAGGCGGAGGAGATCGTCGCCGGGGTGTTCGCGGACGTGCTCGGCCGCCCCCGGGTGGGCGTGGACGACAACTTCTTCGAACTCGGCGGCAACTCGCTGGTCGCCACCCAGGTGGTGGCGCGCATCTCGGCCGCCTTCGGCATCCGGGTCGGCGTGCGCGCGCTGTTCGAGACCCCGACCGTGGCCGGGATCGCGGCGCGCGCGGAATCGGCGTCCCCGGCGACGGAGAGTCGTCCGCCGCTGGTCGCCCAGCGGCTGTCCGGGGTGCAGGCCCCGGCGCGGATGCCGCTGTCGCTGGCGCAGCAGCGGATGTGGTTCCTGAACCAGTTCGATCCGAGCGTCCCGACCTACAACCTGCCGTTCGTGGTGCGGCTGCGCGGCCGGGTCGACATCGACGCGCTGACCGAATCGCTCTACGACGTCGTGGAGCGCCAGGAGGCGCTGCGCACGGTGTTCCCCGAATCCGGGGACGGCGGTTTCCAGCAGATCGTGCCGATGGACGAGGTCGACCTCGGCGTCGAGGTGCTGCCGGTCGCCGAGGCCGAATTGCCCGGCATCCTGGCCGAATTCGCGTCGGCCGGCTTCGACGTCACCAGCGAGCTGCCGATCCGGGTGCGGGTCTACCGGATCTCCGGCAGCAACGGGCACGGCCCGGACTACGCCGTCGCCTTCGTCGTGCACCACATCGCCGCCGACGGTTTCTCCTTCGGCCCGCTGGCCCGCGACGTGACCGCCGCCTATCTGGCGCGCGCGGCCGGACAGCCGCCGGCCTGGCAGCCGTTGCCGGTGCAGTACACCGACTTCAGCCTGTGGCAGCGGCGCGTGCTCGGGTCCGAGGACGACGCGTCGTCCACCGCGGCGCGCGAAATCGATCACTGGCGTGGCGCTCTCGCCGGTCTGCCGGATCAGCTGGACCTGCCCTCGGATCGGCCGCGGCCGCCGGTGCAGAGCTTCCACGGCTCCCGGATCACCTTCGAGATCGATCCCGCCACCCATGCCCGGCTGTCGAGCCTGGCCCGCGGCCGGGGCGTCACGCTGTTCATGGTGCTGCACTCGGCGCTGGCGGTGCTGCTGGCGCGGTTGTCGGGCACCACCGACATCGCGATCGGCACCCCGGTCGCCGGTCGTGGCGAACAGGCCCTCGACGACCTGATCGGCATGTTCGTCAACACGCTCGTGCTGCGGTCCGCGGTCGACGGCGCCGAGTCGTTCACCGAATTCCTCACGCGCACCCGCGATACCGATCTGGCCGCGTTCGCCCATGCCGACGTGCCGTTCGAGCGGCTGGTCGAGGTGCTGAACCCGACCCGGTCGCAGGCGCGGCATCCGCTGTTCCAGGTGATGCTGTCCTTCCAGGAGCTCTCGCACGCGACGCTGCGGATGGGTGACCTCGAGGTCACCGCCGACGAGCTCGAGGTCGACATCGCGAAGTTCGACCTGCAGTGGACGCTGACCGAACAGCACGGCGCCCAGGGCGAACCCGCGGGCGTATCCGTCGTGGTCTCCTACGCCACCGATCTGTTCGACGCCGCCACCGTCGCCGAATTCGGCCGCGGCTATCTGCGTGTGCTCACCGATGTGCTGGCGCAGCCCGAGGCCCGGGTGCGCGACATCGAGATCATGGACGCCGCCGAGCGTGCCACGATCCTCGAGCAGTGGAACCGCACCGCTCACGAACTGCCCACGGCCACCACGGTTCTCGATCTGTTCGAGCGGCAGGTGCGGCTGCGGCCGCAGGCCGGCGCGCTGATCTTCGATCCGGGCGAACGGTCCGGCGGCGAATACGGCCCGGCTGCCGAGCTGTCCTACGCGGAATTCGCCGCGCGGGTGAATCGCTTGGCGCGCAAGCTGATCGACGACGGCGTCGGCCCCGAATCGCTGGTGGCGGTGGGCATCCGCCGCTCGATCGACATGCTGGTGGCGATCTACGCGACGCTGACCGCGGGCGGCGGCTACGTGCCGATCGATCCGGACCATCCGGCCGAGCGCACCGACTATGTGTTGCGCAGCTCGAATCCGGTGTGCCTGTTGACGACCCACGCCGACGAGGTCGACGTGCAGCTCGACGACTGCCCCGTCGTGTACCTCGACGAGCTGGAACTCGGTGCGGGCAGCGCGTATTCGGACGCGCCGATCGCGGCCGGCGAGCGCCGCGGGCAGCTGCGCGGCGACAACACCGCCTACGTGCTGTACACCTCCGGATCGACCGGCCGCCCCAAGGGCGTCGCGATCCGGCACTCCGCGGTACTCAACCAGATCGCCTGGATCACCGCCGAATACGGCATCGACGACACCGATGTGGTGTTGCAGAAGACCCCGGTGACCTTCGACGTGTCGGTGTGGGAGCTGTTCGGCAGCCTCGCCGTCGGCGCCCGTCAGGTGATCGCCGCCCCCGACGGGCACCGCGATCCGATGTACCTGTCCGAGATCATCGGGCGGCACCGGGTCACCCTGACCTCGTTCGTCCCGTCGATGCTGTCGGTATTCGCCGCCAGCGCGTCGGCAGCCGAAAGTTCTTCGCTGCGTGCGGTTCTGGTGGCCGGTGAGGCGCTGCCGCCCGCGATGGTCGCGGCGTTCCGCAAATTCTCCACCGCCGCCGTGCACAACCTGTACGGCCCCACCGAATTCACCGTGCACGCCACCGCGGCGGCGATCACCGACGCGGTGCCCACGACGGTGCCGATCGGCCGTCCGGTCTGGAACGCGCAGGCGTACGTGCTGGACGAGGGCCTGCGGCCGGTGCCCGCGGGGGTCCCCGGTGAGCTCTATCTCGGTGGCGCGCAGGTGGCGCGCGGCTATCACGGCCGGGCCGACCTCACCGCGGAACGGTTCGTGGCCGACCCGTTCGGCGCACCCGGCAGCCGCCTCTACCGCACCGGTGACCTGGTGCGCTGGGCCGGAAACCGGTTCTCCGCCAACGCCGCCGGCGCGCAGGGTGTGCTCGAGTACATCGGCCGCACCGACTTCCAGGTGAAGTTCCGCGGTCAGCGCATCGAACTCGGCGAGATCGAGACCGCGCTGCTGGACCATCCGGCGGTGAATCAGGCCGTCGTCCTGGTGATCGACACCGTGGCCGGCGATCAGCTGGTCGCCTATGTGGTCACCACGCCGGGTCCGGTCGACCTGGACAACATCAAGAACGCACTGCACCGCACGCTGCCCGCCTACATGGTGCCGTCGGCGATCGTGGTGCTGGAAGCCTTCCCGCTCAACGCCTCCGGCAAGCTGGACCGGCGAGCGCTGCCCGCACCGGTCTTCGAGGTGCGCGAATTCCGTGCTCCCACAACGCCGATCGAGGAGATCGTCGCCCAGATCTTCGGCGAGGTACTCGGCATCGTCCGGGTCGGCGTCGACGACGACTTCTTCGAACTGGGCGGCAACTCACTGATCGCCACCCAGGTCGCCTCCCGGCTCGGTACCGCACTGGACACCCGGGTGCCGGTGCGCATGCTGTTCGAGGCGTCGACGGTCGCGGCGCTGGCCGCGCGAATCGAGTCGCATGCCGGGGACGGTGCGCGTAAGGCGTTGGTGGCGCGGCAGCGGCCGGAGGAGGTTCCGCTGTCGTTGGCGCAGCAGCGGATGTGGTTTTTGAATCGTTTCGATAGTGGTAATGCGGTCAATAATATTCCGGTTGCTATTCGGTTGTCGGGTGAGTTGGATGTGGCGGCGTTGCAGGTGGCGGTGATCGATGTGATCGATCGTCATGAGTCGTTGCGGACGGTGTTTCCGGAGACGGGGAATGGTCCGGTGCAGGTGGTGTTGGATGCGGCGCAGATTGTGCCGGATTTGACGCCGGTGCCGGTGACGGAGGGGAATTTGATCGATCATCTGGTCGAGTTGGCGTCGATGGCGTTCGATGTGACCAGTGAGGTGCCGTTGCATGCGCGGTTGTTCGAGGTCAGTGAGACCGAGTTCGTGCTGGGGATGGTGGTGCATCATATTTCTGCTGATGGTTGGTCGATGGGGCCGTTGGCGCGGGATGTGATGGTGGCGTATGCGGCGCGGACGTCGTGGGAGCAGCCGGCGTGGGCGGCGTTGCCGGTGCAGTATGCGGATTATGCGTTGTGGCAGCGGGAGGTTTTGGGGTCGGAGGAGGATGGGGGGTCGTTGATTTCGGGGCAGATCGGGTATTGGGTGGGGCGTTTGGCGGGGGTGCCGGATGAGTTGGTGTTGCCGTGGGATCGTCCGCGTCCGCCGGTGGCCAGTTATCGGGGTGGGACGTATCCGTTTGTGGTGTCGGCGGGGTTGCAGCGGCGGTTGGTGGAGTTGGGGCGGCGGGAGAATGCGTCGTTGTTCATGGTGATGCATGCGGCGTTGGCGGTCCTGTTGGCGCGGTTGTCGGGGACGGGGGATATTGCGGTGGGGACGCCGGTGGCGGGGCGTGGTGAGGCGGCGTTGGATGATTTGATCGGGATGTTTGTGAATACGCTGGTGTTGCGGGTGCCGGTGGCGGCGGGGGCGGGGTTCACGCAGGTGCTGGCGGGGGTGCGGGATGCGGATTTGCAGGGGTTCGCGCATGCGGATGTGCCTTTTGAGCGGTTGGTGGAGGTGTTGAATCCGTCGCGGTCGCAGGCGCGGCATCCGTTGTTCCAGGTGATGTTGACGTTCCAGAACACGCGGCAGGCGAGTTTGGAGTTGCCGGGGTTGCGGGTGTCGCCGGTGGAGTACGACTCGCGGTTGGCGAAGTTCGATTTGCAGTTGACGTTGCAGGAGGTGGCGGACCGTCATGGGGAGGTGGCGGGGATGTCGGCGGAGTTCTCGTATGCGCGGGATTTGTTCGATGAGGCGACGGTGGCGGGGTTCGCGGCGCGGTTGGATCGGATTCTGGCGGCGGTGGTCGCCGATCCCGGCGCGCCGGTGGGGGATATCGATGTGTTGTCCACCGATGAGCATGCGCGGGTATTGACCCTCTGGAACGACACCCACCACGCCCTCCCCGGCGCGGAGGCGGCGGTGCGTGGCGGGAAGCGTTCCCGTAAGGGCGGCAAGGGTTCTCGTGCCGCGATCGTGCCGGGGCAGCCCGGCAGCCCGGAGACGCTGGTGTCGCTGTTCGAGCGGCAGGCCGTGGCGACGCCGGATGCGGTGGCGCTGGTGTTCGAGGGTGAGCAGCTCACCTATGCCGAGTTCGCGGCGCGGGTGCACCGGCTGGCGCGGCGGCTGATCGCGACCGGGGTGGGCCCGGAATCGCTTGTCGCGGTGGCGATGCGGCGTTCGCTGGACCTGCTGGTCGCGGTGTACGCGACGCTCGAGGCCGGTGGCGGTTATGTGCCGCTCGACCCGGACCAGCCCGCCGACCGCACCGACTACGTGCTGCACACCGCACGTCCGGCGGCGGTCCTCACCACCGGCCGCGACGACTTCGTCACCGGCCACAATCTGCCGGTCCTGGAGATCGATGCGCTCGATCTGAGCGGCTACTCGGATGCTCCGGTCACCGACAGCGAGCGGACCGGCCCGCTGCGGCCCGTCCACACCGCCTATGTGATCTTCACGTCGGGGTCGACGGGTCGGCCGAAGGGTGTGGCGGTCACGCATGCGGCGATCGTGAACCGGTTGTTGTGGATGCAGTACGAGTATCCGCTGACGGCCGTGGATGTGGTGTTGCAGAAGACTCCGGCGACGTTCGATGTGTCGGTGTGGGAGTTGTTCTGGCCGTTGCAGACCGGTGCGCGGCTGGTGATCGCCCGTCCGGACGGGCATCGCGATCCGGTGTATCTGGCCCGGGTCATCGCCGAACACGGTGTCACGACCGCGCATTTCGTGCCGTCGATGCTGTCGGTGTTCGTGTCGGCACTGGACACCGCCGCGGTGGAACCGCTGGGTGTCGCCGCGGTGGAACCGCGCGATGACTCCGCGGTGGAACCGCGCGATGACTCCGCGGTGGTGTCGCCGGGGAGTTTGCGGCAGGTGTTCGCTTCCGGTGAGGCGTTGCCGGCGGCGACGGCGCAGCGGTTGCGGGAGTTGACCGGTGCGCGGTTGCACAATCTGTACGGGCCGACCGAGGCCGCGGTGGATGTCACGTATCACGAAGTGGCCGCTGCGGATACGGTGACGGTGCCGATCGGCCGGCCGGTGTGGAACACGCGGGTGTATGTGCTCGACGCCCGGTTGCATCCGGTGGCGCCGGGCGTGCCGGGTGAGTTGTATCTGGCGGGTGCGCAGTTGGCGCGGGGGTATCTCGGGCGGGCGGATCTGTCGGCGGATCGGTTCGTGGCCGATCCGTTCTGGGAGTCCGGTGAGCGGATGTACCGTACCGGTGATCTGGTGGCGTGGACCGCCACCGGTGAGCTGAACTATCTGGGCCGCACCGACTTCCAGGTGAAGTTGCGCGGCCTGCGCATCGAACTCGGCGAGATCGAGGCGGCACTGCTCGGACAACCGGGCATCGCACAATCGGTCGTGGTGGTTCGCCACGACGCGCACTCCGGTGACCAGCTCGTGGGTTACGTGGTGCGCGAATCCGGCGCGGTGATCGCGGTCGACGCGGTGAAAGCCGCGCTCGCGCAGTCGCTTCCGGCCTACATGATCCCGGCCGGGATCGTCGTGCTCGACGAGTTCCCGCTCAACGCCTCCGGCAAACTGGACCGCCGGGCCCTGCCCGCGCCGGTGTTCGCGGTGGGCGGATACCGCGCGCCGTCCACGCCGATCGAGGAGATCGTCGCCGGCGTCTTCGCCGATCTGCTCGGCGTCCCGCGCGTCGGTGTCGACGACGACTTCTTCGAACTCGGCGGCAACTCGCTGGTCGCCACCCAGGTCGTGGCACGCCTGTCGGCGGCGCTGCGGACCGAGGTCGGTGTCCGGACCGTCTTCGAGGCGCCCACCCCGGCCGCGCTGGCCGCCCGGGTCGAATCGCATGTCGGTTCCGGTGTGCGGCAGGCACTCACGGCCCGTCCGCGACCGGAACACCCGCCGCTGTCGCTGGCGCAGCAGCGGATGTGGTTCCTCAACCGCTTCGACGCCGGCTTCGGCGACTCCGCCACGGCCGCGTCCTACAACGTCCCGGCCGCGGTACGGCTTTCCGGCAGACTGGATCTCGGCGCGCTGCGCGCCGCGATCGCCGACGTGGTGACCCGGCACGAGACGCTGCGCACGATCTACCCGTCGCACGACGGGATCGCGTATCAGCAGGTGCTGCCGTCCGGCCGGGCCATCCCGGAGCCGGACATCGTCGAACTCACCGGCGCCGACCTGTTGCCCGCGATGTACGAATTCACCGGCCGCGGTTTCGATGTCACCGAGCAGACCCCGGCGCGGCTGCGGTTGTACCGGCTCGACGCGACCGAACACGTGCTGGTGCTCGTCGTGCACCACATCGCCACCGACGGTTTCTCGATGACACCGCTGGTGCGCGATCTGATGACCGCGTACGTCGCCCGCAGCGCGGGCTCCGAGCCGGGCTGGGTGCCGCTGCCCGTCCAGTACGCGGATTACGCACTGTGGCAACGGGATATCCTCGGCTCCGAGGACGACCGGCGCTCGCTGATCGCACAGCAACTGGCGTACTGGCAGGACGAACTGGCCGGGCTGCCGGACGAGTTGCGACTGTCCACCCGGCCGCGGCCCGCCGTCGCCGGATACCGTGCCGGGACATACCGATTCCAGGTTCCCGGCGATCTGATCGAGGCGCTCAACCGGGTCGGGCACGCACACGGCACCACGCTGTTCATGGTGGTGCACAGCGCCTTCGCCGCCCTGCTGGCGCGACTGTCCGGCACCGACGACATCGCGGTCGGCATCCCGGTCGCGGGCCGCGGTGACCGCGCCCTCGACGACCTCGTCGGTATGTTCGTCAACACCCTGGTGCTGCGCGCCCGGGTCGACTCCGGCGCCAGCTTCGCCGAACTGCTCGCGCAGGTGCGCGAGCACGATCTGCAGGCGTTCGCGCACGCGGACGTGCCGTTCGAGCGGCTGGTGGAGGTGCTCAACCCGGCGCGGTCGCAGGCGCGGCATCCGCTGTTCCAGGTGATGCTGTCGTTCCAGAACCTGGGCCGCACCGCTCTGGAACTGCCGGGCCTCGCGGTCACGGCGCTCGACCTCGACCAGCCGGCCTCGAAGTTCGATCTGCAACTGACGCTGAGTGAGACCGACGGCATCGGTATGTCCGCCGAACTCACCTATGCCGCAGACCTTTTCGATGCCGACTACGCCGCCATCTTCGCCGAGCGGTTCCTGCGGATCCTGGACGCGGTCGCCTCCGATCCGACCGAATGCGTCGGCGACCTGCCGCTGCTCGACGAGCTCGAACACGCGCTGGTGTTGCAGCAGTGGAACGACACCGAATTCCCGCTGGACGCGGCGCTGCCCTCGGTCTCCGACGATGCCGCCGCGACGCTGGTGTCGTTGTTCGAGGCGCAGGTGGCGCGCAGTCCGCAGACGCCCGCGGTCAGCTTCGAGGGGACGACTCTGTCCTATGCCGAGTTCGCGGCGCGGGTGCGGCGGTTGGCGCGGTGGCTGATCGAGGCGGGTGTGGGGCCGGAATCGCTGGTGGCGCTGGGGATGCGACGTTCGCTGGATCTGGTGGTGGGGATGTATGCGGTGTCGGCGGCCGGTGGTGCGTATGTGCCGCTGGATCCCGATCATCCGGCCGAGCGCATCCGCTACATTCTCGACACCGCGCGGCCGGTGTGTGTATTGACCTCGGGTACCGGGCTTTTCGCCGATGTGGCGGAGACCGAGGGTGAGATCCGGATCGATCTGCTGGACGTGTCGGGGTATTCGGACGCGCCGTTGACGGATGCGGATCGGCGGGCGCCGTTGCGGCCGTCGAACACCGCGTACGTGATCTTCACCTCGGGTTCGACCGGACGGCCGAAAGGCGTCGCCGTCACCCACGACGCGATCGTCAACCGCCTGGTCTGGATGCACGCCCAATACGGGCTGGCCGCCTACGACGTGGTGTTGCAGAAGACGCCCGCGACCTTCGACGTGTCGGTGTGGGAGTTCTTCTGGCCCTTGCAGGTCGGCGCGCGGCTGGTCGTCGCGAAGCCGGACGGCCACCGCGATCCGGTGTATCTCGCGGATCTGATCGTCGCGGAACGCGTCACCGTCGCGCACTTCGTGCCGTCGATGCTGGCCGTCTTCGTCGCGGCCGGACCCAAGGTCGCCGAATGCACCAGTCTCACCAACGTTTTCGCCTCCGGTGAGGCGTTGCCCGGCGCCGTCGCGCAGCAACTGCGCGCGTTGACCGGGGCGCGGGTGCACAACCTGTACGGCCCCACCGAGGCCGCCGTCGACGTCACCTATCACGAGGTGACCGACGCGGACACCGGTTCGGTGCCGATCGGTGCGCCGGTGTTCAACACCCGGGTGTATGTGCTGGATGCGCGGTTGCGTCCGGTGCCGGTGGGTGTGGCCGGTGAGTTGTACCTGGCGGGTGCGCAGTTGGCGCGCGGCTACGTGTCGCGGCCGGATCTGTCGGCGGATCGGTTCGTCGCCGATCCGTTCGCGGTCGGTGAGCGGATGTATCGCACCGGTGATCTGGTGGTGTGGACCGGTGTCGGTGAGCTGGAGTACCTGGGGCGCACCGATTTCCAGGTGAAGGTGCGCGGCCTGCGCATCGAACTCGGCGAGATCGAGGCGGAGCTGCTGTCCGCCGCCGGGGTGGCACAGGCGGTGGTCGTCGTCCGCTCGGACGAGCGTCTCGGTGATCAGCTGGTCGGGTACGTGGTGCCCGCCGGTGACGCGGTGGTGGACGCCGACGCGCTGCGGGTACAGGTGGCCCAACGGCTTCCGGCGTACATGGTGCCGGCGGCGGTGATGGTGCTGGATTCGTTCCCGCTCAACGCTTCCGGAAAACTGGATCGGCGAGGATTGCCGGTGCCGTCGTTCGCGGCGGCGGTGTTCCGGGCGCCGGCGACGATGGTGGAGCAGGCGGTCGCGGCGACGATCGCGGAGGTTCTCGGGCTCGACGAGTCGGCCACCGCGGTGGGTCTGGACGACGATTTCTTCGCGCTGGGCGGTAACTCACTGCTCGCGACGCAGGTGGCGGCGCGACTGAGCGCCGCCCTGGACACCCAGGTGGCGGTGCGGCTGCTGTTCGAGGTGTCGACGGTGGCCGGACTGGCGGCACGACTGGAGTCCCGGGCGGATACCGGTACCCGGGCGCCGCTGGTGCCGCAGCCGCGTCCGGCGGCGGTAGCGCTGCCCGACGGCGGGTCGGCGGTGCTGGTGCCGTTGTCGCCCGCGCAGCAACGGATGTGGTTCCTCAACCGCTTCGACAACCGCACCGCCGTGAACAACATCCCGGTGGTGCTGCGGCTGACCGGGACTCTCGACACCGCCGCGCTGACCGCGGCGGTGCGGGATGTGGTGTCCCGGCACGAAACCCTGCGCACGATCTACCCGGAACTCGAGGGCGTCGGCTATCAGCAGGTGCTGCCGATGTCCGCCGTCACGATCGATCTCGCCGCCGAAGCGGTCGCCGCGGCGGATCTGCCGGGCCGGATCGCCGAGGTGGCGAGCGGGTATTTCGATGTGACCCAAGAGATTTCGTTCCGGGTCGCCCTGTTCGATACCGACGGTGCCGGTGCCGAACACGTGGTGGTGCTGGTGTTGCATCACATTTCCGGTGACGGTTTCTCGTTGCGGCCGTTGTTGCGGGATGTGGTGGCGGCGTATGCGGCGCGGTCGGCGGGTGAGGTGCCGGTGTGGTCGGCGCTGCCGGTGCAGTACGCGGATTACGCGGTGTGGCAGCGGGAGGTGCTGGGTTCGGTCGAGGATCCGGGGTCGCTGGTATCGCGGCAGCTGGGGTACTGGGTGGATCGGCTGGCGGATGTGCCGGAGCAGATCGAGTTGCCGGTGGATCGGCCGCGGCCGGAGGTGGCGTCGAATGCCGGTGGCGTGTACGGGTTCTCGGTGGACGCGGGCCTGCATGCGCGGCTGGTGGAGTTGGCGCGTGCGCGTGGTGTGACCGTGTTCATGGTGATGCACGCGGTGCTGGCGGTGTGGGCGGCGCGGTTGTCCGGCGGCCGGGATGTCGCGGTGGGGACGCCGATCGCCGGGCGTGGGGATCAGGCGCTCGACGATCTGGTGGGGATGTTCGTGAACACGCTGGTGTTGCGGACCGAGGTGTCGCCGGAGGCGTCGTTCGCGGGCCTGCTGGAGCAGGTGCGGGCGGTGGATGTGGCGGCGTTCGCGCATGCGGAGGTGCCGTTCGAGCAGCTGGTGGACGTGGTGTCGCCGGTGCGGTCGCAGGCGCGGCATCCGTTGTTCCAGGTGGCGTTGACGTTCGAGGCGACCGGTGCCGGTGAGGCGGCGCGGGTGATGCTGCCGGGGCTGGATGTCGCGGTGGTGGACGTACCGGTGTCCACGGCGAAGTTCGATGTGCAGTTGACCGTGGGTGAGGCGGTCGGTGGCGGGCTGGCGTTGTCGTGGAACTACGCGACGGACCTGTTCGATCCGGAGACGATCACCGCGTTCTCGGAGCGGTTGCTGCGGATCCTGCGGACGGTCGCCGACGATCCGACGGTGATCATCGGCGACATCGACCTGCTCGACGAAGCCGAACATCACAACGTCACCGAGCGGTGGGTGTCCGCCGGAAAGGACGGCGGCGCAGGCGTTTTCGCGGACCGCGACCGGACCCTGTCCACGCTGTTCGACGCCGCGGTGGCCACCCACGGCGACCGGATCGCGGTGCGCTACACCGACGACCGGCTGACCTACGCCTCCCTGGACCAGCGCGCGAATCAGCTGGCGCGCCACCTGATCACGCTCGGCGCGAGCCCGGACTCCCTGGTCGCGGTGGTACTGCCGCGTTCGGCGGATCTGGTGGTGGCACTGTTGGCGGTGATCAAGTCCGGTGCCGGGTATGTGCCGATCGATCCGTCGTATCCGGCGGATCGGATCGAGTTCGTGCTCGGGGATGCGCGGCCGGTGGCGGTGATCACCGACCGCAGTGTGAATGTGGTTCTGCCGGTGGGGTTGCCGGTGGTGGGGATGGACGAGTTCGGGATGGATGTCCCGGATGTCGTCGATGCGGGGGAGGGTCCGGTCACCGACGCGGATCGCCTGTCGCCGTTGACTGCTGATCATGTGGCGTATGTGATCTATACGTCGGGGTCGACCGGCCGCCCGAAGGGGGTCGCGGTCACCCACGCGAATGTGGTGCGGTTGTTCGCCAACACCGATCGGATGTTCGGGTTCGGGCCCGAGGACGTGTGGACGTTGTTCCACTCCTACGCCTTCGACTTCTCCGTCTGGGAACTGTGGGGCCCGTTGTTGTACGGCGGGACGCTGGTGGTGGTCGACTACTACACCTCCCGCTCCCCGGAACAGTTCCTGGAACTGCTGCGCACGCACCGGGTCACCGTGTTGAACCAGACCCCGTCGGCGTTCTATCAGTTGGCTGCCGCGGACGCGGCCCATCCGGCGGGACCGCCGTTGGCGTTGCGGTATGTGGTGTTCGGTGGTGAGGCGCTGGAGTTGCGGCGCCTGGCGGACTGGGTGTCGCGGCACGGTGACGGGTCCCGGGGTGCGGGGCCGCGGCTGGTGAACATGTACGGGATCACCGAGACCACCGTCCATGTCTCGCATCGGGTGCTGGACGCGGACACGATCGCGGCGGCGACGGGTTCGGTGGTGGGGCGGGCGATCCCGGGCCTGCGCGTGTATGTCCTCGACGACCGCCTGCATCCGGTGCCGGTCGGGGTCGCCGGGGAGATCTATGTCGCCGGTCCGCAGTTGGCGCGGGGGTATGTGGGACGAGCGGATCTGACCGCGGCCCGGTTCGTGGCGAACCCGCTGGGCGGGCCGGGTGAACGGCTGTACCGCGCAGGGGATGTCGCGCGCTGGAACCGCCACGGCGACCTGGAATACCTCGGCCGCGCCGATGATCAGGTCAAGGTGCGCGGGTTCCGCATCGAGCTCGGCGAGATCGAAGCCGCGATCACCGCACAACCCGGTGTCACCCACGCCGCGGTCATCGTCCGCGAGGACACACCCGGCGACCAACGCATCATCGCCTACCTCGTCGGCGCGGTCGATGTCGATGCCGTGCGGGACGGGGCCGGGGAGCGCCTGCCCGCTTACATGGTGCCGTCCGCGTTCGTGGTGCTCGACGCGATCCCGTTGACCGTCAACGGAAAACTCGACCGCCGCGCGCTGCCCGCGCCGGCGGCCCGGACCCGGGCGTTCCGCGCGCCGGAAACCCCGGTGCAGGACGCCGTGGCCGCGGTGTTCGCGGATGTCCTCGGCCTGCCGCGGGTGGGTCTGGACGACGACTTCTTCGCCCTGGGCGGCAACTCGCTGATCGCCACCCGGGTCGCCTCGCGGATCGGCGCCGCCCTCGGCATCTCCGTCGGGGTGCGCGCCCTGTTCGAGGCCGCGACGGTGGAAACCCTTGCCGCGCGGCTGGAATCGCACACCGGTGACGACCGGGACCGGCGCCCCGCGCTCGTCGCCCGCCGCCGCCCGGCGGGACAGCTGGTGCCGCTGTCGTTCGCGCAGCAGCGCATGTGGTTCCTCAACCAGTACGACAAGGCCTCCGCCGCTTACAATCTGCCGCTGGCGATCCGGCTGTCCGGCGAACTCGACACCGCCGCACTGGAATTGGCGATCGTCGATGTGCTGCGCCGGCACGAGTCGCTGCGCACCCGCTATCCGGAGCACGGCGGCGTGCCGATGCAGCAGGTGCTGCCCGCCGAACAGGTCACCCTCGATCTGCGCGGATATCCGGTCGCCGATACCGAACTGCTCACCGCCGTCACCGAATTCGTATCCACCGGATTCGACGTCGCCGAGCGGGTCCCGTTGCGGGCGCGGCTGTTCCGCGTCGACATGGGCGTACAGGCCACCGTCGCGGGCGCCGAACACGTACTGGTGGTGGTGGTCCACCACATCGCGGCCGACGGCTTCTCCATGGGCCCGCTGGCCCGGGACGTGATGGCCGCGTACACCGCGCGCACCCAGGGCAGTGTGCCCGGCTGGGCGCCGCCGGCGGTGCAGTACGCCGACTTCGCGGTCTGGCAGCGCGAGGTGCTCGGCTCCGAGGACGACGCGCAGTCGCTGCTGGCCCGGCAGGTCGGGTACTGGCAGCAGGCGCTCGCGGGCATCCCCGACGAACTGACCCTCCCGGCCGACCGGCCGCGGCCGGCGGTCGCCTCGCACCGGGGCGCCACCCTGCACCGCACGCTGTCGCCGAATCTGATCACCGCGCTGGAAGATGTTGCGCGCAAACAGGGTTCGTCGCTGTTCATGGTGATGCACGCGGCGGTCACGGTGCTGCTGGGCCGGTTGTCCGGCGGCGACGACATCGCGATCGGCACCCCGGTGGCCGGCCGCGGCGAACAGGCCCTCGACGACCTGGTCGGCATGTTCGTCAACACCCTCGTGCTGCGCACCGCGCTGGATCCGGCCGAACCGTTCACCGGCCTGCTGGACCGGGTCCGGCACACCGATCTCGAGGCGTTCGGCAATGCCGACGTGCCGTTCGAGCGGCTGGTGGAACTGCTGGCGCCGGAACGGTCCCAGGCCCGCAATCCGCTGTTCCAGGTGATGCTGGCCTTCCAGAATCTGGACCGCACCACCCTGGAGCTGCCGGGTCTGACGGTGTCGCCGCTGGATCTGGAAGAGAACATCGCCCGCTTCGACCTGCAGTTCACGCTGTCGGAGATGCCGACCGTGGTCGCGACCGAGGTGTCCGGCACCGACGGTACGGGCCGGTCCGACGACACCCGCCACGCCGGTATGGCGCTGGCGCTGACCTACGCCACCGATCTGTTCGACGAGAGTTCCGTCGCGGAACTGGTGCAGCGCTGGGTACGAGTGCTGGAAACCATCGCCGCCGATTCGGAGACCCTGGTCGGCGCGATCGATATCCTGGACGCGGCCGAGCGCGCGGATCTGGTGGCGCGCACCGGACTTCCCGCCGAACCGGTTCGCACCCTGCCGGAACTGCTGGCCGCCGCGGTCGCGGCGAATCCGGACGGTCCGGCGGTGGTCTTCACCCCGCTCGACGGTTCGCCACGGCGCAGCCTGTCCTACACCGAACTCGACGAACGCTCGAACCGGTTGGCGCGCTTGCTGATCGAGCGCGGCATCGGCGCCGAGGATCTGGTCGCGGTCGCCGTGCCGCGCTCGGACGAGTCGTATCTCGCCGAATGGGCGGTGTCCAAGGCCGGTGCGGCGTTCGTGCCGATCGACCCGACCTATCCGGCGGACCGGATCGCGCACATGGTCACCGATTCCGGATCCCCGGTGGGCCTGACGGTTTCGTCGGTGCGCGCCGAACTGCCGGAGTCGGTCGACTGGCTGGTGCTGGACGAACAGCCGCTCGACGGTTACCCGGCCGCCGCGGTGACCGAGGCCGATCGGGTGCGGCCGCTGCGGGCGGAACATCCGGCCTACGTCATCTACACCTCCGGATCCACCGGCCTGCCCAAGGGTGTCGTCGTCACACACGCCGGCCTGGCCAACTTCACCGCCGAGCAGAACGTCCGCTACGACGTCGGCACCGATACCCGCGCACTGCATTTCGCGTCGCCGAGCTTCGACGCCTCGATGCTGGAATTCCTGCTCGCGATCGGCCGCGGCGGCACGCTGGTGGTGGTGCCGCCCGGCATCTACGGCGGCGAGGAGCTCACCGAACTGATCCGCCGGGAGGGCGCGACCCACACCTTCCTCACCCCGTCGGTGCTGGCCTCGCTGGATCCGGCGGCCCTCACCGAGATGCACGCCGTCGTCGCCGGCGGTGAGGCCGTACCGGCCGATCTGGTGGCGAAATGGGGTGCGGCGCCGGACGGTTCGAGCGGTGCCGGCGGTGGCCGCCGCTTCTACAACGGTTACGGTCCCACCGAGACCACCATCATGACCAATATCAGCGAGCCGCTGACGGCGGGCGATCCGGTCGCCATCGGCGGTCCGATCCGCGGCATGCAGTCGCTGATCCTGGACGCGCGGTTGCGGCCGGTGCCGGTGGGTGTCGCGGGTGAGCTGTATCTGTCGGGCATCCAGCTGGCGCGCGGTTATCACGCGCGGCCGGGCCTGAGCGCGGAACGGTTCGTGGCCAATCCCTACGCCGGTGGCGAGCGGATGTACCGCACCGGCGACGTGGTGCGCTGGACCCAGCACGGCGAGGTCGAATACGTCGGCCGCTCCGACTTCCAGGTCAAGGTCCGCGGTTTCCGCATCGAACTCGGCGAGATCGACGCGGCGCTGGCCTCGCACGGGACGGTCGACTTCGCGGTCACCGTCGGCCACGAGAACGCGGCGGGCGTCACCTCGCTGGTGTCGTATGTGGTTGCCGCGCACGGTGTCCCGATCGACACCGCGGTGCTGACCGAACACGTCGAACAGCGGCTGCCGGGCTACATGGTGCCGTCGTCGATCATGGTGATCGACCGGATCCCGCTGACCCCGGTCGGCAAGCTGGACCGGAAGGCGTTGCCGGAGCCGGTCTTCGCCGCCGAGGTGTCGTTCCGGGCGCCGCGGTCGACGGTGGAGCAGACCATCGCCGAGGTGTTCGCCGAGGTGCTCGGCGTGGACCGGGTCGGTATCGACGATTCGTTCTTCGCCCTGGGCGGCGATTCGATCGTGTCCATCCAGCTGGTGTCGCGGGCGAAGGCGCGCGGCGTGGTGTTCTCGCCGCGCGACGTGTTCGAGCAGCGGACTGTCGCGGGCCTGGCCGGCGTCGCCGACGCCGCCGGTGGCGCGGACCGGCCCGCGGTCCTCGCGGAGCTGCCCGGCGGTGGTGTCGGCGCGATGCCGCTGACCCCGGTGGTGCGGTTCATGGTCGAGCGGCCGGGCTCGCTGCGCCGCTTCAATCAGTCACTGGCACTGGAACTTCCGGTGGGGATCGACCGCGCCGGGATCGTGGCCACGGTGGCGGCCGTCGTCGACCGGCACGACATGCTGCGGGCACGGTTGCGCCGGCACGCCGGCGCGGAGTGGATCGTGGAGACGGCGGCGCCGGGCGCCGTCGAGGTCGACGCGCTGATCGACCATGTGGTGTTCGACGCGAGCGTCGACGACGCGCGCCTGACCGAGATCGCCACGGCGGCATTGGATGCCGCGGTGGGCCGGTTGGATCCCGAAGCGGGCGTGGTGATCCGGTTCGCCTGGTTGCAGCCGTCCGCCGGTGGCCCGGACGGCGCGGGCGACCGCGCGGGCCGCCTGCTGGTGGCCGCGCACCACCTGGTCGTCGACGGTGTGTCGTGGCGAATCCTGGTGCCGGACTTCGTGGCCGCGTGGGGACAGATCGCGGCCGGTCGGCCGGCGGTGCTGCCACCGGTCGCGACCAGCATGCGCACCTGGGCGCACGCCCTGCAGCGTGCGGCCGTGGACCGCGCGGGCGAACTGGACCGCTGGCGTGAGGTGGTCGACGGACCGGATCCGCTGCTGACCACCCGGGCCTTCGATCCGGCCGTGGATGTGACCGGAACCATCGCGAAGCATCGCGTCGAGGTCTCCGCGGAGGTCACGCGGGCGTTGCTGACCACGGTGCCCGGACTGTTCCACGGCGGCGTCAACGACGGCCTGCTCACCGCGCTGGCCCTGGCCGTCGCGAAGTGGCGGGACCAGGGCGGCGCGCGCGGCGCCGGAGCCGTTGTGGCCGGGGACGATTCGGTGCTGATCCGGTTGGAGGGGCACGGTCGCGAGGAGGAGGCGGTGCCGGGCGCGGATTTGTCGCGCACGGTGGGCTGGTTCACCTCGATCTTCCCGGTGCGGTTCGACCTGGCCGGTATCGACGTCGATGCGGCGCTGGCCGGTGGGCCGGCGATGGGCCGCGCGATCAAGGCCGTGAAGGAACAGCTGCTGGCGGTGCCGGGCAAGGGCCTCGGCTACGGCATGCTGCGTTACCTGAATCCCGAGACCGCCGACCGGCTTCCGGTGCGGTCGCCGGGCCAGATCAGCTTCAACTATCTCGGCCGGATCTCGGATTCCGCTGTCCCGGAAGCCCTCCGGGGCTTCGGCTGGGTGCCCGCTCCCGAACTCGGAGAGCTGGGCGCCGGTTACGACGCGGATATGCCGGCGATGGCGCCGATCGATGTGAACGCGATCGTGGCGGGGGATCGGTTGTCGGCGCAGATCGGTTATCCGGCAACGTTGTTGGATGCGGCGGCGGTGGCGGAGTTCGGTGGGTTGTGGGTGCGGGCGCTGGAGGCGGTGGCGCGGCATGCGCAGTCGCCGGAGGCGGGTGGGTTCACGCCGTCGGATTTCCCGTTGGTGCGGTTGCGGCAGGCCGATATCGAGGTGGTGACGCGGCGGTTCCCGGCGGTGGCCGAGGTGTGGTCGTTGTCGGCGTTGCAGGCGGGGTTGTTGTTCCATGCGCAGCTGGCGGCGTCGTCGGTGGATGTGTATACCGCGCAGGTGGTGCTGACGTTGTCGGGCCGGGTGGATCCGGGCCGGTTGCGTAATGCGGCGCAGGCGTTGCTGGATCGGTACGACAGCCTGCGCACCGCCTTCGTCACCGACGGTGACGGCACCCCGATCCAGGTCGTCGTCGACGGCCTCGATGTGCCGTGGGCCGAGTACGACCGGTCGGCGACCGGTCGCGCGGAGGACCTGGTCATCGCGGATCGGCAGCAGCGCTTCGACGTGGCGGCGCCGCCGTTGATGCGGTTCACGTTGATCCGGACCGGTACCCGGGAATGGCAGTTGGTGGTGTCGAATCACCACATCCTGCTCGACGGCTGGTCGATGCCGTTGCTGATGCGGGATCTGCTGATGCTGTACGCCACCGGTGGTGACACCACCGCGTTGCCGAGTGTGCGGTCCTATCGCGGATTCCTGGAATGGCTTGCCCGCCAGGATCATTCGGCGTCGTTGACGGTGTGGCGGCAGGCGCTGGCGGGAGTGTCGGAGCCGACGCTGCTGACCCGCCCGCAGTCCGGCCGGGAGATCACCAGTCTGGCCGGGGAGCATTTCTTCGAGCTCGGCGAGGCCGCGACCGCGCGATTGGTCGCGGTGGCCGCCGAGCTGGGTGTCACCGTGAACACGGTGGTGCAGACCGCGTGGGGTGTGCTGCTGGGCCGGTTGACCGGTCGTGACGACGTGCTGTTCGGTACCACGGTGTCCGGCCGGCCCGCGGGGCTGTCCGGGGTGGAATCCATGGTCGGCCTGTTCATCAACACCGTTCCGGTCCGGGTCGCCTTCGATCCGGCGGAGTCCGTGCGGTCGCTCCTGACGAGAGTGCAGGGGCAGCAGGCGGATCTGCTGGACCACCACTACGTGGGCCTGGCCGATATCCAGGCCGTGGCCGGGATCGGCGGGCTGTTCGACAGTCTCGTGGTGTTCGAGTCGTATCCGGTGGACGCCGAGGGCATTCAGCGCCAGGCCGCCGATATCGACGGTATGGCCGTCACCGGGCTGCACGCCGCCGACGCCACGCACTACCCGCTGACCCTGATCGCACAACTGGATTCGCGGCTGCGGATCCGGGCGGGCTATCTGCGCGACCTGTTCGACGAGCCGACCGTCACCACCCTCGCCGAACGGCTGATCCGGGTGCTGAGCGCGGTCGTCGCGGAACCCGGTGTCGCCGTGGGCGATATCGATCCGCTCGACGCCGCCGAACGCCGCACGATCCTGGCCGACTGGAACGACACCGATTTCGACGTCGCGACCGTACTGGCGGGCCGTCCGGCCACGCTGGCCGCGTTGTTCGCCGATCGGGCCGCGCGTACTCCGGACGGGACCGCGGTCACGTTCGAGGGGACGAGTCTGTCCTACGCCCAGTTCTCGGCGCGGGTGAACAAGCTGGCGCGCTGGCTGATCGAACGTGGTGTGGGCCCGGAGTCGTTCGTGGCGCTGGGTATGCGGCGGTCGATCGATCTGGTGGTCGGCATGTACGCGGTGACCGTCGCCGGTGCCGCGTATGTGCCGCTGGATCCGGATCATCCGGCCGAGCGCACCGAATACATCCTCGCCACCGCGGATCCCGTCTGCGTGCTGACCGCGGGGACCGATCTCGACGTCGACACCGCGCAGGTGCGCATCGATCTGCTGGAACTGTCCGGTTATTCGATCGCGCCCGTGACCGACGCGGACCGGCGGCATCCGCTGCGCCCGGCCGACACCGCCTACGTGATCTTCACCTCGGGTTCGACGGGCCGGCCGAAGGGTGTGGCGGTGCCGCATGCGGCGATCGTCAACCGCCTGGTGTGGATGCAGGCCGAGTACGGCCTGACCGCGGACGATGTGGTGTTGCAGAAGACCCCCGCGACGTTCGACGTGTCGGTGTGGGAGTTCTTCTGGCCCTTGCAGATCGGCGCACGCCTGGTCGTCGCGAAACCCGACGGGCACCGCGATCCCGAGTACCTGATGCAGGTGATCACGGCCGAGGGTGTGACGGTCACGCACTTCGTGCCGTCGATGCTGGCGGTATTCGTTGCGGCGCTGGCCGAGTCGGCCGGCCTTGCGGTGGCCACCGGGAACGACGGGCTGTGCCGGTCGTTGCGTCTGGTGTTCGCCTCCGGTGAAGCGCTGGGTGCCAAGCCCGCTCAGGCGATCACCCGGTTGACCGGGGCCCGGGTCCACAACCTGTACGGCCCCACCGAAGCCGCCGTCGACGTCACCCACCACGCGCTGACCGACCTCGATCTCGACACCGTCGCCATCGGCCGCCCCGTCCACAACACCCGCGTCTACGTCCTCGACAACCGGCTGCGGCCGGTCCCCGCCGGGGTCCCCGGCGAGCTGTACCTCGCCGGTATCCAGCTCGCCCACGGCTACGTCGCCCGCCCCGACCTCACCGCCGACCGCTTCGTCGCCGACCCCCACCAGCCCACCGCCCGCATGTACCGCACCGGCGACCTCGTCACCTGGACCGGCACCGGCGAACTGGAATACCTGGGCCGCACCGACTTCCAGGTCAAACTCCGCGGCCTGCGCATCGAACTCGGCGAAATCGAAACCGCCCTCACCGGACTCGACGAGATCGCCCAAGCGGTCGTGATCGTCCACACCGACCCCTACACCGGCGACCAGCTCGTCGCCTACCTCACCCCCACCGGCGGGCACCACATCGACGTCGACGACATCCGCGAGGAACTGGCCCGCCGTATCCCCGGCTACATGGTGCCCGCCACCTTCATGGTCCTGGACACGCTGCCGCTCAACGCCTCCGGCAAACTCGACCGCAAGGCCCTGCCCGCACCCACGGTCGAAGCGGCGGTGTTCCGGGCCCCCACCACCCCGGTACAGGAGATCGTCGCGACCGTGTTCGCCGAGGTCCTCGGCGCCGACCGGGTCGGACTCGACGACGACTTCTTCGCCCTCGGCGGCAACTCCCTGATCGCCACCCAGGTCGCCGCCCGCCTGTCCACCGCACTGCACACCCGCGTCGGCGTCCGCGACCTGTTCGACGCACCCACCGTCACCGCCCTCGCCGCCCGCACCGAAACCCGCACCGACACGAGCAACCACGCACCGCTCGAGCCGCAGCAGCGCCCCGACCGGGTGCCGTTGTCGCTGGCCCAGCAGCGCATGTGGTTCCTCAACCGGTTCGATCCGGAGTCGGCGGTCGACAACATCCCTGCGGCCGTACGGCTTTCGGGCCTGCTGGACCGGCAGGCGTTGCAGATCGCGGTGGCGGACGTCCTGGCCCGCCACGAATCGCTGCGGACCCACTATCCGGAATCCGACGGTGCGCCGTATCAGCAGATCGTGCCGACCGGACGGGTCATCCCCGATCTGACCCCGATCGAGGTCACCGAGGCCGAACTGCCGCAACGGCTCTCGGAGCTGGTGCTGACCGCCTTCGACGTGACGACCGAGGTGCCGTTCCGGGCCCGGCTGTTCGAGATCAGCCCCACCGAGCACATCCTCGGCCTGGTGGTGCATCACATCTCGGCGGACGGTTTCTCGATGGGCCCGCTGACCCGGGACGTGATGGCCGCCTACGGCGCCCGCGTCGACGGCGGCGAACCCGCCTGGCAGCCACTGCCGGTCCAGTACGCCGACTACGCGCTGTGGCAGCGCGAGGTCCTCGGCAACGAGGCCGACCCGGAATCGGTCATCGCACAACAGATCTCGTTCTGGCGCGACACCCTGCGCGGCCTGCCGGAACAGCTGGACCTGCCGGCCGACCGGCCGCGTCCGGCGGTCGCCTCCGGCCGCGGCGCGACCCACACCTTCCGCATCGACGCCGACGTGCACGCGCGGCTGGCCGAACTGGCCCGCGCGCGCGGCGCGACGCTGTTCATGGCGACCCATGCCGCGCTGGCGCTGCTGATGTCGCGGCTGTCGGGGGAGACCGACATCGCGATCGGTACCCCGGTGGCGGGTCGTGGCGAGCGCGCGCTCGACGACCTGATCGGCATGTTCGTCAACACCCTGGTGCTGCGCACCGAGGTGGACGGTGGCGTTGGCTTCGGTGACCTGCTGGAGTCGGTGCGGGCGGCCGACCTCGCGGCGTTCGGGCACTCCGACCTGCCGTTCGAGCGGCTGGTGGAGATCCTGAACCCGGCGCGGTCGCAGGCGCGGCATCCGTTGTTCCAGGTGATGCTGTCGTTCCAGAACACCGGGCAGAACTCGCTGGAGTTGCCGGGCCTGACGGTCAGCGGGGTCGACCTGCCGATCGATACGGCGAAATTCGACCTGCAGCTGGTGCTGACGGAACAGGCGCAGGTCGCGTCCGCGAGCGGTAACGGCACGCCGGCGCCGGGCGGCATGGTCGCCGAATTCATCTACGCCACCGACCTTTTCGACGCCGAGACGATCACACGGTTCGCTCGCCGGTTCCAGCGGCTGCTGAAGGCCATCGTGTCCACCCCGGACCGGCCGATCGGCGACTTCCCGCTGCTGGACGCCACCGAGGCGTTGCAGGAACTGCGGGTGTGGAACGACACCCGGCACGAGATCGGTTCGGCCGCAACGCTGATCGACCTGTTCACCGCACAGGTGCGGGCCACCCCGGATGCCGTGGCGATCGTGGACCGCGAGGCCGGGCAGACCCTGACCTACGCCGAGTTCGCGGGCCGGGTGCACCGGCTGGCGCGTCGCCTGGTCGAGGCCGGGGTGCGGCCGGAAAGCCTGGTCGCGCTGGGCATGCGGCGATCGGTGGATCTGGTCGTCGCCGCCTACGCCGTGCACGCGGCCGGCGGTGGTTATGTGCCACTGGATCTCGATCAGCCCGCCGAGCGCATCGGATATGTGCTGGCCACCGCGCGACCGGTCTGCGTACTGACCACCGCGCGGGACGATTTCGCGACCGAGGCGCCGACGCTGAACGTCGACGAACTCGACCTGACGGCCTACTCGGACGCCCCGCTGACCGACGCGGAACGGCACGGCACGCTGCGGCCGTCGCATCCGGCGTACGTCATCTTCACCTCCGGTTCCACCGGCCGGCCCAAGGGCGTGGCGGTGCCGCACTCGGCCGTCGTCAACCAGATCCGCTGGATCACGGGCGAATACGGCATCGACGAGCGGGATGTGGTGCTGTTCAAGACCCCCGCCACCTTCGACGTGTCGGTGTGGGAGCTGTTCGGCCCCTTGGCGGTCGGCGGCCGGATGGTCGTGGCGAGTCCCGACGGGCATCGCGATCCGCAGTACCTGGCCGAGGTGATCGCCGCCGAGCAGGTGACGATGACCTCGTTCGTCCCGTCGATGCTCACCGTATTCGCCGGGGCGGTCGGCGAGACGGCATCCGATGCGCGGCTCCCCGCGGGTGCCGGACGGGCGTCGATCTCGTCGCTGCGCGCGCTGCTGATCGCCGGTGAGGCGTTCACCGGCGAGACGGTGGCCGCGTTCCGCCGCATCGGCGACGCGGCGCTGTACAACCTGTACGGCCCCACCGAATTCACCGTGCACGCCACCCACGCGCCTGTCGCACCCGAGGTCCGCGGCGCGGTGCCGATCGGCCTGCCGGTGTGGAATGCCCAGGCGTACGTGCTGGATTCGCGGCTGCACCCGGTGCCGCCGGGGGTCGCGGGCGAACTGTATCTCGCGGGCGACCAGGTGGCGCGCGGCTACGTCGGCCGGGCCGACCTGACCGCGGATCGGTTCGTGGCCAATCCGATCGGGGAGATCGGCTCCCGCATGTACCGCACCGGTGACCTGGTGCGCCGGTCCGCGGGTGGCGCCATCGTCTACCTGGGCCGGACCGACTTCCAGGTGAAGCTGCGC
This sequence comes from Nocardia sp. BMG111209, assembly GCF_000381925.1. Classification (NCBI taxonomy): domain Bacteria; kingdom Bacillati; phylum Actinomycetota; class Actinomycetes; order Mycobacteriales; family Nocardiaceae; genus Nocardia; species Nocardia sp. BMG111209. The sequence goes on from NZ_KB907310.1 coordinate 360,616, forward strand.
GGTCTGCGGATCGAGCTCGGCGAGATCGAATCCGCGCTCACCGCGGACGATTCGGTGGCGCAGGCGGTCGCGGTGGTGCGCTCCGACGAGCACACCGGCGACCGGCTGGTCGGCTATGTGGTCGGCGACGAGGTGGACGTGGACGCGCTGCGAGCGCGGCTGACGGACCGGCTGCCCTCCTATATGGTGCCTGCCGCGATCGTGGTGCTGGATGCGCTGCCGCTCAACGCGAACGGCAAGCTGGACCGCCGGGCGCTGCCCGATCCGCCGTTCCTGTCGCAGGAATTCCGTGCTCCCACCACGCCGATCGAGGAGCTGGTGGCCTCGGTCTTCGCCGAGGTGCTGGGCCTGGCGGCGGCACGGGCCGATACCGCCGCGCTGCGGCCGGTCGGTCTCGACGACGACTTCTTCGATCTGGGTGGCAATTCGCTGATCGCGACCCAGGTGACCGCGCGGCTCGGCGCCGCGCTGGACACCCGCATCCCGGTCCGGTTGCTGTTCGAGGCGCCGGCGGTGGGTCTGCTGGCCGCCCGGCTGGAGAGTCACGCGGGGGCCGGCGGCCGCCGCGCGCTGGTGGCCGGCCCACGGCCGGAACGGATTCCGCTGTCGCTGGCGCAGCAGCGGATGTGGTTCCTCAACCGGTTCGATACCGGGAGCGGAGCGACCGCGACCAGCACAGCGAGCGCGGCCTACAACCTCCCGCTGGCGGTGCGGTTGCGCGGCGACCTCGACGTGGACGCGCTGCGGCAGGCCGTCGCGGATGTCGTCGATCGGCACGAGGTGCTGCGCACGGTGTATCCGGAGACCGCCGACGGCCAAGGCGTTCAGGTGATCCTGCCTGTGGGCTCCGAATACCCTGTGTTGCAACCGATTCCGATCACCGAGGCGCAGTTGCCGGATCGGATCGGCGAACTGGTGCTGGGTGGTTTCGACGTCACCGCCGAGGTGCCGGTGCGGGCGGGCCTGTTCCGGATCGACGGACCGGTGCCGGACCATGTGCTGGTCGTGGTGGTGCACCACATCTCCGGTGACGGCTGGTCGATGCGACCGCTGGCCCGGGACGTGATGATCGCCTACGCGGCGCGCTCGCACGGTGCGGCGCCGGGCTGGGCGCCGCTGCCGGTGCAGTACGCGGATTACGCGCTGTGGCAACGGGAGACGCTGGGTTCCGAGGACGACGCGCAGTCGCTGATCGCCGGGCAGGTCGGCTACTGGTCCCGGTCGCTGGCCGGACTGCCCGATCAGCTGGATCTGCCATCGGACCGGCCGCGTCCGGCCGTCGCCTCGAATCGTGGTGGCGTACACGAGTTCTCGGTCGACGCCGAGGTGGTACGGGCCGCGCACGCGGTGGCCCGCGAACACGGCGCGAGCCTGTTCATGGTGGTGCACGCGGCCTTTGCGGCCCTGCTGGCCCGGCTGACCGGCGCCGACGACATCGCCGTCGGCACCGCCGTCGCCGGTCGCGGTGAGGCCGTCCTCGACGACGCCATCGGCATGTTCGTCAACACGCTGGTGCTGCGGACCGCGGTACCGGCGGGCGACACCTTCGCGGCCGTGCTGGCCCGGACGAAGGATGGCGACCTGGCCGCGTTCGGGCAGGCGGATCTGCCGTTCGAGCGGCTGGTGGAGATCCTGAACCCGGCGCGGTCGCAGGCGCGGCATCCGTTGTTCCAGGTGATGCTGTCGTTCCAGAACACCGGCGCGGCCTCGTTCGAACTGCCGGGCCTCGAGGTGGCCGCGGTGCCGCTGGACGTGGTCACCGCGAAGTTCGATCTGCACCTGAACCTGACCGAGCGCTTCGCTCCCGACGGGGCAGTGCTGGGTATGGACGCCGAATTCGCCTATGCCACCGATATGTTCGACGCGCGCACGGTCGCGGGTTTCGCGCAGCGGCTGCTGCGGGTGCTGGCGGCGGTGGCCGCCGATCCGGCCGTCGTGGTCGGCGATATCGACTTGCTCGACGCCGACGAGCGCCGATTGGTGCTCGGCAACTGGAACGCGACCGCCTACGACGTCGAGCGGCTGGTACTCGGCAAGGCGGCCGGTACCCGGGCGCTGACGCTGCCGTCGATGTTCGCCGCGCAGGTGGCCCGCACCCCGGACGCGATCGCGCTGACGTTCGAGGGGACGAGTCTGTCCTACGCCGAATTCGCCGGACGGGTGAATCGGCTGGCGCGGCACCTGATCTCGCTCGGTGTCGGCCCGGATGTGCCGGTGGCGCTGGGTATGCGGCGCTCGATCGAGCTGGTGCTCGGCATGTACGCGGTGAGCGTGGCCGGTGGTGTGTACGTGCCGCTGGATCCGGATCATCCGGCCGAGCGGACCCAGTACGTGCTGGAGACCGCCGCCCCGCTCTGCGTGCTGACGACCGCCGCCGACGCGGACACCGTCCCGGCCGGTGCGTTGCGCATCGACGAACTCGACCTGTCCGGATATTCGGACGCGCCGGTGTCGGACGCGGATCGGCTTGCCCCGCTACGTGATTCGAACGCCGCGTACACGATCTTCACCTCCGGTTCGACCGGCCGTCCCAAGGGCGTGGTCATCGGCCACCGGGCGATCGTCAACCGCCTGGTGTGGATGCAGGACCAGTACGACCTCGACGAGACCGATACCGTCCTGCAGAAGACGCCGGCCACGTTCGACGTCTCGGTGTGGGAGTTCTTCTGGCCCTTGCAGGTCGGCGCGCGCCTGGTGGTCGCCAAGCCCGACGGGCACCGGGATCCGGCGTACCTGCTCCAGGTCATCGCCGCCGAGCGGGTCACCACGGCGCATTTCGTGCCGTCCATGCTGTCGGTGTTCGTCGCCGCCCTGGACGCCGCCGGAGACGCTGCCGCGCAGGCTCTCTCGCTGTTCCGGGTGTTCGCCTCCGGCGAGGCGCTGCCCGCCACCACGGCCCGGCGCCTGGTCGAACTGACCGGCGCCGGCCTGCACAACCTGTACGGTCCGACCGAGGCCGCCGTCGACGTCACCTATCACGAGGTGACCGACGCCGACACCGCGTCGGTGCCGATCGGCCGCCCGGTGTTCAACACCCGTGTCTACGTGCTGGATTCGCGGTTGCGGCCGGTGCCGCCGGGTGTCGCGGGCGAACTGTATCTCGCGGGCGTGCAGCTGGCGCGCGGCTACGTGTCGCGCCCGGACCTGACCGCGGACCGGTTCGTGGCCGATCCGCACGGCACCGGTGAGCGGATGTACCGCACCGGCGACCTGGTGAAGTGGACCCCCGGTGGCGAGATCGAATACCTGGGCCGCACCGACTTCCAGGTGAAGCTGCGCGGCCTGCGGATCGAGCTCGGCGAGATCGAATCCGCGCTCACCGCCCTCGAATCCGTCGCGCAGGCGGTCGTGGTTGTCCGGTCCGACGACCGGCTCGGCGACCAACTGGTCGGCTACCTGGTGCCGGCGAGCCCGATCGACCCGGATCGGGTGCGCGCCGAACTGACCGACGCGCTGCCCGCCTATATGGTGCCGTCGGCGTTCGTGGTGCTGGATGCCTTCCCGCTCAACGCCTCCGGCAAGCTCGACCGCCGCGCGCTGCCCGCGCCGGTGTTCGAGGCGAAGGTCTTCCGCGCGCCGTCCACGCCGATCGAGGAGATCGTCGCCGGAACCTTCGGTGACGTCCTGGGTGTCGCGCGCGTCGGCGTGGACGACGACTTCTTCGAACTGGGCGGCAACTCGCTGATCGCCACCCAGGTGACCGCCCGCCTCGGCGCGGCCCTCGATGTGCAGCTCGCCGTGCGCGATCTGTTCGAGGCGTCGTCGGTGGCGGCGCTGGCCGCGCGACTGGAATCCGGCGTCGGCACCGGCCGGCACCGGCCACCGCTGGTGGCAGGCGAACGACCGCAACAGGTTCCGCTGTCACCGGCCCAGCAGCGGTACTGGTTCCTCAACCAGTTCGACACCACCACCTCCGCGGTGGACAACATCCCGCTGGCGGTGCGGCTGTCCGGCGCACTGGACGTGGCCGCGCTGGAACGCGCCATCGGCGACGTGATCTCGCGGCACGAGGTGTTGCGGACGGTCTATCCGCGCTCCGCGGACGGTCCGCACCAGGTGATCCTGTCCGCCGCCGAGGTCGCGCCCGCGCTGGCGCCGGTCGAGGTCGGCGAGGCCGAATTGCTGGACCGGATCATCGGATTCGCGCTCACCACCTTCGATGTCACCGTCGAGGTACCGCTCGCGGTGGCGCTGTTCCGGGTGCTGGACACCGCGGACGACGCCGACCAGCACGTGCTGGCCTTCACTGTCCACCACGTGTCCGCGGACGGATCCTCGATGGGACCGCTGGCCCGGGACGTGATGGCCGCCTACGCGGCCCGCGTACAGGGCGAGGCGCCGCAGTGGCAGCCGCTGCCGTTGCAGTACGCGGACTACGCGCTGTGGCAGCGCGCGGTACTGGGTATCGAGGACGATCCGGAATCGGTTGCCGCCCACCAGGTCGCCTACTGGAAGGCGGCCCTCGGCGGCCTGCCCGATCAGCTGGAGCTGCCGACGGACCGGCCGCGGCCCCCGGCACAGTCGTTCCAGGGCAAGGCGATTCGCTTCGAGATCGATCCGCGGCGGCACGCCGACCTGCACGCGCTGGCCCGCGCCAACAACGCGTCGCTGTTCATGGTGGTGCACGCGGCGCTGGCCGTGCTGCTGGCCCGGCTGTCCGGGACCGGCGACATCGCCGTCGGCACCCCGATCGCCGGTCGTGGTGAGCGCGAACTCGACGATCTGATCGGCATGTTCGTCAACACCCTGGTGTTCCGCACCGCCGTGGACGGCAACGCCACCTTCGCCGATCTGCTGGCCGAGGTGCGCGAGCGCGACCTCGAGGCGTTCGCCAACGCGGACGTGCCGTTCGAGCGCCTGGTGGAGGTGCTCAATCCGGTGCGGTCGACCGCGCGCAATCCGCTGTTCCAGGTCGGCCTGTCGTTCCAGAACCTCGCCGAGACCGCGTTCCAGCTGCCCGGCCTGGCGGTGAGCGCGGTGAACTTCGACTCCCAGCTGGCCAAGACGGATCTGCACGTCACGCTGTACGACCGGTACGCCGACAACGGCGCACCGGCCGAGATCGTCACCGAATTCGGTTACGCCGTCGACCTGTTCGACGAGGCGACGGTGCAGGGCTTCGCGGATCGGTTCGTCCGGGTGCTGGACGCGGTGGTCGCGGACGCGGGTGTGCGGGTCGGTGACATCGAACTGCTCGACGCGGACGAGAACACCCGGATCCTGCGGTCCTGGAATGCGACCGGGCATCCGCTGCCGACGGCCGACGCGACGCTGGCGGCATTGCTGGACGCGACGGTCGCGGCGCATCCGGACGCGGTCGCGGTGGTCGCCGACGAATCCGGTTCCGGTGCGCCGCAGGAGATCCTGACCTATGCCGAGCTGGACGCGCGGGTGAACCGGCTGGCCCGGTACCTGCTCGACCTCGGCGTCGGGCTCGAGGACCGGGTGGCGCTGGCGATGCCGCGCTCGGTGGACCTGATCGTGGCCATGTACGCGGTCACGAAGACGGGTGCGGCGTATGTGCCGATCGACCCGTCCCAGCCCGCCGACCGGGTCGAGTACATCCTGCGTACCGCCGCCCCGGCCTGCGTCCTCAGCACGTCGACGGCCGAGGCCGTGGTGAACCGCGCCATCCGGGTCGACGAGCTGAACCTGTCCCGCTACGACGACGCGCCGATCGAGCCGGACGAACTGTTCGATCCGTTCGGCCCCGGCAACACCGCGTACGTGATCTTCACGTCCGGTTCGACGGGCCGGCCGAAGGGTGTGGCGGTGCCGCACGCGGCGGTCGTCAACCAGTTGCTGTGGAAGACCGCGGAATTCGGTCTCGGCGTCGCGGACGCGGTGCTGCTGAAGACCGCGGCGAGCTTCGACCTGTCGGTGTGGGAGTTCTGGACCGCCGCGGCGTCCGGCGGCCGGGTGGTCGTCGCCGCCGCGGACGGCCATCGGGATCCGGCATATCTGAACCGGCTGCTGCGATCCGCGGAAGTCACGACGTTGCATGTGGTTCCGTCGATGCTGGATGCGTTGTTGACGGAATCGAATGGCGCGCTGGGTGTTTCGTTGCGTCGGGTGTTGGCGATCGGTGAGGCGTTGCCGGCGGCGACGGCGCAGCGGTTCCGGCGGGGTAATTCCGCGGAGTTGTTCAATCTGTACGGTCCGACCGAGGCGGCGGTGTCGATCACCAGTCATCGGGTGACCGATGCGGATGTGGTGTCGGTGTCCATCGGTGCGCCGGAATGGAATTCGCAGGTCTACGTCCTCGACGCGCGACTGCGCCCGGTACCGGTCGGTGTCTCCGGCGAGTTGTATCTCGCCGGTGCGCAGTTGGCCCGCGGCTACTTCGGCCGCGCGGATCTGACCGCGGATCGGTTCGTGGCCAACCCGTTCGGCGCGACCGGTGCGCGGATGTATCGCACCGGTGATCTGGTGGCGTGGAATGCCGGCGGTGAGTTGGAGTATCGGGGCCGGACGGACTTCCAGGTGAAGATCCGTGGTTTCCGGATCGAGCTCGGCGAGATCGAGGCCGCGCTGCTGCGGCAGCCGCACGTCACCGCGACCGCGGTGGTGGCGCACACCGATCCGCACCTCGGCGACCGCCTCGTCGCCTACGTCGTGGGTGATCCGGAACGGCTCGAGACCACCGTCATGCAGACCGCCCTGGCGGCGGAACTGCCGTCGTACATGGTGCCCGCCGCCTTCCTGGAACTCGACGGGCTGCCGCTGAACGCGAACGGCAAACTCGACCGGAAGGCGTTGCCGGAGCCCACCTTCGAGAAGGCGGTGTTCCGGGCGCCGGCCACCCCGATCGAGCAGATCGTCGCCGACAGCTTCGCCGACGTGCTGCGCATCCAGCCCGGCACCATCGGCCTCGACGACGACTTCTTCGCCTGGGGCGGCAATTCGCTGCTCGCGACCCAGGTCGCCGCCCGGCTCGGTGAGGCGCTGAACGCGCGGGTGCCGGTGCGCCTGCTGTTCGAGGCCTCCAGCGTGGCCGCGCTGGCGACCCGCGTCGAACAGCACGCGGGCGCCGGTGGCCGGAAGGCCCTCACGGCCGGCCCACGGCCGGAACGGATTCCGCTGTCGCTGGCGCAGCAGCGGATGTGGTTCCTCAACCGGTTCGCCGCCGGGGAACACGATTCGACCTCCGCGGCCTACAACGTGCCGGTCGCCGTGCGGCTGTCCGGCGCGCTGGACGTACCGGCGCTGCAGGCGGCGGTCCAGGACGTGGTGGCGCGGCACGAGATCCTGCGGACGGTGTACCCGCAGACCGACAGCGGCCCGGTGCAGGTGATCCTGCCGGTCGCGGACGCGGTGCCCGCCGTCGAGATCCGCACGGTGCCGGTCGAGGGTATCGAGGCGGCGATCGTCGACCTGACCAATACCGCCTTCGACGTCACCGCCGAGGTGCCGATGCGGGTGGCGCTCTACCGGATCGCCGGAACCGCCGCCGAATTCGTCCTCGCCATGGTGGTGCACCACATCTCCGGCGACGGCTCCTCGATGGGCCCGCTGACCCGGGATCTGGTGGCCGCGTACGCGGCCCGCGCGACCGGCTCCGCACCCGCGTGGCCGCCGCTGCCGATCCAGTACGCGGACTACAGCATCTGGCAGCGCGAACTGCTCGGCGACGAACAGGATCCGGGTTCGGTGGCCGCCAAACAGGTCACCTACTGGCGGCAGGCGCTGGCCGGTCTGCCGGATCAGCTGGATCTGCCCTCGGATCGGCCGCGCCCGCCGGTGCAGTCGTTCACCGGTGGCCGCGTCGAACTGCAGGTGAACGTCGAAACCCACCGGGCGCTGGTCGAATTGGCGCGCGGCGAGGGCGCCACGCTGTTCATGGTGATGCACACCGCGCTGGCCGTGCTGCTGTCGCGGTTGTCCGGCACCGACGACATCGCGATCGGCACCCCGATGGCCGGTCGCGGTGAGGCCGCCCTCGACGATCTGATCGGCATGTTCGTCAACACCCTGGTCTTCCGGACCCGGGTGGACGCCGGTGAGTCGTTCACCGGACTGCTGGCGCGCCAGCGGGAGACCGATATCGCGGCGTTCGCCAATGCGGACGTGCCGTTCGAGCGCCTCGTGGAGGTGCTGAACCCGGTCCGGTCGACGGCCCGGCATCCGCTGTTCCAGGTGGGCCTGTCGTTCCAGAACCTGGCCCGCACCGAGCTGGAACTGCCCGGATTGCAGGTGGCCGGCGTCGACTTCGACACGCACATCTCGCAATTCGATCTGCACCTGATCGCGACCGATCGCTACGGCGACACCGGGCGGCCGGAGGGCATCAGCGGCTTCTTCACCTACGCCACCGATCTGTTCGATCGGGATACGGTGCAGGGCTTCGTGGATCGGTTCGGCCGCCTGCTCGACGCCATCGTGTCCGCGCCGGCCGTCGCGGTCGGCGACTACGAACTGCTCGATACCGCCGAGCGGGATCGGGCGCTGCTGGCCCGCAATGCGACCGGGCACGAGCTGCCGGATGACGCCGAGCAGGCGACGCTGGCCGCACTGCTCGCCGCGAGCGTGGCGCAGCGGCCCGGCGCGGTGGCGCTGGTCGGCCCGGACGGCGCCGAGATCACCTATGCCGAACTCGGTGATCGGGTGAATCGCCTGGCGCGGCACCTGATCTCGTTCGGGGTCGGCCCGGAGTCGCGGGTGGCGCTGGCGATCCGCCGGTCGGTGGATCTGGTGGTCGCGATGTACGCGGTATCGGCCGCCGGCGGCGCGTATGTGCCGGTGGATCCCGATCAGGCCGCCGAGCGGGTGGCCTACATCCTCGAGACCGCCGACCCGGTGTGCGTGCTGACGAATACGGAGACCGCGTTCGCCGCGGCCCCGGATCGCGCGATCATCGAGATCGACCGGATCGATACGGCCGCCGTGCCGGGCGATCCGATCACCGACGCGGACCGCCCCGAGTCGCTGCATCCGGCGAATACCGCGTACGTGATCTTCACGTCCGGTTCGACGGGCCGGCCGAAGGGTGTGGCGGTGCCGCACGCGGCGGTCGTCAACCAGTTGCTGTGGAAGACTGCCGAATTCGGCCTCGGCGCCGACGACGCGGTACTGCTCAAGACCGCGGCGACCTTCGACCTCTCGGTCTGGGAGTTCTGGTCGGCGGCGGTGTCCGGTGGCCGGTTGGTGATCGCGGAGGCCGACGGCCATCGGGATCCCGGCTACCTCAACGAGCTGATGCGGTCGGCCCGGGTGACCACGTTGCATGTGGTTCCGTCGATGCTGGATGCGTTGTTGACGGAATCGAATGGCGCGCTGGGCGAGTCGTTGCGTCGGGTGTTGGCGATCGGTGAGGCGTTGCCGGCGGCGACGGCGCAGCGGTTCCGGCGGGGTAATTCCGCGGAGTTGTTCAACCTTTACGGCCCCACCGAGGCAGCGGTGTCGATCACCAGTCATCGGGTGACCGACTTCGATGCGGTATCGGTGTCCATCGGTGCGCCGGAATGGAATTCGCAGGCGTATGTCCTCGATGCCCGGCTGCATCCGGTGCCCGACGGCGTCTCCGGTGAGTTGTACCTGGCCGGTGCGCAATTGGCGCGCGGCTACTTCGGCCGGCCCGACCTGAGCGCGGATCGGTTCGTCGCCGACCCGTTCACCCCGGGTGCGCGGATGTATCGCACCGGTGATCTGGTGGCGTGGAATGCCGGCGGTGAGTTGGAGTATCGGGGCCGGACGGACTTCCAGGTGAAGATCCGTGGTTTCCGGATCGAGCTCGGCGAGATCGAGGCCGCGCTGCTGGCGCTGCCGGAGGTCGCGCAGGTGGCCGTGCTGGCGGTATCGGATGCGCGCACCGGTGATCGCCTGGTGGCCTACCTGGTGCCCGGTGACGCGGAAGTCGATGTCGCGGTGGTGAAGTCGGCGCTCGCGTCGACACTGCCGTCGTACATGGTGCCCGCGGCGTTCGTGGTGCTCGAGGCGTTGCCGCTGAATGCCAACGGCAAGCTGGATCGGAAGGCGTTGCCGGCGCCCGAGTTCGAGGTCACCGCGTTCCGCGCGGCCGCCACCCCGATCGAGGAAGTGGTGGCGTCGGTATTCGCCGAGGTGCTCGGGGTCGAGCGCGTCGGCGCCGACGACGACTTCTTCGCGCTCGGCGGCAACTCGCTGCTCGCCACGCAGGTCGCCGCCCGGATCGGTGCGGCACTGGACACCCGGGTCCCCGTGCGCACGGTGTTCGAGGCGTCGACGGTGGCCGGACTGGCCGCCAAGGTCGAGGAACACGCCGGCGCCGGCGGCCGTCCGCCGTTGGTGGGTGGTGTGCGTCCGGATCGGGTGCCGTTGTCGTTGGCGCAGTCTCGGATGTGGTTCTTGAACCAGTTCGATACGGCGTCGGCGGTGAACAATATTCCGGTGGCGATCCGGTTGTCGGGGTCGCTGGATGTGGCGGCGCTGGGTGCTGCGGTGTCGGATGTCGTAGGGCGGCACGAGATCCTGCGGACGATGTATCCCGGTGGTGCCGGTGGTCCGGTGCAGCGGGTGTTGCCGGTGTCGGCGATGCCGGTGAGTGTCGTCCCGGTCCCGGTGACCGCGGCGGATGTGCCGGGTGCGGTGGCCGGGGTGGTGTCGGCGGGTTTCGATGTGACGGTGGAGGTGCCGTTCCGGATCCGGTTGTTCGAGGTGACCGACACGGCGGGTGAGTTCGTGTTGGTGTTCGTGGCGCATCATATTGCCGCGGATGGCTGGTCGATGGGTCCGTTGACGCGGGATGTGATGGTGGCGTATGCGGCGCGGTCGGCGGGTGGGGTGCCGGGGTGGGCGCCGTTGGCGGTGCAGTATGCGGATTACAGTGTGTGGCAGCGGGAGTTGCTGGGTTCGGAGGATGATCCGGCGAGTTTGTTGTCGGGTCAGGCGCGGTTCTGGCGGTCGGCGCTGGCGGGGGTGCCGGATGAGTTGAATCTGCCGGCGGATCGGGGTCGGCCGGCGGTGGCGTCGTTTGCCGGTGGCCGGGTGGTGTTCCCGATCTCGACGCAGACGCATCGGGGTTTGGTAGGGGTGGCGCGGTCGCAGAATGCGACGTTGTTCATGGTGGTGCATGCGGCGTTGGCGGTCCTGTTGGCGCGGTTGTCGGGGACCGGGGACATTGTGGTGGGGACGCCGGTGGCCGGTCGTGGTGAGGCCGAGTTGGATTCGGTGATCGGGATGTTCGTGAACACGCTGGTGTTGCGGAGCCGGGTGACCGGTGGGGAGTCGTTCGAGCAGTTGGTGGCGGCGACGAAGGACGGTGATCTGCAGGCGTTCGCGCATGCGGATATCCCGTTCGAACGCCTGGTGGAACTGGTCAACCCCGAACGATCCACCGCACGCACACCCCTGTTCCAGGTCGCACTGTCCTTCGAGAACCTGCCGGAGAGCACCTTCGAACTGCCCGGATTGCGGGTCAGCGCGGTCGATTTCGAGGTCGACACCGCCAAATTCGATCTGTCGCTGACGATCCGGGAATCCGCGGACGCCGAGAACGGTATGTACGCCGAATTCTCGTTCGCCCGTGATCTTTTCGACGACGCCACGGTCGAGGTGTTCGCGCAGCGATTCACCCGGCTGCTGGAAGGTATCGTCGCGGCGCCCGAGTCGGCGGTCGGTGACCTGCCGCTGCTGTCGGACGACGAGTACCGGCTGCTCACCGAGGTGCACGGCGACGACGTCATGGCCACCGGCCTGCTGCCGGACCTGATGACCGAGGGCCTCAAGCTGGGTCGTGATCGGCTTGCGGTGCGGTATCAGGGTCGTTCGGTGACCTACGGTGAGCTCGACGACCTGTCGTCGCGGCTGGCTCGCGTGCTGATCGGACGTGGTGTCGGACCGGAGAAGCTGGTCGCGGTGTCGCTGCCGCGCTCGTTCGAGATGGTGCTCGCGGTCCTGGCGATCACCAAAGCCGGTGGCGCACACATCCCGGTCGACCCGACCTATCCCGAGGATCGGGTGCGGCACATGCTCACCGACTCCGCCGCGGTCCTCGGTATCACCGCCACCACGTATGTGGATCGGTTGCCCACCGATGTGGATTGGCTGGTGCTCGACGACCCGGCCACCGACATCGCCTGTGCGGCAATGTCTTCGGCGCCGGTGACGGACGCGGATCGGTTGTCGCCGTTGCGGATGACCCATCCGGCGTATGTGATCTACACGTCGGGGTCGACGGGTAAACCCAAGGGTGTCACCGTCACCCACGCCGGTCTCGGTGGTCTCGCCGATGTCGCGACCGGGTTGTACGGGCTGGAACCGCATCACCGGTTCCTGCACATCTGCTCGCCGAGCTTCGACCCGTCGGTACTGGAATGGGTGTGCGCCTTCTACATCGGCGCCACCCTGGTCATCACACCCCCGGACATCATCGGCGGCAGTGATCTCGCGGACCTGCTGCGCGCCGAGCAGGTCACCCACACGATCATCACCCCGGCCGTGCTCGGCACGATGGACCCCGACGACCAGGCACAGTTGCTGGTCACCTCGGTCGGTGGCGATGTCACCACACCGGAGTTGCTGGCGAAGTGGCAGCCGGGCCGTAAGTACTTCAACGCGTACGGGCCGACGGAGACCACGATCATCTCCACGTATGCCCGCCTGTATCCGGGTGATCACATCACCGTCGGTACGCCGGTGCACGGCATGTCGGCGCTGGTGCTGGACAACCGGTTGAACCCGGTGCCGCCGGGTGTGGCCGGTGAGCTGTATCTGGCCGGTGGTGCGGTGGCGCGTGGCTACCATCAGCGGTTCGGGCTGACCGCGGAACGGTTCGTGGCCAACCCGTACAGCCTCGACGGCTCGCGGATGTACCGCACCGGTGACGTGGTGCGGTGGTATCCGAAGCCGGACCACCACACCACGGCCACGACCACCGACGCGGTCGCGCGGTCGTGGGAGCTGGATTATGTGGGGCGCAGCGATTTCCAGGTGAAGATCCGCGGGTTCCGTATCGAACTCGGCGAGATCGACGCCGTCCTGTCCCGCCACCCCGACGTCGACTTCGCCTTCACCATGGGCCGCGACACCGCCGCCGGCGCGACGATCCTCGCCTCCTACGTGAAACCGGTCCCCGGCCACACCATCGACGTGACCGAGGTCAGCGACCACGTCGCGGCGATCCTGCCCCCGCACATGGTGCCCGCCGCGATCACCGTCCTCGACGAGATCCCGCTCACCCCGGTCGGCAAACTCGACCGCCGTGCCCTGCCCGAACCGGTCGTCGCCGCCCGCGACTACCGCGCCCCGGCCACCGAGATCGAGACGATCCTCGCCCAGGTGTTCACCGAGGTCCTCGGCACCGACCAGATCGGCCTGGACGATTCGTTCTTCGCCCTCGGCGGCGACTCCATCCTGTCCATCCAACTGGTCTCCCGCGCGAAGGCCCGCGGCATCGTCTTCACCCCCCGCGACGTCTTCGAACGCCGCAGCATTGCCGCGCTGGCCGAAATCGCCACGCGCGGTGGCGAATCGGCGCAGCGGACGCTGGCGGAACTGCCGGGTGGCGGGGTCGGCGACATCCCGTCGACGCCGATCCTGGCGTCGATCCTCGCCGACGGGTCGGCGTTCCAGCGGTTCTCGCAGACGATGGCGCTGCGGGTACCCGAGGGCATCGACCGGCCGACGCTGGTCGGCACCCTCGCGGCGGTGATCGACCATCACGACGCGCTGCGAGCGCGGTTGCGCGGCAACACCTCCGACGGCTGGGTGTTCGAGACACTGGCGCCGGGTGCGGTCGACGTCGACGCGCTCGTGCACCGGGTGGAACTGCCCGGCGATATCGACGAGACCGACCTGTCGCGGCGCGCCAGTGCCGAATACGACGCCGCGCTCGGCCGGCTGGATCCCTCGAATGCGGTGATGCTGCAATTCGTCTGGTTCGCCTTCACCGGTACGCGCCGGGATGTGCTCCTGGTCGTCGGGCATCACTTCGCGATCGACGGCGTGTCCTGGCGCATCCTGATCCCGGACTTCGCCATCGCCTGGTCGCAGCTGTCCGCCGGTCAGCCGGTGAGCCTGCAACCGACCGGAACCTCGCTGCGCCGCTGGGCCCACGCCCTGGTCGACGCCGCGGCCGAACCGCAGCGGGTCGCGGAACTGCCGTTCTGGCAACAGGTTTCGCAGACCCCGGATCCGCTGCTGGGCAGCCGGGCCTTCGATCCGGCCGTCGACACGTTCGCCACCCTCGACCGGGTGCGGGTGACCCTGCCCGCGGCGGTGACCGAGGCGGTGCTGACCGCGATCCCGGGCCTGTACCGGGGTGGCGTCAACGACGGCCTGCTGTCGGCGCTGGCGCTGGCGGTCAGCCGCTGGCGCGGCGAATCCGCCGGTGGCGCAACGCTGGTCAAACTCGAGGGCCACGGCCGCGAGGAGGAGGTCGTCCCCGGGGCGGACCTGTCCCGGACGGTCGGCTGGTTCACCAGCGCCTATCCGGTACGCCTGGACCTGGCCGGCGCCGATCTCCGCGACGCGTTCGCGGGCGGAAAGGCCCTCGGCGACATCGTGAAATCGGTGAAGGAGCAGTTGCTCGCCGTACCCGACAAGGGTCTCGGCTACGGCATGCTGCGCCACCTCAACCCGGAGACGGCGGATCGGGTCGGCGGGGCCGGTCAGATCAGCTTCAACTACCTGGGCCGGGTCTCCACCGGCGCGGGCGCGGCGGCGGACGCGGACGAGATGTCCACGCAGCTCGCCGAACTGGGCTGGGCGCCGGTCGCCGATCTGGGACAGCTGGATGCCGAGATGGATCCGGACATGCCCGCCAACGCGACGCTCGACATCAACGCGATCGTCACCGACGGCCCGGACGGCCCGGAACTCGGCGCCTCGTTCGCCTTCCCGACCGGCCTGCTGACCCGGGATCGCGTGCAGGAGTTCGCCGATATCTGGGTCGCCGCGCTGACCGCGCTGGCACGGCACGCGCAGCGGCCCGACGCGGGTGGCCGCACCCCCTCGGATCTGCCACTGCTGCAGGTCACGCAGTCGGATATCGACGAGTGGGAGCGGACCTACCCGACCCTGACCGATGTCTGGCCGCTGTCGCCGCTGCAGTCCGGCCTGCTGTTCCATGCCCAGCTGACGCAGTCGACCGTCGACGTCTACACCATGCAGGCCGTCGTCGATCTCGGCGGCAACCTGGACGTGGCCCGGCTGCGGGTGGCGGCGCAGAGCCTGCTGGACCGCTACCCGAACCTGCGCACCGCCTTCGTCACCGACTCCGACGGGCGGCCCGCACAGGTGGTGCTGGATCGGCTGGAGGCGCCCTGGTACGAGGTGGATCTCACGAATCTGCCCGAGGCGCAACGGCTTCCGGCGCTGCAACAGCAGGTCGCGGCCGACCGGGAGCGGCACTTCGACCTCGCCGTCGCCCCGCAGCTGCGATTCACCCTGTACCGCAGCGGATCCGAGCAGTGGCATCTGGCCATCACCACCCACCACATCCTGCTCGACGGCTGGTCCATGCCGCTGCTGATGCGGGACATGCTGGTGCTGTACGCGGTCCACGGGGACCGGTCCGCGCTGCCGCGAGTGGCCTCCTACCGGAACTTCCTGAGCTGGCTCGCCGGCCGGGATCGGCAGGAATCGTTGCGGGCGTGGTCGAATGCGCTCGCCGGACTGGACGAGCCGACCACGCTGGCGCCGACCGCCCGTACGGCCGAGCACTACGAGACCGGCAAGGTGTCCGTCGAACTCGACGCGGACCGCACCCGCCGGCTCGCCAAGCACGCCGCCGAACTCGGTGTCACGGTGAACACCTTGGTGCAGGCCGCCTGGGGTGTGCTGCTCAGCCGCCTCACCGGCCGCGACAACGTGGTGTTCGGCGCCACCGTCTCCGGTCGTCCGGCCGAACTGCCCGGCGTGGAATCCATGGTGGGCCTGTTCATCAACACGCTGCCGGTGCGGGTGCGGGTGGACGACCGGCTGTCGGTCGCCGATCTGCTGCAACGCCTGCAGCACGAGCAGGCCGACCTGCTGGACCACCACCATGTCGGCCTCACCGAGATCCAGCGGATCGCCGGTGCCGGAGCGCAATTCGACACTCTGCTGGTGTTCGAGTCGTATCCGATGGACAAGGACGCGATCGCCGCGGCCAGCGCCATCGACGGCATGTCGGTGACCGGGGTGGGCGTCAACGACGGCACCCACTACCCGCTGACGCTGCTGGTCACCGCCGACAGCGGTATCGAACTGACCTGGAAGTACCTGACCAGCCGGTTCACCGCCGAGGAGGTGCGCACGCTGGCGGCCCGGATGATCCGGGTCCTGGAGGCGCTGCTCGCCGATCCGGCGACCCCGGTCGGCGACATCGACATCCTCGATCACGCCGAACGGGCCCGGATCCTGGCCGATTCCGGGGTCACCGGCGCCGACACCGCGCCGGAGCCGGTGCGGGTGGGTGCGCGCACGGTGGCGAAGGCGCTGGCGGCGGTCGTCGAGGAGGATCCGCAGGCGCCGGCGCTGCTGGCGCCCGGCGAGGGCGGTGGGGCCGAAATCGCTTACAGCACGGTCGATTCCCGGTCGTCGCAGCTGGCCCGGGTATTGATCGGCCGCGGGGCCGGTCCCGGCGATATCGTCGCGATCGCGCTGCCGCGCTCGCTCGACGCGACGGTCGCGTTGTGGGCGGTGCAGAAGGCCGGTGCGGCGGCCCTGTTCGCGAACGGGCTGACCTTCGGCGAGATCATCGCCGCGGGAGCCGGATTCGGCATCACCCAGGAACCGGCCGCGAGCTCGGCGCGCTGGCTGGTGCCGAGCGATCCGAGGATGCAGGCGGAACTGGCTGCGACCCCGGCACATCCGGTGTCCTACGCCGACCGGGTACGCCCGCTGGACGAGGAACATCCGGCCTTCGTGGTGCGCGACGCCACCGGCTCCTGGCTCACCCTGAATCAGGAGCAGGCCCTGGATCGCGCCGACGCATTGCGCGCGGAGTACGGCATCGACTACGAATCGACCACGTACACCACGGAATCCGCGGGCCCGGCCGCGGTGGCCGAATTCCTGGCGGTCGCCACCGCGGGCGCGCTGTCGGTGCTGCCCGACGGTGAGGTCGCCGACGATCTGGCCGAGGGTGAGGTCACCCACTGGTTCGTCGGCGCCGGTGAACCGACCACCGCCGCGGGTGCGGATGTGCGGGTGATCGTCGCCGAGTAGGCGGCACGAACGGCGCGGGCCGGTGCGGATCATCGTGATCCGTACCGGCCCGCGGTCTTTCCGGCGATGCCCGTCGCTGTGCCGCGATCTCGATAGCAGTACGCTATCGCTCGCGGATGCCTTGTGTTACTACTCGATTCCGGTGGTATGTGTCACCGGTGGGAACGGGTAGCGCGGTACTGCCGACGCGCGCCGCGATCGCAGGGATGCTCGAAGGCGTCACAGCAGGTCGACGGGGCACCGTGATCGGGCCCCCGGGTAGGAAGAGATGGACCAGATTCTGTATTGGGACGCCGTGGCGCTGGAGTCGGAACGCCTGGCGGGCAACCATATCGAGGGTGGCACGGGTACGCCCGTGGGCACGTCCCGGGCGCTGGCGATCGCCCGGGTGGCGATGCACGACGCGCATACGAGCGCCGTGGCGGCCGGCCATGCCACCTATCTGACCGGGGTGCCCGCCGCCCCGGTCGGCGCGTCGCCGGACGCGGCCGTCGCGGTCGCCGCGCACACCACGCTCACCGCGTTGTATCCGAGCCAGGTGCCACGGCTGGACCGGGCGTTGCAGCATGCCGGACTGCGGGGCCGCGGCCTCGCGGCGGGTACCGCGCACGGCCTGTCCGTCGCGCAGGAACTGCTGACCCGGGTCGACGACCCGGACCTCAGCGCCTGGATCTGCCGGTCGTTCGCCGTCGACGTGGCCGGCTGGATCGATGACCGGGCGGCCGACGTGCGCTGAGAACCTCAACGCGCCAACGGAATCCGCATCGCCTCCGCCATCACCCGGGCCCCCTCGTCGTTGAGGTGCAGACCGTCGCCGTAGTCGAGATCGGCCCGGATGAAGTCGGGCCGCGCCGGATCGGCCACCGCCGTGGCGATATCGAAGACGGCGTCGAAAACATCGGTGCCCGAGAGCCATTCGTTGACCTCGCGCCGGATCGGCAGCGCGGCCTCGACCTCGATGCCCGGATAGATCACCCCGGCGAACGGCCCGATCGTGTTGGCGTACACCCGAAGTCCTGCCTCGTGGGCGCGGCGGGCCAGCTCCCGGTATCCGGCGATCAGCGCGGCGGCCGGCGCGGCGCCGTTCAGGGCGAGATCGTTGATACCGAAATTCACCACCACATCGGTGACGCCGGGTGTCGCGAGCACGTCGCGATCGAACCGGCCCAGCCCGCGCTCGCCGACCTCGTCGGTCAGCAGGCGGTTGCCGGCGATGCCCTGGTTGACGATCCAGCCCCGGGTGAGCCGCTCGCCGAGCGCGTCCACCGAGCGCCGGTTCGTGCCGGTGGTGGTGCCGGAACCCTCGAACCACGAGTCGCCGAAGGCCACGACCACCGGTGTGCCCGCCTCGGCCAGCACGTCGACACCCGTGACGTAGAACCGTGATTCGATCACCTCGGCGCCCGGCAGATCCGCGTCCGCGGTCAGGTCGCCCGCGGCGACGTAACCGAATTCCATCGGCTTGTGGCTGGAGGTCGCGAGGCCGGTGGCCTCGGGCAGGTACAGGCTCAGGGCCAGGTCGTCGCCCGCGGTGGTGGCGAGATCGACCGCGTCGCTGACGATTTCGGCCCCCGGCGCCAGAGTGATGCGCTCGGCCCCGGCGAATCGCAGGGCGGCGCCGGTCTCACCGGCGATCTCGGCCCCGGACTTGCGCAGCGCGATCCGTGCCGCGCCGATCACCAGCGGCGTACGGCCGTACCGATTGCTGAGGTGTACGCGCAGGCGCGTGCCGCCACCGGCGAGGTGCAGCACCTGCCGCACCGTCCGATCGTCGAATCCGCGCGGGACGGTCAGCTGTATCGCTTCGTACGGGCTGATCACCGCGGACCGGAATCCGGCGAGCCAGGTGGATGTCATGACAGCCTCCAGATAGTTGACGCGAGGAATATCCGCACAGCAAAGATAGGAGTGAGATATTCCCCGTGTCAACTATCCCGCTCGCAACGATCGGCTAGGCTGAGGGTATGAGCGTTGAGGACATGGGCACCGCGGACCTGTTCGACGACCCTCGGCTCACCGAGATCGGCCTGTTGTTCGAGGCCACGAACGGAATCCGGAACAAACTCGAACCGGTCTGGACCACGCACGGGCTGTCGGTGCCGGACTTCACCGTGCTGATGCGGCTGAGCCGGTCGCCGCGCTATCGGCTGCGGATGACCGATCTCGCCGCGCAGGGCCGGATGTCGACCAGCGGCGCCACCCGCCTCGTCGACCGGCTCGAACGCAACGGGCTCGCCCGCCGCGAACCGGATCCGGTGGATCGGCGCAGCGCCTACGCGGTACTCACCGCGGCGGGCGCGGCCCGGATCGCGGCGGTCCTGCCGGAATATCTGGCCGTGCTCGACGAATGGTTCGTCGATGTGCTGAGCGCGGAACAGCGCGCCGCCATGAGTTGTGCGCTGCGTATCCTGCGGGACGCGACCTTCCCGGACGCGGCCCGGGTGTCGGACTGATGCCCGGCCGGGCGGTCAGCCGATCGCGCCGGCGGCCAGTGCCGCCTTCCAGCCGCCGTATTCGCTGATGTCCTTGGCCGCCGCGGCGGCCGCTCCGTCGCAGGTGAATCCGGTGTGCCAGGTACCGTCGGCGAGTTCGACCGCGCCGAGTTGCATGGGGGCGGGTAGTGCGGCGAGGAATCGGCCGAGGGCCGCGGGGGACAGGATCCAGCGTTCGCCGGACACCGGCACACCGGCCTCACCGTCGGGTACCCGGGTCACCGCCGGTTTGGGCGGGACGGTGTCGAGCGCACCGAGGCGGTAGCGCGGTGCGGTCCGCACCGGACCGGCCCAGCGCGCGCCGAGTTCGGTGAGCTGACGTTCCAGCGGCTGGCCGCGCAGATGTGCCCCGAAGACGACCAGTTCCTGGGTCGCGGCCACGTCCAGCGGCCATGCGGGTGCGACGGAGTCGGCGAATTCGGTGCCGCCGTGCGGGATTCGGGCCGCGACGTCCAGCGCCACCGCGTCGGCGAAGGCGCGGGCGAAGACGGTGACCCCGAACTGTGCCTCGCCCGCCGTGCCGGCCGGCACCGCGACCGCGCACAGATCGAACAGATTGCAGAAGTTGGTGTACGTGCCCACCAGGGAATTCGCGCCGATCGGGTCGGCGGCCACCTCGGCGATCGTCGGCTGGCCGGGGGCGGTCGGGGCGAGCAGGACATCGGCGCCGGCCAGCGCGGCCGTCGCCGCCGCCCGCAGTCGCTCCAGTTCGGCCAGATCCGATACCAGCCGGTGCGCGGGCAGATCGCGGGCGCCCCGGATGATCGCCCTGACCGTGGGGTCCACCGCCTCGGGCTGCGCGTCGACGAATGTGCCGACGGCGGCGTATCTTTCGGCGACCAGCGCGCCGCCGTACAGCAGGCGCGCGGCGGCCAGGAAGGGTTCCGGGTCGACCGTCACGATCCGTGCGCCCTGCTCCCGCAGGGCCGTCACCACCGCCTCGAAGGCGAACCGGTTCGGCTCGTCCAGTTCCGGGAGCGAATCGAACACGGCGACAACGGGTTCCGGCGGGGCGGCCAGTGGCGTATCGGCAGGCCAGGGCCGGCCGGCGGCGCCGGTGGCCATCGCCGCCATGGCCCGGTTCGCGGTGGGCAGATCGCGGGCGAAGATCGTCACGCAGTCGTAGGACCGGCAGGCGGGTACGACACCCTCGGTCGACACCACGCCGACCGTCGGTTTGATGCCGACGATGCCCTGGAAGGCGGCGGGCACCCGACCCGAACCGGCGGTGTCGGTACCGATCGCGATATCCGCCGCACCGGACGCCACCGCGACCGCCGAGCCGGAACTCGAACCGCCGGAGACGTATTCGGGCCGTCGCAGATCGGGGACCGCTCCGTACGGGGAGCGCGTGCCGACCAGGCCGGTGGCGAACTGGTCCAGATTGGTCTTACCGGCCACCACGGCGCCGGCCGCCCGCAGCGCCGCCACCGCGGCGGCGTCCCGCTCCGGCGTATAGGCGAATTCGGGACAGCCCGCGGTGGTGGGGATTCCGGCGACGTCGACGTTGTCCTTCACCGCCAGCCGCAATCCGGCCAGCGGTCCGGTCGCGACCGCGCACTCGGCGCCGACCTCGGCTTCGGGCCGCCGATGGATCCACATGCTCATCTGCTCTCCTCATCGGTCGCCAGTTCCCCGGCGGCTCGCCACGAATCCAGTTCGGTACGGAAGGCTTCCGACTGCCGGGTGCGGAAATCCGCGATGGAGTCGGCGTTCTCGGTGAGGAACCGGCGGTAGTCGGCGAGCCGGAACTCGCCGTCGGTGGTGCGGAGATCGCACTTGCCGGCGGCGAAATCGGCGCGCAGGTCCAGCAATTCGTCCGCCGAGACCGGATACCAGCGGATGCGATCGAAATATCGCAGCAGCCAGGGATCTTCGCCGGCACCCGGGGAACGATGGTTCCAGACCTGGGTGGTGCGGCCGACGAACTGATAGCCGCCGGGACCCTCCATCCCGTAGATGCACAGGTAGGCGCCGCCGATGCCGACCGCGTTCTCCGGGGTCCAGGTGCGGGCCGGGTTGTACTTGGTCGTGACCAGCCGGTGCCGGGGATCGGTGGGGGTGGCCACCGGCGCACCCAGATATACGTCGCCGAGGCCCAGCACCAGGTATTCGGCGTCGAAGACGGTGTCGTACACGTCCTGCACCGAGGCGAGACCGTTTGCGCGCCGGATGAATTCGATGTTCCAGGGGCACCAGGGCGCGTCCGCGCGCACGCCGTGCATGTACCGGGTGATCGCCTCCCGGGTGGCCGGATCGTCCCAGGACAGCGGCAGGTGCACGGTCCGGCTCGGCACCACCAGTTCGTCGGTGCCCGGCAGCGCCGCCTGCGTCTCGGCCAGCAGGCCCAGCAGTTTCGCGGTCGGCAGCCGATCCGGGTCGATGCGCACCTGCAGCGACCGGATCCCCGGGGTGAGTTCGGTGATGCCCGGCTCCGCCCGCCGCAGCAACAGCTCGTGCAACGCCTGCACCCGGGCCCGTAACTCCAGATCCAGTGTCATATCGCCGTATTCGACGAGAACACCGTCGTTGCCGGCCCGGCGGTAGGTCACCGCGGTGCCGTCGCCGGTCTCGGCGCGGGCCAGTACGCCGTCGTCGCCGTCACCGCCGTCGGACAGCACGACCGGCCAGCCCGCGCGGCGTTCCGGTCCCAGCGCCCGCAGCGAGGCGGCCCGCTCGGCGCGGACCGGGACGAAACGCACCCGGTCGCCGGGCGTGAGCTGACCCAGCTTCCAGCGCTCGGCCGCCACGACGGTCACGGGGCAGACGAATCCGCCGAGGCTCGGCCCGTCCGGGCCCAGCAGGATCGGCGTATCGCCGGTGAAGTCCAGCGCGCCGACGGTATACGCGGTGTCGTGGATGTTCGACGGATGCATACCCGCCTCGCCGCCGTCGGTGCGTGCCCACTGCGGCTTCGGCCCGACCAGCCGCACCCCGGTGCGATCGGAGTTGAAGTGCACCTCGTAGTCGGTGCCCAGGATGGTGTCGAAGTCGTTGCGGGTGAAGAACTCCGGCGCACCGTGCGGTCCCTCGGTGACCGCGAGCTCCCAGCGCCGGGTGAACACCGGCTGCTCGTCGGCGGGCACACCGGCCGTGCCGCCCGCGGGGGCGGCCCGCACCGTCAGTTCGTCACCGGCCGCCAGCGCGCGGCCGGTGCCGCCGCCGAACTTGCCGAGCGTGAAAGTCGCCGCGCTGCCGAGATATTCGGGTGCCGCCAGGCCACCGGCGAACAGTACGTAGCAGCGCATACCCGGCCCGCGTACGGCGCCCACGTCCAGCACACCGCCCGCGGGTACCTCGACGGTCCGCCACTGCGGCACCGGCCGCCCGTTCACGGTGACCGGTACCGGGGCCCCGGTCACACATACCCGCGTCGCCCGTTCGAACCGCAGGGCCGGGCCGGCCAGCGTGCATTCCAGACCCGGTGTGCCCTCGGGGTTTCCGAGCGCGCGGTTGCCGAGCCGGAACGAGAGATCGTCCATCGGGCCCGACGGCGGTACCCCGACGTGCCAGCGACCGACCCGTCCGGGCCAGTCCTGCACCGTGGTCAGCATTCCCGGCCGCGACACCTCGCACCGTCCGGACCCGTGGCTGCCCGCGGTCGCCTCCGGCAGCGTGAATGCGGTACTCGCCGCGACGGCGGTGTCCGGCCGATCGCCGGGCCCGTCGCTCTCGGCCGACGCGCGGCGGGACTCGGTCGCGGGCCCGAACTCGTTGTCCGGCACGGCGATCTGTGGTGAACGGCCGCTGGTGGGCGTCGCCCGGCGGACCGGGCCGGTTGCCGGTCGGCGGGTGTGCAGGAGCCGTCCGGCGGCGCCGAACGAGGTGCGATCGGTCATGGTGGCGGGCCTCCTGGGCGCGGATCCGGGTCTGCGGTGGTGGAAGTGGTGGCGATCTACTGTGTGACCACCATGCGCACCGGTGTCGGGTCGAAACCGTTGCAGGGGTTGTTGATCTGCGGGCAGTTGGAGACCAGGACCAGGGTGTCGATCTCGGCCCGCAGGGTGACCTTCTTGCCGGGGGCCGACAATCCGTCGACGATGCCCAGGGTGCCGTCGGCCTCCACCGGAACGTTCATGAACCAGTTGATGTTCGACACCAGATCCCGTTTACCGAGGCCCCATTGCAGCGCGGCGGTCAGGAAGTTCTCCACGCAGGCGTGCTGGTGGCGGGTGTGATGCCCGTAGCGCAGCGTGTTCGACTCCTGTGAGCAGGCGCCCGCGACGGTGTCGTGATTGCCGACCTCGTCGGCGACCACGGTCATCAGCGGGGTCCCGGCGTCGGTGCGCAGCACGCTGCCGGTGGTGAGGAAGATGTTGCGCTGCGCGGCGATCGTGGCCTGGGCGCTGTAGCGGTCGGTGTGGTCGGCGGCCGAGTACAGCAGGCAGTCGACGGCCTGGTTGCCGTGCAGGTCGACGATCTCCAGTCGTTGCCCGGCCCGGATCACGGCCGACCAGGGGGCGCGGGCGGGGACGATCTCGTCGCTGACGACGGTGCGGGTTTCGGTGGTGGTCACGCGAATACCTCCGGGGTGCGGGCGGCGTTCCAGGCCTGTTCGGTGTTCTCCACGGCCCGTTGATATTCCGGGTCGCTGTTGTGCACCCGGGCCAGCTCGTCCGGGGCGGGCCAGGCGACGATGTCGAGATCCGTTGCGGGCGTGGGGTCCAGCGGATGTTCGGCGTTGGCGATCAGCAAGGTCACCGGCAGGTGGACGAGCAGGTCCACCATGGCGCCCGCACCCGCGCCGCCGGTGCTGACCAGCCCGCCGTCCGCCTCGACCCGGATACCGCGGAAGAACGACACCGTCGGGCCGATATCGCGCGGTTCCAGGCCGTGTTTCGCGCCTGCCAGCCGAAGGGCTTGCCGCGCGGCCGGACTCGGTCCGCACAGGGCGTCGTGCCGGGCCGAACCGTCGGCGATCACGGTGGCCAGGATCCGGCCCTGATCCGACAGCAGCGGATGGCCGGCGCCCAGATAGGCCTGCCACGGCACCTTCACGGTATCGGCGACATTCAGCCGCTCCCACGGGGATTCGGCACGCAGCAGCAACAGGTGGGCACACGCCGCGCCGCCGGGGTCGCCGAGCCGGACCCGGGTGCCGCGGCCGAGCACGACGGTGCCGTAGCCGCCGGCCGGAATGCGCTGCGCGAACGTGATCGCGGCGGGGTCGATATCGGCGGGCAGGTCCGGGGCGGCGCCGGCCGCGGCGGCGGCCTGTGCGCGGGCATGGGCGCGGGCGCCGGAGGTGTCTGCGGTCGCTGTCACGGTGGCTCCGTTCGTGCGTGCGGCGGGACGTTATTTCCTGTCGATTGACAGTTTTCCCGATCGGACGTCTCCGGTGGTGACGGCCGTGTATCCATCGGCCCGATTCGTGTTACGACTGCGTTGCGGATATTCCTGTCGGGTGACAGGAACGGATGCGACGGGGCCGGAACGCGGCAGCGGGTGGTGGCCCCGGCAGTGGCCACCACCCGCGGTGCGCGCGATACGTCAGGCGAGTTGCGGTGCGGGGGAGGGTGTCTCGATCGCCGAGCCCCGGCTGCCGAGGACGCGGTGCACGACGGCGCCGACGAGCAGGGTCAGGGCGACGAACAGCGGTGCGGCCCAGAGCATCCACCAGCTACCGCCGCTCGGGTCGTAGACCGCGGCGCGCGGCCACGCGAGGTTCACCGCCATCGCGATGCCCCAGAGCACCGCCAGCGCGTTGATCGGGATGCCGAACCGGCCCAGGCCGAACAGCTTTCCGTCGGACTCGTCCGTGGCGACGTCGGCGGGCCAGCCCTTCACCCGGCGGATCAGCAGCGGCACCGTCACGAAAAGGTAAGCCAGATACAGCATCACGATGGTGACGCTGCCGAGCACGGTGAAGACCGCGGCGTTGCCGAGGTTCAGCAGCAGCAGTGCGATCGACAGCACGCCGATCACCACCGACGGCAGCACCGGGGTGCCGAACCGCGGATGGACGCGGCCGAGCTGCTTCGCGAACGGCAGCCGGCCGTCGCGGGCCATCGAGAACATCAGCCGGGATCCGGCGGTCTGGATCGCCAGCGTGCACACCGTGATCGCGATCGCGACGCAGCAGAGCACCACCTTGCCGACCGGGGTGGCCAGCTTGGCATCGATCACGTACGCGAGCCCCTCGGTGGCGAGGTGTCCGTCGTCCAGGCTCGGCGCGGCCGTCAGGGCGGCGAGCAGCATGAGCCCGCCGCCGATTCCGGAGGCGGCCAGTGCGGTCAGGATGGTGCGGGGCGCGACCCGGCGCGGATTCCTGGTCTCCTCGGAAAGCTCACCGGCGGAATCGAATCCGACCATCACGTACGCGGCCATCAGGCCCGACACCAGGAATGCGGCCCAGTACGGCCCGGCCGCGGCGCCCGAGGTGTGCATCACCACGGCCGGTCCGCGATCGGCATGTGTGAAGAACAGTGCGATCACCGCGATCACGCCGACGATCTCGACGGTGACGCCGATGGAGTTGATCCGCGACATCCAGTCGATGCCGACCACATTGATCAGGGTGGTCACCACCAGCAGGATGCTGCCGAGGATCACCGCATTGGTCGCGCCGGATGTGGTCGCGAGCGCGGTGTCGCCGCCGACCAGCTGGAATCCGGACCAGATCGAGGGCAGTACCACCTGCAGCGCGATCGCGGCCGCGGCGGCGGTGACGATCTGCGCGACGATCATCTGCCAGCCCGCGAACCAGCCGACCACCTCACCGGCCAGTCGACGCGACCACTGGTAGATACAGCCGGAAATGGGGTAGCGCGCGGCCAGTTCGGCGAAGTTCAGCGCCACCAGGAACTGTCCGGCGAACACGATCGGCCAGGTCCAGAAGAAGGCCGCGCCGCCGAAGCTGTAGCCGAAGCCGAAGAACTGGAAGATCGTCGTCAGGATCGAGACGAAGGAGAAGCCCGCCGCGAAGGAGGCATAGCGTCCGAGTTTACGGTGCAGGACCGGCTGATAGCCGAATGTCTCCAGGTCGGCGTCGTCGGACTGGTGGGCGGGTGGGGCGAGGGTCGTGGCCATGGCGGGATCCTTCGGCTGCGGCCAATATCTGTCGGCTGAAAGTTTTCCAATCTGGATCGCGGTTCCGGTGACGCCGATGTATCCGTCTCGAGACTCGCCGTAACTTCTGCGTTACCACAGTTTCTGTCAGATGACAGAAATCTCTCACCCGGCTCCGGAGGTGGCGTGCGGGTAAGAATGGGAGGCGTGACGCACCTCGGACCCGGCCGCCCGCGCCTCGAGCCCCGCCGGCGGCAGGGCCAGACACCGCGCGCGGAGATCCTCGACGCCGCGGCCGAACTGTTCACCACCAACGGCTACGCCAGCACCTCCACCCGCAGCATCGCCGACGCGGTGGGCATCCGGCAGGCGTCGCTCTACCATCACTTCGCCGCGAAGGACGATATCCTCGACGCGCTGCTGGGTGAAACGGTCAGCGCGGCACTGGAATTGGGCAGGCAGGTGAGCGACCGGCCGGAGCCCGCGGTGGTCCGGCTGTACGCTCTGGCCCTGTTCGACGCACGCCAGCTGTGCACCTCCCGCTGGAATCTCGGTGCGCTGTACCTGCTTCCGGAGCTGCGTTCCCCGCGTTTCGCGCAGTTCCGGCTGCGCCGCGACGAACTGCGTGGCCACTACGAGCGACTGGCGGCCGTGGTGCAGGCCGGGACCGACGCGGTACGTGGCGCGTACGTCCTGCCGTTCCGGCTGGTCGAGACGGTCATCAACATCCGTTCCGACGACGGCAGCGCGCCCGAGTACGCGGAACATCTGATTCCGCGGGCGATGTTGCACCTGCTCGGACATCGCGGCGATCCGGACGAGATCGCCGCCGCCGCGGCGGTTCTGCTGGATTCGCTCGGATCGGCCTGAGCGTCTGAGTAATCCGAGGTCGTGCCCGCGAAGGCGCATTGACCTCCGCAATAGACTGGCTATCTGATGTCCGATAGGTCTGGTTGGCGGGAATTGGCAATCGGAACGGCGTGAACAGGTGGCGTGTGGCCCGGACGTGACTTCATATCGCCCTGCCAGTGATATGTCGCAAAATTCGGGCAAACGTGCCGCTAGACTCACGCGAAACCCCGCCAACTCCAGTCGACGGAGCAATCAATGACGAACGTGGAGCTCGAACCGGCCCGTACGGTCCGCGGGCGCTCGCTCGCCCTCATCGCGCTCGCGCTCGCGTTGGCGCTGGTGGTACTCGACGGCACTCTGGTCGGCGCCGCCCTGCCGGTGATCATCGGCAAGCTCCATCTGAATTTCGCGCAGGCGCAATGGGTCAACGGTATCTACGCGATCGTGTTCGCGGCGCTGCTGATCACCGGTGAACGGCTCGGTCACCAATACGGCTGGCGCACCATCATCGGCGCCGGGCTGGTGCTGCTGATGCTCGGCAGCGTGCTGGCCGCCGTCGCGCACGCGCCGTCCACGCTGATCTGGGGCCGGATCGTGCAGGGTGTCGCGGCCGCCGCGATCCTGCCCGGGGTGTATTCGATCGCCAACGCGCGCTATCGCCGGCGGCGGGCCGGCGGGGGAGCGCTGCTGGTCGCGGTCGCGGCGGCGGGACCGCTGCTCGGCGGCTGGCTGTCCACCTCGTTCGACTGGACCTGGGTGTTCCTGCTGAACGTGCCGGTCGGGCTGATCGCGCTGGTGCTGCTGATCCTGTGGGTGCCCGATACGTTCAGCCGCGATACGGCCCTCGACCTCGACGTGGACGGCTTCCTGCTCGCCGGCGCGGGCTTCGGCCTGGTGATGTTCGGGCTGATCCAGGGGCCCACCTTCGGCTGGTGGCGGCCGCTGCGCGACTTCCCGATCCTCGGGCTCACCTGGTCGACGCGGGCGACGATGTCACCGACGCCGGTGCTGCTGGTGGTGGGCCTGTTCCTGTGCCTGCTGTTCGCGCTGTGGGAGCGGCACCGGGTACGTGCGCGACGGCCGGCGCTGATCGACGTGAACCTGTTGCGGCTGCCCGGTTTCCGCTGGGGTGCGCTGGTCACGCTGCTGCTCGCGATCACCAATTTCGGTCTGCTGTTCGTGCTGCCGCTGTATCTGGTGAACGTGCTGGACATGACGACCCTGCGCGCGGGCGCGGTGCTGTCGGCCGTCGCGCTCGGCGTACTGCCGGCCGCCCGATGGTCCGATGCGATCGCGCGCTGGTGCGGCGCGGTGCGTACCGTGCGGCTCGGGCTCACCATCGACGTGATCGTCGTCGCGGTACTCGGCCTGGTGCTGAGCACCGGGCTGTCCGGCTGGTGGGTGGCCCTGCTGCTGCTCTGCTACGGCTTCGGACTCGGGCTGATCGGGGCGCGGTTGTCCCGGATCGTGATGTCGAAGGTGCCGCCGGGCGAGGGTGGTCAGGCCGGGGCGGCGCAGTCGACGGCACTGCAGATCGGCGCCGCGCTGGGCACCGCGATCCTGGGCGGGGCGCTGTCGATCGCGTTGTCCAAGGATCTGACCCACCGTCTCGACCTGACCCGGATGCCGCGCGTGACCGGCGCCCGGCTCGCCGAGGCCACCCGAGACTCCGTCGGCATCGCCATCCCCGGCCTGCGACGGCACGGCGGCGCCGACGCCATCGTGTCCGCCCTGGCGCACGCCTTCACCGACGCCACCCGCACCAGCCTGCTCACCGGCGCGATCGTGCTGCTGATCGGCCTGCTCGCCGCCGCCCGAATCCCCGCGCCCACCTGGGAGTTCCGGCCCGTGCGCCGGGGGCTCGCGGCGGCCGGCCAGGCGGTGTCCGGGGGTGCGGCGAAATCCTCGGGCGAGGAGACCGAGGTTGCCGAGACGGCATCGGAGGCCGATGTGGTGGCGGTGACGGAGACCGAGATCGTGATCGCGGAGACCGCGACGGCCGACAACGCGGCGGCGACGGTCGGGGAAGCGGAGGTGACCACCGTGGGAGAATCGGCAGAAACCGTTGTGGCGGAGCCTGTTTCCGAGCCATCGGAGCCCGCCGCGACCGGTGCGGTGCAGCCCCCGAGGGGCCGGCACGCGGCGGTGGAACCCGAGCAGACCGATTCCGGCGCAACCGAATCCACCGAGACCGAGACCGAGGCGGAGGCGGACGAGGAGTCCGACGATGCCTCGGCACTCGGCGCCCATGCCGAGGACGCCGCCACCCGCGGTGCCCGCGACGAATCGTGACCGGGGTCTACCAGTCGATCAGATCGAGTTCGTGCAATCGCCGGAACACCAGCATCGACCCCGGCGCCACCTCCGGCATCGCGGCGTACTCCCCGACGGTGAAATAGCGCAATTCCGCGATCTCACCCGTGGCCCGCGGCTCCCCGGTCAGATCCGCCACATAACAGGTCATGTGCAGCGCGGTCCCGGGCGCGTGCCCGTACGCCTCGCATTCGAACACCCCGAGTTCGGCGACGTCCGTGACATCGACACCCAACTCCTCGCGCACCTCCCGGTGCAGCGCCTGCACCGCCGATTCGCCCGGATCGAGTTTCCCGCCGGCCATGTAGAACACACCCTTACCGGCCGAACGCGCCTGCAACAGGCGCCGATCCCGGATATGAGCGAGCGCGGCGGTCCGAATCATCGTGACTGTCATGGCCTTCCGATGTCGTTCAACGAGTCGACGGTGGAGCGAGTTTCCAATGTTGTTGGAGCGCACGGGCGATCTCCGGCAGAATGGTGACCGGAATTCGCTTGTAGCGCAACATCCTTCGTATTTCCAAAACCTGTTCCCGCTTACGCTGTTCGTACGGATTCGAAATCGGCCGCACCACCGGCGGTATGGTCAGCAACACCAGTTCGCCGTGCCGTTCGTCCCCGCCACTGAGATCCAGCGCCAGCGACCACCGGGCCCGCTCGTCCATCGCGAACCGCCCCGCCACCACCCGATCCCATTCGATACTGGACTCCGCCCACGGCGTCCGCCGATAGATGGCCCGCTCGGTGAGCACGATGACATCCCGCCCGAACAGCACCACCAGCAGCGCGATCCCCCCGGCCGCCCCGGCCCCCAACCCGGTGAACACCCGATTCAGCCCGAACACGACCACGATCACCGCACACACACCCACGGCCACCAACACACCCAGACAGCTGTAGAGCAGTGCCCGCCACCCGGGCACCACCCCCGCACGCACCATCCTCATCACGTCCTCCTGCGTACCGGGTGATCACGCTACTCGGTCGACAGGACACCGTCCCGCCAAGGTGTTACGGCCGTGTGCGGCCGTATATTCGTGATCGTGCCCGATCAACCGGGACGCGAACAGTGCGCGGCGTTGCCCGCTGTTGCGCCGATCCGGTCAATCGGTGAGCAGATCCCGCAATTGATCCACGATGTCGTCGACCTGGGTGTCGCTGGGCCGTTCGATGGTGATCTCCCGATCGCCGTTGCGCACTGTCACCGAGGTCGCGCGGTTCCGGTTCAGGAACTGCTCGACGATGCCGCGGATCGTCAGCGACGCGGCGCCGAGTGCGCCGCCCGATACCGCCAATGAGCCGATGGCCAAGGCGATTCCGGATTTCGTGCCCGCCGGCCCGGCCTCGGTCGCGGACGTCACCGCGACCCCCGGAATCTCCCGCAGGTCCGTCGCCAGCTCCTGGGTCAGCCGATCCAGGCGCTCGTCGTCGAGTTGTTCGGCGGTCAGTACGAACAGCGCTTCGGTCATTGTCTGCCCCCTGGCGTCGTCGGCCGCCACCGCGGCCTGCCGATCACTGTAGCCGGGATATCCGGCCGCTTTCCCTGTTCCGTGCGGCCTCGGCCGCTGCCGCGAACGTCATCCGCGATCGGCGATCTGGATCGGTTCCGGTTCGCGGAATCGGCCGATCAGGGTGCCGCGGCCGGGTGGCAGGGCGGTGGTGTGCAGGTCGCCGAACAGGGCGCCCTCGTCGCCGGCGGCGCTCAGGACGATCGTGCCGGCCGAGATGTCCCACAGCAGGCCCAGTACGCGTTCGTAGCGGGCGCGGGCCAGGCCGGTGTGCGCGCGGGCCAGGATCAGGTGCAGTCCGATGTCGTGGGCCATCGGCAGGAATTTCAGCAGTGGTTCGAGCGGATCGCTGCCGTCGGCCACGACCCGCTCGTAATCGTCGACGAGTACATAGATTTCGGGGCCGTTCCACCAATCGCGGGCCGGTAGTCGTGCGGGCGGGATCTCCGGGCCGGGGACCCGTGCGGTGAGCAGGTCCACGAGTTCGGCGATGGCCCGGGGCACGGTCGACGCGGTCGGGCAATACGCCGCCGGCCGTGCGGATTCCACCACGTCGGCCAGCGTGCGGCGATAGTCGACGAGCAGGATGCGGGCCTGTTCCGGGGTGGAGTTCTCGGCGAGACCCAGTGCTACCGTGCGCAACAACGTGGTCTTGCCCGCGCCCGGATCCGAGAACACCAGCAGATGCGGGCGGTCGTCGAAATCCCAGAGCAGGGGCGACAATTCGGTCTCGCCGAGGCCGAGCAGCAGATGGGTGGCATCCTGCTCGGGACCTCGGCCGCGCGCCAGGTCGAGCAGATGCTCGTACGTGATCCGTTGCGGCAGTAGTCGTATCGGCGGGGCCTGCCGGGATCGGTAATCCTTGCGCAGGTCCTCCACCGCCCCGGCGAGACCTGCGGCCAGATGATGGGGATCGGTATCGCTGTCCAAACGCGGTAGGGCCGTGAGCATCTGGAGTTTCTCCGGCGACAGGCCGCGGCCCGGACGGTCGGGCGGCACCAGCCCGGCGGCCTGCCGATCCAGTTCGGAATCGGCCGGATCCCCGAGCCACAGCTCGATGCGGACCGCGTTCTGCAGGCCCGGTCCGCCACGGCTCCACGGCGACATCGTGGTGAGCAGATGAATGCCGTACGAAATGCCCTGGGCGGCAAGGTGGGTGACGGATTGTTCGAGGGCGGGGAAGTCCTGGCGGAGCGTGTCGAGGCCGTCGACGACGAGGAAGACGTCCCCGTGGTCGTCCGCTTCGACCGCGCCACCCGCCGGTCCGCGGGCGGCCCGGCGTTTCCGGAAATCCGCCGTCGAGGTGATGCCCAGATCCCGGAAGTACCGTTCCCGGCGCGCGAGCAGTGCGGTCAGCTCGGCGAGCGTACGGCGGATCCGCTCGATGTCCCGGCGGCCGGCGACCGAACCCACATGCGGTAATTCGGCCAGCGCGGCCAAGGCGCCGCCGAAGTCGAGACAGTAGAACTGCACCTGTTCGGGGGTGTGGGTCGCGGCCGCGGCCACGATCAGGCTGCGCAGTACGGTCGACTTGCCCGAGCGCGGCCCGCCCACGACCGTGACGTGGCCGCTGTCGCCGGACAGATCGACGGTCAGTACCTCGCGACGGTGCTCGCGCGGCCGGTCGACCCAGCCGATCGGCAACCGCAGATGGCTGCGATTGGCCGAACGCGGCGAATTCTCCTCCTGCAGAAGGGTTCCCACGGTAGGCGAGATCAGCAGCGGCGGTTGCCACATCCGGTACGCGGCGGGTGCCCCGAGCCGGTCGACGGTGGCGACCAGCGATTCCGGCAACAGCAGATCGAGGGGATCCGCACCGTCGGTGATGCCGGGGCGGGCGGTGGACGCCGACCGGAAACGGGTGGTCGCGCCGGTGGTGGTCCGCAGATAGCCGTGGCCCGGCGTGCTGGGCAGATAGTTCGCGTCGGGGCTGCCGAGGACGAATCGGGACTCGTCGTCGGTGAAGGTGCGCAGCACGATCCGGTAGGACAGGTATTTGTCCAGGGTGCGCAGCAGCACCTCCTCGGGCTGGTAGGTGCCCAGTAGCAGATGGATGCCCAGGGACCGGCCGCGGCGGCCCACCTGGATCAGCGCGCCCACGAACGGGGAACCCCCGGCGAGCAGTTCGACGAACTCGTCGATGACGATGACCAGGGCGGGTAACGGATCCAGCGGCGCGCCCGCCGACCGGGCCTGCTCGTACTCGGCGCGGGTCGTGCAGCCCTCGGCGCTCTGTACCAGCTGCCGGCGGCGTTCCATCTCGTACTCGACGACATCCTGCAGACGGTCGAGCAGGGACGGGTCCTGGTCGAGGTCGTGCACCCGTCCGGCCACATGCGGCAGGGTGGCCAGCGGTTCGAAGGTCGAATCGCCGGCGGCGTCGACGAGCAGGAAGTTCACCCGATCCGGGGGATAGGTCAGCGCCAGCCCGAGCACGATCGTGCGCAGCAGTTCCGACTTGCCGGATCCGATGGCGCCGACCACCAGGCCGTGCGGACCGGCTCCGGCGTCGGTGGCGGGTCCGATGTCCAGTTCCACCGGATCGCCGGTGTACGTCACGCCGATGGGGATCCGCAGGCCCGAAGGCGGTGCGTCCCGCCAGCGTTGCCGGATATCCGGGTCGATCAGCCGGTGCAGGTGCACGAAGTCGGCGTGCAGCTCGAGCTCGAGCGGTTGCCGAGAGCTGCTCGCGGACGCGAATCTGGCGACCAGATCCTCGGCGCCGTCCGGGAGGTCGGCCGCACGCACCGCACCCGATGGAATCGGCCGGATACCCGGTAGCGCGATCCGCACCGTCTCGGACCCGGTCAACGCCCAGCCGGGCTGTTCGGGCAGCAGTGCGGCCCGGTCGATGTCGATCCGGGAATCGCCCGGCCGGAACAGCCGCAGTTCGATGCGGTTGGCCAGTGACTCGGCCATCCAGTCGGGCACCTCGGTCCAGTTCCGGGCGGTGGCGACCAGGTGCACCGCATACTCCGGGCCGGTGTCGGCGATCTCCTGCACGGCCGGCACCAGATCGGGCCACTGCCGCGCGAAGGCACCCCAGCGATCCACGAACAGGAACAGGTCCGGCACCGGTCCTTCGTCCGGGAGCGGTCGCCGATGGCGCAGCTCGGTGGGGGACGCGATGTGATGGAGCCGGTACAGTCGGCGCCGGTTGCGGATCTCGTCGATCAGATCCTCCACCAGGGCTGCTGCGGCCTGCTCGGACCCGTCCTCGGATCCCGCGACGCTCGCCACGCTGCCGATACTCGGCAGCCCTCGGATCGAGCCGAGCCGATTGTCGGATTCCAGGACGTGGATGCGCGCGTCGGCCGGCGAGTGGGTGAGCGCGAGCGATGCCGCCAGGGTGCGCAGCAGGGTGCTCTTGCCGGACCCCGCGCGGCCGACGAGGAGCAGGCCGTTGCGAGGCCCGGCGAAATCGATGGTCGCGATCGTGCCCGCGACGCCTCCGGGCTCCTGCTGCCGCCCGAAGGGAACATCCAACGGCCTTGTGCGCCACCAATCCTCGGCTCGCAACCCGCCACCCGGCAGGTGTTCCAGGTGACCGAGCAGCCCGCCCAGCGGTACCGGCGCAAGGCTGTCGGCGAGATTCGCGGGTGATCGCCGGGCCCGGGCGATGTGGATCTCCTCGGACGCCACACAATAGTGCTCGGGTGTCTGATTCGCCGCCCGCGTGCCGACCTCCTTGGCGATGTACTGCCACAGGTCGTGGGTGGTGACCGCGCTGGTACGGGCGGCCGCCAGCATGCGGATCCCGGACACCATGGCCCCCGTGAACATCGACAACGGTGTCGAACGCGGTGCGGCGCGTTTCCCGTCCTCGGCCGCCTGGACCGAATTCGATGCCATCAGTACGCAGATTCCCTTGCCGGCGGCCAGCTCGTTACCGACGATATCCAGCGCCGAGACGCCCTTGAGCACGTCGTCGCCGAGAAATGCGCCGCTGTAGCAACAATCGAGCACGATGAACTTCGTCGCCGCCGGTGATTCGCGGATGAGATCCTTGACGAACGACGAGGACACCGCCGAACTGCTCAGTAGATCCGAATCGGTGTTGCTGGCGGCCAGATAGAGATTGTGGCCGCGCCGAATTCCGTGCCCCGAGAAATAGAACATCACCATGTCCTCGGGCTCGGCGTGCCGGAACAGCCGTTCGGCGCTGCGCTCGATCTCCGCCTTCGACTCGTTGATCAGCAGCTCGACCGGTCCGAAGGCCCCCACCTCCGGATTGCGCAGTAATTCCTGAAGTTCCGTGGCGTCGGAGACCGGCGCGGACAACTGTGGAATTCCCGGCGAATAATATGTGTCGTTCGCGACGAGCAGCGCGATCCGCCTGCCCACCATAAGCTTGCCTCCCCCGCCCGAACCGCCGCGGCAACACGGCGTACCGCCACCCTACCGCGTCGTGGATTCCGTTCGCCGCCAACGAACTGCGGGGCTTGCCACCCACGAAAAACTTTGTTTTGCCGGTCCTGCTCGTTGCTATCGTGAAGAGGGCTTCGGACCGTCGGAGCCGGACGCGGGGATGCTCATGGTGGATGAACAGCAACAGGGGTCGCCGTTCGTCCGTTCGATGTCCACCCGGGTGGCGCGGCGCGCTTCGTCCTACGCCGCCGTCGTGGACCGGTTCCTGGCCGAACCGGCGGCTGCGCGGCGCCGGGCCGGTGAGCAGGAGTTGCTCGACTCTCTCAATCGGAACGTGGAATCCCTTGTCGTGCAGTACGATCCGCCCAGCATCCGCCGCAACAGCGACAGTCTGGTGTTCGGCCACATCTATTCGAGCATCCCCCGTTCCGCGCAGCGAATCGCGGTGTCGCCGGAACTGCTCGCGGCGCTACTGGCCGCGGAGGTCGAATACCGGGGCCCACTTCGGTTGAGTCGCACCCAGAATCGCCAGCTCGCGGAGGTCTACGAGCGGCTGGGTACAGCCATGGCCGTCCTGTTGCCCGGTCACGCCGCACTGGCCTTCCGTCGCGGCGGCAGCCTGTACCGCCAGGACGAGGACTCCGACGGTGAGGATCGGTGCAGCCTGAACCTGGCCCGGTCGCGGCGCCGGGCGCAGCCGGTGTGGCTGCGCCGGTTCGGCGGCTTCCTCCCGGACCTGTTGTGCGGCTACGGTTATCGGCCGTACCGAATTCTGATCTGGGTGTTCGTTCAGGTCGTTGCCTGCACGGCGGTGGTTCGTGCGCTGTCCACCGAATCGACGCTGTCGATCGTGTACGACTGCTGTACCAACTTCCTGAACCCGCTGGGCCCCGGCGACACCGCCGGACTGGAGGGAGCCGAACGGTTCGTCTTCGTCGTCGAGGCCTATGCCGGCACCCTCACCACGTCGGTGTTCTTCGCTCTGATGGTGCGACGCTGGTTCCGTACGTGATCACCAGTCGCTGCTGCTGATCTTCGAATTGCGCAGGGCGTGCAGTGTCGCGGTGGTCATCCGGTCGCGCAATTGGCCGACCCGCGCCGTCCACTGCCGGGTGAAACCCGGATCCGCTTCCAGCTGTGCCCACGGTCCCCGCAGCGCCGCGGGGGTATGGGCGCCCGGCATCCACAGTGGCGCAAGCTGTTCCAGAACCGGGGCGAGTTGATCGAGCAGCCGGCCCACTTCCTGGTCGACCGGGCCGAAGCGGTCGGCCACCTGTCCGATCGTGGTCAGCAGCCAGTCGTGGACCGCGAGATCCTCGCAGAAGCGTTGTGCCGCCGCAACCTCCGGCGCGGGCACGATCAGCCGTACCGAGCGTTGGGAATCGGTGTCGAGCCGGAAGACGAAGCCGGGACGCTCGCCCGGGGCGCCGATCTCGACCGCCCAGCGCAGTCGTGTGGTACCGGCCCGGAAGGGCACGCCCTGATCCAGCCGGGGGTCCACTCGCACGGAGGTGGACATCCGCTGGCTGATCGACGTCAGGTCGAGCCGGTCGCCGCCCCCCGGCCGCAGAAATCCGTCGGCGAGCCGGGCGCCGGCGTCGGCGCCCAGTTTGCTGACCGCCTCCACGGTGCCGGGCATGCTCAGGTAGTGCGACCAGGGCTGGCGCGCACGGTTTTTCGTCGGTATCACCCGAGACATCGTGGAACTCTGCAGGATTCGGCCACCCACCACGACCACATGTGCGGCCACGGTGCCGATGATGTGTACCTGTTTGCCCAGCGCCGGGATCAACAGGCAGTCCACCCCCTCCACCCGGTTCGGTGAAACGACCAGTGGCACGGGGCGTTCCCGCGAGGTCACCGTGCTGCCGGGTTTCACTGCACCGAGCAGTTCCACGACCGCGGACGTATCCAGGACGTTGCGGGAGGGCAGCAGACAGGTGTGGATCTCCCCGAGCACACTCACGGTGTGCTCGGCCGCGCCGACGACGGCTGAGGACATGTCACACCCCGCGAACCGGAGCGATGGCGCCTCCGCCGACCTCGTCGAGGAATACATGGGTGAGACGCTTGCCGACCTCGTCGGGGACGATGATCTGCTCGCCCGCACCGCGTTCGACGGTCAGTTGCAGCACCTCCTGGTCGATGTCGACATGATCGACGATGGTGCGCACCGCATGCTCGATCTTCAGATAATCCTGCGGCAGGATCGACAGGGCCCGATAGGCGGCGAACGGCTTGGCCTCCGGATTGAGCTGGATCACCGCCGGCATCTCCCACCACGTGTCCGGCCAGATGATGTCCTGATCCCACGGCTGCGGCCGGCGCTGCGGCTGCTCCGCATGCTCGGGCGACCCGCGCGGCGGCTCCGGCGGCCGGCCGACCAGATCCCACGGCTGCGGCTGGACCACGGCGCGTCCCTCGTAGCGGACCATACCCAGCCGCAGCAGTTGCCAGACCGCGGCGAGATACGGGCACGACCAGCGGGTGAGTTCCTCACCGTCCTTACCCACCTGGGTGTTCCACATCTCGACATCGAGAAATATCGAATGCTCGCGCCGGCCCAGTTCCTCCGGCGGGCGGTACTGCGCCGCCTGCATGGCCTGGGTGGCCTCGAAATCGGAGGACCGCTGGCCGTTGCACAACCAGCCGGATTCCACGTCCGGCGGCCGCCGGCCGGTCGTGTTCTCCAGCGGCTCCGCGACGACCCAGCGCGAGATCATCTCCGCCAGCCCGATCTGCTGACCGGTGGGGATACCGTCGGTGTAGGTCGGAGATTCCCAGCATCCGGCTTCCCGGGCCAGGTAGTCGATGCGTAGACCGCATTCGTGAGCGATGCCCAAGATTTTGTGGAGTATGGCGTTGGGGTTGGTACCCGGTCCGAAATAGTCGTCGATCAGGAAACAGGTGCTCACGCGGATGGCGGAGCCGAAAGTCGCCTTCGCGTCTTCGACGTACAGATCGACCAACCGGGCCACCCGGCGGAACTGAGCGCGAATGGCATCCTGGCCGTTGATCAGATCCTTCATGTAGAAGTGCCCGGTCTCGATCGACAGATGGGAGAGTTCGACCCCGGCGACGCGCACCTGGTCGGTCGTCTCGCTGTAGACCGCACTCTCGTTCATGTCAGTAGACCCTCTCCCACGTCGCGTCATCGGTGAGGCCGGTCGCCAATTCGGTGAAGGCGGTGACCGTTTCCTGGTTGGCGATCTTCGCCGCGACGTCGGCGTCGAGGATCACCTGTTCGCGCCATTGCAACACCGGCTCCATAGGGGTCTTACCCAACATGACGCTGAATCCCAGCCGATTGGTCTTCGCCAGCGTTTCCAACGCCTCGTTCTGGCGGCGCAGCCAGGCCCACTGCGGTCCGCGACCG
The DNA here is from genome assembly GCF_000381925.1 of Nocardia sp. BMG111209. Lineage (NCBI taxonomy): Bacteria > Bacillati > Actinomycetota > Actinomycetes > Mycobacteriales > Nocardiaceae > Nocardia > Nocardia sp. BMG111209. Next base: position 399,660 of record NZ_KB907310.1, read on the forward strand.
GGACCCGGGGACTCCTTCATCGAGGGCACCGCGGTCCGGATGTAGCGCACGGCCTCCAACAGCCGGCCGGTGTCGTGCCCACACCGGCCACCTGTCTCCAGCAGCCCGTTCGGGCCGTGTACCAGGCCGTTCGCGGCGAGAATGTGTTGCCGGGTCCACCGATGGAAGACCAGCCACCGCGCCACCACCTCCCCGAGTTGGGGCATGGACATCGCGCTGAGCACGATCTCCAATGCCGCGGACCGGCCGGCCGACAGGTCGATGAAGGTCACATCGTATTCCTGCTCACACGTCACCAGCAGTTCCACGCAACGTTTCACGAGTTTGTCGTCGACCGAGGTGAATTCCCCGCCGCCGCGGTCGCCGGGGAACAGCACCAACCGGTACGGATGACGGGGTGCCCGCAACTCCTCGCGATTGGTCTCGGTGCGGACGTTGTGTGCGGTGACCGTGCTGTTGACGCTGGTCAGGTAGTTGTGCAGACCGTCCTTGTCCGGAGTGCCGCGGTCCACACGATTGATATCGAACAGCGCTCCCGAGGTAGGCGAGCCGAAATCGAAGTCGAGGTAGGCGATGTTCTGGCCTCGGAGACTCAACCGGTAGGCGATGTTGCTGCTGGTCACCGATCGGCCGGTGCCACCCTTGTCCGATGTCGAGAAAACCAGCATCCGGTTATTCACTCCTCATCGCGTCGAGGCCGGCGAAATCGAGTTCGTCCAACGAGCGCAATGCCTCCGCGCACAGGCTGTGCGCGGTGCCGGGGCGATCATCGATCAGTTTCCGTGCGCGCTGTAGCTGTTTCTCCACGTTTTCCAGAGCGGTGCGATTCGGGGTGTTGTCCTCCTCGCTCAGACTCAGGAATTTCTGATTGAGCAGATGTTCCGCCTCGTTCAGCAGTTCCAGCGAGCGCAGCGCCGAGGTGGACGACCGCAGCGGTGGCTGGCGGAACGAATTGTCGGCGGCGACCAGGCATTCGATGACTCGTTCGGTCAGATACCAGGACGGCTGCTGATTACCGTTCGTGGGCTGCGGCTCGCTCCCGCCCGGCTTCGTGACCTTGAAGATCCGATCCGCGTCGTCCCACAGGCCGTTGGCCGGTCCTTTGGTGAAGGCCCGGAGCTCGAGATGATCCATGGTCGACTGGGCCAGTTCCAGCAGCCGATCCCGGGTGGTCAGGGTGCTGGAGAGCTGGGCCGCCTGCAGGGTGCGCTTGAGCAGTACCGGGGCGTAGTCCGACACCCGCCAGTTCAGGACCTTGCCGTCGTCGAGATCGGCTGTGCCGGAACCGAGCAACGACAGTCGCACGCCGGGTATGTGCAACTCGCGCGCGTAGTCCTCTTCGGTCAGGCGGCGGATGATCCGGCCCCGGCGCGCCAGCTCGTCGAAAATCAGTGTGGCCCTGGTGAGGTCGTCGTCGTTGGCCTCGCGGTTGATGAGGTCCTGGATCAGTACGGCCGAAACACAGAGACTGAAGTAGTCCGATTCCTCGCCGTCGGAGGTGCGCCACGGGATGTCTTCCAGTGGCCATCGGCCGGTACCGTAGCGGGCCATCGCCGACCAGTACCGCTGTGCCAGATCGCCGCGTAGCTGCAACGCCTCCGCCAGTCGGCGTTGTTGTGGATCCAGCAGATCGAGCTCGCGGGTTCGGGCGGAGGTGAGGTCGTTGATGCCGTCGAGGGCGGTCACGGTGAAGTACAGGTAGGGACGTGGGGTCGCATACCCTTCGTCGGTCGCGATCGGCGCGCTGCCGAACTCCTCCTCCAGGCCCGCCGCATCGGTGACGATGCCCCAGCTCCAACCACATTCGAACAACAGACCTTCGTCCTCGAGGTCCGCGTCGGGAGTGGCGTTCAGCGTGACGTCTCGGCGCAGCCGGACCCGGACGCGCTCGAGCCGTTGTGCCACACCGGCGAGTACCGCCTCGGGCTCCGCGCCGGTCTGGTTGAACATGGTGAGCATCGCCTGCCCGGACCGGGAATCGGGATCCACCGACTGCACGACGAAACCGCGCACCAGACCGATCATTGCCGCGGTGAGGCGGACCTTGATCCGGGCCTCCAGGTCCGAGATCCGATTGTCGAGTTTGTTCCGCTCGGTCTGTGTGGGCCGGGCGCCGACCCAGACGCGCAGTGCCCGAAGGTATTTCAGTGCTGCCAGACAGAGGGTCAGCGACATCGAATAGGAGTCGACCACATCGAGTTCGCGTTGCTCATCGGTGGGGCCCTCGGGTGCCGTCGACCGCAGATAGCTGCCCGCCGCGAAGATCGGCCGGCCGTCGGGTGTCGTGTAACGGCCCAGATAGTCGTCGAGGATATCGATCAGCTTGATACCCACCTGTCGCATGCGCCCCAGCGGCCGCAACACTTCGGCGATATCGTCGGGAATGGTGTCCGGATCGTCCAGGGCGAAGCTGGGAATCTCGGTGGCGGGGTACAGCAAGCACAGCAGCTGCTCGGCGTCGCTGATGGAGTTGGAACCGTCGCGGCCACCCCACTGCCATTGGTCATCGCGATAGCACGCGGCCAGCAACGAACTCCAGATGTTCAAGATCTGCCGGCGTGGCTGAATCCTCATCGAAGGCCGCCCCCCTCATCGCTCATCGTTGGCATGCCACATCGGTGCATCTCGACTTGTTCTCGCAGCGGCGATGCGACGCGAAGTTATCACGGCCGACTACCTTTCGCTCGAATTGCACGAAGGGGTGAGAGGCTCGGCAAAAGAGCCGACCGCCCAGTTTTCTTTTGTTCGGTTATCCGTTCGCGGGCAACGAAGTTCGCGTGACGGGATCTCTCGGTATCCCACAATTCTCCGCCACCGGAGCAGTATCGGGCAGTGCGATCAGGGTGCGAATTCGGGGGTCGCCGGACGCGCGCATCGGGATGCCGCGGGTCCCGTCGACGGGCCCCGGACACGACACCGCCGTGCGGTGAAAACCGCACGGCGGGAAGGTGGTACGGAAAAACTACGCCTGCAGCGGCACCGCGGCCTCGCTGGTGTACACCAGGAAGGTCAGCGTCTCCTGGAAATACAGCTGCACGGTTTCGGCGTCGTGGGTGAGGTAGCCGATCGAAAGGTCCTGTCCCAGGCGGAGATCGAAGTCGCCACCGCGGGTGGTGAGGACGAAGGCGCCGTCGATGGCCGGCGCCCAGATGATCTCGCCGTCCGGGATGAGCCGCTCGATGTGGGTGCGGATCGGGTAGCCGTGGTCGGAGGCCTCGCTGACGGCGGTGTACAGATCCGCGGACAGCAGCACCGAATACGGGCCGCCGACGCCGGCCAGGCGCAGCGCGGTCACCGACTGGGCGATGGCATCCGGGATCTGGCGGGTGTCGGCGGGGATCGTGACGGGGGCATTGGAGGCGGCCGCGCGGATGCCGGTGATGCCGGCCGCCGCATAACCCTCGAAGACCGCGCGGTCCTCGGCGAAGGCGATCTTCTTCGCGGCCTGCTTCACCGGTTCCAGATCGGTGTCCTGGGCGCCGCGTTCCACGTCGTCGATCTCCTCGCGCGACAGCGTGAACGGGACCCGCAGTTCGACCAGCGGGCCCACCCGGCGCTGCCGGGCGAGTACGCCGTCGGCCGGCTCGTCGATGGCCGCGGTGCGGCCGAGGCCCACCGCGGAATAGTCGTAACCGTGCGGACCGGACAGGTCGACGACGCGACGTCCGGCGATGTGCCGCTTGAACGTCCGGCTCGCCTCTTCCTCGATCGCGGACCACGCGGCGCCGCTGATCGGGGCCAGTTCGCGGTGCAGGTTGTTCATATCGAGCTCCTTCGCAGGGTGCCGATGCCGAGACTGCCGTCGTCGGCCGGTCCGGCCGGTTCGGCCGTCACCGGGGCGGTGGCGGCCACGGGTGCGGCCGGAAGCGAATCGAGGAATCCGGCCGGGGGCGTGCAGAACAGGGTGCCGGTGACGGCGGTCGAGAAATCCAGGATGCGGTCGTAGGCCGCGTCGTCGCTGCCGAGGAACATGCGCGTCAGCATCTGTTCGGTGACGTCGGGGGTGGCCGCGTAGGCGACGTAGTACGTGCCGAACATGCCCTCGCGGACGCTGCCGAAGGGCATGTTCGCGCGGACGATCTGCCGCTGGTTGCCGTCCGGGTCGTACACCGTATTGACCGCGACGTGCGAATTCGCCGGCTTGTCCGCGTCGGAGAGTTCGAAATCGCCGAGTTTGGTCCGGCCGATGACCCGTTCCTGCTCCTCGATGGACAGCGCGTTCCAGGCGTCGAGGTCGTGCAGATATTTCTGCACGATCACATAACTGCCGCCGGCGAAGTCCGGATCCTCGGCGCCGATCAGCGCCGCGGCGGCGGCATCGTCACCCTCCGGATTCTCGGTGCCGTCCACAAATCCGAGCAGATCTCGCTGTTCGAAGTAGCGGAAGCCGACGGTCTCGTCCACGATCGTCGCCGCCCCGCGCAACCGGTCGCCGACGGTCATGGCGAGTTCGAAGCAGGCGTCCTGCGATTCGGCCTTGATGTGGAACAGCAGATCGCCCGGTGTGGCGGGGGCCCGGTGCCGCGGGCCGTCGTAGCCGGGGAATTCGTGCAACTGCGCGGGTCGCGGCCCGGCGAACAACCGGTCCCAGGCCGCCGAGCCGATGCTCACCGCGCAGGACAGGTCGGTGCCGGGCAGCCGGAAGCCGATCGAGCGGCGCAGGCCGGGCAGGTCGGCGAGCAGATCACGGACGACCGGCTCGCCGCCCTCGTCGATCGTGAGGACCAGGAAGATCGCAGCGCGGGTCAGCGGATGGAGAATCGGCTGCGAGGCATACATGATCAACAGCCTACGATGCACCCCGGCGAGCCGTCCGGCACGGTCGTGTGTTCGCCACCGGCAGAAGCGAAATCGTGAGGTGCGCTATTTCGCGACGGTGAGCAGGAAGGCCACGTCGTCCAGGGCCTTCACACTGTGCCGGGCCGCCGGTACCACCAGCAGGTCACCGGGTGAGCCCTTCCATTCGTTCGCCCCGCTGATCAGGGTCAGCGTGCCGCTGATCACCTGGAGCGTGGCCTCGCCCGGATTGTCGTGCTCGGCGAGGCTCTGGCCCGCGGTGAGCGCGATGACGGTCTGCCGCAGGCTGTGCGTGTGCCCACCGTAGAGGGTCTGCGAACTGCGGCCGCTGCTGGCGACGGCGGCCAGCTTCAACTGCTGGCGAGCCACCGCGGTCAGCGATTTCTTGTCCATGAGGCAGCCTCCGTGTGCAGCGGCACGCCCCGGCGGCGCCGCGAAAGTCGTGAATGGCGCTGAACAATCGTGAGTATGCCGGACCGGTCGCACCCGTTCGATCGTTTTCCGGCGGCAGTTTCGTGCCGATCGTCGCGTGTGCGCCGTTCGTGTCAGCGGGTGTAGTGACGGAATCGGTAGCGCAGGCCGGTCCGGGAGGTGGCCCACGGGCCGTCCTCGGCGGTCCAGTCCGGCCCGATCGCGGGGGCGTAGGCATCCCCGGCGATATCGACGTCCACCTCGGTCACCTGGAGTTCGGTCGCCTGTTCCAGTGCCGCGCGGTAGATCTGACCGCCGCCGGCGACCCACACCGTCTCGGTACCGGCCAGGGTCAGGGCGGATTCGAGCGAATCGGCGCGTTCGGCACCGTCCGCGGACCAGGCCGGTTGCCGGGTGATCACGATATTGCGTCGGCCCGGCAGCGGGCGGAATCGCGCGGGCAGCGAATCCCAGGTGCGCCGGCCCATCACGACCGGATGCCCCCAGGTGATGTTCCGGAAATGCGCGGAATCCTCGGGTAGCCGCCACGGAATGGCATTGTCGGCGCCGATCACACCGCCGGTGGTCTGCGCCCAGATCAGCCCGACCCGCATTCAGACCGCCACCGGAGCCTTGATGGCCGGATGGTGCCGGTACCCGTCGACCTCGACGTCCTCGTAGGCGTAGTCGAACAGGGTCGGCGCCGGGCGCAGGTGCAGATGTGGGAACGGATACGGCTCCCGGGACAACTGTTCCCGTACCTGGCCGACGTGATTGTCGTAGATGTGGCAGTCGCCGCCGGTCCAGACGAAATCGCCGGGCTCGAGTTCGGTCTGCTGCGCCACCATGTGGGTGAGCAGCGCATAACTCGCGATGTTGAAGGGCACGCCCAGGAACAGGTCGGCACTGCGCTGATACAGCTGGCAGGACAGTTTCCCGTCGGCGACGTAGAACTGGAACAGCGCGTGGCAGGGCGCGAGCGCCATCCGGTCCAGATCGGCGACATTCCAGGCCGAGACCAGCATGCGCCGGGAATCCGGATCGGTGCGCAACATCTGCAACACCTGCGAGATCTGATCGATGTGGGTGCCGTCGGGAGTGGGCCAGGACCGCCACTGCACCCCGTACACCGGGCCGAGTTCGCCGTTGCGATCGGCCCATTCGTCCCAGATGGTCACCCCGTGCTCGTGCAGCCACGCGACGTTGGAATCGCCGCGCAGGAACCACAGCAACTCGTAGACGATCGACTTCAGATGCACCTTTTTCGTGGTGATCAGTGGGAAGCCCGCCGACAGGTCGTAGCGCAGTTGATGACCGAACACGCTGCGGGTACCGGTTCCGGTGCGATCGGACTTCCGGGTACCGCTGTCGAGCACGAGGCGCAACAGGTCCTCGTACTGGGTGTCGGCGGTGGGGGGAATTCCGGCATCTCCCATGGCTGGCAAGCTTACGCAGTGTGCGGAAGCTTTATGTGATCGGAATCGGAGCGGGCGACCCGCGGCAGGTGACGGTGCAGGCCATCGAGGCGATGCGGCGCGTCGACGTGTTCTTCGTCATCGGCAAGGGCGAGCGCAAACAGGAGTTGCTGGACGTCCGGACCGCGATCCTCACCGCGCACGTCGATCACGACTATCGGATGGTCACGATCGAGGATCCGCCGCGCGATCGTGAGATCGCCGCGACCGGCGCCGACGCGGCCTATCGGGACGCGGTCGGCGACTGGCACGATCGGCGCGCCGATCTGCTCGCGGCGCACTTCGCGGCCACCGAGGGGGTCGGCGCGATCCTGGTGTGGGGCGATCCGGCGCTGTACGACAGCATCCTGCGCCTGGTCGAACGGGTGCTGGCGCGCGGCGCGGTGACCTTCGACTACGAGGTGATCCCCGGCATCACCAGCGCCGCGGCGCTGGCCGCCCGGCATCGCATCGTGCTGCACGACATCGGCGAACCGCTGCACATCACCACCGGCCGCCGGTTGCGCGAGGAGGGGGTCACCGCGGGCGAGTCGACCCTGGTGATGCTCGACGGCGAATGTTCCTTCACCACCGTCGCCGACGCGGATCTGCACATCTGGTGGGCCGCCTACCTCGGCCTGCCCGACGAGGAATTGATCGAGGGCCCGCTGCCTGCGGTGCGGGATCGAATTGTCCAGCGCCGCAAGGAACTTCGCGAGGCCAAGGGCTGGATCATGGATATCTACTTACTTCGGAGAACGAAAACGCCTGCGGCGCAATAGCGGCCGTCTCCCCGTCGTGGCGGATTACCGCGCGGATCCGTGGGCTCGGCCGTGCCGAATCACTCCCGCAGGCAATACTTCTCGATGAGGGAGGCCACCATGGCCCATTGGTTCGGCCGTGCCGTGTCGGCACTGGTCATCAGCGCGATTCCGGTCGCCGCCGCATTCGGCGCCACCGGGATCGCGACCGCCGACAGCGACGGTCTCGGCACCCGCCCGATCCCCGACGCCGGCGTACTCGCCCCGCTCGATCCGGCCGTCGTGCACGCACCCGACCCGGCCGGCGTTCCGGCGGTGCTGCCGATCCAGGCGCCGGAGGGGTCCGTGCGGATCGGCTCGGCGCAGGTCGCCCGCCCGGACTGGCTGGATCCGCAACAGGCGGACGCCGTCAACATCGGTGCGGCGCAGACCGAGGCGAATCTGGCGCAGACCCTGAACGCCGCCGGCCTCCCGGCCTCGCGCTCGGATCGCATCGCGGCCGATACGCTCGGTTCCGCCGCCACCGGCGCGGTGATCGGCGCGGCGGCCTCCAGTCCGATCGCCGTGGTCGGGGCCCTGATCGGCACCGCCTCCGGACTGCTCGCCGGGATCCCGTTCGCCCCGGCCGGCCTGGTGTTCGTGCCGGTGCTCGGCGCGAGCCTGGCCGCGGGCATGATTCTCGGCACCGCCGCCGCGGCGGGCGCCGCCCTCGGCGCCGTGGCCGGTGCGATCGAGGGCGCGGCGGCCCCGGCCACGGTCGATGCCGAGCCGGCGGTCGTTCCCGCGGCCTCCTGAATCGTTTCCGCACGTCCGCGGCCCGGCGAATTCCGCTCGCCGGGCCCGGCGGTGGGTACTCGCCGGGCTCGGCTGTAGGCACTTGCCGGGCTCGGCTGTAGGCACTTGCCGGGCCCGGCGGTGGGTGTCGGGCCGGTTCTTCCGGTCGATCGTCCGGGCCGGAATGTCGGTGCCGGTCGGTAGTCTGGGCGGCATGCCCGAGTTACCCGAGATCGTCGCGCTCGAGCGCTTCCTCGCCGGACATGCGGTGGGGGCGGTCGTGGGGCGCGTCGATGTGGCGGCGCTGAGTGTGCTCAAGACGTTCGATCCGCCGATCACGGCGTTGTCGGGGCGGGACGTCACGGGGGCGGGGCACTGGGGGAAGTATCTGGGGTTGGACTGCGGGGGGTTGTGGCTGATCACGCATCTGTCGCGGGGCGGGTGGTTGCGGTGGATCGACGAGCCGAGCCCCAATCCGCCCAAGCCGGGGAAGGGGCCGTTGGCGCTGCGGGTGCATTTCTTCACGCCGGAGGGGTCCACACCGGCGTTCGATCTCACCGAGGCGGGGACGAAGAAGCGGCTGGCGGTGTGGGTGGTGCCGGATCCGGCACAGATACCGCAGATCGCCCGGCTCGGGCCCGATGCGCTGGAGATCTCCGAGGACGAGTTCGCCACCCGGCTGGGCGCCACCTCGCAGCGGTTGAAGACCGTGCTCGCCGATCAGACGGTGATCGCGGGGATCGGTAACGCCTATTCGGACGAGATCCTGCACGCGGCGAAACTGTCGCCGTTCGCGACCTCCGGCACGCTCGGTGCGGAGAAGACCGCGCAACTCTACGAGGCGATGCGGACGGTGCTGATCGATGCGGTGAATCGGTCGGTCGGGCAGGACGCGGCGCGGTTGAAGGGCGAGAAACGGTCGGGGTTGCAGGTGCATGCGCGGCCCGGACTCGCCTGCCCGGTGTGCGGCGACACCATTCGCGAGGTCGCCTACACCGACAAGTCGTTCCAGTACTGCCCGACCTGTCAGACCGGGGGCAAGATCCTGGCCGATCGGCGCATGTCCCGGTTGCTGAAGTAGGTCAGCTCATCGCGGGCACGCGGATGCCCTCCCAGGCGAGCCGTTTGGCGGTCTCCGGATCCACCTCGACCCGGGCGGGGGCGTCGATGATCCGGGTCGCGCGACGCTGTTCGGTGTATTGCGGCCAGCTCGGCAGCGGTGTGCCGGTGCGGGCGAACGACAGCCAGTTCTCCTGGAACTCCCGTTGCACCGAGAGCCACCGGCGGTAGCCGCCGGTCGCGCAGAAGCTGCGGCCCACCGCGCTGTCCACGGCGCCGAACACCGGGATCAGCTCGAGGGCGTGGGTGGCGTTCAACCCGGCCAGCCGGGCCGCCGGTGGGGCGTAGTCCATCCGGTACATGTAGGTCGGCGCGTACCGGCTGTGGCCCTGCGCCACCGCGACCGAGGGCCGCCAGAAGGTGAAATCGCCGCCCATCCGGACCGCGACCTTGGATTTCGGGTAACCGGGGTAGGCCGCGACGATCCGGTTCTCCTCGTCCTCGCCGCACCGGGCGAGGGCCTGCCGCAGTTGTTCGGGGGTGGTGGGCAGCGACGGATCGAATCGCTTGAACAGCGTCGCCTCGTCGCGATTGGTGCCGATGATCAGCGGCACCGCATGCGCGTCGCCCTCGTCGATCGCCACCAGCGGCGGCCGGGGCAGGAACTCGCCGTCGACGACCGGCGCGATCGGGAAGCTGCCCGGCTGACGCCGCAGCACCCCGCCGAGGGCGCGTTCCATCGCGTGCCGCAACTGATCGGTGCCCACGGACTCGAGCGCCGCTGCGGCGTCTTCCGGTGCGACACCGAGCTTGTCGAGGACCCGGCGGGCGAAGGTGCGGGACTCCACGGGATTCAGCACCCAGTCCGCGGGGGCGCTCTGCGCGATGGCCCGATGGAACAGGCCCGCGGCGGACGGGGTGGTCAGCAGGGTCACCACGGCGTGCGCACCGGCCGATTCACCGAAGACGGTGACATTGTCCGGATCACCGCCGAAGCCGGCGATGTTGCGCTGCACCCACTCCAGTGCCGCGACCTGATCGCGCAGGCCCAAGTTGGAGTCGAAAGGTCTTGCGGGGGTGGAGAATTCGCTGAAGTCGAGATAGCCGAAGGCGCCGAGCCGATAGTTGATCGAGACCACGACCACATCGCGGCGCAGCGCCAGGCGGGCGCCGGAATACAGTCGCAGCGAACCGGTTCCGAAGGTGTAGCCGCCACCGTGGATGAACACCATGACCGGTCGCGGGGTCGAGGAGGGGTTCGGCGGCGCGCTGATGTTCAGCGTCAGGCAGTCCTCGCCGATGGGCAGTACCTGCCGCGCGCCGATGCGCGCGCCGACCCAGTGTTGCGGTGCGACGCTGCCGAATTCGGCCGCGTCCCGCACGCCGGACCAGGGCTGCACCGGTTGTGGTGCGCGCAAACGCAATTCACCGATCGGCGCGGCCGCGTAGGGGATGGACCGCCAGCGCAGCACGCGGCGGCCCGCGACCCCGCGGACCACACCGTCGACGGTCCGGACTTCGGTAGCCACCATCCTCCGATGGTAACTGTTACTGCAGGTATCCTTCGACCTGCTTGGCGGAGTTGGCCTGTGCCTCGTCCGGATCGGTGCCCTGGTCGAGCCGGGCGCGGCGCTGCCGCAGCAGGTCCCAGCACTGATCCAGCGCGACCTCCAGTTCCGCGAGGCGGGCCCGTTCCTGCTCCGGATCGAGCTGTCCGGACTCGGCCTTGGTCCGGAGTGCGTGCTCCTGGGTCACCAGGTCCTGAATCCGCGCGAGTACGTCCTGTTCGGTCATGCGGACCATGCTACGACCGCCGCCGGGCGGATCCCGGCGGCGCCTACCGCGCGGTCAGGCACTCCACCGCTATCCGCACCGCGACCGCCAGTTCCTCGCGGGGCAGCGCCGCATAACCGAGTGCGATCCCGAAGTGCTGTTGCGGTCCGCAATGGTGGCGGGCCAGGCCGTCGAGGCGGACGCCGCGACGCTGCGCGGCCGCGGTCACCCGCTGCTCGTCGGCGGTCGAGGTCAGCGGCACCACCACGTGCGAACCGGCGTCGTCGCCGAGTACCTCCAGGCCGTGGCGGCGCAGTTCGCCGACCACCAGGGCGCGGCGATCGGGCATCGCGCGGCGCAACCGGCGCAGGTGCCGGGCCAGATCGCCGTTGTGGGCCAATTCGACCACCACCTGCTGGCCGGCCGGAGCCGGTCCGGTACCGGTCGACTCGCGATGGGAGAGCACGGATTTCGCGATGTCGGGCGGTGCGACGAGCCAGCCCGCGCCGAGGACGGGGGAGAGGATCTTGGAGGTCGTGCCCAAGTGGACCACCACATCGGGGGCGAGGGTGGCCAGCAGTGGCAGCGGCTCGGTGTCGTAGCGCAACTCGCCGTCGTAGTCGTCCTCGATGACCAGGGCGCCGTGCCGGCGGGCGAATTCGATCAGTTCGGTGCGGCGCCGGGCCGGCATCCGGCTACCGAGCGGAAACTGGTGCGCCGGAGTGCAATACACGGCCTTGATATCGGGCGGCAGCAGATCGACGCGGAGCCCGTCGCCGTCCACCGGAATCGGCAGTACGCGCGCGCCGGCGGCCCGCAGCGCGCCGACCGCCCGCTGATATCCGGGGTCCTCGACGGCCACCCGGTCACCGGGCCGCAGGACCACCGCCGCCAATTCGGCCACCGCCGCGCTACTGCCCGCGGTGGCGAGTACCACGGTGTTGCTGCCCGCGGACAGTCCGCGATGACGCAGCAGATGTTCGGCGACCGCGGCCCGGTACTCCGGATCACCGGCCCGATCCTTGCGCACCACCACGCTGCGATGCCCCGACGACCACCAGGCCCGGCGCCAGGCGGCCCGGTCGATCACCTCCACGCAGGGCGCGCCGGGACCGAGATCGAGCAGGTCCGCGAGCGGGACCTCATCCGTCGCCGAAGATTGCTCGACGGTCGCTGCGGGTGCGGTGGTCAGGAAGGTGCCGGAACCGCGGCGGCTGTTCAGCCAGCCTTCGGCATGCAATTGGTCATAGGCCGCGGTCACCACCGTGCGGCTGACGCCCAGCCGGGTCGCCAGGGTCCGGGAGGACATCAGGCGGTCACCGGCGCGCAACCGCCCGATGGCGGCGGCGGACCGCACTCCGTCGGCGATCTGTACCGACAGTGGGGTGTTCGCGCTACGGTCGAGCGTGATCGGCACGTCGTCCCAGGGATCGCTCATGGAAGTGGACCTTCGTATTTGCTGAGAATTGGCTCTTTTGCAGTCCCATTGGACCACACATTGTGGACATATGACCGAGTCACCTGCCGTGTCCCGCCCTCCGCTCTCGCCGACCCCGCGCAGTACCGTCAACCGTTATCGTGACCGCTCCGCCACCGACCGCGCCGCCCTGGACGCGGTCCTCGACACCGCGCTCATCTGCCATCTCGGGGTGGTCCTGCACGGCGCGCCCGTGGTCCTGCCCACCATCTTCGGCCGCTCCGGCGACACCCTCTACCTGCACGGGTCCACCGGCGCCGGAAATCTGCGCGCGGCGCTGACCGGAGACGTCTCGGTGGCGGTCACCCTGGTCGACGGGCTGGTGTACGCGCGCTCGGCCATGCACTTCTCGATGAACTACCGGTCGGCGGTGATCCACGGCCGGCCGGTGGAGGTCGCCGACCCGGACGAGCGACTGCACGCGCTGCGCACCATCGTCGAACACGCCGCTCCCGGCGCCTGGGACACCGTCCGGCCGCCGAACCGGAAGGAACTGGCCGCCACCCTGGTCCTGTCCCTGGATCTCACCGAGGCGTCGGTGAAGGCCCGTTCCGGTGGTCCCGGCGACGATGCCGAGGATCTGGACAGTCCGGTCTGGGCGGGCGTGCTGCCGGTCCGGCAGGTGTGGGAGCCGCCGATCCCGGCCGCCGATCTGGTGGCCGGAGTGGACACCCCGGACCATGTGCTGTCCCGGGTGTCGGTGCAGCGGGCGCCGGTCGCCTGATCCGGCGTCCGGTCCGCTTCCGGCTCAGCACCATTCGACGGCGGTGAGTCCCAGACTCGACAATGTGGCGCGGGCCCCGGCCGACAGCTCGGCCCGCGACGGCGACAGGGCCGGATCGAGCCCGACCAGGGCCAGCGTATAGGTGTCGCCGAGGCGGGACAGATAGCCCGACAGCCTTGTACGGGGCAGGGTTTCCGGCCGCAGCCCCGGGTGGATGGCGCGCGCGGCGATACCCCGGCACCGGTGCGGGCCCAGCCGTTGCAGCGAGGCGGGGAGTACGCCGAGGTTGGAACAGAGGATGTCGCGTTCGCCCGCGCCGCGGGACAGCCGGTACGCCAGCCGATCCGGGACCACCTGGAGGATCTCCTCGGGCAGGCCGGCGGGGCCGGTCATCCGGCGCTCGTATGCGGCACGGCATTTCGCCCGCAGCGTGGCGGGAGTGTCGGTGCGGGTGATCGCCACCTCGGTCACCGACAGGTCGTTGTCCACCCGTGGTTCGTCGCGGGTGTCCACCGGGACACTCGCGGCGATGGTGGGTTCGGGGAAACCGCTGTCCCACAGTATCTTCGCGACCGCGTGCACGAACAGGCTGTTCGCGGTGCCACCGTATCCGGCTGCGGCGCGGTCCCATTCGGCGGCCGGAACCGTCAGGACCACATCGTGGATGGCGACGGCGGTGGTGGCAGACCGCGCGCCGGTCGCGGACGGCCGGGCGGGGACACCCCGGCGCAGTGCCCGGATCGTGCCGCCCAGCACGATCGCCCACTGTTGCCGCGCATCCGACCAATCGGATTGTCCGGCAGTACTTTCGGCGTCCTCGTCCGGAGTATCAGCGCGCGCTGCCGGGGTGCAGACGCCTGCGGCCGGGCCGGATGTACCCGTGATCGGGATGCGGGACGATTCGAGCATCGCCGCGTCGATCGCGTGGATCAGTCCGCGGCCGTCGGCCAGTACGTGCGAACAGGTGAGGGAGACGGCGGTGCCGCCGTCCCCGACCGTCGCCGCCGCCAGCCGCCAGCCCGGCCCGAGTTCCGGATCCAGTGCCTCCCCTTGGGTATTCGCCCAATCCAGCAGTGCGTGCGCGGGGACGGGAGCGGGTGCGAAGGTCAGGGGATGTGCGGCCACGGTCGCCTGCCAGGCCCGGCGCGCGCCGGGCACCCGGACGCGAATCACGCGGCGGCCCAACGGTCCTCGGCGCAGGGCCGCGTGTACCCGTTCGAGCAGTTCGGGTTCCACGGGTTCGTCGGTTCGCCACACGCCTTGCAGCACGATCGGCGTTCCCATACCTCGATGGGTGCGCAGGAATATCTCGTCGACCACGCTCAGCCGAGACACCCGGCCCCGATCACGCATGCGCGTCGGACCTGCCGAGCGGGGGAACGGCGCGGCCGGGTGCGTTCATGTGGCGAGGCATGCCGTCATCGTGCCGGACCGGGATCAGGCCGGGCGGCCGCCCCGCCCGGCGCCGGCGGCGAAGCGGCGGGCGCCGGCGAGCGCGCCCTCGGGTTCGGTGAGCGCGGCGACGCCGTGGCGCAGTTCGTTGCGGATGGCCGCGGGCTCGTCCAGACCCGCCGCCTCCAGCGCCGACAACCGGTCCGAGCGCATGCAGGTCTGCGGCAGGGCGGCCAGCTCGGCCGCGAGATCCTCTGCGGCGCTGCGGGATTCGCCGTCGGGTACCACGCGGTTCACCAGGCCGATCTGCAGGGCCTCGGTGGCGCCGACGGCCCGGCCGGTGAGGATCATGTCCATCGCGCGGCCCTCGCCGACGATGCGGGGCAGTCGCACGGTGCCGCCGTCGATCAGCGGAACGCCCCAGCGGCGGCAGAACACGCCGAAGGTGCTGTCCTGCTCGGCAACTCGCAGATCGCACCAGAGCGCCAGCTCCAGCCCGCCGGCCACCGCGTACCCGGAGACGGCGGCGATGACCGGCTTGGACAGCCGCATCCGGGTCGGGCCCATCGGGCCGTCGCCGTCCTCGTCGACCCGATTGGACTGCTCGGTGCCCATCGCCTTCAGGTCGGCCCCGGCGCAGAAGGTGCCGCCCGCACCCCACAGCACCGCGATGGCGGCCTCCGGGTCGGCGTCGAATTCCCGGAACGCGTCGGCCAGTGCCCGCGCGGTCGGCCCGTCGACGGCGTTGCGTGCGTGCGGTCGGTCCAGGACGACGGTGAACACCGGGCCCTTGCGCTCGACGCGGACGCCGGGGATCTCGGCGTCCGTACGGCCGGGCTGCGCCGCAGCCTCCGGTCCCTGACCGCTCACGACCGTCCCCTTCGCCGTCCCGGCGCCCGCGGCCACTGCGCGGGCCTTCCGGATCGACCATACGTCGTGCTCCGGGCCTTGCGTCAAGAAATGAATTGATGTTCACTACTTGTATGGCATATCGCCGGACCCCCGCGGTACAGGCCCGCCTCGACGCACAGCAGCAGCAGATCGTGCGCGCGGCGGCGTCGGTGCTGGCCCGGTCCGGCTACGGCGGGCTGTCGATGGCCGCGGTCGCCGCGGCGGCGGGTGTCGCCACCGGCACCGTCTACGGCCACTTCGCGGGTAAATCCGAGCTGGTGGGCGCGGTGTTCCGGCAGGTGGTCGAGCGGGAGGTGGCGGTGGTGTCCGCGGTCACCGCCGAGGGTGCGGCGCTCGAACGGCTGGTCGCCGGGGTGGAGACCTTCGCCGGTCGCGCGCTGAAGAATCCACGGCTGGCCTACGCGATGCTCGCCGAGCCGGTCGACGCCGCGGTCGACGCGCAGCGGCTGCACTACCGGCAGGTGTTCGCGCAGAGTTTCGAGGCGGCCATCCGGGCCGGGATGGCCGGCGGCGAGATCGCCGGCCAGGATCCGCGTATCAGCGCGGCGGCGCTGGTCGGCGCCATCGCCGAGGTGATGGTCGGGCCACTGTCACAACGATCCGACGACGATCCGGAACCGGCGGGCGCCGATCGGGTGGTGGCCGAACTGGTCGCCTTCGCCCTGCGCGCCGTCGGCGCGCCGGAGTCCGGTGGGTACGAGCGATTCGCTCCGGGGCGCGAGCGGCCCGGACACGACCGATAGGAGGCAAGGGTGCCGACACACGAGGTGTTCAATCAGGTTCCGCCGATCGTCCCGTTCGACTACTCGGACAATCCGGCACTGCTGGCCGCTCTGCACCGCGAGGGCGCGGGCTGGGCCGAGGCCGAGGTCCGCGAACTGGGCGTGCTGGCCGGCAGCCCCGAGGTGCAGGACTGGGGCCGGCTCGCCAACGCGTATCCGCCGGTGCTGCACACGCACGATCGGTACGGCAACCGCATCGACGAGGTGGAGTTCCATCCGTACTGGCACCGGCTGATGGAGGTCGCGGTCGGGCACGGGCTGCACGGCACGCCGTGGCTCGACGAGCGGCCCGGCGCGCACACCGCGCGCGCCGCCAAGTTCTACACCTGGGGTATCGCCGACGCCGGTCACATGTGCCCGATCTCCATGACCTATGCCGTGGTGCCCGCGCTGCGGCACAACCGTGAGCTGTCGGCCCGGTTCGAACCGCTGCTGGGTTCGCGCAGTTACGATTTCGGCCTCCGCGAGCCGTCGTCGAAAACCGGTCTGATCGCCGGTATGTCGATGACGGAGAAGCAGGGCGGCTCCGATGTGCGCGCCAACACCACCACCGCCACACCACAATCCGACGGCACCCATCGGATCGTCGGCCACAAGTGGTTCACCTCCGCACCGATGTCGGACATGTTCCTGACCCTGGCCCAGGCGCCGGGCGGGCTGTCCTGCTTCCTGCTGCCGCGAGTGCTGCCCGACGGCACCCGCAATGCCCTACGGCTGCAACGGCTCAAGGACAAACTGGGCAACAAGTCCAATGCCTCCTCGGAGATCGAATACGAGGACGCCACCGGCTGGCTGGTCGGTCCCGAGGGCGCGGGCGTGAAGACCATCATCGAGATGGTGAACATGACCCGGCTGGACTGCGTGATCGGCTCGGCGACCGGGATGCGGGTCGCGGCGGTGCACGCGGCCCACCATGCCCGGCATCGGAAGGCGTTCGGCGCCAACCTGATCGACCAGCCCGCGATGCGCAACGTACTCGCCGATCTGGTGATCGAATCCGAGGCCGCGACCATGGCGATGATGCGCCTGGCCGGCGCCACCGATCGGGCCGCGCAGGATCCCGCGGAGGCGGCGCTGCGCCGGATCGCGCTGGCGATCACCAAGTACTGGGTCTGCAAGCGTGCCCCCGCGCACGCCGCGGAGGCGCTGGAATGCCTGGGCGGCAACGGTTATGTCGAGGAATCGGGTATGCCGCGGTTGTTCCGGGAGTCGCCGCTGATGTCGATCTGGGAGGGCTCCGGCAACGTGGCCGCCCTGGATGCCCTGCGCGCCATGGCCCGTCAGCCCGAGAGCGTGGAGGCGTACTTCGACGAGGTGTCGCGCGCCCGCGGCGGCAACCCGCATCTGGACGACGCGATCGATCGGATCGGCAAGGAGCTGACCGATCTCGGCGATATCGAGTTCCGGGCCCGCCGGGTCGTGGAGTTGATGGCGCTGGTACTCCAGGGTGCGCAACTGGTCCGTCACGGTCATGCCGCGATCGCGGACGCCTTCTGCGCCAGCCGTCTCGGCGGCGACTGGGGTATCGCGTTCGGCACGCTCCCGGCCGGTGTCGACACGACCGCGATCCTCGAACGGGCCCACCTCTGACGGCGGATCCGCCCGGCGGCCCGGACCTCGCCGAGTAGTCCGGGCCGGATGTGGCCGGGACCCGTGCCCGGCCGGTCCGCCGGAATCTCCCGCACCGGGGGCGGTCGTGGTGCGGCTCGGCGGGAGGCCGCGTGGGTTAGCGTGGCGCATGGCCTACTTCGTCCTGAAGTTCGTTCCGCATCGGCCGGATTTCCCGGCCGATCTCAGTGCGGCCGAATCCTCGGTCATGAACGAGCATTTCGCGTATTGGCAGAAATGCCTGCAGGACCGGATCGCGGTCGTCTACGGGCCGGTCGGCGATCCCGGGGGCGTGTGGGGGCTGGCCGTGGTGGAGGTCGGCACCCTCGCGGACGCCCACGCGCTGCGCGACCGCGATCCGGTGGTGGTCGGCGATCTGGGTGTGACCGAGGTCTACCCGATGCTCAACGCCCTGGTGCGCTGACACACGTTGCGGGCGGCGGCCGTTCGCGCGCGTGCGATCCGGTGTGGCACGGCTCACCGGCACTGTGTCCGCTGCTCCGGGCCGCGCCGGCGGCCGGGTGAGTAGCGACACGTTCCGGTGACCCGGTGCGGGGGTCTAGCGTCTGAATAATGGCAGGTACGACGTCGTACACGCAGTTCATGGCACTTCCGGCGGACCGATTGTGGCCGATCCTGGGGGATCTCACGCGATGGCCGGAATGGAATCCGGTGGTGGCCTCGGTCCGCCTGCACGGGCCGGCGGCGGTGGGGGCGAGCGGTGCCTATGTGCCCGCCGGACGCGTGTCGGGAACCGTGCACGCGCGGCTCGCGAAACCGTTCGTGCTCACCGGCTACGAACCCGGCCGCGAACTCACCGTCGAACAGCCCGAACCGGCAGGGGCACTGCGGATCTCGTGGCGGCTGACCCCGCGCGACGGTGGTACCGAGGTGACCCAGGACATCGGATGCAGCGGCCCCTCGGCCCCGGTGTTCCGCCGGATCATCGGGGATCGGTTACGGGATGCGACCGCGCTGGGGTTCGCGCGGCTGGCCCGGCTGGCCGGTATCGAGGAGTTCGCGACGGAGTCCGACCCGGTGAACGTCGTGATCGCCGGTGGCAGTGGGGCGCTGGGACGCCGGATCGCCGCCGATCTCACCTGCCGCGGCCATCGCGTGACCGTCCTGACCCGGCGGGCCCATCCGGAACTGCCGTTCTTCCAGGTGTGCTGGGACGGCCGCAGTGTCGGCGACTGGGCCGAGGTGCTGCGCGGGCCGGGCCGTACGGCGGTGGTCAATCTGGCCGGGAAACTGGTGGATTGTCCGCCCACCGGCCGCAATATCGCCGAATTGCGCAGCAGCCGAGTCGATTCCACCGCGGCGCTGGTCGCGGCCGCGCGGCGCCTGGAGCGGCCGATCGATCACTGGGTGCAGGCGAGTACCACCGCGATCTGGTCGGATATGGGCGAGGCGCGATGTACGGAATCGACGCCGTTGCCGATCGGCCTGCCGCAGATGACCGGGGTCGCCGAGCCGTGGGAGCGGGCCTTCGACGGCGCGAACGCCACGCACCGGACGATCCTGCGCACCTCGATCGTGCTCGATCCGCAATCGCCCGCGTTGCGCCGGCTGACCGGATTGACCCGGGCCGGGCTCGGCGGCCGGGTGGGACCGGGTGACCAGTGGTTCAGCTGGATCCACGTCACGGACTGGCTGGCGCTGGTGCGCGCCGCGCTGGGCCTCGATCCGCAGGTCCGGCTGCCCGGCGGAGTTCTGGTGGCCGCCACGGACTTTCCCGTCCGCAACCGGGAATTGATGGCCGCGCTCCGGCGGCATCTGCGCCGGCCGCCCGCGCCGCCGACTCCGGCGCCGCTGCTGCGCCTCGGCGCGATCCTCCTGCGCACGGATCCCATGCTCGGTCTGACCGGACGCCACGCCACCTCGGAGGTGTTGCCGCACACCGGCTTCCGGTTCCGCTATCCGACGCTGGACGAGGCGCTCACCGATCTGCTCGGTTAGACCGGCGCCGCCCCGGCGGGTGCCCGCCGGGGCCGCGCGACGGATGTCAGCGGTTGTCGCGGTACCAGTGGATCAGCGCGTCGGTCGACGAATCACCCTGCGAGGCGGGCTCTTCCGCGGAGGTGAGCAGCGGCTCGAGGGCCAGGGCCTGCTGCTTGCCCAGCTCCACACCCCACTGGTCGAAGCTGTCGATACCCCAGATCGCGCCTTCCACGAACACCTGATGCTCGTACAGGGCGATCAGCTGGCCGACCACCGACGGGGTCAGCTTCGGCGCGAGGATCGTCGTGGTGGGCCGGTTGCCCGGCATCACCTTGTGCGGCACCAGTTCCGGGGCGGTGCCCTCGGCCGCGATCTCCTCGGCGGTCTTGCCGAAGGCCAGCACCTTGGTCTGCGCGAACAGGTTGCTCATCAGGATGTCGTGCATGCTGCCGGTGCCGTCGCGGGTGGGCAGATCGTCGGTGGGCCGGGCGAATCCGAGGAAATCGGCCGGGATGAGCCGGGTGCCCTGGTGCAGCAGCTGGTAGAAGGCGTGCTGCCCGTTGGTGCCGGGCTCGCCCCAGAAGATCTCACCGGTGCCGGTGGTGACCGGACTGCCGTCCGCGCGAACGGATTTGCCGTTGGACTCCATCGTCAGCTGCTGCAGATAGGCCGGGAAACGGGCCAGATCGTTCGAATACGGCAGCACCGCGCGGGACTGCGCGCCGAAGAAGTTCGAGTACCAGACGCCGAGCAGGGCGAGCAGCACGGGGGCGTTCCCGTTCAGCGGCGCGGTGACGAAATGCCGGTCCACGGCGTGCATTCCGGCCAGGAACTCGGCGAACCGCTCCTTGCCGATCACCGCCATCACCGACAGCCCGATCGCCGAATCGACGGAGTAGCGGCCGCCGACCCAGTCCCAGAAGCCGAACATGTTGGCGGTGTCGATACCGAAGGCGGCCACCCGCTCGGCGTTGGTGGACACCGCGACGAAATGCTTCGCCACCGCGTCCTCGCCCAGTGCGGCGACGATCCAGCGCCGGGCCGCGGTGGCGTTGGTCAGCGTCTCCAGCGTCGAGAACGTCTTGGAGGAGATCACGAACAGGGTGGCGGCCGGGTCGAGGCCGACCAGCTTCGCGGTCAGATCGGCCGGGTCGATATTCGACACGAACCGGGCGTCGATACCGGCGTCGGCGTAGTGCCGCAGGGCCTGGTGCACCATCACCGGGCCCAGATCCGACCCGCCGATGCCGATGTTCACCACCGTGGTGATCCGGTCACCGGTCGCGCCGCGCCACTCGCCGGAGCGCACCGAATCGGTGAATTCGCCCATCCGGCGCAGGGCTTCGTGCACCTCGGTCCCGGCGTCGGCGCCGTCGATGATCATCGACTCGCCGGCCGGCAGCCGCAGCGCGACATGCCCGACGGCCCGATCCTCGGAGGTGTTGATGTGCGCGCCGGCGAACATCTCGTCGCGGCGCCGGGCCACCCCGGCGGCCTCGGCCAATTCGACCAGTAGGTCCAGGGTTTCGCGCGTGATGCGATGCTTGCTGTAGTCGATGCGCAGATCCGCGACCGTGACGGTCAGCTCGTGCCCGCGCTCCGGATCGGCGGCGAAGAATTCCCGCAGGTGCCGCTCGGCGAGGGCGGCGTGGTGATCGCGAAGTTTCTGCCAGGCCGCCGTGGCGGTGATGTCGCTGCTCACAAGTCCAGACCCTACCGGCGGCGGGGCCGCCGCGCAGGGACCGGCCCGGTCCGACCGGCCGGTAATCGCCGCGCCCGGGGCGGCGGCCTGCGCGGATACCGGGACAACATGCCGCCCTGCGGTTTCGACATGGGACATTGCACGCAATGGGTACTACTCGGGCACCGGACGGGGGTCCGCGGCTTAGGCTGAAATCATGGTGTCCGAACGTGAACTCCTCGATTCCGTACCCACACAACTCTGGATCGGCGGCCCGGTGGACGCCACCGGTGGCGCCACCTTCGCCGTCGAGAACCCCGCCACCGGCGAACCGATCACCCACGTGGCGGACGCCACGCCGGAGGACGCGGTGCGCGCGCTGGACGCCGCCGCCGCGGTCCAGGCCGAATGGGCCGCCACCCCGGCCCGCGAGCGCGCCGAGATCCTGCGGGCCGTGTACGAGGCGATCGTCGCCCGTACCGAGGACTTCGCCCTGCTGATGACCCTGGAGATGGGCAAGGCGCTGCCGGAGAGCCGCAACGAGGTGCGTTACGGCGCCGAATTCTTCCGCTGGTTCAGCGAGGAGGCTGTGCGCGTGCACGGCCGGTATCAGGCCGCGCCGTCCGGCACCGGCCGCATCGTCGTGCACAAGCAGCCGGTCGGGCCGTGCCTGGCGATCACCCCGTGGAACTTCCCGCTGGCGATGGGCACGCGCAAGATCGGGCCCGCGCTGGCGGCCGGTTGCACCATGATCGTGAAACCCGCCTCGGCGACCCCGCTGACCATGCTGCTGCTGGCGCGGCTGTGCAGCGAGGCCGGGCTGCCCGCCGGCGTGCTGTCGGTGATCACCTCGAAGCGGTCCGGCGCGGTCACCGATGCGCTGGTGCAGGATTCGCGACTGCGCAAGCTCACCTTCACCGGCTCGACCCCGGTCGGGAAGATGCTGGTCGAGAAGTCCGCGCACGGCCTGCTGCGCACCTCGATGGAACTCGGCGGCAACGCCCCGTTCGTGGTGTTCGACGACGCCGACGTGGACGCGGCGGTATCCGGCGCCATGCTGGCGAAGCTGCGCAACGGCGGCGAGGCGTGCACGGCCGCGAACCGGTTCCATGTGCACAATGCGGTCCGCGCCGAATTCACCGAGAAGCTGGTGACGGCGATGCAGGCGGTCAAGCTGGGTCCGGGCACCGATCCGGAGACCACGCTGGGCCCGCTGATCAACCAGGAGCAGCTGGACACCGTCAGCGATCTGGTCGACGACGCCACCGCACAGGGTGCGACGGTCGCGCTCGGCGGTAAGGCGCCGGGTGGTACCGGTTACTACTATCCGGCCACGATCCTCACCGATGTGCCCGCCGGGGCCCGCATCCTGCGCGAGGAGGTGTTCGGACCGGTCGCCCCGATCGTCGGCTTCGACACCGAGGAAGAGGGCCTGGCCGCCGCCAACGACACCGAATTCGGTCTGGTGGCCTATGTGTACACCCGCGACCTGGATCGGGCCCTGCGTGTCGCCGAGGGGCTGGAGAGCGGCATGGTGGGCGTCAACCGCGGCGTCATCTCGGATCCGGCCGCGCCCTTCGGCGGCGTGAAGGAGTCGGGCTTCGGCCGCGAGGGCGGGTACGAGGGCATCGAGGAGTACCTGTCCACCAAGTACATCGCCCTGCAGTGAGCCGCGCCCGGCCGTGACACCACGCGGCCCGGACATGCGAACCGCCCCGGACATCATGTCCGGGGCGGTTCGCATGTCCGGGGGAATTCCGGTCGGTCGTTGCGGTCGGCTAGTGGCCGAGGCGCCCGCGGCCCAGTCGCAGCAGCAGCATGGCCAGCGTGTGGCCCTCCTGGCCCAACTCGCTGAAACGCTCCAGCACCTTCATCTCGCGGGAGTGCACGAGACGCGGGCCGCCGTTGGCCATCCGGGTGCGGCCGATCATTCGCGAGACCTCGGTACGCCGTTTGACGGCGGCGAGGATCTCGGCATCGAGCCGGTCGATCTCCTTGCGGAGTTTGTCGATGTCCGCCTCGCTGGTGGGCAGCGATGAGTCGGACCCGGTCGCCGGTTGCTCCAGCGGTTCGGTAGAGGTGCTCATACTTTCTCTCCTCGTGTCAGAACTTCGATCGGCAGGCGGACGTCACCTGTTACGACCGGTTCCTACACCGTGAAACTGACCCGATAGGTCTCGTATTATCCCCCGTCAGTGTGCGCTCATCTGCACGAACAACGGCCCGAATACGTCGAGGGCCGATCGGACAGCAGGATCTGGATGAGCGCCGGACATGCGGCCAGTCTGCCACGCGTACGTAGCAATGCAAAACAGTTCCCGAGCGATCACTCACAACTTGACCAGAGTGCGACTGTACTGCGGGATCAGCCGGATGGTGCCCGCGCTGCCGAAGTCGATGGTGACCGTCGCCACCGGGCCGAGCCCCTCGACCGAGACCACCCGGCCCAGGCCGTACTTGTCGTCGCTGACCCGGTCGCCGACGGCCAGGACCAGGTCCACGTTGTTGCGTTTCGCCGCGGCCGAGGGGGCCGGGCGGCGCTCGCCGCCGCCGCGTACTCCGGGCCGCGCACCGGCGGACCAGCCGTCGCCGCGGGTCCAGTCGCGTTCCTGGCCGTCCTCCTCGCCGCGGCGCCGGAAACCGCGGCCACCGGCGGACGCCGCCGGCTCGAGCCGCTGCCAGTCGATCAGGTGCTGCGGAATCTCCTGGAGGAAGCGCGATTCCGGATTGGACACCGGCTGCCCCCAGCCGGAGCGGATCACCGCCCGGGTCAGATACAGGCGCCGGCGGGCCCGGGTGAGACCCACATACGCCAGACGGCGTTCTTCGGCCAGCTCGGTCGGATCGCCGAGTGCCCGCATGTGCGGGAACTGACCGTCCTCCCAGCCGGTCACGAAGACGACCGGGAATTCCAGCCCCTTGGCGGTGTGCAGGGTCATCAGCGTGACGACGCCGGAGCCCTCGTCGGGGAGTTGGTCGGAGTCGGCGACCAGGGAGACCCGCTCCAGGAAGGCGGCCGGCGAGCCCGGATCGGGCTCACCCTCGGCGGCCTCCGGGACCAGACCCTCGGCCCGCGCGGCCTCGACGTCGTTGCGGGCCTCGGAACTGAATTCGCGGGCCACGCTGACCAATTCGTTCAGGTTGTCGAGGCGGGCGCCGTCCTGCGGATCGTCGGAGGCCTCCAGTTCGGCGCGATATCCGGTGCGGTCGAGTACCGCCTCCACCACGTTGCCCACATCGGGGAAGTCGAGATCGTCGTCGTCCCGGTCGCCGGCGGCCCGGATCTCGTCCAGCAGGTCCAGGAAGCCCGCGATGGCCCGCTGCGCGCGGGTGTTGAGCAGTGCGACCTTGCCGTCGGCGGCCTCGCGCAGCGCTTGCGCGAAACCGATGGCGCGCTGCTCGGAGTGCACGGCCACGCAGGCCTCGGCCCGGTCACCGATGCCGCGCCGGGGCGTGTTGAGGATGCGCCGCAGGCTCACCGCGTCGTCCGGATTCTCCAGCACCCGCAGGTACGCGACGATATCGCGCACCTCCTTGCGCTCGTAGAAGCGGACGCCGCCGACCACCTTGTACGGCAGGCCCATCCGGATGAAGATCTCCTCCAGGGCCCGGGAGTTGTTGTTGGTGCGGTAGAACACCGCCACGTCGGCGTAGTTGTAGTCGCCGCCGTCGACCAGCCGGTCGATCTCGCGGGCCACGAACGCGGCCTCGTCGTGCTCGTTGTCGGCCACGTATCCGGTGATCAGGTCGCCGTCGCCGGAATCGGTCCACAGCCGCTTGTCGCGGCGGCCCTCGTTGCGCGAGATGAGCGCGTTGGCCGCGGACAGGATGTGCTGGGTGGAGCGGTAATTCTGTTCCAGCAGAATGGTTTCCGCATCCGGGAAGTCGCGCTCGAACTCCTCGATGTTGCGGATGGTGGCGCCGCGGAAGGCATAGATGGACTGGTCGGCGTCGCCGACCACGCAGAGCTCGCTGGGTTCCACCTCGGTGCCGGGGGTGTGATGACCGACGAGCTCGCGCACCAGCACGTACTGCGCGTGGTTGGTGTCCTGGTACTCGTCGACCAGGACGTGCCGGAAGCGGCGGCGGTAGTACTCGGCGACCGGCGGGTGGTTCTGCAGCAGCGCGACCGTCTCGCCGATGAGGTCGTCGAAGTCCATGGCGTTGGCCCCGCGCAGCCGGCGCTGGTACTCGGTGTAGACCCGGGCGACGATGCGCGGCAGCTCGCTCTCGTCGGACTCGGCGTCGGCGGCGGCCTGCGGCGGGTCGATGAGTTCGTTCTTGAGGTTGGAGATGGCGGTGGACAGCAGGCGGGGCGTGTACTTCTTGGCGTCCAGATCGAGGTCGCGCCCGATCATCGCGAGCAGGCGGCGGGAGTCGTCGGCGTCGTAGATGGAGAAGTTGGAGTTCAGGCCCGGCAGCAGCGCGGACTGGGTGCGGAGGATGCGCACGCAGCTGGAGTGGAAGGTGGACACCCACATGCTCGCGGCGCGCGGCCCGATCAGACCGGCGACCCGCTCGCGCATCTCCGCGGCGGCCTTGTTGGTGAAGGTGATGGCCAGGATCTGGCCGGGGGTGACCCCGCGCGCGGCGAGCAGATAGGCGATGCGCCGGGTCAGCACGGCCGTCTTGCCGGAGCCCGCACCCGCCACGATGAGCAGTGGTGAGCCGGTGTGCACGACCGCGGATCGCTGCTGCGGGTTGAGCCCCTCCAGTAGCCGGTCGGCTCGCTCCTGGGCCTCTCGGGCACGGTCCTCGCGCCGGGCATCGCGTGTCTGCTGATCCGTATCAACCACCGTCGTTTCCATCGCCCATCCACGCTACCGGCGAGCACCGACAGACACGAACGAACGGGGTGCGGTGGGCCGCCGGGGACAGGATCGGATGTCCGGCGGCCGGGCGCTCAGTCGCGTTCGACACCCAGGGAAATACCGCGCGAGGCGAGCCAGGGCAGCGGGTCGACCTTGTCGTTCCCGTTGAGCCACACCTCGAAATGGCAGTGCGGACCGGTGGAGAAGCCGCGGTTGCCGACGGTGGCGATCTGATCGCCCGCCATGACGCGCTGACCGACCGAGACGACGGCGGTGTCGACGTGGCCGTAGACCGTGATGGTGCCGTCGTCGTGCTTGAGCCGCACCCACATACCGAATCCGGAGGCCGGCCCGGCGTCGATCACGGTGCCGTCCTCGACGGCGTAGATCGGGGTGCCGATCGGCGCCGCGATGTCGACACCGAGATGTTCGGCGCCCCAACGGGTTCCGAAGCCCGAGGTGAAGGTGCCGTTGGCGAACTTGGAGTAGATGGGCCGCAGCTTCGCGTCCTCGATGGCGGCGAGATCGGCCGCGAATTTCTGCCCGTGCTGCAGGATGTCGGAGAACTGGCTCACATCGGCGGCCGGTGCGGCGTTGAGCACCTGCGGCGACTGCGCATCGGCGGCGCCGGCGTCGGTGATGCTGACCGCCTGTGCGGCGATCTCGTGGACCTGGCCGCCGGCCTGGTAGTCGGCGGTGGCGGGGTGGTGCCCCCCGGTGGCCGCCATCTCGGCCTGGCCGGCCGCGACGACCGCGCCGGCGGCGACGGCCACCACGGCGGCCCGGCCCTTGAGCGAGCTGGGCGGGGCGGGAGTGCGGTGGGCGCCGGCGCGGCGGCCCTCCCGGCCGCCACCGAGTCCGTCGCCGGGGCGATGGTCCGGATCGAGTCGGCCGACCTCGAACGGATCGTCGACGGCCGCGTACTCGTAGTCCTCGTGGCCGGTGGCGGCGGGATCGTAGGTGTCCCAGGCGTTCCAGCTGCCGGAGTCGGGTCCGGCGGGATTGTCGGCGGGGGACCAGGCGTTCCAGTCGGCCGCGCCACCGGCGGGCCGGGGGGCCGGTTCGGCGCCGCCGAAGGATTCCGCACCACCGAAGTAGGGGTGGTTGTCGAAGGATTCTCCGTCACCGCGATAACGCCGGGCGGACTGTGCTCGATGGACGGGCTGTAGGGGGCGAGGGCTCATCGGCGCAGTCCTGTGAATCGAGGGTGGTACGAGGAGGAAGACGGTTCGCCCGCTGCACGGCTCGCTGTGTGGCGGCTCGCTACCTGCGGAACGCGGTACTGCGTCAAGCCTGCCGTCCTCTCGTGTCCGAAAATCTGGTGTCGGGTACGGACCCGGCGGTGCATCGTCGCGCTCCCGGACCCGGTACGACACCCTTGTCGTGACCGCGTTGTGACATCAATCGCTTCGACGGTAACGAAACGATTGCAGGGCGGCAAGCGCTACGACCCATCCATCCAAGCATGTGAGATTGATCACGGTAACAAACCGGAATATCCCACTGTGTGGGGGGCACTGTGCGCGAACTCTTCCACTACCAGACGTAGTAGATGTGGGCCGAACCGAACTTCCCCGGTTCTACCTGCCACACCTGGCCGGAGCTACTCGCCGGTAGTGATGGCCAGCGGAAACTTCCTCCCGCCGATGGCCCCGTGACCTGCGCCACTTAGCATGTATGTGGCTGATTTCCCATCCATGTCGCTGATTAAAGTCCGATCCGACCCGCCTCCGACGACGGGCCGCCAACAGAAGTCGTTGTCACAGCAACGCAGACGAGACGGTGAGTACATGGATCTCTTCGAATATCAGGCGAAGGAGCTCTTCGTGAAGCACGGAGTGCCTTCGTCGGAAGGCCGGGTCACCGACTCGGCTGAGGAAGCGCGGGCGATCGCTACCGAGATCGGTAAGCCCGTGATGATCAAGTCGCAGGTCAAGGTCGGTGGGCGTGGTAAGGCCGGTGGCGTGAAGTACGCCGCCACCCCGGACGACGCGTACGAGCACGCGAAGAACATCCTGGGCCTGGACATCAAGGGCCACATCACCAAGAAGGTCCTGGTCGCCGAGGCCAAGGACATCGCCGCCGAGTACTACATCTCGTTCCTGCTCGACCGCTCCAACCGGACCTACATGGCCATGTGCTCGGTCGAGGGCGGCATGGAGATCGAAGAGGTCGCGGTCCAGAAGCCCGAGATGCTCGCCAAGATCCCGGTCGACGCGGTGAAAGGTGTGGACCTGGCGTTCGCGCGTTCCATCGCCGAGCAGGGCCACCTCCCGGCCGACATCCTCGACACCGCCGCGGTCACCATCCAGAAGTTGTGGGAGACCTTCGTCGGTGAGGACGCCACCCTCGTCGAGGTCAACCCGCTGGTGCGCACCCCCGACAACGAGATCCTCGCCCTCGACGGCAAGGTGACCCTGGACGCGAACG
Organism: Nocardia sp. BMG111209; assembly: GCF_000381925.1. Taxonomy (NCBI): domain Bacteria; kingdom Bacillati; phylum Actinomycetota; class Actinomycetes; order Mycobacteriales; family Nocardiaceae; genus Nocardia; species Nocardia sp. BMG111209. The sequence continues at coordinate 428,447 of NZ_KB907310.1, forward strand.
CCGAGTTCCGCCACCCGCAGCACCTCGAGTTCGCGGACGTCGACGCGACCGACCCGCTGGAGCTCAAGGCCAAGGAGCACGACCTCAACTACGTCAAGCTCGACGGTGAGGTCGGCATCATCGGCAACGGCGCCGGTCTGGTCATGTCCACGCTGGACGTCGTCGCCTACGCGGGCGAGAACCACGGTGGCGTGAAGCCCGCCAACTTCCTCGACATCGGTGGCGGCGCCTCGGCCACCGTGATGGCCAACGGCCTCGATGTCATCCTGGGCGACTCCCAGGTCAAGAGCGTGTTCGTGAACGTCTTCGGCGGTATCACCTCCTGTGACGCCGTGGCGAACGGCATCGTGAAGGCCCTGGAGATCCTGGGCGACAGCGCGACCAAGCCGCTGGTGGTGCGGCTCGACGGCAACAACGTCGAGCTCGGCCGCAAGATCCTCGCCGATGCCAACCACCCGCTGGTGACCATCGCGCAGACCATGGACGAAGGCGCCGACAAGGCAGCCGAACTGGCTGCGGCCAAGTAAGGAACGCGAAGAACATGTCCATCTTCCTGAACAAGGACAACAAGGTCATCGTCCAGGGCATCACCGGCGGCGAGGGCACCAAGCACACCGCGCTGATGCTGAAGGCCGGCACCAACGTCGTCGGCGGTGTCAACGCGCGCAAGGCCGGCACCACCGTGTCGCACGTGGACTCCGACGGCAATGCCGTCGAGCTGCCCGTGTTCGCGTCCGTGGCCGAGGCCATCGCGAAGACCGGCGCCGACACCTCGATCGCGTTCGTGCCGCCGGCCTTCTCCAAGGACGCCATCATCGAGGCCATCGACGCGGAGATCCCGCTGCTGGTGGTCATCACCGAGGGCATCCCGGTGCAGGACTCCGCGTACGCCTGGGCCTACAACGTGGAGAAGGGTCAGAAGACCCGGATCATCGGCCCGAACTGCCCCGGCATCATCACCCCGGGCGAGTCGCTGGTCGGCATCACCCCGAACAACATCACCGGCAAGGGCCCGGTCGGCCTGGTGTCGAAGTCGGGCACGCTGACCTACCAGATGATGTACGAGCTGCGGGACTTCGGTTTCTCCACCGCCATCGGCATCGGCGGCGACCCGGTCATCGGCACCACCCACATCGACGCCATCGAGGCGTTCGAGAAGGACCCGGAGACCAAGATCATCGTCATGATCGGCGAGATCGGTGGCGACGCCGAGGAGCGGGCCGCGGCCTACATCCAGGCCAACGTGACCAAGCCGGTCGTCGGCTACGTCGCCGGCTTCACCGCGCCCGAGGGGAAGACCATGGGCCACGCCGGCGCCATCGTCTCCAGCGGCGCCGGTACCGCGCAGGGCAAGAAGGAGGCCCTCGAGGCCGCGGGCGTGAAGGTCGGTAAGACGCCGTCCGAGACCGCCGCCCTGGCCCGCGAGATCCTGGAGAAGGCCGCCGTCAGCGCCTGATCTCCGAGCACACACCCGAGGGCCGCCTTCCGATCGCCGGGGGCGGCCTTCTCATTTGCCTCCCGCACACCCTCCTGGAGATCGAGAATCGGCAGGTCAGCACGGCGAGTGTGACATTCCGGGCCGATCATGCCGGTTCGGTGGCCGTGACCGGGACGTCTGCGTGCAGTAGCGTCGGAAGCGCGTTCAGCGCGTCAGACCACGATGGACTCGACAAGGAGACGACGACATGTCATACCCGACCGGGGGATCTGGGTACAGCGGACCGGCGCCGGCACCTTCGTCCGCGCCGGGCTACGGTCAGCAGCCGACCGGCGCCGGGGCGGTCCATCCGGGCGCGCCCGCGGCGGGTCCGACGGGGCCCGGCGCCGCGGGACCGGCCGACGCCAAGGGCCTGCCGTTCTACCTCACCATCGCCGTCACCGCGCTGGGCATCGTCAACTTCCTGCTCGGCTTCCTGAAGTTCGAATCCTTCGACCTCACCGCCCGCGGCAGCGTCACGACCGACCGCGACCTGTTCCAGCAGGGCGGCTTCGCCGCCGTGGCGTTCCTGCTGTTCGCCGGTCTGGTGGCGGGAATCTCGTTGCTGCCCAAGCAGAACGGCCACCATGCCGTGGTGGCCGCCGCCTCGGCGGCGGGTTTCCTGTCGGTGCTGTTCCAGGCGCTGGACCTGGGACCCGGGTTCGGTCTGACCGGGGCCGCCTGGGCGCTGATCATCCTGGCTCTGGTGCAGGCGGGCGCCGCCGTCTTCGGGCTGCTGCTCGAGTCGGGCGTGCTGTCGGCCCCCGCGCCGAAGCCGGCCGCTCCGCAGGGCGGATTCGGCGGTCCGGGTGGCGGATACGCGCAGCCGCCGGCGTACGGTTCCGCGCCGCAGCAGTACGGCCAGCCCGGTCAGGCCTCGCCCTACGGTCAGTACGGCCAGCAGCCTTCCTACGGCGCGCCGCAGCCGGGTCAGCAGCCCTACGGCCAGCAGGCCCCGTACGGCCAGCAGCAGTACGGCCAGCAGCCCTACGGGCAGCCTCCTGCGTACGGCCAGCAGCAGGCCTACGGCCAGCAGCCGACCGTCGGTTTCGGCGCCGCGGCGCAGCAGCGGCAGCAGCCGGAGCAGCGGCAGCAGCCGGCCACCGGTGAGGAGGCCGCGACCCAGCACTTCGGCTCGGTGCCGTCGGCCTCGCCGTACGGCGGCGCGGGCTACGGCCAGAGCTCGTCGGCCGGCCAGCCCCAGCAGTCCGGTCAGGGCGGCTCGGCCGAACCCTTCGGCACCGAACAGAACGCCGACCCGGCCGCCGACGCCACCCGGGCCTTCCGCCCGGAGGACGACAAGCAGTAGGCCGCATACCGGTCGGTGCCGCCGGGCTTCGACCGGGCTGCGGGCTCTGACCGGGCCGCCGGTCCCGACTGGCCCGCGAGGCCGTGGGCTATGACTGGGCCGCCGGGCTGCGGGCTCTGACCGGGTGCTGGCCGCGGGTCCTGACTGGGCCGCAGAGTCGCGGGTCCTGGCCGGGCCGCGGGGTCGTGGTCTGACCGGGCAGGGTCGCGGGTCTGACCGGACCGTAGGGTCGCGGGTCTGGCCTGGTCGCGGGTCCTGACCGGCCCGCCGGGTCGTGGGCTCTGACCGGGCCGCGGGGCCGCGGGGCCTGCCATCGTTCAGTGGCGGCCGCTGGAGAGTGGTCGGCGCGCCTGACTTGCGGGTGTCGGGGAAGCTGCCACGCTGGTGTGTCGTGGTGAGATTCTGGCTGGGGAATTCATGAGATCGACTCCGACTCGGTGGAACAGCTTGCGGCAGAACCGTTCCGGTGGTGCCCGGCGGGACGCGGCGCGGCGGCGGGCCGCGATCCAGGATCCGGTGTTCGGATCGCTGAGCCCGCAGCGGGCCCGGGTGCTGCTCGTGGTCGCGGCGCGATCGTCGAGTTTCACCATGGTGGCCATCGTTCTTGTGGTGATCGGCACGCTGCTCGGCGCCGACAGCGGTCTGACCGGCGTCTCCGGCGCGATCGCGGCGGGCTGGCTCGAGGTGCACCAGGTTCCCCTGGTGGTCGGCCGCACCGAACTCGGGGTGCTGCCGCTGCTGCCCACCGCGCTGGTGTTGTGGCTGACCATGCGCGATTGTGCGCGGGCGGTCGAAACCGATTGCACGCGTGCGGATCTGGGCTGGATCGTGGCGGCGGCGCTGGCCGGGCCGCTGCTCATCACGGCGGTCTGCCTGGCCGTGGCGGAGGACGCCACGGCGGCGGTCGCGTTGCAGCCGCCGCATACGCTCACCGCCTTCGGCTGGGTGGCGGGCCTGCATCTGGTGGCCGCCGCGGTCGGTATCGCGGGCCGCTGGTTCTCCTTCCCGCGAGCGCGCCGGGATCTGATGGCGGCTCTGCCGGGGTGGGCGTTGCCGGGCGCGCGGATCGGGCTCCGCTCGGTACGGCGGCTGCTGCTGGCGAGCGTCGCGGTCACCCTCGTCTCGTTCGTGGCCAACTGGTCTCACGTCGGCGACACCTATCACGCCGCGGGCAACACCGCCGGTGCGCTCGGGCTGACCGCGTTGTCGCTGGCCTATCTGCCGAATGTGGTGATCGACGCGGCCTGTGTGCTGCTCGGGGCGAACGTGCACGTCGGGGTGGGATCGCTGGATCTGTTCGGGATCACCGGCGGGCCGATGCCGGCATTGCCGGTACTGGCGGCGGTGCCCGAGGGGCCCGCGGCCGGCTGGTGGCCGGTGCTGCTGCTGATCCCGATCGCCGTCGGCGTCCTCGCCGGGGTGGACTGCGCGCGAGTGATCTGGGACGCCAACCGTTTCGAGCTCGGATTCGACCGGGCCACCGCGCCGTGGGCCACGCTCACGGCGGCGGGTGTCGGGGCGCTGCTGCTGACGCTGCTCGCGGCGCTGGCCGGGGGAGTGGCCGGCACCTTCGGCGCGATCGGGGCGGGCACGCTGCTGTCGGCCGGACTGGCGTTCGGCTGGTTCGCGGTGGCCGGCTACGCGGGCATGGTGACGGCGCGGCGGTTCGGCCTCGCCCCGGCCACCCGGCCCGCCGATGATTTCAGTCACTTCGAACACGCCTACGACGACGGCTACCGGCTGCACGACGGCCCCGATCTGGAGGTCGAGGTCGACGGCGAACTGCTGGAGGACGGCCCGCTCGACGACGACGCGGTGGACGACGAATACGGCGAGTACGCCGACGACGAGTACGCCGACGATGACTATGACGACGGCGAATACGACGACGGCGAATACGACGAGGACGACGAATACGAGGACGAGGACGAGGCGGCGGAGCCCGCCGCGGCCGGGCACGAGGACCACGAAACCGACTACCACGAGGCCGAATTCGAGGACGACGACGAATACGGCCCGGACGGCCGTCCGGTCGTGGTGCACCCGGCCCGGCACGACGACGCGGACGAGATCCTGGACGCCGAGGTGGTGGAGACGGACCTGCCCGACGAGGACGGTAGGGGCGCTCGATAGGCTGGACGCGGCGGTAGCACGAACGCCGCGATCCCGCAGCCGAACACACAGGGAGTAGAGCTCTGACGACCTCGCCCGCCCACTCGGTGCCGCCGACGGCACCCGCGACCGTCGTCGTCCTCGCCTCGGGCACCGGATCGCTGCTGCACGCCCTCATCGACGCGACCGGCGCGGACGGCTATCCCGCGCGCGTCGCCGCGGTCGGGGTCGACCGGCCCTGCCCGGCCACCGGTCATGCCGAGGCGGCGGGCATTCCGCACTTCGAGGTGGCCCTCGGCGCGTATCCGGACCGGGCCGCCTGGGACATCGCGCTGACCGAGGCGGTCGCCGCACACCGGCCGGATCTGGTGGTGCTGGCCGGTTTCATGAAACTGCTCGGCCCCGAATTCCTGGCCCGGTTCGGCGGCCGCATCCTCAACACCCATCCCGCGCTGCTGCCCTCCTTCGCGGGCGCGCACGGCGTGCGGGACGCCCTCGCGTACGGGGTGCGGGTCACCGGGACCACCGTGATGCTGGTCGACGCCGGCGTCGACACCGGGCCGATCCTCGCGCAGGAGGCGGTGCCGGTGCTGCCCGCGGACGACGAGGCTTCCCTGCACGAGCGAATCAAGGTGGTGGAGCGGCGGCTGCTGGCCGAGGTGGTCGCCGCCGTCGCCACCCGAGGCATTGTCTCCGACGGACGAAAGGCAGTTATCCCAGATGAGCGAGTTCTGCGGTGAGTGAACGCGGCGAACGGATCCCCATCACCCGGGCGCTGGTCAGCGTCTACGACAAGACCGGTCTGGTGGAGTTGGCGACCGGATTGCACGCCGCGGGCGTGGAACTGGTCTCGACCGGCTCGACGGCGGCCCGCATCGCGGAGGCCGGCATCCCGGTGACCAAGGTGGAGGAGCTGACCGGATTCCCGGAGACCCTCGACGGCCGGGTGAAGACCCTGCACCCGCGGGTGCACGCGGGCATCCTCGCCGATCTGCGCAAGCAGGAGCACGCCGATCAGCTCACCGAACTGGATGTGCGGCCGTTCGGGCTGGTGGTGGTGAACCTCTACCCGTTCACGCAGACCGTGGCCGGCGGCGCGAGTATCGACGAATGCGTCGAGCAGATCGATATCGGCGGACCGTCGATGGTGCGCGCGGCGGCGAAGAACCATCCTTCGGTGGCGGTGGTGGTCTCCAGCGGCGACTACGACCGGGTGCTGGCCGCGGTGGGGCAGGGCGGTTTCACGCTGCCCGAGCGAACCGCGCTGGCCGCCAAGGCTTTTCAACACACCGCCAGTTACGATGTGGCCGTTGCGAGTTGGATGACCAATGTCGCCGCCCCGGCCGCCGAGCCGGAATCCGAAGCGGTGCAACAGTTCCCGGACTGGGTCGGCGCCACCTGGAATCGCGCCGACGTGCTGCGCTACGGCGAGAACCCGCATCAGGCGGCCGCGCTGTACCTCGGTGAGGGCGGCCCGGCGGGCCTGGCGCAGGCGAAGCAGTTGCACGGCAAGGAGATGTCGTACAACAACTACACCGACGCCGATGCCGCGTGGCGGGCCGCCTACGACTTCGCCGATCCCGCGGTGGCGGTCGTGAAGCACGCCAACCCGTGCGGTATCGCCGTCGGCACGGATATCGCGGAGGCGCACCGCAAGGCCCACGCCACCGATCCGGTGTCGGCGTACGGCGGTGTCATCGCCGCCAACCGCGAGGTGTCGGTCGAGATGGCCGAACAGGTCGCCGAGATCTTCACCGAGGTCGTGGTGGCGCCCGGCTACGCCAACGGCGCGGTGGAGGTGTTGCAGCGCAAGAAGAACGTGCGCGTGCTGGTGGCCGAGCCCGCGCAGCGCCGCGGCGCGGAACTGCGCCCGATCTCCGGTGGCGCGCTGCTGCAGGACCGCGACACCCTCCAGGCCGCCGGTGACGAACCCGGGAACTGGACCCTCGCCGCGGGCGAGGCGGCCGACGAGTCCACCCTGCGCGATCTCGCGTTCGCGTGGCGCGCGTGCCGTGCCGTGAAGTCGAATGCCATCCTGCTGGCCGATGCCGGCGCCGCGGTCGGCGTCGGTATGGGTCAGGTGAACCGGGTCGACTCCTGCCGGCTCGCGGTGGAGCGCGCGGGCGATCGGGCCAAGGGCGCGGTCGCGGCCTCCGACGCCTTCTTCCCGTTCTCCGACGGCCCGCAGATCCTGATCGCCGCCGGGGTGCGCGCCATCGTGCATCCGGGTGGTTCGATCCGGGACAAGGACACCGTCGAGCTGTGCCGCGAGGCCGGAGTCACGTTGTACCTCACCGGTTCCCGGCACTTCGCACACTAGGCCCGGAACGCGGGAGGCCCTGCACGACACCGTCGCGCAGGGCCTCTTTTCATCCAGGTACCGGGCCGCCCTTCATCCCGGCCCCCGGGTCTCGCTCGGGCGGCGAGGACGACCTCCGACATGTCCCCGTTCCCGCTATCTCATCGCTGCGGGGATCGGGAACGTATCAGTCGAATTCCGGCCAATCTCCGGACCGGCCGCGGAAAGGCCGAAGCCCTGCACGGGTCTGCGGAATCCGTGCAGGGCCTCGTCGTCCAGGTGCCGGACCCCGACTCATTCCGGCCCCCGGGGCTTGCGGGCGGTCAGTAGCGCATGGCGTACGCCAGCCGTTTGACCGGCGATTTCTTCCGTTGCGCGGCCTTGAAGCGGTCGTCCTCCTGGAGCACCTTGGTGGCCGAGGAGACCCGGCTCTGCGCCTCGACGACCGCCTCCGCCACCGACATCACGGTGGGCAGCTCGAACAGTTCGATGATCCTGGTGAGTCGTTCCTCGACGGTGCCGCCGACGACCTCGTACGGCACGCCGAGGTCCTTGATCACCTGCAGCAGCGTGACATCGGACAGCTTCCGGAACGGTTCGGACACCGGCCGGTGCCCGTCCGCCTTCATCGGAAACTCCACGGGCAGATGGACATACGCGTCGTAGAGGCGGGCGGCGCGGGCCTTGGAGATATCGCCGAAGATATCGGTGAACTGGTTCACCGGCGCCTTGCGGCCGATCCCGGCGATCGACTTCACGATCCGCAGCGGCAGGCCCGCACCGGGATTGATGCCGACCCGCATCCGGGCCACGCCGTACACCCATTCGTGCACGACCGACCCGTCGGAGATGAACGAGCCGTCCCGGGATTCGTTGTGCACCCGCTCCTCGAACCGCCGCAGGCCCAGCTGCAGCAGTTCGATCGAGTTGAGTTCCATCACGGTCTTGCCCGGAACCAGATCCACCAGCAGTTCCCGCGAGGTGAGCGCGTGGGTCCGCGGGATGCCGGTGAGGATCGACAGCGCCTCGGTGGTGGTGCTCTTACCGGTCGAGTAGGTGCCGGAGATGGCCAGTTTGATGCTCTCGCGCTGCTGCCCGTCCACCAGGTACACGGTCGGTCTCCTATCTTCGAGATATGGATCGGTTCCGCCGTCAGGCGGCCGGATCGGTCAGCACTTCCCAGCCGCGCCGGCGGGCCAGATGTTCCAGGGCCGGATCGACCGGCACGACCGCCGGATGCCCCACCCGCTCCAGGATCGCGACATCGCTGACGTGATCGCCGAAGCCGTAGTCACCGGCGAGATCGTGGCCCGGATAACCGGCCACGAAGGTCTCGACGGCGGTGCGTTTGGCGGCGCCGATCAGGGACCGCCGCACCGCGCCGGTGTAGCGGCCGTCGCGCTCCTCTAGTTCGGTGCACAACAGCGGCGCCGGTACCGCACCGCCCATCTCGCTGGCGATCGGGCGCAGGCAGGCGGCGAACGAGCCGGACACCAGCACCGTCCGGACGCCGTCGGCCGCCAGTGCGCGCAGGCGCGCCACCACCGGAGCCCGGTAGTGCTGATGCGCCCGGATCAGTTCGTGCCAGCCCCCGGCGGCGGTTTCCACCTCCGCCACCGCGATCCCCGCCCACAGCCGGTAGTACTCGATGTTCAGCGTTTCCCGGGTCGCACCCGATTCGGCCAGCCGCTGCATCCGCGCCCGGTTCCGCTCCAGCTCCGGGATGCGCCCGGTGGCATCGAAGAAGAATTCGGCGAAGTGGTGCAGGGTGCTGATCCGCAGCAGGGTGTGGTCCACATCGGTGAAGGCGAACCGGGTGCGCTGGGGGCGGGGAGTCGACACGTCGTCTCGCTCAGTACGCCGACACGCCCCGGGCGGGATCGACGGCGGCTTCCGGTGGTACGCCGGGATTGGCGAGGGCGGTGTCGTCCAGATCGGAGCGGCGCAGGGTGAGCACGCCGACCACCGCGGAGATCGCGGCGATCACGGCCGCGATCGCCATCATGTGGTGCAGACCGCTGACGTAGGCCGAGGTGGCGGCCTGCTGGAACTGCTCGGCGGCCTGTGCGGGCAGGCTCTTCGCGGCCTCCCGGCCGGCGCCGGCGGAGATCAGGTCGCCGAGGCCGGGTGCCTTGTCGTGCAACTGGGCCGCGATATCGGTCTTGTTGTAGGCGGCGTTGACCCGGTTCTGGAAGTAGGCGCCGAGGGCGGCGATGCCGACCGCGAGACCGGACTGCTGGAAGGTCTCGTTCACGCCGGAGGCCATACCCGACTTGTCGGGCGTGGTGACCGCGATCGCGAAAGCGCCACGCGGCGTGGAGAACATGCCCATCCCGAAACCGATCAGCACCATGGCCGGGATCAGCCGGGTCCAGCCGGAGTGGTCGTCGACGAGCAGGACGCACGCCAGACCCGCGGTGATGAACAGCTGGGAACCGCCGATGATCACGCTCGGCGCCACCTTGGCGACCAGGCTGCCGCACGCCGCGGCGGCCACGAACATCAGCAGGGTGAGCGGCAGCAGCCGCAGACCGGCCGAGAAGGCCGAGTAGCCGAGCACGTTCTGGATATAGGAGATGAGCAGGAACAGGGCCGACATCACGGAGACGGCACACAGCGCGGTGACGACCGACAGGCCGTTGAAGGTCCGGTTCCGGAACAGCGACAGATCGAACATGGCCCGCCCCGGACGGCTGATCTGCAGGCCCACGAAGATGATCAGCAACACGATGGCGATCACGAAGTAGGCGATGATCTGCGCGCTGGTCCAGCCGTCCTGCTGGCCGCGCATGAAGGCGAGGACGAGGAAGAACAGGCCCGCCGAGAAGGTGATCATGCCCGACCAGTCCAGCGGCGGCGGGGTCGCGCCGCGGGACTCCCGCATCTTGAACCAGCCGACGGCCAGCGCGGCCACGGTCAGCGGGATGTTGATCAGGAAGATCCAGCGCCAGCCGGCCGATTCCGCCAGACCGCCACCGATCAGTGGGCCGAACGCGATGGCCAGGCCGGCGACGCCGCCGAATACGCCGAACGCCATACCGCGCTGCTTGCCGTGGAATTCGTTACCGAGCAGCGCCGGGCCGACCGCGAACAGGATCGCGCCGCCGAGGCCCTGCACGAAGCGCGCGAGGATGAGGGTGACGTCGTTCTGCGCGATGCCACAGATCAGCGAGGCGACCAGGAAGATGACCAGACCGGCGTCGAAGACCTTCTTGCGGCCGATCCGGTCGGCGACCGAACCGGCGGCCAGCAGAATGGCGGCGAGCCCGAGCGCGTAGGCGTCCAGGATCCACTGCAGCGCGGAGAAGGAGGAGTCGAAGGACTTCCGGATGTCGGGGAGAGCGACGTTCACCACGGTGAGGTCCAGCATCAGCATGAACGTGGCAACCGAGACCACCACGAGTGTCCATACCGCATTGTCGGAGAGCTTGCCCTCCGGCTGGGGCGCCGCCGCCCGGGAATCTCTTACTGTCACGCTATTTCCTTCACTGAGAATTGCTTCGTCGGGAAGTCGTCCTGCCAGGTCTCGTCCGCCGCGATCGACACCGCTTCGGACAACGGCATCCGCAGCGGCAGTGCGAAGAGATTCGTGACCCGCGCGAGAATCTTTTCGGGCGGACCACCCACGACCAGAAACGGGATCGGCAAGGGGTAGAGCGCGTCGACCAGGATGCGATCCGTCAGCTGCGCTGCCGCATGATCACCGTCGGTCTCCGCCGGCTCCGGGCGCAGATGTACCACGGCGTCGTAGGCCACGCTCGCATGCCGGCGAACAATGCTCGCGTGCGCGGCCAGAAAACTTTCTTCGAACTTTCGGAAGGGGAGGTCCCCGGGATGCCACAGCCATTCGCCCCGGTGCCGCCCCCGGCGTAACGACTCGGCGGTTGCCCACTCGTGCAGAACCGATCCGTCGGATACGAATCCGGCACCGGCACGCGCTTCCGAATCGACCCGCGCCTCGAATGCGCGGATCGGGATCTCGACCGTATCGGTGAGCCTTCGTTCGACACCGGGTGCAATAGTTTCGGACGGTACCGAGATGCGCGGGACACCGGTGGCCAGGGACAATGCGGTGGTAACCGTGTACTTGCCGGCCGGTGAAGCTCCGGTTACTGCCAACCGTAGCTCTGGTGAATCCTTCATCAAGGTCCTCGTATGGCGGTCTCGAAGCTCGTGGAAAGATTAGTAATCAGGTGATAACTTGTCAACATGAAGGCGAGGCTCAGCGCGGCCGAACGCCGCGAGAAGATTCTCGAGGCCGCCGGCCGGGCATTTTCCAGGGGCGGTTACGCCGGTACCAGCACGGATGTGGTGGCACTGGAGGCCGGTGTTTCCCAGCCCTATGTCGTCCGGATCTTCGGAAGTAAGTCCGAACTGTTCCTGGAAGTATTCGACCGAGCGGTACGGGCGCTGCTGTCGGCGTTCGAGGCCGAACTCGCGGGGCCGGAATCGGCGACCGCGCCGGACGTCTGGGATCGGCTCGGCGCGGTGTACAACACTCTGGTCGCCGACCGGGACGTGCTCATGGTGCTGCTGCAGGGTTTCAGCGCCGCGGCGGCATCGCCGCAGGTCGCGGGGGCCGCCCGCGGCTTCGTCTCGTCGTTGTACAACCTGCTGGTGACCCGCACCGGATGCGCGCCGGAACGGGCCCAGCAGTTCATCGCCAACGGCATGCTGCTCAACGCGCTGCTCGCCATGGACGCACCCGCGCACGCCGCGGACGACGCGGGTCTGGCGGCGCTGTCGCAGTGCGCGCTCGGATACGGCTGCGGCGTCGAGGGCGACTGGCCGCAACTCGATCCGTCCGGTGACGTGGCCGTCAGTCCGGCAGTTGATGGGCGAGCAGACAGGAACCCACCATCCCGTTGAACTCCTTGATCAGCATGTCCGCGCTGCGCCACCGCTGTCCGCCGCGGTTGACGATCGAGACCCGCCGGACCTCGGCGGTGCCGTCGAACGGCGCCGCGGTCGGGCGGTCCGGTCCCGACGCGCTGATCTCGAGTTTGCGCATCCACAGCGTGTTGCTGCGCGCGCGGTCCAGATCGTCCAGCCGATAGAGCAGGATCTGGGACAGCTGCGCGGCCCCGACCACGATGTCGACGATCGAGGACGAGTCCGGATGGGCCGATTCCGCGCCCGAATACCGCCGATCGCCGTCGAGGGTGATCTGCTGCCGGCCGGTGATCCGGGTGGCGGCCTCGTCGATGACCAGGTCGGTCGCGGACAGGGAATGCCGCTTCAGGCCGTGCAGGAAGTGGTGCGGTTGCGGGCCGAAGATCGCCGCAAGCGAGTCGGCGTGGTCCACCCCGGGCAGGTCGACCGGGCCGGAACCCTGCACGTGCGCGAAGGTGAGCGTGCCGGTCAGCGCGCCCACCCGGAACTTGAACGTGGTCTCCGAATCGGTCCGGTCGCTGCGGCCGCCGGTCGCGTCCTCGTCCTCGGATACCGACGTGACCTCGATCTCGACCGGAATGTTGTCGAGATCCTCGTGCGGCGCGGCGCCCGCTCGGACGGTGGCGTGCCGCACCCAGCTGTGCGCGGCCTCGTCGGGACCGAGATCGCGGGTGTGCGTGAGTGCCGCGTCACACATCGCGGCGGCCAGGGTCAGCGTGTCGACGCTGCTCACGTGGGGTACGAGTTCGCCGCCGCGCTTGCGGGACCAGTCGGCGGGGTAGCGCAGCCGTCCGGTCCCGGAATGCCTGGCGCCGGGCTGGTTGGAACGCTGCAGCTGCAGGCCGGACAGTTCCTGCTCGACCTTCTGATAACCGTCACCGAAGTAGCGGCCGGCGCGCGGTCCGAGCGGTTCGTCGTAGCTGGAGAAGGAGGTTGCGGACATGCGGAAACACCAACTTTCAGGATTTTCCGACGGCTACGCCGCCTCGGCCACCGGCGGCAGCTCGAACACCTGGCCCGCGTAGGAGAGCCCGGCTCCGAACGAGACCTGCAGGGTGAGCTGCCCGGGTTCGGCCCGGCCGGACATGACCAGATCCTCGATGGCCAGCGGCAGTGCGGCGGCGGAGGTGTTGCCCGCGCGCCGGACGTCGTCGGCGACCACGACCGAGCCGTCGTCCCAGCCGAGCCGGCGCGCCACCGCATCGATGATGCGGGCGTTGGCCTGGTGCGGGACGAACACCTCGATGTCGTCGAGCGTGACGCCCGCCGCGGCCGCGACCTCGGCGACGATCCCCGGAACCGCGGTGGTCGCCCAGCGGAAGACCTCGGTGCCGTTCATCTTCACGTAGGGCTGCGAATTGCGGTCCGGGTTCGCCCGGAACTGCTCCCAGGACGTCTCCTGCCGAATCATGTCGGAATATTCGCCGAGACTGCCCCACACCGTCCGGCGAATATGTCCCGCACTACTCGAGTTGACGATCGCCGCACCGGCGCCGTCGCCGAAGATCGGCAGTACCGACCGATCGCCCGGCTCGACGTTGTTGCTCATCTTCTCCGAGCCGATGACCAGCACGTTCTCGGCCTGCCCGGAATTGACCAGCGCCGCGGCCTGGCCGATCCCGTGGGCATATCCGGCGCAACCCGCGGAAATATCGAACGCACCGGGCCGGTGACAGCCGAGTTCGGCGGCCACGATGGCCGCGCCGGCCGGCGTCTGGGCCAGGAAAGTCGACGTCGTGAGAATCACGACGTCGATTTCGCGCGCATCCATGTCGACAGCTTTCAGCGCCGAATGCGCCGCGGCCGTCGCCATATAGGTCACGGTCTCCCGGCTATTGGCGAAACGGCGCTCCAGGATTCCGGTGCGCGTGATAATCCAATCTTCTTCGACCCCCAATTCGGAGGCTAATTCCTCGGTGGTCACGACCCTCTCGGGGCGGTAACTTCCAATCATGGAGATGCCGGCTTGTCCTGGCATTTTCCACCCCCTGCGAGGATAGATTTCACACTTGTGCCAACAAACGTATCACTACCTAAGTAGTCTTGTGTCAGATCACAATGCTATAACCGCAGAGCAGGGTACGTGTGTGACGAACGTCACATGTAGTACTCGCGATGAGAGGTTTCATCGCGGGTGAATGATTCGTTCTTACAAGTTGCGAACACGGCCGGAACGTTTTCGTGCTACCGGAACGTAGATTGTCTATTTGATTGTCGGTCGTGAGCGAATCATTCTACGCGCAACCTATGTCGAAGCGTTGACTTTCCGGTTACCGAGTGGCCGGGCCAATTTCACCTCGAGCGTGCCGAAGACCTCGATCATCGTGCACATGCGGCCCATCGCCTCCGGCAACGTGCCGGCGCGCAGCGCGACGGTGACGGCGCCGGAGGTCTCGGTGGTGGTCGCGTCGACGCCGTTGCAGTCCGGTGAGCCGATCCGGAAGTTCACCGCGATCCGGTCGTCGGCGACCCGGCTCCAGCTGTCGAACGCGATCGGCCGCGGGTTGACGATCGCCGGATTGGCGGTGAAGCGGCGGCCGAACTGCGGCTGGGCCTGTTCGGTCGGCGTGATCGCCGCGGAATCCGAGGCGGCCGAATCGGAACGGGGTCCGGCCTCGCCGGAGTGCCCGCACCCCGACACCACCGCCACCGACAGGGTCAGGACGGCGACGGCGCGGGCGAACCGGATCGAGATCATGGTCTGCAGAGCCTATCGGCAACGGTCCGCGCGGTCGCGGCGACCGAGTTCGGCTCGAGCAGTGAACATTCGGCAACGATCGACCGGGGGCGCCCCGGGCGGCCGTATCGTTCGAGAACGACGTCGAAGCCCGGCCCGTCGACCTTCTCCGGAAAGGATGTTCCTGTGGGCGACATGCTGCACGTAGGTGAGGAACTCGGTCTCGGACAATCGCTGCGCAGCGGTGCGTACACCATGACCCTGCAGCCCGACGGCAATCTGGTGCTCTGCGAGCCCGACGGCTCGGTGGTCTGGGCGACCCAGACGCACGGCCGGGGCGTGACGCGAGCGGTCCTGCAGTCCGACGGAAATTTCGTGTTGTACCAGGAGGACGGCGCCCCCGCCTGGGCGACCGACACCCCCGGCCGCGAGGCCGACCGGTTGGTCGTCCAGCCGGATCGCGATGTGGTGTTGTACGGCCGGGACGGCGGCATGCTGTGGTCCGCGGGTACGCAGACCGACACCCCCATGGAGGTGGCGTCGCGGACCTACACCGTCGCCGACGGCGACACGTTGTGGGCGATCGCCGAGCGCTTCTACGGCGACGGTAACCGCTTCACCGAGATCGTCTCCGCCAGTGGGCTGTCCGATCCGGACTCGGTGACTCCCGGTCAGGTGCTGACGATTCCGTAGCCGGTGCGCCGCGCAGCGGGTGAACACCGCGAGCGCCCCGTCACCGTGGATCTGGTGGCGGGGCGGTCCCGATACCGGGAATCAACGGCTGGTGAACGGCAACAGTGCCATCTCGCGCGCGTTCTTGACCGCCACCGCGACCTGCCGCTGCTGCTGCGGGGTGAGCCCGGTGACCCGCCGGCTGCGGATCTTGCCGCGATCGGAGATGAACGTGCGCAGCAGGTTCACATCCTTGTAGTCCACCGTCTCGACACCGGCGGCGATCAGCGGGTTCTTCTTCGGGCGCCGCCCCTGCTCGGCACGGGCCTTCTTCGACGGTGCGCGCTTCACGGCCATGTCAGCGTCCTTCGTGGTTGCGGAGGGTCTCTTCTCGGTTGCGAGGTCCGGTACGAGGTCCGGTGGCCGCCGCCGGCGGTGCACCGACTCGTTTCGTGGGGGTGTCCGGGCAGCTCACCCGTGGCGCCCCGATCGAACCATGGTACCGGACCGCACGTCGCGATCGAGTGGGGCCGGGGGCGCACCCAGCGCTGTCGAAAAAGATCCCCGAAGTGATGACTTCGTGTTCTTCCGCCGATATGCTCGTGCGCGAGGGCGGGTTCTCCCGGCTCGGGAGAACCCGCTCATCGCCACCGATCGTCCCTGCTCATCGCCGCAGTTCAGCTCCGCCCGAGCAGTTTCGGTGTGCCCCTCTCGTCGCGGTCCGGTAATCCCTTCGCACTGTTGCGGATCGTCGGAATCCGTGGGCCCCAGCTGATCGACCGCATCCGGTCGAGGCGAGCGGCATCACTTCCGAGATGTCACGGAAGCGGACCGTCGCACGGCCACAGGCGAATTCGCGTCGTCGTGGACGGTTCGTACGTCCATCCCGTCGCGGGCCCGTCACATCCTGCCGCAGGCAACCACAGACGAACGGAGACGATCCCATGCCCGTACGCGATACCGCCTGGCCCGAGGGCACCCCTTGCTGGGTGGACTGTCAGGTCGACGATCCGGTCAAGGCCGGCGAGTTCTACACCGGCCTGTTCGGCTGGGAGATCGGCAGTACCGGGGAGGAGGGCGGCGGCTATCTGATGGCGGACCGCAACGGCCGTTCGGCGGCCGGCATCGGCCCCAAACAGCAGCCCGGGATGCCCTCGGTCTGGACCACCCACTTCGCCACCGCCGATGCCGACGCGCTCGCCGCCAAGGTCACCGCGGCCGGCGGTCAGCTGCTCGCGCCGCCGTTCGACGTGCTCGGCGCCGGCCGGATGGTCGTCGCCGCCGACACCACCGGCGGTGTGTTCTCGGGCTGGCAGGCGCGGGACCATCACGGCGCCGGGGTGTTCAACGAACACGGCGCCTACACCTGGAACGAGCTGCACACCCGCGAGCTCGACACCGCGAAGAAGTTCTACGCCGACGTCTTCGGCTACACCTACACCGATATCGGTGACGGGCAGTCGATGCGGTACGCGATGTTCACCGCGCCCGGCGCGCAGGACGCCGCGGGCGGTATGAACGACGACACCCTGATGCCCGGCGACCCGATGCCCAGCTACTGGCTGACCTGGTTCCAGTTCGACGACGCGGATGCGGGCGTCGCGCGGGCCGTCGAACTCGGCGCCACCGTGCTGATGCCGGCCGCCGACACCCCCGCCGGCCGGATGGCCATCGTGATGGCGCCGCAGGGCGAGGTCTTCGGCCTCATCGACACCAACGTGCGCGTCGGCGAATTCCAGTAGGGCACAACGACATCCGGGCCGATCGCACGTGATGTGCGATCGGCCCGGAAACCCTTGCCGTACTGCGCTTTTCGCCGGTCGCGATCAGCCGATCGGTGTCGGGGTGCGCGACGGCTTGCGGGGTCGCGGCGGCGGCGTGGTCGAGCGCGCCTTGGCCATCACCCGCGCGGTCCGGTCCGGCGCCACCAGGACCGCGGTGATCGGCACCGCCAGCGACAGGGTGCCCAGCACGAACACGGGTACGAAGAGCGTGAACAGATCCTCGCCGGTCGGCGGCGCCGTCGCCTTGTCGACGTGCACGCCGACACCGAACATGCCGAGGTAGTGCATACCCGTCACCGCCAGCGCGACCACGGCCGCGGCGGCGGTGAGCAATCCGATCGAATAGATCCGCAGCGATACCCAGAGCACGCCGACCGCGATGACGATCGCCGCGACCAGCACCTCGATCGTGGCGGCCACCGACACCTGCACCGAACCCTGCACCCGGATGGCGCCCAGCGCCAGATAGTGCGTGACGCCGATGCCCACGCCGGTCACGACGCTCGCGGTGATCAGCTTGCCGGAGCGGACCTCCCGGCCGGCCAGCAACAGTCCGGCCAGGATCGACACGATCGCCAGGATCGCGCTGCCCACGGTTCGGGTCAGGTCGTAGCGGACGACACCGGTCGGCGCGCCCATACCGAGCATGTTCACGTACACCGCGAGCCAGATGCCGACGCCGCCGATCGACACCGATCCCGCGACCAGCCAGACCATCCGGAAGTGCGCGGTGACCGACATCGTCGACTGCCGCACGCAGGCGAATCCGACCACCGCACCCGCCAGCGACACCACGATCGCGAGACCGAGTACCCAATACCCCATCGTGAAGTAGGTCATCAGTTCGTCACCCCCGTCGGACCGTCTCCGCCTCCCGCTGCTGGGCGGTCAGCCGTTTGATCGCGTATTCGGTGACGGTCGCCAGCGAACGCCGCACCTCCATCGGGTTGCGGGCGTCCACCTCCATCATGGGAACTCCGGCGCGCACCGAGAGTGCCTGTCGCAGTTCGGATTCCGGGAAGCGCGGCGCATCCGGGAAGCGGTTGACCGCGACCAGGAAGGGCAGGTTGCGCGCCTCGAAGAAGTCCACCGCGGCGAAACTGTCCTCGATCCGGCGGGTGTCGACCAGCACCACGGCGCCGATCGCGCCACGGATGAGGTCGTCCCACATGAACCAGAATCGCTTCTGGCCGGGTGTCCCGAACAGGTAGAGGGTCAGGTTGCCGGGCAGCATGATGCGGCCGAAATCCATGGCGACCGTGGTGGTCTGCTTGGTCGGGGTCGCGGACAGATCGTCGACGCCGTCGGAGACGCCGGTCACCATCGCCTCGGTGCGCAGCGGCACGATCTCCGACACGGTCCCCACGAAGGTCGTCTTGCCGACGCCGAACCCGCCGGCCACCACGATCTTGGTGGAGGCGGTGCGAGCGTCGACCTCCGGCGCGGCTTGCCGCGGTCCGGCGGGATTCTGGTAGCCGGACCCGGAATTCGGGTGGGGCGGCGCCGCATTCGGGTAGGGCGGCGCGGGCGGTGTCTGATAGGGCATTTGCGAATTCTGGTAGGGCACCGAGGAATTCGGGTGCGAAACGGGAGGGTTCGAATAGCTCTGGTCGGCGGGGCGGCCCGGGATGTCAGAGCGCACGGAGTCCACGCAGTGTCCTCTCCATCAAAGAACGACGTTCGTCGAAGCTCGCGTCCTCGCTCAGCGTCGTGTGCACCCGCAGGGTTCCGGCGACCACCAGGTCGCCGATCACCACCCGGACCATGCCCAGCGGCCGCTGCAGGTGTGCCGCGATCTCGGCCACCGACAGCCGCGACGAGCCGAGTCGCAGGATATCGGTGCGGACATCGCCGGCCGGCCAGTCGAACTGGTTGGCGTACGGCAGTGTCTCCACCACCGCCTCCATCGGGAGATCGACCACCGGCTCGGTGCGGCCGGAGGTCAGGGCATAAGGACGTACACGCGTGGTTGGCCGGCCGGATCCGGACCCGAAGGAGCTGGACATCGCACGCTCAGACCGCTGTTCGAGCGGTGGCTTGGACCACCGACCCGACCCGGTCGACCAGCAGCGCCATCTCGTAGCCGATGCGGCCGATATCGTGCTGCTTGTTGGCCAGCACCGCCAGGTGCGAACCGTTGCCGACGCTCATGACCAGCAGGTAGCCGCGCTGCATGTCGACGATCGACTGCATCACCTTGCCGCCGTTGAACAACTGCGCCGCTCCCGCCGACAGGCTGGCGAGCCCGGCGGTGACGGCCGCGAGCTGTTCGGCGCGGTCCGACGGGAGATGCGGGCTGGTGGCCTGCAGCAGGCCGTCCGCGGAAACCAGAACAGCGTGCGAAACCCCGGGAACGTCTCGGGTGAAGCGCGTGACCAGCCAGTTCAGGTTCTCGTCGGTGGTGCTCTGCGAGGTGCTACTCATGCGGGGCCTCCGTCGTTGTTCTGCGCGTTGGCCCGCCCGCTGCGGACGCCGCTCAGATGCCTGGACAAGTTGTTGCGGATCTCGTCGGGATCCGGGTTGGAGTTGTCGGTGGCCGGGGCCAGACCGCCCGGCACCAGTTGTGCACCGGGTTGCCGGATCGGCAGCCCGCCGACGGTGTGATTGACCGCGGATGGATTACTCGCGTCCGCTGCCGCCGCCCAGCCGGCGTCGGCGGGTGACGACCAGACCTCCGCGGAACTGTTCGATGACGGTTCCACCAGCCACTCCGAGACCATTCGTTGATAGATCGGCGTCGGAGCCTCGCGTCCGACCGGACGCAGACCCCCTTGCGTGGCCGGAGCTGCGGTCCGGCCCCCCTGCTGTTGGTGTTGCACACCGGGATATCCGGTCCGCGCGGCCGCCATCACCGTGGTGCGCTCGATCGGCGCCGGTTCGGGCATCCGCGGCGGCTCCGGCGCTCGTGGCGGCGCCGGCGGTGCGGGCGGATAATCCTCGGCCTCCGCCCAGATGTCGATCGGCGGCTCGGCCGCCCGCGACGGCGGCGCCCAGCCCGGGGCCGGACGGCCCTCCGGGTCCACCACCGGCGTGAAATATCCGGTATCGGCTGCGGGCGAGGGCATTCCGCCGCCGAATCGGCCGACCGGCTGCGGTTCGGTGGTCTCACCGACCGGTGTCAGGCGGGTGATCTGCGGCGCCGGGATATCGCTGACCGGCCCGGCGGGCCGGCGCTGCGGCAGTCCGGAGGTGGTCATCCCGAACGCGGCCGGCGCCGGTGCCGGCTCCGGGACGTTCGGCACCGCGGTGAGTACCCGCGGCTGTTCCGGCGCCGGGAGGGCGGCGACCGGGGCCGGGTAGGCCGAGGTGATCGGCTGCGGCGTGGGCGCGTTGTCCGGCACCGGCGACACCAGGCTGCCGGGCAGGTGCACGCTCGCCGTGATGCCCGGCTGCTGCGCCATGGTCGAGGTGCGGCGCATGCTGACCGTGATGCTGTGCCGCTGCGCGAGCCGGCCGACCACGAAAAGACCCATGCGGCGGGCGGTTTCGATGTTGACCTCACCACCGGAGGCGAGCCGCTCGTTGATGCCGCGCAGATCGTCGCTGGACATGCCCAGGCCGCGGTCGGTGATCTCGATCAGATAGCCACCGTCGACGGCCCGGGCCACCGAGACCGCCACCGGCGTGCTCGGCGGCGAGTAGCGCAGCGCGTTGTCGATCAGCTCGGCCAGCAGGTGCTCGATGTCGACCGCGGGCTCACCGGCGACGATGCCGTCCGGCACCGCGCCGATCTCGACCCGCTGGTAGTCCTCCACCTGGGAGACCGCACTCCACAGCATGTCCGAGAGCGCCACCGGCGGCAGATGACCGCGGCGCAGCGCGGTACCGGCGAGCACCAGCAGGTTGTCGCCGTTACGGCGCATGCGGGTGGCCATGTGGTCGAGCCGGAACAGGCTCTGCAGCCGCTCGGAATCGTCCTCGTCGCGTTCGAGTTCCTCGATCAGGGTCAGCTGCTGTTCCACCAGCGACTGGCTCCGGCGCGAGAGGGTCTCGAACATGTTGCCGATCTGCAGGCGCAGACGGGCCTGCTCGGCGGCGAGATGCAGGGCCACGCGGTGGATGTCGTCGACGGCTCGGGCGAGCTGACCGACTTCCTCGGTGGTGTTCACGTCGATCGGGGTGATCTCCGGGGTGTCGCCACCGTCGCGCACCACCTCCAGCTCCTGGGGCAGGTCGACGTGCGCGACCTGCAGTGCGCCGCTTCGCAGTCGGCGCACCGGCACGACCAACGAGCGGGCGACCGCCAGGGCGAGGGCGAGACCGGCCAGCAGCATCGCGATCACCACCGCGACGTCACGCAACACGCTGGAGTGCGCGGTCGTGGTCCGCGCGGCCAAGCGGCTGTCGATGGAATCGACCAGGTGACTGTCGATCTGGTTGTAGGCGTCGAGGCTGGCCTGCAGCGACGCCGCGCCCTGCGCCTGATCCGGCTTGTCCTGGCCGAATGCGGCCATCCGGGCCTGGGCCGCCGCCATCAGCTTGTCCTCGCCGATCGCGTTGGTCGGTTCGAGCTGCTGGTACTGGGCGATCATGACCATCTCGCCGCCGAGTGCGACCAGCAACTGGCTGCGCATCGCCGGAGCGGCCTCGATCGCGCCGGCGAGCATGTACTGATTCATCAGCAGGCGCCGGCCGGTCATGGTGGTACCGAGCTGGAGGAAGGTCCGCTCGATGGTGTTCTCCTCCGCGGACGGCGATCGGTTGATCGCGCCGAGGATGTGCGCTGCGACGTCGTCCATCTGCTGGCCGATCACATTCGGCGGGCTGGAACGCAGTCCACTGCGCATGGTTCGGCCGGCCGAGACGGCCGCCGACAATTCCGTACTGACCTGGCTGTCGGCCCGCACCGTCCGCAGTGCGGTGTCGAGGTCGGCCGCGGCCTGGTCGAAGTGTGCCGACACTTTGTCCAGTGCCGCATCATTTCCCGTGCCCTGGTCCGCCATCGCCGTGAGACCCAGTTGCTCGGTCGCCTGACCGAACACCAGCATCGGCCGAATGATCTTGACCTGCTCGGCCGCCGCGTTCAACTCGGAGATCTTGCTCAATCCGTCGTTGATGCGGAGGACCGCGAAGATCGAGGCCAGGACGACCGGTAGGAGCAGCACGATGCCGACCTTGCTCGTCACGGACAGGTTGGACAGACTCGTCTGCCATCGCCGCGGTGCTGTGCCCATCCCGCTTCCGTCGCCTCCGCTCGCGTATTGCCTCCGGTTCCAACCCAGCCCTGACGAAAACCAGGCCGCCTCAGTTCATCCCACGTCGGATTTGTAAGGGGACGGCCGTGATGTATTGACTGGTCGGGTCAAAGGGTTGAGAACCAACTAGAGGTCGTCTTTTATCGCAGGTAACATACCGTGCGGGGTCCGGTACGGCAATCCGAGCGCTCGGGGTGCTGGATTTCGAATACCAGGTCGGCGCAACGACTTTCGCATTCACGCCAACATCGGACCGATCGCCCTCCGGAATAATCGCAGGTCACCGCTCAGGGAATGTGTGGCGTGTCGCAAGTGCGCTTCTCAGTGGACTCTCAGTCGGCACGGTCAGACTGGACGTCATGCGCATTCTGGTAGTCGACGACGACCGCGCGGTCCGGGAATCGCTGCGCCGGTCGCTGACGTTCAACGGCTACTCCGTCGATTTGGCGGTCGACGGGGTCGACGCACTCGACAAAGTGGCCGGTCAACGACCCGATGCGCTCGTACTCGACGTGATGATGCCGCGGCTGGACGGACTCGAGGTGTGCCGGCGGCTGCGCAGCACCGGCGATGACCTGCCGATATTGGTCCTCACCGCGCGCGACTCGGTCTCGGAACGGGTCGCGGGTCTGGACGCCGGCGCGGACGACTATCTCCCGAAACCGTTCGCTCTGGAAGAATTGCTCGCGCGACTGCGGGCCCTGTTGCGGCGCACCGCCACCGGTGATCTCGCGGAGATCTCGGAGGCAATGCAATTCGCGGATCTGTCCCTGGATCCGGTGACCCGGGAAGTTTCCCGTGGCGAGCGGGCCATCAGTCTCACCCGCACCGAGTTCTCGTTGCTGGAGATGCTGATGGCCAACCCGCGCCGGGTACTCACTCGCGGCCGGATCCTGGAGGAGGTCTGGGGCTACGACTTCCCCACATCCGGTAACGCACTGGAGGTGTACATCGGTTATCTGCGGCGCAAGACCGAGGCCGAGGGTGAGCCCCGGCTGATCCACACCGTGCGGGGGGTCGGATACGTGTTGCGGGAGACTCCGCCGTGAGTCTCGTCACTCGTTCCGTCGTGGGGTGTTGACGTGGCCCGCACGGTTCCGCGGCAGCCGGTGATCGCCGTGCTCGGTATCGGGCACGGAAATCACGGCGGGCACAACGGGCACAACGGCCACGGCGGCCACCCCGGATGGGGGACCGACGGTCATCCGCACGGCGGCGCCGAGATGCGCCCGCCGACGCCGCTGACCAGTTCGGTGTCGCTGCGCTGGCGGGTGACGCTGCTGGCCGCCACCGTGGTGCTGATCGCGGTCGCGCTCACCTCGATCACCGCGTACACGATGGTCGCGCGGGCCCTGTACGCCGACGTCGACAATCAACTGCGCGCCCGCGCGACGGTGATGATCAGCAACAACCTCGACAGTTACGGCTTCATGCCGATGCTGCAGATCGGCAGCCTGTACTCCAACGACATCGGCGTCGCGCTGATCTATCCCAACAGCGAGCAGTGGTACGTGCCGCCGCAGCAGACCGATCCGCCGCTGGGCGCCGCGGAATGGGCGGTCGCGCACGGCGAGCTGGTCTCCTCGCTGCGCACCTCGCACGATCAGCGGGTACTCGCCGAGCGCATGAAAACCGGTGCGACCCTTGTGATCTCGCAGCGATTGCAGCCCACGCAGGAGGTGCTGGACCGGCTGGCGTGGCTGCTGTTCGTGGTCGGCGGCTGCGGGGTGGTGGTGGCCGCCGCGGCGGGAACCGCGGTGGGCCGCACCGGTTTACGGCCGATCGGGCGCCTGACCGCGGCCACCGAACGGGTCGCCCGCACCGACGATCTGACCCCGATCCCGGTCACCGGCGACGACGAACTGGCCCGGCTGACCGAGAGTTTCAACTCGATGCTGCGAGCGCTGGCCGAATCCCGGGAACGGCAGCGCCGCCTGGTCGCCGACGCCGGGCACGAATTGCGCACCCCGCTGACCTCGCTGCGGACCAATATGGAACTGCTGATCGCCTCCGGCCGGCCCGGTGCGCCGCGGCTGCCCGCCGAGGACATGGCCGAGCTGCGCACCGATGTCGTGGCGCAGATCGAGGAACTGTCCACGCTGGTCGGCGATCTCGTGGATCTCGCCCGGGAGGACGCCCCCGAGGACGTCTTCGAGCAGGTCGACCTGGGTGAGGTGGCCGAACGCGCGCTGGAACGGGTGCGCCGGCGGCGGTCCGGTATCGAGTTCGCCGCCGAACTGCGGCCGTGGTTCGTCTACGGGCACGAGGCCGGATTGGAGCGGGCGGTCCTGAACGTGCTCGACAATGCGGCGAAATGGAGCCCGGCGGGGCAACAGGTCCGGGCCACCATGCGGGAGACCGGGCCGGGGTTGCTGGAATTCGCCGTCGGCGACGCCGGGCCGGGTATCCCGCCGGCGGAACGCGAGCTGGTGTTCGAGCGCTTCTACCGCACGACCGCGTCGCGGTCGATGCCGGGCTCGGGCCTCGGGCTTGCGATTGTCAAACAAGTGGTGACGAAACACGGTGGAACGATCACAATCGACACATCTGATCGCGGCGGTGCGCTGGTCCGTATCGTGCTGCCGGGTGAAGGTTCTCCACCCGCAGTCTCGGAGAACTGATAGTAGCGTCTCAGTCCGCTCTCAGTCGTTGTCACCAAGCTGGGCGACAGACTCGAGGAGAAACGAGAATTATGACCGAGGATCCCCGTCCGGGTATGCCGCACGAAGCGCAGGCCGGTCCGCAGGAACCGCAGTCCGGGACGAAGCCGCTGCCGTGGTCGGGCACGGCGCATCCGGTACCCGGCAGTACTGCGCAGTACGCGGTCACTCCACCGTACGAGCCGGCGACGGGCCAGACGGCCCCCATACCGCCGTATCCGTACGGGTACGGCCAGGCGGGGGCTCCGGGCGGGCACGGCGGTCCGGGTGGTCCCGGCGGGCCCGGCCCGCTCGGCGCCGGATATCCGGCGATGGGTCCGCAGCCGTATGCGGCGCCGCCGCGGCGCGGCCGGGCCGGTCTGGTGGCGGGCGCGGTGGCGCTGGCGCTGGTCGCCGGTGGCGTCGGCGGTGCGGTCGGCACCCTGGCCACGCGGTCGACGAATTCCTCCGGTGGCGTGGTCACCAACGCGCTCGACGTCCCGCCGCCGAAGGGTGGTGGTGTCACAAATGCGCCATCCGGAAGCATCCCCGCGGTCGCGCAGAAGGTGCTGCCGAGCGTGGTGATGATCCGGGTGGCGAGCAGTAAGGCCGAGGGGGAGGGCTCCGGGGTCGTCCTCTCCACCGACGGCATGATCCTCACCAACAACCACGTCGCCAGCGGCGCCGGGGCGAACGCCAAGATGGATGTGCAGTTCAGTGACGGCACCTCGTCACCGGCCACCGTCGTGGGTGTCGATCCGGTCTCCGATCTGGCGGTCATCAAGGTCGCCAACAAGGCGGGTCTGACCCCGATCGATCTGGGCAGTTCGAAGGATCTGCAGGTCGGCCAGTCGGTGGTGGCGATCGGTTCGCCGCTGGGCCTGGCCGGCACGGTCACCACCGGCATCGTGTCCGCGCTGAACCGGCCGGTGTCGACCAGTGGCGAGTCCGGTGGGCAGGGCACCGTGATCTCGGCCGTGCAGACCGATGCGCCGATCAACCCGGGCAACTCCGGCGGCGCGCTGGTGGACCTCAACGGCAAGCTGATCGGAATCAACACCGCCATAGCCACATTGGGCGCCGGGGGCCTGGATTCCACTGGCGCACAGAGCGGTTCGATCGGACTGGGCTTCGCTATCCCGGTCGATCAGGCCCGCCGCGTGGCCGATCAGCTGACCAGGACCGGGCACGCCACCTACGCCCAGATCGGTATGTCGGTGCGGGCCATCGACGATGCCAACGGCGCGCGGATCCTGGACATCACCCCCGACGGTCCCGCCGCGAAGGCCGGGATTCCCGGCGGCGTGATCGTCACCAAGGTCGAGGATCAGATCATCGACTCCGGCAACGCCCTGATCGCGGCGGTCCGCTCACATCAGCCCGGTGACAAGGTCAAGGTGACCTACACCGACGGCAACGGCCAGAACCCGAAGACCGTCGATGTGGTCCTGGGCGCCGCGCCCGCGGACGGGGGCGGGCGATGAATCGGCGGCCCCGGACGCTGCGGCTCGTGAAGCACCGAGCGGAGATGGCCGAGCGAGCGGAGCACGCTACGGTTGGCACCATGGAACCTGATGCCTCCGTGGCGGGCCGTGCCCTTGTCGTGGTCGTCGACGATCGAACCGCTCATGGAGGAGTGGACTCGCTAGGCCCGTTGGTGACCGAACTCCTCACGGAGGCAGGCTTTCTGGTGGACGCGTCGGTCTCGGTGGCCAACGACGAGGTCGAGATTCGCAACGCGCTCAACACCGCGGTGATCGGCGGGGTGGATCTGGTCATCTCGGTGGGTGGTACGGGCATGTCCCCGCGCGACGTCACCCCCGAGGTCACGGCCGAGGTGCTGGATCGGGAACTGCCGGGCATCAGTGAGGCGCTGCGGTCGTCCGGCTTGGCGGCCGGTTCGCTGGACGCCGGATTGTCACGCGGCCTGGCCGGGGTTTCCGGCAGTACGCTCGTGGTGAATCTGCCGGGCACCCGCGCCGCGGTGCGCGACGGTATGGCAACTCTCGGCCCGCTCGCCTCGAAGGTCATCGACGAATTGTCCGGGCTCGAGGAATGACCGATCGGGCCGCCGCGGATTCGAGCCGGGAGGAACCCACCTCCCGGCGTGAGCCGGCGCGGCCGGCGCAGGACGTCCGGGATTCCGCGCGATTGGCGCGGATCTTCGGAGAGACCCTGCCGCAAACCACTTCCGACGAACGCGGGCACGACGGCGAGCCGCCGGCCTCGTCGGACGACTGGCTGCGATCCCAGGTACCACCGCATCACGGGGGGCATTGAGGCCACATCTCACGTCATTGCCGGATGACGTGAATCTCGACACGACGAGCGCTCGGTGATTGCCACCGCGGCGTCTTTCCTGCTGTTCACAGCGGTGGTGCGATTCCGGTGAGATGAGCCGGAATGTGGTGTGATTTAGATCACATCTTATTTACGACAGCTTACGTTGTCAGGTCGTTGTCCGGCCGTTTAATGTCCACGCTTGGGCTGTGTCACAAGTGGTTCTCAGGGCACAGGAGGGCGTTCGCGCCGACTCGACGGAACACTGGCCCGGTTCCGCCGACGGTCGGCTTGCCAGTTAGCACGAAATTTGTCGTCGGTTACGTGCCGGCAACAACCTGGCGACAGACTGTGCTGGGCTCTGTGAAAAGAACCACTTCTTTTCAGCCCCCGATGGTCGAGGGCTGACTGTAAGAAACCTGATGAGGGGAAGTATGAGCGAGAACCGTACCAACGGTCTGCGTCGAGGTGCCCAACTCGCGGGCATCGGCGCGGCTGTTGCTGTCGCCTTCGGCCTGTTTTCCACGGGTGCTGCCAATGCCGATGCCTTCGTGCCGTTGCCGGACGGCCAGAAGATCGGTCCTGACGGCGTTGTCATCACCCGGACCGGCGAGCACGCCCTGATCTCTCCGTCGCTGGCGTCCAATGGCGCCGGCCGCGTCGTGTGGGTCTCGGGTAGTGCCGTCGCCGATATCCCGAACGCCCCGGATGCCACCCCGGGCGGCTGGAACGGCCCGAGCAATTCCAGCGGGTCCAACAATTCGTCCACCCACCTGGCCTCGAACATCAGCACCGGCTACATCGTCGGCTGCCAGGTGAACATCGCCAGCGACGCGATCTCGGCCGGCCTGTCCGGCAGCTTGAGTGCCACCAGCGCAAGCGTTTCCGGATCGGTCGGCCTGAACCTCGGCCCCGGCGAGGTGAAGTTCGTGATGATCGACGTGAAGGACGTTCCGTCGGCGGGCACTTACTCCGTGGAATACCAGGATGCGGAGATTCAGGTCCAGGGTTGTGCCGGGTACGCGCAAGCGCGCTCGTACACCGTCGTCGAGGTCATCGGCGATCACTACTCGAAGACCACCCTCTACGGGCAGCCGTTCTCCATCGGCTGACGTTTTGGTCGAATCCGCAAACCCATTCCCGCGTAAGCGATCTCACCCTAGAGGGACTTCCAACATGAATATTCGCAAGACCATGGCTCGTGCGGCCGGTGCCGGCGCTGTCGCGACCGCCGCGCTCGGCTTGTTCTCCACCGGTGCGGCCAACGCCGACACCTTCGTGCCGCTGCCGGGCGGCGACATCACTCGCACCCTGTCCGACGGCACCGTGGTGCACGTCTGGATCGATGGCGAGTCCGCCACCATCAACCCGTCGCTGGGCTCGACCCCGCTGCACCGCAACGCGTGGGCCTCGGCCACCGCGCACATCAACATCTCCGGCGTGGACGGCGATGTGGGCGGCAACATCTACCCCGGTTACGTGGTGGGTTGCCAGGTCGACATCTCCGGCGGTGGCGTGAGCGGCGGTCCGACCGTCGGTGCGGACTGGAGCAGCGGCCAGTCGGTGACGCCGAGCGCGTCCGCCGATGGTGGCGCCAACCTGACCCTGGGACCGGGTCAGGCGCAGTCGTTCTACGTGCTCGACATCGAGCGCCACGACGACTTCGGTGCCGACAGCCACAAGACGTACAACGTCTTCACCGGCAACGACGCCTCGGTGTCGTGGGCGGACGAGACGATCGGCCTGACCGGCTGCGCCGGTTACGCGCAGGCGCGTTCGTTCGTCACCGCGGAGATCTCGACCGCGCACGTCCAGTCCTGGATCACCCTGTGGGGCCAGCCCTTCAGCCTGGGCTGAGGTTCTCCGGTTCCACTGTCCCCGGCCGGTTTCCGGCCGGGGAAGCAGCGGTCGGTCACCGACCGGATCTGTTCCGACGGCCGAGGGCCCGGTGTGCGCACCGGGCCCTCGTGCTGTCCGGTGACCACGAGAGCCGTTGTGCCCGTTCAGCTTCGATCCCGGCTCGCCCGGTCGTCGGCCAGCAGGTCCCGAATCTGGTGCAGCAGTTCGTTGTCCGTGGCCCCGTCGTCGAGACCGCCGCCCCAGCGCGTCCTGGCCTTGTCGGCCGGGAGTATCACCAGGCCGTAGACGAGCGCGGCGATCACCAGGAAGTTCAGCAGCGCGGTGATGATCGGGCCGACCGCGATGAAGGTCGCGGGCTTGTCGGAGATGAGCCGGAAGCCCAGCCCGAGTTCACCGGTGCCGCCGAACACCGCGAGCAGCGGATTGATGATCCCGGAGGTGAATGCGGTGACGATCGCGACGAAGGCCGTGCCCACGACGACCGCGACTGCCAGGTCGATCACATTCCCGCGCAGCAGGAAGTCCTTGAATCCCTTCAACATTGCGGCTCCTGTCCCGGACCGATACGGCCAGTGGCTAATTCTGGGTTAATCGGACGTTCCGTGGCACTCTAACGGACGATCAGGGCCACCGCGGTGCGCAGCGACGCGGCGGCGACTGCCGGTGCGTGGGCCGCGTCGAGCGCCAGCAACACCATCCGCTCCCGCCCCCGCCCGCCGTCGCCGGTGGTGACCAGCACGACCGCGGCATCGGTGGCCAGCGGCCGGGGCGGCGGCCCGGCCCGGGGCTCGCCGTCCTCCGCGGCGGCGATGACATCGACCCGATCACCGGGCCGCAGCACGTCGGCGACGGCCGCATCGGCAGGTCGGATGGCCACGATCCGGGCCTCGGCGGTGCCGGCGGCGGCCGCTGCCAGCCGCGGCCCGACCACCCGCAGATCGGTGAGCACCTCCCCGGCCCGCACCGCGGTACCGAGCGTGCTGCCGAGTACGGCCGCCACATCCCGGATCGCCCCTTCGGGCAACGTATCGGCCGGCCGGGCCGCGCGCACCACATCCGCCGCGGCGATCCGATGCCCCGGCGGCAGATCGTGCGCCGCCACCACGATCTCGACATGCCCCGTCGCCGGATCGCCCCGGACCGCCAGCACGACGGCCAGCGCCGCGAAAACGACCGCGAGCATCCTGCGGGCAAACGCGACGTCGGCCCATCGGGGCCGCGCCGAGCGCCACCGATCGGGCAGATCCCACCGTGGCCCCCGGCCGAGGTCCATGCCTGCGGACCGCCGAGCCCGGCGGCGAACGGTATCGAGACGAAGTCGCTTCACCCCCGGCACGCTACGACCGCCACTGATCCGGTCACGCCACGAAACCGCAGGTCGGCATTGCCCTGTGGATGAATCGGAAGGTGTGGAGAACCACGGATTTCCACCTGGTGCAGTGGTCGCTACAAGCCGACCGTGTCCCGCGCGAACATCCGGCTGCCGCGCGGGGCTGAACAGGCTGCCGCGCGGGGCCGAACAGGCTGCCGTGCGGTGCTGAAATGGCTGCTGTGCGGTGCTGGAATGGCTGCTGCCACGCGGGGCTGAAATGGCTGCCGCGCAGGGCTGGAATGGCTGCCGTGCGGGGCCGATGCGGCTGCCGCGCGGGGCCGCCGCTGTTACCGGGCGAGGCTGTGGCGAGAGTGCGGAAAGGTATCGGGGATGCCCGGAATCCGGTGCGACAGGGCGGCGGACCGGCACTCGAGGGCGGTAAGTATCAGCTGCCGACGGAAGCCGCTGCCGATTGTGTGGCCTGGCGCCGTTCGCGGTCGCGAACCACCGGCCGACACCGAGGCCGGCGCACCGAATGCGGGCGGCCGGAGAGTGTCGGGATCAGGCGACTACGGAGCTCGCCGCGAGCCCGGCCGGCGTGCATCGGGATCAGGACCGGCGGAACCGCTGCGGCCCGACCCGGACGGTGTCTGGATCAGGCGACCGCGGAGCTCGCCGACGAGGTGCTGCCGCTGCTGCTGCTGGACGCGGGAGTGCTCGGCGACGAACTGCTCGACGACGAGGAGTCGGAGGAGCTCGACGACGAGGACGAGGAGTCGGAGCTGGTCTTCGCGGGCTCGGTGGCCGACGAGGAACCGTTGCGGCTGTCGGTGCGGTAGAAGCCGCTGCCCTTGAATACGATGCCGACCGAATTGAAGAGCTTGCGTAGCTTTCCGCTGCACTTCTCGCAGGTGGTCAGGGCGTCGTCCGAGAAGGACTGCACGATGTCGAACTTATCGCCGCACTGCGTGCACTGGTACGAGTAAGTAGGCACAGGAACCTCCACAGTCTCCGTCGGTTTGGCACTCTACAGCCGACAGTGCCAACCTTACCAACAGTGTCGTTCACCTGACGATTCCCGGTGGGCCACCCGGCTCGCCCGCACCCAGCCGGTGCAGGCCACCCGGGGTGAGGGCCCAGCCCATGCGCCGATCGTGGGGTTCCTCCGGCAGCCGATCCACCAGTTCGTCGTCGCGGACCACGGCGACGAGCCGGGCCGTCGTGGTCGTCGCGGCCAGCGTGCGGTCGTAATAGCCCGCGCCGCGTCCCAGTCGCACACCCCGCCGGTCCACCGCCAGCGCGGGCACCAGAATCGTCGCCGCCCGCTCGATCGCCGACGGCGACAGAGCCGGGCCGTCCGGTTCCAGCAATCCGTAGCGGCGAGCCCGGTACAGCGTGCTCGGCCCGCGGTACTCCGCCCAGTCCAACGGTCCCGGCGGGCCGGTCAGCGGCAGCAGCACCCTGGCTCCGGCCGTGCGCAGCGCGTCCAGCATCGCCGTCGAGCCGGGCTCGGTGCCCACCGGGACGTATCCGGCCATCCAGACACCCGGTCGATCGACCAGATCGGTTATCGCGCCCGCCAGCACCTCCGCCTCGGCCGCGCGCACCTCGGCGGGCACCGCCGCGCGGCGGGCGATCAGCTCCGCCCGCCGGCTTCCCTTGTCACCGTCGTCCGTACCGGGCCGCATCAGTGCATCGTGACCCATCGCGGCCGGTCCGTCCTGCCGGGCCGGATGCCGGCCACCGGATTCGGCGATCTGCCGCTCCGCGGCCGAGCCGTGCGCGTCCGGCCGGGGTGGGCGGGGGTGACGGCCGGGTTCGCTCGACGGCCGCTCGGCCCGGCCGGGATGCGGTGTCGTCCCGCTGCTCACTGTGACCACGATAGGCGTTCTCGCCGGTGCGCGGCTCGCGCGGGGGTGCCGAGTACGGGGTGCGGGCGATGTTTGCCAGGTTTCCGGACCGCGCGAAACGGGCATCGCTCCAGTCGAGGCAACGACCGGTTGCCTCTCGTTCGCCGCGCCGTCGATGTGCTCGCCGCATACTCTTGCAGCGGTGCGGAGCCGGATGCGACACCGGCTCGGCCGACGACATCGATAGATAGGGTGTGCCTCATGACAGCTGGTTCCAGGGCGGATGGAACACAGTCCGGACGGTCCGGTTTCCGGACCGCCGTGGTGCCCGCGGCCGGTCTCGGGACCCGGTTCCTGCCGGCGACCAAGACCGTGCCCAAGGAGCTGTTGCCGGTGGTCGACACGCCCGGCATCGAACTGGTCGCCGCCGAGGCCGCCGAATCCGGCGCCGACCGGCTGGTGATCGTCACCTCGCCCGGGAAGGACGGCGTGGTGGCGCATTTCGTCGAGGATCTGGTGCTGGAGAGCACCCTCGCCGAGCGCGGTAAGTTCCATCTGCTGGAGAAGGTGCGCAAGGCGCCGGGCCTGCTGAACGTGAGTGCGGTCGTGCAGGAGGAGCCGCTCGGGCTGGGACATGCCGTGGCGCAGGCCGAGTCGGTGCTCGATCCGGACGAGGACGCGATCGCGGTGCTGCTGCCCGACGATCTGGTGCTGCCGTGCGGGGTGCTGGAGGAGATGGGCCGGGTGCGCCGCGAACACGGCGGCACCGTGCTGTGCGCCATCGACGTACCCAAGGACGAGGTGAGCGCCTACGGCGTCTTCGACGTCGCGCCGGTGGACGGGGGCGCGGATCCGAATGTGTTGCGGGTCAACGGCATGGTCGAGAAGCCGGCGCTGGCGGACGCGCCGTCGACCTATGCCGCGGCGGGCCGCTATCTGCTCGACCGCGCGGTGTTCGACGCGCTGCGCCGGATCGAACCGGGCGCCGGCGGGGAACTGCAGCTCACCGATGCCATCGGGCTGTTGATCGCGGACGGTCATCCGGTCCATGTGGTGGTCCACCGTGGGTCGCGACACGACCTGGGCAACCCGGGCGGTTATCTTCGTGCAGCGGTCGATTTCGCCTTGGAGCGAGACGAATACGGTCCCGCCCTGCGCGAGTGGCTCACCCGGCGGCTCGCTCCCGACTGGAATCCGCAGCTGACCACGTCGTAGCAACGGCCGGGCGCGGTCTGATCGGTGGGTAGGACACTGAACAACAGGAAGGGCTGCATGCGCTCGGTGGAGGATCAGCAGATCAAGGTGACCGCGGCGGCCGTCGCCCCGCGGCCGGTGCGGGTCGCGATCTCCGAGGCCCAGGGTCTGCTGTGCGCCGAGGACGTCGTCACCGAACGTCCGCTGCCCGGATTCGACCAGGCGGCGATCGACGGGTACGCCGTGCGCAGCGTCGACGTCTCCGGAGCCGGCGCCGACGTGCTGGACGACGACGGCAATCCGGTGGAGATCACGCTGCCGGTGGTCGGCGAGGTGGCCGCGGGGTCACGGCAGCCGATTCGCCTGCAGCCGAGGCAGACCGTGCGGGTCGACACCGGCGCGCCGCTGCCGACGCTGGCCGACGCGGTGCTGCCGGTGGAGTACACCGATGCCGGCCGGGCGCGCATCGCGGTGTACGAGGCGGTACAGACCGGCGACTACGTCCGCCGCGCCGGCGACGACGTACAGCCCGGCGATGTGGCCGTGCGGGCCGGCACGATCATCGGCGCCGCCCAGGTGGGCCTGCTGGCCGCGGTGGGCCGCGACAAGGTGCTGGTGCATCCGCGGCCGCGGTTGTCGGTGATCTCGATCGGCGAGGAGCTGATCGATATCGATCGCACCCCCGGTCCCGGCCAGGTGTACGACGTGAATTCGTACGCGCTGGCCGCGGCCGCGCGGGACGCGGGTGCGGACGTGAACCGGGTCGGCATCGTCAGCGCCGATCCGGAACGACTGCGCGATGTGGTCGAGGGCCAATTGGTCCGCTCGGAAGTGGTGGTCATCGCGGGCGGGGTCGGCGGCTGGGCGTCGGACCAGATCCGGGGGGCCCTGACCGGGCTCGGCGAGCTCGAAATCGCCCGGGTCGCCATGCATCCCGGTTCGGTGCAGGGTTTCGGTCGGTTGGGCCGCGACGAGGTGCCCACCTTCCTGCTGCCGTCCAATCCGGTCGGGGCGCTGGTGGTCTTCGAGGTGATGGTGCGGCCGTTGATCCGCATCGCGCTCGGCCGCCGGCATCCGATGCGCCGGATCGTGCGGGCGCGCACCATCATGCCGATCACCTCCGTGGAGGGCCGGCGTGGCTATCTGCGCGCTCAGCTCATGCGCGACGAGCAGACCGCGGAATATCTCGTCCAACCACTCGGTGTGAACGGGTCGGCGCATCTACTGTCGACTCTGGCCGAGGCCAACAGTTTGATCGTCGTCGATCCGGAGATCACCGAGGTTCGCACCGGTGACGAGGTCCGGGTCGCTTTTCTCGCCCAGCGCGGGTGATCGGTGGACATGAACGTATTCCGGGCCGCTGCGCATCCGGGCTGGCCCGCTCATCTCGGCCCGGTGCGCGTCTCCTCCGGGCAGATGGTCACCCTGCGGCCGATCCGGCTGCGGGACGCGGCGGCGTGGGCGCGCATCCGGATCCGGGACCGGCACCATCTGGAGCCGTGGGAGCCGACCGGCCGCGGTACCTGGGAGGCGCGTAACCATCCCTCCAACTGGCCGTCGCTGTGGTCGAGCCTGAAAGCCGAAGCGCGGCACGGCGCGATGATCCCGCTGGTGATCGAGGTGGACGGCGCCTTCAGCGGTCAGCTGACCATCGGCAACATCGTGCGCGGCGCGCTGCGGTCGGCCTGGATCGGCTACTGGGTGGCCCAGGAGGTCGGCGGCCACGGCGTCGCGACGGCGGCGCTGGCGCTGGGACTGGACCACTGCTTCGGCCCGGTCGGCCTGCACCGGGTGGAGGCGACGGTGCGGCCGGAGAACCATCGCAGCCAGTCGGTACTGCGCAATGTGGGCTTCCGCGAGGAGGGCCTGTTGCGGCGCTATCTCGATGTCGACGGCGACTGGCGGGACCATCTGCTCGTGGCGCTCACCCTCGAGGAGGTCGAGGGCCCGTTCGTGGAGCGGCTGGCCCGTGCCGGACGGATCACGCTGCCCTGAACGTCCGAATCGCGCGCATCGCCGGGAAAGCGCAGGCGGAACGGCGTTTCCAGGTCGCCGGGCGGCTGCCGGGAATCCGGCGCGCCGAAGCGGTGGCAAAAAGTTACCGCGCGCCTGCGGGGTATTCCACCAGGGGCGATCTAGCCTACCCACGTCGGTGGTGCGCGTTCGCTGCCACAGTGCAGCTGCCGTCGCAGGGACAACGGTCGGTCGGGACGGAGGTGGGAGCGCGATGCCGAATTCGATCTTGTGGATCGGATTGGTCGTGCTCTGGGTCTTCGTGCTGTTTCCCATGTTGGCCGGCCGCCATCCGCGTATCCGGCGCACGACCGACGTCGCACTGGCCACCCGGGTCCTGCATCGCGGCGGCACGAAGCGGGTGCCGACCCGGGCGCAGAGAAAGCTCCCCCACGGCGATGATGCGGAGGATCGGATGACGACGCCGGCCGATGAGCCCGTCAACCCCGTCACCGAGGACGTCGATCGGCCCGGACGGGACCATGCGCCGCAGGCCATCGGTACCCTCGCCAGACCGCCGGCTCGCCTCGACGACCTCGTCGCCGAGCGTGATTCCGGCGGTGCGGATTTCGTCCCCACCCGGCGCGGTCGCGGCGGCTACGACCCGGAGGCGGACGCCATCGCCCGCGCCGCGCGCTATCGCTTCCGGCAGCGCACCGCGATCGCCCTGGTGCTCAGCGCTCTGCTGTTCGGCGGATTCGCCGCGGTGGCCGCGCCGACGCTGTGGTCGGGCTGCGTGCTGTCGCTGCTGCTGCTCGTGGTCTACCTCGGTTATCTACGCCGGCAGGTGCGCCTGGAGGCGGACATCCGCCGCCGTCGCGCCGCGCGGCTGGGCAAGGGCCGCGAGGCCGAGCGGCCCGACGTGGTGGAGCCCGCGGCCGTAACCGGTTCGGAGCGACCGGCTCTGGACCGCGAGGCCGCCCGTGACCTGCAACGCCGGGCCGTCGTCCTGGACGTCGACGACGAGGATCCGGCGTTCGACCACCTGGATCCCTACAACGCGGCCGCCGCCCGGGCCATCCGGGAGCGCGCCCTCGAGGCCGAGATCCGCCGCGCCGCCGGCGAGTAGCGGCTGTCAGTCGAGAGTCCGCCACCGCCAGATCATCTCGCCGATCAGGGGCCGGTCCGGCCGGACCTCCAGGGGTGCGGTGTTCAGCCCGTTCGGCGGGCCGGACTCCGGCTCGACGCACACGGTGTCCGCGGGCTGGTCGTAGACGACGACCCATTCCAGGGGGCTCGAGACGACCAGTTCGACGGCGCCGGGCCAGGTCAGCGTGACCTCCACGCCGCCGGGCATCCCGAAGCAGTCGTCCCACGGACCGGGCCGTGCGGCGATCCGAGTGCCGTCGGGCAGATAGTCGTCGCCGCGCTCCTCCTGCCAGCCCGGGGCGAAGTCGATCTCGACGCCCGGCCCGTCGGCGGTCAGCCGGCGGTTGAACCACGGATGCCAGCCGACCTGGGCCGGGAACGGGTCCGCGAACGCCTCGACGGTCATGGTGAATTCGGCGGTGTCCGGACCGAGGGTGATCGACTGGGTCACCCGGCCGGGGAACGGCCAGGGCTCGGCGAGATCCTGGGCGAGTACGACTTCCGCGTCGGTGGACAGGACCACCTGCCAGGGCTTGTCCCGGACGGTGCCGTGGATGGCGTGCGGTTCGGCGGTGCGGGGCAGTTGGTGGTCGGCGCCCGCCCAGTGCAGGACGCCGTCGCGCATCCGGCCGCACCACGGCGCCATCGGGAAGCTGCCGAATCGTGGTCCGGTGTGCAGCAGTCCGGTCTCGCCGAGCCGGAACTCGGCGATCCGGCCGGTGTCCTGATCCACTGTCAGCCGGGCCGGGCCTGCGGCCAGCCGCACCTCCCGATCGGACATGTCGCCTCCTGAGTCGAGTGCCGTGGTCCACTCGGGTTCCGGTGGACCATCCACACGCTATCGGCACCCACCCGCCTCCCGCCGACGCGGCGGTGGCCGAGTCGGCGGGAGGGTTTCCCGGACCGCGTCGTTTCGACGGGGACCGCGGGCCGGGGGGCCGGAGCGGACGATCCGACGCGGGCGATGCCGAGCCGGTGATCAGCGACCGGAACCCCGGCGCCGATCCGTCGCCGGATCCGAGGGGAGTTCGACGATCTCCACCCAGTTCGGGTTGCGGCCGACCGGATACCGGCCGAGTGGGTGCAGCGCACCGGATTCCGGGTCGATCGCGTACACGGTCAGCGCGTCCGACTGCTGCCCCGCCGCGAGCAGGAACCGGCCGGCGGGATCGATGGCGAACCCGCGTGGGCAGGCCTCGGTCACGGTGTGCCCCAGCGGTTCCGGCGCGCCGGTGGCCGCATCCACCCGGAATCCGGCGAGCGTGCCGGCCCGCCGGTCGGAGACGTACAGCAACCGGCCGTCCGGGGTGAGCTTCAGCTCGGCCGTCCACGGCTGCGAAACCCCTTCGGGCAGTACCGAGATCGCGTCCCTCGGGACGAGTTGCCCGGTGCCGGAATCGAATTGGTAGCTGCCGACCGTGCCGTCGAGTTCGTTCGCGACGTAGGCGAACCGGCCGCCGGGATGGAACACCAGGTGCCGGGGCCCGGCCCCGGCCTTCGTGGACACGGACGCCGGGTGGTTCGGCGCGAGCAGTCCGGTGGCCGGATCGAACCGGAACTGGAGCACCGCGTCCCCGCCCAGTACCGGTGCGAACAGGTGGCGGTTGTCCGGCGCGGCGACGATCGAATGTGCGTGCGGCGGTGTCGCCGATACCGCGATCGGCTCGGCCACGACGATGCCGTCCGCACCGATCGCGTTCACCGAGACGATGTTGCCGGTGTAGGAGGCGCCGAGCAGATAGCGTCCGGTCCGATCGGTGGCCAGGTAGGCCGTGTTGTCCGGGAGCGGCACCGTCGCGATCGGGGTCAATGCGCCGGTGCCGGCGTCGATCGCGAAGCAGGCGACCGACCACGGCCGCGACCGCAGCGAGGCGTACAGGTGACGACGGCCGGGCCCGACCGCCAGCGGCATCACCGTGTCGCCGGCGGGTTGTGTCTGCACCGGTTCGAGCGTGCCGTCGGCGCCGAGCCGCAGCACCGAGAGGTCACCACTGTCGGCATTCGACACATAGGCCACGACCGTCATCTCGTCCGTCCTCGCTATCCGACGTGCTGCCCGGCGCGGGCCCGCAGATCCAGTTCGATCTCCTCGAGGCTGCGGCCCTTGGTCTCCGGGACGAAGCGCCGCACCAGCACGAACAGCACCACGCTGACCGCCGCGAAGATCCACGCCGACCAGCTCAGGCCGAGGTGGTCGTTCATCACCGGGAACAGGAAGGTGATGGCGAAGGTCGCCGCCCACAGCACCGTGCTGGCCGTACCGGTGCCGATGCCGCGGATCTTCAGCGGGAAGATCTCGGCGATCATCACCCAGACCACCGCACCCCAGCCCAGTTCGTAGCCGACCCAGTACAGATTCAGCACGATGAGGGTGACGAGGCCGGTACCGGTGCCCTTGCCCATGGTCAGCACGGCCACGCCGAGCGTGAGCAGCGACAGCGCCATGATCACGTTCCCGAGCAGCAGCAGTGGTTTGCGGCCCCAGCGGTCGACCATCAGGAACACCCAGGCGGTGAAGATCAGCTTCACCGTGCCCATGATGATCGAGGCGAGCAGCGAACTGCTCGTGGCCAGGCCGAGCTGCTTGAACATGGTCGGCGCGTACAGGTTCACCGCATTGGTGCCGGAGAACTGCTGCCCGATGGCGAGGATCAGCGCCACCACCAGGGCGGGCCGGGCCCATCTGGTGGTGAGGTCGCGCAGCCGGCCGCGCTGTTCGGTGTCGAGCTGGATGACCTCGCGGATGCCGGTGACCTCGGCGTCGATATCCGCGGTCCGGTGGGTCTGTTCGAGCACCGCGCGGGCCTCCGCCTCGCGACCGGCCTTCAGCAGCCAGCGCGGGGTCTCGGGCAGGCTGAACAGGCCGGCGAACAGGATGACGGCCGGGACGGCGGCCAGGCCGAACATCAACCGCCAGTTGCCCGCGTCGGACAGTGCCCAGTCGACGATGTAGGCGATCAGGATGCCGGACACGATCATCAGCTGATTGAGCGTGGACAGTGCGCCGCGCACCCGGGTGGGTGCGAGTTCGGACAGGTAGGTGGGCACGGTGGCCGACGAGATGCCGACCGCGATACCGGTGACGAACCGGGCGACCACCATCGCCGCGTAGCCGGGTGCGAACGCGCAACCCAGCACGGCGACGGTGAAGACCACCGCGGCCACCATGATGGTGGGCCGGCGGCCGTATCGGTCGGCCAGCCGGCCGGCGAACAGGGCGCCGAACACCGCGCCCGCCGCCAGCGAACCGCCGACCACGCCCTGCGCGAACGAGTCGAGGTGCCACAGCGGTTTGATGAACAACAGAACACCGGAGATGACACCGAGGTCGTAGCCGAAGAGGATGCCTCCCAACGCTCCGAAGAAGTACAGATAGGAGACGCTGATCCGCCGTTGCCGCGCGGGCGTCGTTGCCGACTGCTGCATGGGTCTTGCTTTCCTTAGAGCCGAAACGGTGTGCTCAGGGTCACATGCCCAAATGGTGAAGGCAATAACTTCCCTGATACTCATTCGGTATCGGGTAATGCGTTCATATATGTGAACACCCCGAGCGCTCGAACCGTCCGGCCGCCGATGTCGGCGGGGGTCAGAGCGGGTCGGCCCGGCCCAGTTCGATTTCGCAGAAGCCGCCGCCCAGGTACTCCGGCAGCGTGCCGCTCACCTCGCCGGCGAAGCGCTCGGCGTCGTCCCGGCTGTGATAGCCGATCGCCTCGCCCGCCCGCAGCGACACGATCCCCCGGGTATTGGCCGAAACGCCCCACAACACCCGGTAACCGGGCTCCGCCACCGCGAGCGCGGCCTCCAGCAGCCGGGCGCAGTCGTCGGGCGACAGCCAGGTGGACAGGCCGCGCACATCGGCCGGTCGTTCGAAACAGGTGCCGATCCGCAGGCAGGTCACGTCCATGCCGAAGCGCGAGTGGTACAGGCTGCCCAGCGCCTCGACCACGGCCTTGCTCACGCCGTAGTAGGTGTCCGGGCGCGGGCTGGAATCGGCCGGCAACCCGTCCGGCCCGGCCTCGCCCACCCGGCGGAAACCCACCGCGTGATTGCTGGAGGCCAGCACCACCCGCGGCACCCCCGCCGCCCGGGCGGCCTCGAGGACGGTGTGCGTGCCGTCGATGTTGACGTCGAGGATGTCGGCCCAGCTACCCTCCCGGCTGATCCCGCCGAGGTGGATCAGGGCGTCGACCTCGTGGCAGGCGGCGGCCATCGCGGCCGGGTCGGTGATCGATCCGGTGACGATCTCCACCTGCTCACCCGGTGCGGCCGGTTCGATCGGCTGAACGTCCAGCAGCCGCAGCACCCGGTCCGGGCGGGCCAGCCGCGGCCGCATCAGCCGCCCGACGATTCCGGCCGCGCCGGTGACGAGCACGCGTTCGTTCGACATGGGACACTCCTCGCTGTGGCCCGGCCCTCGCGCCGGACCGTCGATTGATGAGAAAACTTGTGGCTCAACGGATTCCGGCGCGCCGCAGCTGCCTGGCGAGATCCGCGGCGGCGGTGTGCAGCACGGCTCCGATGCGGTGCTGCTCGCTCTCGGAGACCCGGTCCGCCGGCATCGAACAGCTGACCGCGTCGGTCGCCGGGATCCGGTACGGCACCGCCGCGGCCGCGCAGGCCACCTCGGCGGTGCCCTCGCCGCGCTCGGTCGCGTAGCCGCGTTCGCGCACCACACCCAGTTCGCCGTACAGCGTGTCGCGGTCGGTGACGGTGGCGCCGGTCAGCGCCTCGAACCGCGGCGGCAGCAGTTCGGCCAGTTCGGCGTCGGCCAGCTCCGCGAGCAGCGCCTTGCCCAGCGCGGTCGCGTGCGCGGGCAGGGTCCGGCCGACCCGGGAGATCAGATGCCCGGACCGATGCGATTCACGGGTCTCCAGATACACCACGTCGGCGCCGGCCAGCCGGGCGTAGTGGACGGTGAATCCGGTCTCCTCGCGCAGCCGTTCCAGCATCTCGATCACGTAGGGGAGTGCGGGATCGCGGTCCAGATAGGCGGTGCCGCAGATCAGCGCGCGCACGCCGAGCCGGAACCGGG
This sequence comes from Nocardia sp. BMG111209, assembly GCF_000381925.1. Taxonomy (NCBI): domain Bacteria; kingdom Bacillati; phylum Actinomycetota; class Actinomycetes; order Mycobacteriales; family Nocardiaceae; genus Nocardia; species Nocardia sp. BMG111209. The sequence continues at coordinate 470,134 of NZ_KB907310.1, forward strand.
TGCCGGCCTCGTCGGCCTCGATCCACCCGGCGTCGTGCAGGGTGCGCAGCAGTCCGTGCAGGCTGGACCGGGGAAATCCGGTGGCCTCGTGCATCTCGGCCAGTGACAGCCAGGACCGGTGTGCCGCGAAGACCTCGAGCAGGGCGATCGTGCGGCGGGCCGACTTCACCCCGGTCGCGCTCTCCTCTGCGCGGGCGATGGTGTCGTCGGCGACCCGTCGATCCCGGCTCTGCATAGCGGTCCTTTCCGGCAGTGATCTCTTGCTGGAAAGTATTCACATTTATGAACCGTCATGTGATACCCGTTCGGAATCGGCTGATGCCCAATTGATGTTGGACCGGTATCAGTGGATGGCTCTAGCCTGGCGTCGTGACCGACCACGGCAAACTGTCCTCCCTGTTGTCCCTGGAACAGGTGCGTGGTTTCGTCGTGGTCGCCGAGGAGGGCAACTTCCGGCGCGCCGCCGAACGCCTGCAGATGACCCAGCCGCCGCTGAGCCGCCAGATCCAGAAGCTGGAACGCGATATCGGCGTCCTGCTGCTGGACCGTGCCCAGCGTCAGGTGGCACTGACCCCGGCCGGTGAGGCGTTCCTCGCCGAGGCGCGGCGGCTGCTGGCGCTGGCGGAGGCCGCACCCGGTACCGCGCGGCTGGTGGCCGCGGGCCATACCGGGACGGTCCGCATCGGTTTCACCGCCACCGCGGGCTTCGGCTTCCTGGGCGGTTTCCTCAACCAGATCAGCCGGGCGCTGCCCGAGGTGGAACTCACCCTCGGCGAACACGTCAGCGCCGAGCAGTTCGGCGAACTGGCAAGCGGCAGACTGGATCTGGCGCTGGCCCGGCCACCGTTCGACCGGGTCGAATTCGACGGGCGGCTGGTGCACCGCGAACCGCTGGTGCTCGCCGTGCCGCAGTCGCACCGGCTGGCCGGCTCCGGACCGCTGCCGATCCGGGAGCTGGAGGGTGAGCGGCTGCTGGTGTACGCGCCCGGTCCCGCACGCTATTTCGCCGAGTTGACGACGCGGGCGCTGGCCGGAATCTCCTACGACACCGCCGACCGGCTCACCCAGGTGCACACCATGCTGGCCCTGGTGTCGGCCGGTCGTGGCCTCGCGCTGGTTCCGGAGACGGCCGGGCGGCTGCATCCGGACGGGGTCCGGTACCGCCCGCTCGGCGGTGTGCGCGAGCACGCGGAACTGTATGCCGTCTGGCGCCGCCACCCGGCCAATCCGGCCCTGCGGCGCGTCATCGATCTGCTGGAGACGTGGCCGGACTCCTGAGCGGTGCGCCGTCCCGGAATCCGAGTGTCAGAAAGGAATACCCGTGTCACAGATATCCGCCGCGGACCTGGGCCCGGCACTGGGCCGCGGCCTGTTGTCGTTCCCGGTCACGCATTTCGACGCCGACCTGCGTTTCGACGAGGCCGCGTATCGGGAGCACATCGGCTGGCTGGCCGGATTCGACGTGGCCGGCCTGTTCGCCGCCGGCGGTACGGGTGAGGGCTTCTCGCTGACCACCGCCGAGATCGATGCGGTGGTGCGGGCCGCGGTCGCCGAGACCGCCGGCCGGGTGCCGGTGATCGCCCCCGCCACCGCCGGCACCGCGGTCGCGGTCGAGCAGACCCGCAACGCCGAGGCCGCCGGCGCCGACGGCATCCTGCTGCTGCCGCCGTACCTCACCGAGGCCGGTCCCGACGGACTGCTCGAACATGTCGCCGCGGTGTGCGGGGCGACCTCGCTCGGGGTCATCGTCTACAGCCGCGCCAACGCGAAGATCGACGATGTCACCGCGGCCCGGATGGCCGACCGCTGCCCGAACCTGATCGGCTACAAGGACGGCGTCGGCAACATCGAGACCATGACCCGGGTCTACGCGCGGATGGGGGCGCGGTTCACCTACATCGGCGGGCTGCCGACCGCGGAGACCTTCGCGCTGCCGTACACCGAGATGGGCGTCACCACCTATTCGTCGGCGATCTTCAACTTCGTGCCGGAGTTCGCGCTGCGGTTCTACGACGCGGTGCGCGCACACGATCGCGACGCGGTCTACGCGGCGCTGCGCACCTTCGTCCTGCCCTACCTCGACATCCGCGACCGCAAGCCGGGCTATGCCGTGTCGATCATCAAGGCCGGGCTGACCGCCGTGGGCCGCCCGTCGAGCCGGGTCCGCCCGCCGCTGACCGACCTCACCCCAGGCGAGCTCGCCGATCTGACCGAACTCGTCAAAGTCATTGCGTGAGAGAGGATCTCGGATGACCATCGCATCCCCGGTACTGGACCGGATCACCGGCGTGCGGATCTCCTCGGTGGTGCTGCCGCTGCCCACCGGCATCAGCGATGCCAAGGTGCTCACCGGCCGGCAGCGCCCGATGACCGAGGTCGCGGTGCTGTTCGCGGAGATCGGCACCGCGGCCGGGCTCGAGGGTATCGGCGTGAGCTACGCCAAACGTGCCGGTGGCCCCGGCCAATTCGCGCACGCGAAGGAGATCGCGCCGGTACTGCTCGGCGAGGATCCCAGCGATATCGCCAAGATCTGGGACAAGCTGATGTGGGCCGGCGCCTCGGTGGGCCGCAGCGGCCTGTCGGTACAGGCCGTCGCCGCCTTCGATATCGCGCTGTGGGATCTGAAGGCCAAACGCGCGGGCCTGCCGCTGGCGAAACTGCTGGGCGCGCATCGTGATTCGGTACGCACCTACAACACCTCCGGCGGTTTCCTGAACGCGCCGATCGAGGAGGTGCTGGACCGGGCCGCCGAATCGGTCGCGAGCGGCCTCGGGGGCATCAAGATCAAGGTGGGACATCCGGACCACCGCGTCGACCTCGCCCGCGTCACCGCGGTGCGCGAGAAGATCGGCGACGCCGTGCCGTTGATGGTCGACGCCAACCAGCAGTGGGACCGGCCCACCGCGCAGCGGATGTGCCGGGCCTTCGAACCGCTGAACCTGGTGTGGATCGAGGAGCCTCTGGACGCCTACGATTTCGCGGGCCACGCCCACCTGTCGCGCACCTTCGATACCCCGATCGCCACCGGCGAGATGCTGACCAGCGTCGCCGAGCACGCCGAATTGATCCGCGCCGGAACGGATATCGTGCAGCCGGATGCCCCGCGGGTCGGCGGCATCACCCGCTTCCTGGAGGTCATGTCCCTGGCCTCGCGCGAAAATCTGCAGCTCGCACCGCATTTCGTGATGGAGGTGCACGTGCACCTGGCCGCCGCGTATCCGCTCGAGCCCTGGGTGGAACACTTCGAATGGTTCGACCCGCTGTTCGAGGAGCGACTGGAGATCAGCGACGGCCGCATGCACCTGTCCCCCCGGCCGGGACTCGGTGTGACCCTGAGCGATCGGGCACGCGCCTGGACCGTCGCCCAGCACGAGATCCGGGCCTGACCGATGGAGGAGAACGTGACACTGCCCGCCGACACCGATCCCGCCGGGATCGACCGAATCGTCACCGCCGCCGTCGCGGCCGCCGAGGACCTGGCCCGCACCACCCCCGCGCAGCGCGCCGCCTGGCTGCACGCCGCCGCCGACGCGCTGGACGCGGCCGCCGGCGAACTGGTCGAACTGGCCGCCACGGAAACCCACCTGCCCGCACAACCCCGGCTGCGCGGCGAGATGGTACGCACCGTCTTCCAGCTGCGCCTGTTCGCCGAGGTGCTCACCGACGGCGAATTCCTGCGTGCCACAGTCGATCACGCCGATCCGGCCTGGCCGATGGGCCCGCGCCCGGACATCCGCCGCACGGTGGTGCCGATCGGTCCGGTCCTGGTGTTCGCGGCGAGCAATTTCCCGCTGACCCTGAGCGTCGCCGGCCACGACACCGCCGCGGCGCTGGCGGCCGGTTGCCCCGTGGTCCTGAAGGCGCATCCCGGCCACCCCCGGCTGTCCGCGCGGGTCCGCGACATCGTCGTCGCCGCGCTGACCGGCGCCGGCGCACCCGCGGGCACCTTCGAGAACATCTACGGTGTCGAGGCCGGCGCCACCGCCCTGCGCCACCCCGGCATCGAGGCGGCCTCGTTCACCGGTTCGGAGGCGGGCGGCCGCGCCCTGTTCGACATCGCCAACGCCCGTCCCCGCCCCATCCCGTTCTACGGCGAACTGGGCAGCGTGAACCCGGTGGTGGTGACCCCCGGCGCGGTCGCGGCCCGCGGCCCCGAGATCGCCACCGGCTACGTCGGCTCGTTCACCCTCGGTGCGGGCCAGTTCTGCACCAAGCCCGGCCTACTGCTGCTCCCGGTCGGCCACGGCCTGACCGAAGCCCTGATCGCCGCCGTGAAAGCCGTTCCGGCACAACGGATGCTGAACGACCGCATCGCCGACGGCTTCCGCTCCGGCGTGACCCGCCTCGACGACCACCCCGCCGTCACCGTCCTGGCCGCCACCGCATGGGGCGCCGACACCTACCTCCCCACCCTGCTGAAGGTCGCCGCCGCCGATTTCGCGCCGGAGACCCTGGGCCGCGAGTGCTTCGGCCCGTCCTCGATCGTGATCGAATACCGCGACATCGACGAATTGCGTTCGGTCCTACGGCAACGACCCCGGCCTGACCGCCACCGTGCACGCCGAACACGACGAGGCCGACACCGTACACACCCTGCTCCCCACCCTGACCAGGCTGGCGGGCCGCCTGATCTGGAACGGCTGGCCCACCGGCATCACCCTGTCCTGGGCCCAGCAGCACGGCGGCCCCTACCCGGCCACCACCGCCCCCACCGCCACCTCCATGGGCACCGCCGCCATCGAACGCTTCCTCCGCCCCGTCGCCTGGCAGGACTTCCCCGACGAGTTCCTGCCCCCGGCCCTGCAAGAGGCCAACCCGTGGCAGTTGCCGCGCCGGATCGACGGAAAGCGCTAGTGACAGACTCTCTTATACTCACTTTTGCCATAAGTGAGTACACTGGCCGTTCATGTCATCAGTTGACTCGTGGCCGACGGTCGAGTGGGAGGAACGTCGCTGGGTTCCGACGATATCCGCAGATCTGGTGTCACGGCGGGTGCGGGAGCGTCATCGTGGACCCTACGAAGCGGCAAAGGTGCCGTTGATCGCGCCGCAGCGGGTCGCTCTCCCGAGCGCTGTGCTGGCGGCAGCCGAGGAGGCGTCGATCGATATCGCTCGCTTCGACGCCGAGGCGGGCGCGATGGTGGCCCCGTTCGGTGCGATCCTGCTGCGCTCCGAATCGACATCGTCCTCGCGTATCGAAAATCTCACCTCCGGTGCGAAAGCCATTGCCCTGGCCGAACTCGGTGCGACCGACCAGCGCAACGCGGTCGAGATCATCGGCAATGTGCACGCCATGCAGACCGCGATAGATCGCAGCGGCACCCTCGACGAGGATCTCGTCCTCGCCATGCACGCCGCACTGATGACGGGACACGAACCCGATGCCGGTGAGTGGCGAACCCAGCAGGTCTGGATCGGTGGCGATACCTTCGGCCCGCACGGCGCCGAATTCGTGCCACCTCATCACGACCGGGTACCCGCCGCAATGGCCGACCTGATGGCTTTCGCCAGACGCGACGACATCCCGATCCTGGTTCATGCTGCCCTGGCCCATGCACAATTCGAGACCGTGCACCCGTTCACCGACGGCAATGGGCGTACCGGACGAGCCCTGATCCATTCGATGCTGCGTACTCGGCAATTGACCCGCAACGTGACGGTACCGATCGCGGCCGGGCTGCTCACCGATGTCGCCACCTATTTCGCCGCATTGACCGCCTATCGGAACGGCGACCCCGTCCCGATCGTGACCAGGCTGACGGAAGCCACCTTCGCGGCACTGACCAACGCCAGGCTTCTCGTTGCCGAGGTTACCGAGATCCGGCAGGAATGGGCCGAGACCGTGAACGCCCGCCCGCAGGCCGCGGCCTGGCAGATCGCCGATCTCGCACTGCGCCTGCCGGTTCTCGACGCCGAGACGATCGCTCGGGAACTGGACCTCGCTGCCTCGAATGCGGTCCGGGCGCTCGGCCCGCTCGTCGCCGCCGGTGTGCTCACCGAATTCACCGGTATGCGCCGGAACCGGATGTGGCAGGCGCGCGAAATACTCGATGCGCTCGATGCTTTCGCCGCACGTGCCGGTCGGCGCAACCTCGGTTGATCCAGTGTCGATCGATTCCGGGCGGCTCACTTTCGTCCGGTTCGATTGTTGTAAAATCGGCGCGGCCGGATGTGTCAGGGGAGGGCTCGTGGTCGTGCACTCCACGAGGCCGATCGGATCGGACGGGGTGGGATATGTCGATCGAGAACGAGCGGCCGAGTATCGGCAACGGCGGCGAGAATCCGAAGGCTCTGTCGCACTGGGACATTTACCGTGCGTTTCATCCGCTGGACACCACGGATGCGCATACCGCGGGGGAGAGCTATCGGAAGATCGCCACCGGCTGGAGTGATGCGGTGCGGGATTTCGGGGCGCGGATTCTGCGTTCCAGCGCGTCGGCCTGGGACGGGCCCGCCGCGCAGGCGTCGCGGGACGCGATCGGTAATTATGTTGCCAGGGCCCATGATCTGACGCCGGCGCTGAACGCGCTGGCCGATCGGGTAGGTGCGGCGGTGGAGTCGATCAACGACACCAAGACCAAACTGCCGGAGCCGATTTCGACCGTCTCGGCATGGAATTACCAGGGGTGGACGGTCGGGCCGCTGTCCGGATCCCATGCCAAATCGAAGATCGACCATGCCCGCGACGAGGCGCAGCGGGTGATGGGGACCAATTACGTGACCCCGTTCGGCCGGGTCGACGGGGAGATTCCGGTGTTGCCGACGCCGGTGAGTCCGGCTGCTCCGCTGTTCACGATGCCGGAGCCCGGTTCCGGTCCGGTCGGGCACGGTGCCGGGCCGGTTGCTCCGCCGGGGGCGGACGTGGTCCGGCCGGATGCGCCGCAGGGATCCGAAGTCGTTGACCGGCCGCAGGATTCGACGGCGGGAACGGAAGGTGCGGGGGCGTCCGGTCCTTCGGCTCCGTCGACCGGAACCGAAGCTGCCGCAGATCATCTCGCGGGTGCCGGATCGGATCTGCCGTCGACTCGACCGGCCGGGATCGATCCGCCGGTTCTTCCCGGTGACTCGGTGAGCGGTACCGGTGGTCCGAGATCCGGTACGTGGACGGGTGGGGGACCCGGCACGGCGGGTCCCGGGTTCGCCGGTCCCGGGGTGGCCGGCCCGGAGTTCGCGGGTCCGGGTGCCGCTGGTCCCGGGGGCGGCGGTCCGGTGGTTGCCGGTCCGGGTCGTAGCGTCGCGGGTGCCGGTGGTGTGCCGGCCGCGGGTCCGCGCGGCGCGGTCGCACGCGGGGGGAGTGCCGCCGGGTTGCCGGGTATGGGGATGCCCGGCGGGAAGGCGCGTTCGGAGGAGGACGAACGGACTCGCCTGCTCCCGGAGTGGCTGCGCACCGAGGACAATGCCGCCGAGTTGCTCGGCCGGGAGCCGAGGACGTTGCTCGACGGGGTACTCGGCGCCGAGCCCGACGAGCCGCCGGTGAGCGAGGAGCCGAGCAGCGAGTGATGTCCGAATGGGCTTGGGAGCCCGATGATTTCGCGGCACTGTGGGTGAGCGATGCCGACGATCGGTTCCCGTTTCCGCTGGGGTACCTCAGCCGGTTCCGGACCAACGGTGAGGTGGCGGCGCACCGGGAGTCGGTGCGAGGCCGGTACGACGCCGACGAGACCGAACTGATCCAGCTCGCGTTCCACACGCTCGCGACCGCCGACCTCCGAATCGAAATCATCGGTGCGTCAACGGTGTTGGGCAACAACGAGGAGCAGGAGTACCGAATGCTGGGCGCCCGCACCGCGTATCACGCCGTGCTGCTGTCGCAGACGGTCGCCGGGGGTGTCGAGGGGACGATTCGCTGCCGGCTTTTTCGTCCGGAGCAATTGCCGGTGCGGATGGCGCGCCTGCTGCCCGCCTTTCCGGCGGGAGGCGGGAAGCCGGACACTTTTCATGTCGACGATCTGCGGCCCGAGATTCTCGCGAACCCCGCGCGGAACGCGGGTGCGGACCTTTTCCGGCGCAGGTTCGACCGACCGGCCGCGGGTGGCGGGAGTGTCGTGCTGCGCACCGGTTCCGTGGCGCGCCATGCCGCACAGTGGCTGGATCTGATCGGTGACGGCCGCTACCTGCAGCAACGCACCAGGGACCACGTATCGGTCCGTCCCGCGACGCCGGCCGAGATCACCACACTTCTCACATCGTGGATCGACCGGACCCTACAGCGCTTGCGTGCCGCTGCGGAGGATTACTGATTCCTCGGCATCGAGTCACCGCTCGGTGCCGAGATGACTTGCAGGGCAACCGATGTGGATACGAACGTCCGGTATCAGAGTGAACTGTCGGATGCCCGGCCCTGAACATGGACAGCATGGCCGTAGAAGCCTGCGGGTTGCTCGGCCAGGAGATCGAGAAAGCGCTGGGTCACCTCTGCGACCGCCTCGGAGCCGGTGGCCGTGTCGTGTGCTTCCTGGTCGATCCACAGCTCGGTCACCCACAGCGCGTCCGGATCGTCCAGGGCGGTGTTGATGGTGTACGTGAGCAATCCGCTGTCGCTGCCTGCGGCGAGCGCCGACTCCTTGATCAACGCGATTACCTCGTCCCGGTGACCGGGCAACGCCGCCATTCGTCCGAAGACACTGAACAAATTCGAATCGGACACGCATTCGCCCCTTCCACCGGACACTCTCCGGGTCAGCCTACTGCTCTTGTAGGGCAGGCCGGAGTTGTCGGCCATCTCCTCCAGCAACAGGCGGGCATGGTGTCGGCGGGAACGGCCGCCGGACTGCCCGCCCGGCCCTGAGATTCCTGGTCGAGCTACGTCGGCACAGATCAACCACATCCGGTTTGCAGGCCGGGGCTCCTCGAGCAGCAACCATCGGGATCGACCTGTCACACAGCCGAATACAGAACCAACCGGTGGTGAGCGAGCCCGGAGGTCAGCGATCCTCCGCGCCGATCGGGCTGGTGGGCATATCCGCCATCAACTCGTTGTACCTCGCAGCGAACTCCTGGTCGGCCTGGATATATCGCTGGGCGATCGTACGGTGGAGCTGCTGAAGTTCGTCGATGATCTGATAATGCTGCTGCAGGACGTCGTAGACGTTGTTCGGCGAGTCCTTGCCCGCATCGACCGCAGCAGCTTTCGTACGGAACCTGTGCACCACTGCCTGTGCGGAAGTCAGCAGCGCTTGGTCCTCGCCGAGACCCCATTTCTTCTGGGTGGAAACGTTGGTCGCTATGCGCTGGAGTTTCTGGATCTCGTGTTTGAAGGCCTCGCAATCCCGTTCGATGTACGCGAACTCCTCAGCGTTGACTCGCACATCGTCGCTGAGATCGACGCTCAGCCGTCCGGCTTGGGCTTCGGTAATCAGTTGAGCCAGAGGTCGTTCGGATGACGCATCGTCGCCCATGATGCTCCCTCGCAGATATCCAGTGGACGTTCGATCGAGAGGTTTCGATCAAGCATTGGCCGGCATCACCGGCACCAGTTTGGCCGCCAGTTCCTTGGCGATATCGCAACTTGCCAGCGTGCCGGACCTTCTGCGGGTTGCCGGGTTGTCGATCGAGATTTCGAGGCTGCCGCCTTTCATCTCGGCGTTGAGTAGGCAGAACGCGCGCTGATCCGGCTGATCGGTGTCGTGATAGATGAGGGCGGAACGGCCCCCGATGTTCAGCTCTTCCGAGACCTTGAAGCCGGTATTGGCTCGGACCATCGGCAGCGTGATGTTCGTGGTCCGGATCGAGACGCCGTAGCCGTCATCCTCGAAGTAGCTGCAGCCGCGCCATTTCACGCCACCCGAGCCGTCGGAGTTCGCATCGGAAGACTGATGCCCGAGGCCTTCGGAGTCCAGTACCGATACGGGTATGTCGTGGCACGGATCGAAGCCGGTAGGCGCCTCAGGCGCCATCGTCTTTGTCGCTGACACACTCTGACCGCTGGTGGCCGGTCTGTCGCCGGAATCCGAGGATCCACATCCAGTCAGCGTCGCAACCATCAGTGCCGCTGTTCCGGCGGCCAATGCGATACCCACCCGCATGTTCGCCCCCTTCTGTACGACTCACCGGGCCGGATGGACCGACCATAGCACTTCGCCCATCGTGGCCAGGCGATTCCGAACTGCCAGAGGCGGTCCCGCGGATGCCGCCGCACGGCCTGTTCGAGCCACCTCGTCCGCCGCTTGTGGTCGCGGGCGAAATGGTTCGGCATCGCGACATCGCTCGTGAGATCGGCTGGGACGCAGTGGAATCGGCCGGCCGATGCCGATGAGCGGAGGCGTTCGGACTACTGCGTCGCCAGATTGGCCAGCAGCAGTGCCCCCACCACGCCGATCAGGATGGGTATGCCGAGGTGGCCCGCGCTGCGGCTGTAATCGATCGTGGACCAGAGCACGATGATCGTCAGGGTCGCCAGGATCAACTTCTTCATGAATCCTCCCCGGTACCTGTGCTTTCCAGGTTACTAGGTTCGGATTCGGTTGCGCTACAGCGGGTTCCGTCGGCCGATTCGGTACCGACCGGACGGCTGGTGATCCGATCCGAATATTCCACTGTTGACAGGTCTCTGTGGAGGTTCTACAGTCGACCTGTCATAGTGGAACGTCTGACTGGATTCTCATGACCGTTCACGATCTGCCCACCTATCTCCGGGGTGATCTCGCACCTGTCCCGGACGAGATCGAGGCCTTCGACCTGCCGGTCACCGGGGCGCTCCCGCCCGAATTGACCGGGCGCTACGTGCGCAACGGGCCCAATCCGCCGGTCGGCGCCGATCCCGGGCACTGGTTCCTCGGCGACGGGATGTTGCACGGGGTGCGGCTGCGCGGCGGGCGGGCCGAGTGGTACCGCAACCGGTGGGTGCGGACCAGCAGATTCACCTCGGGGGCGCCGTTCCTGCGCTCCGACCTCACCGTCGATCGCGCCGCGAATGCGGCCAACACCAATGTGATCCGGCATGCCGGCCGCTGGTACGCGCTGGTCGAGAACGGGCTGCCCTACGAGGTGGACGCGGAGCTGGGGACGGTCGGAGTGTGCGACTTCGGCGGGCGCCTCGCCACCGCGATGACCGCGCATCCGAAGACCGATCCCGTCACGGGTGAGTTGCACTTCTTCGGGTACGGCTTCGCCGAGCCGTATCTGACCTATCACCGGCTCTCGGCGGCCGGTGAGCTGGTGCACAGCCGGGTGGTCGACGTGCCGGGGCCGACGATGATGCACGATTTCGCGATCACCGAGAACCATGTGGTGTGGCTCGACCTGCCGGTGGTGTTCGACCTGGCCCGGGCCGGTCGCGGCGGGATGCCCTACGGCTGGGACGACGGCTACGGCGCCCGCCTGGGTGTGATGCCGAAGGCCGGTGGCGCGGTCACCTGGCACGAGGTGGATCCGTGCTACGTGTTCCATGTCGGCAACGCGCACGAGCGTCCGGGCGGGGTGGTGGTCGTGGACGCCGTCCGATATTCACGGGAATCGTTCGACCAATTCTGGTTCGGCGCGGAAAATTCTGTCCCGGGCGCACTCGAGGTGCCGGGTAGTTCGGAAAAAGGTCCGGTTCTGCACCGCTGGGAAATCAGTTCAGATGATACTCCGGTTATTGAGAGGCAACTAGATGATCTGTCGGTGGAATTTCCTACCATCAACGATTCTCTGACCGGTTTGCCCGGTCGTTATATCTATGCTGTCGCCGATACCGAAATCGTGAAATACGATCTCGCCGGCGGCGCGGTCGGCCGATATTCCGCGCGCGGCCGGGCGGGGGAGGCCGTCTTCGTCCCGGCCGCGGATCCGGGCGCCGGTGAGGACGACGGCTGGCTGTTGTCCCTGGTCACCGGGCCGGATGGCGCCGAACTGGTGGTTCTCGACGCGACCGGGATGACCGAGGTGGCGTCGGTGCGGCTGCCGCGCCGGGTGCCGGCCGGATTCCACGGGCACTGGCTCCCCGATCTCCCCTGACCCGACAAGCGGAACGCCCGGCCCATCACCGATGGGCCGGGCGCTCGATGTCGTGTGCTTATTCCGGCGGGGGCACGACGACGTTGTAGTAGCAGCCACCGTTGCTGCCGCCGCTACCGCTACAGCTACCCGGCGGCGGGCCGTCGTGACGCATGCCATCGATGTACTGTTCGTCACCCTGGCTCACGGGCACTGCCAGCACCGGGGCGGCCAGCGCCGTGACCGGCGCGAGAACTACGAAACCGGCGAACGCCGTACGTGCCAGGCGCCGCTTGATACTGGTCGTCGAGCTCACAGCAATCTCCTCTCATCGGTACACCTTGTTCTCCGAACGGCCGGTCAGCAATAGCTGCCGCCACTGCCGCTACACGGCCGCGGAGGCGGCGGCGGCCCGGGATACTGCCCCGGGTAGGGGCCGTATTCGACCGAATCACCCGGCGCGGGCGGGGGTTGTGCGATCAACGGCGCCGCGACTGCCGTCATGGGGACGACGACCATCAGCGCAGTGATTGCCGCCTCGGCCAGGCGTCGGTGATTGCTGCTGCTGTTCGAGTTCAATCCCGTCTCCTCCTTTCGGGAGGTTCGGGGCCTCGTAGAACAGGCCGGTGGAACTCATACAACGTTAGACCGCAAATCATCAGCAATCAACAGGTTCGGGCATCCTGGAATTTGAATTGCTTTCGCATAACACAATTTCGAACGCGAAATAGAAAAGATGATTCGGGCAAACGTCCCCGCCGACGCCGACGGCCCCGGCACCACAGGGGTGCCGGGGCCGTCGGATGGATCGCGGATCAGCTCGCGACGCGCTCGGCGTACATCTGCGCCCACTCCCGGCGGGAGCGGATCGACAGGTCGACGTCGGTGGCCTGGGCGCGCAGGGCGCCCACGGTGGCCTGTTCCTTCGGGATGTGCGCGAACGGATCCCACTCCAGGAAGCGGCAGGCGTTCTCCCACGTGATCTTGTTGATGTCCTCGTCCGAGGCGCCGGCGGCGTTCAGCTCGTTGAGCACGAACTCCGGGGCATCCGGCCACAGCGAATCCGAGTGCGGGAAGTCGCATTCCCACGCGATGATGTCCATGCCGACCTTGTCGCGATAGGTGAGCGCGGTGGGATCGGTGACGTAGCAGGCCATCACGTGCTCGCGGAACACCTCGCTGGGCAGCTTGCCGCCGAAGTCCCGGCGCAGCCACTTCTGGTTGGTGTAATGACGATCGGACCGGTCCAGGAAGAACGGGATCCAGCCGATGCCACCCTCGGACAGCGCGATCTTCAGGCCCGGGTAGGTCCGGAAGGCCGGTCCCCACAACAGATCCTGCACGGTGATCTGGGAAACCGTGGGCGCCAGGCACATCAGATTGTCGATCGGCGCGTCGGGCGCGAGTTTCAGTGCGCCGAAACCCATTCCGATGTGCAGGTTCATCACCGTGTGGTTGTCCTGCAGCGCCTGGAACACCGGGCCCCAGTAGTTCATGTCGAAGTAGCTGGGCAGCCCCTCGAGGTGCGGCAGCTCCGGCATCGACACCGAACGGCAGCCCTTCGAGGCCAGGCGCTCGATCTCGGCGACGGCCAGCTGCGGATCCCACAGCGGGATGATGCCCAGCGGGATGAACCGGCCCGGGTAGGTCCCGCACCACTCGTCGACGTGCCAGTCGTTGTACAGCTGGATGATCTGGACGGTGATCTCGTCCTTGACCTTCGCCAGATGTCCGGCGCTGAAGCCCGCGTAGGTCGGGAAGCACATCGAGGCGAACACGCCGTTGGCGTTCATGTCCCGCACGCGCTCGTGGATGTCGTAGACACCCGGGCGCATCTCGGCGTAGCCCGCGGGGTTGTGGTCCCACTCCTCCGGCGGCCAGGAGACGACCGCGTTCAGACCGGTGACGCCGACCGGGTTGCCCCGGTACATCCAGCGGTCGACACCCTGGTCGTCGACGATGACCCGCGGCATCACGTCGGCCAGCGCGGCCGGGGTGTGATTCTCGAACATGTCCGGCGGCTCGACGACGTGGTCGTCGATGCTCACCAGGATCAGATCATTGATATCCATGCGTCCTCACTAGACCTTCAACAGGCGAGCCAGATTGCCGCCCATGATCAGGGCCTGGTCCGCCTCGGGCAGGTCCTTGAGCTCGTGGATGTAGCGGGTCGGCTCGGCCAGGCCCTCCGGGTGCGGGTAGTCCGAACCGAACAGCACGTGGTCGGCGCCGAGCAGGTCGGCCAGGGCGCCCAGGTCCTCCTCCCAGAACGGGGAGATGTAGAGGGCCTTCTTGAGCGCGGCGACCGGATCCTGGAAGCCGAAGCCCTCGGGGGCCTTCTTGTAGACGGCGGCCAGCTGCTCGAACAGGCCGGGCACCCAGGTCGCGCCGTTCTCGATGACGGCGAACTTCAGGTCCGGGTGCCGGAACAGCGCGCCGTGGCAGACCCAGGAGGCGACCGCGTCCCGGATCGGGGCCCACTCGTTCATCATCTTGAAGACGTTGGTGACGAACGGCAGCATCTCCTGGTTGCCGCCGTCCCACTCCGCGGCGTAGCGGGCGTAGCCGCTGTCCGAGGAGTGCATGGTGATGAGCACGTCCAGCTCGACCGCGCGCTTCCAGAACGGGTCGAACTCCGGCAGCGCGAACGAGCGGGTGCCGCGGAAACCGGGCACCGGCGCGGGCCGCACCAGGATCGCCTTGGCGCCGCGCTCGACGACCCACTCCAGCTCCTCGATCGCCTTGTCGACGATCGGCAGGCTGATCACCGGCACGGTGAAGATGCGGTTCTCGTAGTTGAAGGACCAGGTCTCGTACAGCCACTCGTTGAGGGCGTGCACGACCGCGTGGATCAGCTCCGGGTCGTCCTTCATCCGCTCTTCGAGCAGGCTGGCGAGGGTCGGGAACATCAGCGCGCGGTCGATCTGCAGCTCGTTCATCAGCTCCAGGCGCGGCGCGGGCTCGCGGAACGCCGGGGTCGCCTTGATCGGCTTGCCGAAGATCTCCCGGCGGCTCTTGCCTTCCGGGTTGCCGTTCTTGAAGTAGTCCTCCATCGCGCCGGGGGCGGCGACGACCTCGAAGGTCGGGTTGGGGATGTACTCACTGATGTGGCCACGAATCGCGATCTTCGTCCGACCGTCGACCTGGACGTACTTGACCGCGTTCGCATACTTCTTCGGCAGGAACTTGGTCAGCGCCTCCGGCGGTTCGTACAGGTGATTGTCGGCGTCGAAGAGCTGGTAGGGCAGGTCACTCTGGGACACGAAAGCCTCCGGGTTCAGACAAACTGAGAATCTCATTCTCCTATGGCGAGCATCATACTATCGCGCCGCCTCGAGAGTTTGGGCAACTGCCCAGGATCGATCCGGTGTCCGCGGGGTGGCGTCGTCGCCGGGGGCCCCGACCGGCTACTGTGGCGCGGAGTTGAATACGAAAGTCATTTCCAATCGGGAAGGGGTACGCGGCGGTGAAGATCGCCTTCGTCGGCAAGGGTGGTAGTGGAAAGACGACGCTGTCGTCGTTGTTCGTCCGGCAGCTGGTCGCCCAGGGCGCACCGGTCCTGGCGATCGATGCCGATATCAATCAGCACCTCGCGGCGGCGCTCGGCGCCGACGAGGAGGAGGCGGTGACGCTGCCGACGCTCGGTGAGCATCTGCCGTTGATCAAGGACTATCTGCGCGGCGACAATCCGCGGATCGCCACCGCGGGCGCCATGCTCAAGACCACCCCGCCCGGCCGCGGCTCGCGGCTGATCGGGGTGCGGGAGGGCAATCCGATCTATACCGCCTGCCTGCGCGAGGTCGGCGGCGCGCGGCTGATGGTGACCGGGCCGTTCGCGGACGAGGACCTCGGGGTGTCCTGCTATCACTCCAAGGTCGGCGCGGCGGAGATGCTGCTCAACCACATGGTCGACGGGCCGGGCGAATATGTGGTGGTCGACATGACCGCCGGCGCCGACGCGTTCGCCTCCGGGCTGTTCACCCGCTTCGATCTGACCGCGCTGGTCTGCGAGCCGACGCTGCGCAGCGTCGGGGTGTATCGCCAATACCTCGGCTACGCCAAGGATTTCGGCATCCGGATCGTGGTGATCGGCAACAAGGTCTGCGACGAGGACGATCTGGCGTTCCTACGCGAACAGGTCGGCGACGACCTGCTGTGCTGGATGGGCCGCTCCGGGCATGTGCGGGCCGCCGAGCGCGGCGAGATCCGGCCGATCCACGAGCTGGAACCGCAGAACCTGGACGCGCTGAACACCGTTCGCGCGGAACTGGACTTCGTCATGCGGGACTGGGCCGAATATCAGCGCCAGGCAGTCGAATTCCACCTCCGCAACGCGAACGCCTGGGCCGGTGCGGAATACGCCGACCAGGTGGACCCGGATTTCGTCCTCGGTCCGGCGGTCCGGATCGGCTGAGCCGCAACCTGTTTCGAGCATGCGGTCCGGTGTGGCGGCCGCGCACAGCGTACGACCCAGGGGGCCCGGCCGGAATCGGGCCCCCTGGGTCGAGCGGAAACAGGCTGGGGTGAAACATTTTTCGATTGTGTCCGGATCGTGCGCCGGGTGTTTGCGATATTGCGCCGGGTTTCGCCGATATTTCGGATCGGCTCAGTGCTGTCCGGTGGCCGCCCGCAGGAAGAACGACAGGTTCGCGGGCCGTTCGGCCATCCGGCGGACCAGATAGCCGTACCACTGGTCGCCGAACGGGACGTACACCCGCATCCGCTGCCCCAGCCCCACCAGCCGATCCTGTTCGGCGGGCCGGACGCCGTAGAGCATCTGGAATTCGAACTCGTCGCGACCGCGACCGGATGCGGTGGCCAGCAACGCCGCCGCCTCGATCATCGCCGGATCGTGGGTGGCCACCATCGGATAGCCCTTGCCCGCCATCAGGATTCGCAGACAGCGCAGATAGGAGGCGGAAACCTCCGCCGCCCGCTGGAACGCCACCGGCTCCGGTTCCCGATAGGCGCCCTTGCACAACCGGATTCGCGCACCCTCGGCGGCGAAGCTCCGGCAGTCCGCCTCGGTACGCCGCAGATACGCCTGTAATACCGTGCCGACCGTCTCCGGATGGTCGTGCCGCAGTTCGCGCACGATCGCCAGCGTGGAATCGGTGGTGGTGTGGTTCTCCGCGTCGACGGTGACCCACAGTCCCGCCGCCGCGGCGGCCGCCGCGACCACCCGGGCATTGCCCAACGCCACCGCGTACCCGTCGCCGGGCAGCGCCTGGCCGAGCGCCGACAGCTTCAGCGACACCTCCAGCGGCCGTGCGGTCGCCTCCGAATCCTGCGCCGACAGCCCCGCCAGCACCTCGATCAACGCCAGGTACTGATCCACCACCCGCCGGGCCTGGGCCGGTTCGACGGTGTCCTCGCCGAGATAGTCGATCGAGACGAACTTGTTCTGCCGCAACAACTCCCGGACCGCCGGCAGCGCGCTGTCCCGGTTCGGCCCGGCCACGAACCGGTCGACCACCCGTCGCGTGGCGGGCATCCGGGTGAGCCCGCGTTCCAGGCGCTGCGATCGGGCCGCCGACAACAGCAGCGGACGCAGCGGATGCGCCAGCACCTCCACGGCGCTCATCGCGGATCCGCCGCGTCGGGCTCCTGATGTGGATAGCCGTCGGTGGTCGCTGGTACGAACGTCTCCTTGATCGAGCGCGGCGACACCCAGCGCAGCAGGTTCAGCGGGGATCCGGCCTTGTCGTTGGTGCCGGAGGCGCGGGCCCCGCCGAAGGGCTGCTGGCCGACCACCGCGCCGGTGGGCTTGTCGTTCACGTAGAAGTTGCCGGCCGCGAAACGCAGTGCGGCGCCGGCGGTTTCGATCGCCGACCGGTCCTGCGCCAGGATCGCGCCGGTGAGCGCGTACTTCGACCCGCTGTCCACCAGACCCAGTACCTCCGGGAAGGCGCCCGGCCGATCGTCGTCGTAGACGTGCAGCGACAGGATCGGCCCGAAGTATTCGGTGCGGAACGCCTCGTCGGTGGGATCCTCGCCCATCAGCAGCGTGGGCTCCACGAACCAGCCGATCCGGTCGTCGCAACTGCCGCCGGTGGCGATGGTCAGGCTCGCGGTCGCCTTGGCCCGGTCGATGGCCGCGACATTGCGCTCGAACGATCGCCGGTCGATCACCGCGCCGCCGAAATTAGCGAAATCCGTGACATCGCCGTAGCTCAGCGCGGCGATCCGATCGACCACCTCGCCGCCGATGCGGCTCCACAGCGATTTCGGGACGAAGGCGCGCGAGGCCGCCGAGCACTTCTGCCCCTGATATTCGTAGGCGCCGCGGACCAGTGCCGTGATCAGCGCCTGCGGATCGGCGGAGGGATGCGCGAGCACGAAATCCTTGCCGCCGGTCTCGCCGACCAGCCGCGGATAGCCGTCGTAGCGGTCGATCCGGTTGCCGACCTCCCGCCACAGGTGCTGGAAGGTGGCGGTGGAACCGGTGAAATGGATCCCGGCCAGTCGCGGATCGTCGAGCACCACCGCGGAGACCTCCGGACCGTGACCGTGCACCAGATTGATCACCCCCGGCGGCAGTCCGGCCGCCGCCAGCAGCCGCATCGTGTGATGCGCCGCCACCGCCTGGGTGATCGACGGCTTCCACACCACGGTGTTGCCCATCAGCGCGGGCGCGGTCGGCAGGTTGCCGGCGATCGCGGTGAAGTTGAACGGCGTGACCGCGTAGACGAAACCCTCCAGCGGGCGATGGTCGGTCCGGTTCCACACCCCCGGCGCGGACATCGGCTGCCCGGCCAGGATCTGCCGGGCGAAGTGCACGTTGAAGCGCCAGAAGTCGACCAGTTCGCAGGGCGCGTCGATCTCCGCCTGATACGGGGATTTCGACTGGCCCAGCATGGTGGCGGCGGCGACGGTCTCCCGCCACGGACCCGCCAGCAGATCGGCGGCCCGCAGGAAGACCGCGGCCCGCTCGTCGAAGGGCAGTTCCCGCCACGCCGGGGCCGCGGCCATCGCGGCGGTGACGGCGGCATGTGCGTCGGCGGGGTCGGCCACGGTCAGGGTGCCGAGTACGGCGGCGTGGCGGTGGGGTTGTACGACATCGACGCGCGCGCCGGATCCGCGGCGCGGGCGACCGCCGATGACGTGCGGTAATTCGATCGGGTCGGCGGACAGGGCGGTGATGGCGGCCCGGAGCCGGGTTCGCTCGGGCGTCCCAGGAGCGTACGAATGCACGGGTTCGTTGGCCGGTACGGGGACCGTCGTGATCGCGTCCATGGATGCCAGGAAACACCCTCCGAGGGCAGATCGGATTGTCCGATCGCACTAATTGCGGGGTGTGTCGCTGTCCAGTTGAATGAAAGGGTGTCGAGGTTCCTGTCCCTGTCCGAGTTGCTGTCGTCGCTGACCAACTCGGTCGCCACGCTGGTCGACGCGCCGCAGGGCGACGATGTCGTGGTCGACCAGGTGGCCTTCCTCGACCCGGGCGATCTCCTGATGGACCTGCCACCCGGCCAGCCGCTCGCCGAGGCGTATCTGCAGGTCGGCGTCGGTGACCGGGAGGCGACCGAATGGCTGCGCGCGCTCGCCCGGGACTGCCCGCCCGCCGATCGGCCGCGGGTGCTGTTCGCCAAATCGGTGAGCGCGGAGCTGCGGGCGGCCGCCGCGGCGGCGCGGGTCGCCGTGGTCGCGGTGCATCCGCAGGCGCGCTGGGAGATGGTGTATTCGCTGATCGATCGCATCACCGGGCATACCGCGGGCACGGCTGGGACGGAACAGCCACCGGCGCTGGACACCGATCTGTTCGGGCTGGCCCAGTCGGTCGCCGCGTCCACGCGCGGACTGGTCAGCATCGAGGACGAGCAGTTCCGGGTGCTGGCCTATTCGGCGGACAACGCGGCCGCCGCGGATCCGGTGCGGCGGCTGTCGGTGCTGGGCCGGCAGGGCCCGTCCGGATATATGCGCTGGTTGCAGCGTGCGGGCGTCTTCGATCGGCTGCGCAATTCCGGCGACACGATCGAGGTGCCGCCGCAGCCGGAGTGGGAGACCCGGCGGCGGATCGCCATCGGCATCCGGGAACCGGGCCGCCACGGCGGCCGCGCGCCGGCGGTACTCGGCACGATCTGGGTGCAGGAGGGCGGCGAACCGCTGGACGCCGACAGTCCGCACACCCTGCGCGGCGCCGCCGCCATCGCCGCGCGGGTGATCTGGCGGGCCCGGCGCGCCCCGACCAGTGACGCGCTGCTGATCCAGCGGCTGTTCGGTGCGCACGGCGGCGGCATCGACGTCGCGGCCTTCGCACACCACTTCGGGGTCAGCGCGGACGGGCCGGCGGCGGTCGTGGGATTCGGCCGGTGCGCGGCCGAGGACGACGAGGTGATGCAGCGCGTGATCGTGACTCTGCGGCTGCACGCCAGCGCGTTCCGCCAGGACTGCCTGACCACCATGATCGGCCCGCGGTTGTATGTGCTGTTCCCGGAACATCATTCGGTGGACCGGGTGGCCTCCTGGGCGCGGCAGGTGATCGGCCGGCTCGGTGAGCACTTCGGCCTGGAACTGCGTGGCGCGATCGCGGCCCCGGTCGACGGGCTCGCCGATGTCGCGCGGGCCCGCGCGGAGGCGGACCGGGTGCTCGACCGCACCACCGCGCTGCCGGACGCGGAACCGGTCACCACGCTGGCGCGCTCGCGGACCACGGTATTGCTCGCCGAGATCCTCGCCGCGGTCGGTGCGCGGCCGGACCTGCGGGATCCGCGGGTGGACCTGCTGGAGGAGCACGACCGGAAGTACTCGGCGCGGTTGCGGGCGAGCCTGGACGCGTATCTGCGCCGCTACGGCGATGTGCGTTCCGCCGCGGCCGATCTCGGGATCCACCCCAACACGCTGCGCTACCGGATCCGGCGCGCCGCCGAACTGATGGGTATGGATCTGGATTCCGATGCGGATCGGTTGCTGCTGGAGATCCAGTTGGCCGCGCGGCGGTCGGCGTCCGGCGAGCAGCCCGAGCCCGGACGTCCCTGAGCCCGGTTCGCCCGCGCGCATTTTCCGGCTGCCGCCGCCCGCGCGCATTTCCGGCTGCGCCGTCGGAGACCCCTTCGGGGCGAAATCGGTCCACCGCCACCGACTGTGTTGCATCATGTCGCACAAGGGTTCTCGTGCCGTTCGTCGATGGTGTGCGAAAGGGAGTGTGTATATGGACAATCCAGTGTTCCACCAGTGGCCGGGCCACGGGCTCACACCCGCACAGATGCACGGCGAGCTGAACAGACGGCATTCGGAGTGCACGCTCGACGGCTGCGATATGAAGCGCTACTGCTGGACCAGACTCATCGATCTCGGCCATCCGCATCCGGGGCTGACCGTCGCCGCCTGTCCCGCCTGCCGCGTCAACGTGGCGTGATGCACCGGCGGCGAACCGGGATTTCGCTGTTCGATAACCGCACGGACACCTACCGGTGGCAGCGTGACGAGGTGCGGATCGAACCCGAAACCGCCGCGGTGCGGCTGGCGGCCCTGTTCCACCAGTGCTGCGCCGCGGTGGTCGCCAGATTGCCGTTCGGGTTGAATACCGTTGTCGCACCGACCTTTCTGGGCTTCGCGGTGATCAACGGCTGTACGTTCGCCGTGGATCTGCTGGTGCTCACCCTCCTGCACGGCGTGGTGCCGTTGCCGGTCGCGATCACCGGTGGATACGCGGTGGCCTTCGGCCTGAGCTATGTCCTGAACCGGGCGCTGAACTTCCGCTCGCATGCCGCGGTGGTGCCGCAACTCGCGGTGTACGTCGCGGCGGTGGTGGTCAACTATCTGGCCTTCATCCTCGGTGTCTCCAGCGGATTGGCGGCGGTCGGCGTCGAATATCACCTCGCTCGCATCCTGGCCGGTGCGGGTGAGGCGGCGTTCATGTACTCGGCCATGAAATGGGTGATCTTCCGCCGCTGATGCCCGCTCTGCCGGAATTCGGGTGATTTTGTACCCTGGCAGTCGGATTCGATCACCCCGCTCGGACCACGCGCGGGGTGATCGCCGGTGGAGAGGGAACAGCGTGAGCGGGTTGGTGCGGAGCGTGCTGGGCGTCGTGTTCGCGACGGTGCTGGCGGCGGCCCCGGCCGCGGCGGAACAGTTCGGACCCGCGGCCCCGCCGAATCCGTGGCTGGGCCCGGCCGGTACCGCGACCATGCACGGCGATGCCGAGGCCTCCGACACCACGCCGCTGCCCGGACCGGGTGCCGGGCCGATCGAGGCGATTTTCCATCCGATCGGCGGCGCCTGCCCGACCATCCTGGTCGGATCGGACGGCCTGCCGGTGGCGCTGTGCACGCTGATCACCACCCGTATCCCGACCGCCTTCCTCCTGGATCCGGCCGGGGGCGCGCCGCTGGCCGCGCTGCCCACCCGCACCGGCGGCGGCACCGTGCTCGGCGGGGTGTACGCCTTCCTCGACAACCGGGATCGGCTGGTGACCGTCGACGGCGCGGGCGATCTGGAATGGATCGGGCACGACCGCGGCGGCCCGGACGGGACCTGGCGGCTGTACGTCGAGCACACCGCGCCGACCTCCGCGATCGTGCCCGCGGGTGACTCCGTCTCGTCGGCGACCCCCGATCGGTCCGGCGCGATCTGGCTGGCCACCGAACACGGCACCGTCGGGGTACTGCGGCCCGACGGTGGTATCGCCGCGGCGCCGCTCGGCGCGGGGGAACTGGTGGAGAACAGCATCGCCGCGGCGGCCGGCGGGGTCGCCGTCGCCACCGATCACGCGCTCTACCTGCTGCGCACCGACGCCGCCGGTACGCCGTCGATCGTCTGGCGGCAGGCCTACGACCGCGGCCCCGCCCGCAAACCCGGTCAGCTCAGCGCCGGTACCGGCGCCACACCCACCTTCTTCGGGCCGGGTACCGGCTCGGAGTACGTCACGATCACCGACAACGCGGTGCCGCAGGAACATCTGCTGGTCTATTCGACGGCGACTGGGGACCAGATCTGCTCGGTCGCGTTGCTGCCGCCGGGACCCAGCGGCACCGAGAACTCGCCGATCGGTATCGGCAACACCGTCGTCGTCGCCGGTACCTACGGCTATCCGTATCCGGCCGGCGCGGTCGGGCCCAGCGATCCGGCGTCGGCGCCCTTCACCGGCGGGATGACGCGGGTCGATGTCGACCCGTCCGGCGCGGGTTGCGCGGTCCGCTGGAACAACACCGTGCCCTCGGCGGCGGTGCCGCGGCTGTCCACCGCCGACGGCCGGATCTACACCTTCACCCGGCACACCGCGACCGCCGCCGCGGCGACGCCGCTGGACGGTTACGACTACGCCGTGATCGATGCCGCCACCGGCGCGCTGGAAACCGAACAACCCGTCGGCGCCGGCCTGCCGGTCGACACCCTGGAGATGGTGGGCTCGATCGCGCCCGGCGGCGTGCAGTACCAGGGCACGGTGACCGGATACTTCAGCGTGCGGCCACATCCGGCCGGCTGATCATCGCTGCTGCACCTCGAGGAGGGTCGCGGATCCGACCGCCGGCCGCTGCTCGTGCATGGTGATCACGTCACCGGGCCGCAGATGCCGCCAGGCGTCGGGGGTGAGTGGCAGCAATCGGATCCGCCCGCGCCCGCCGACGGGGATCTCCGGGGCGAACTCGACCCGGATCTGGGCCAGCCGCAGGCCGACGGTGTCGTCGCCGGTCGCCCACATCGGCCGCAGACCCGAGCCCGGAACCGCGATCCGGCGGCCGCCGGACTCGGGTGGCAACAGCCACAGATCGGCGCGAATGATACTGCCGCAACGGGTTTCGGCCGCCCGCCAGCGGCACCAGTCGGCATCGTGCGGTAGCGACAGCTGTTGCGCGACCCCGGCGAGCAGTTTCCAGTATTCGGCGCTCTGCCAGCGCAGGCCCTCGAACTCCTGGAGTATGCCCAGCGCCATCTCCCATTCGCCGAAACGGAGATATTCGTGGACGTCCGCGACCGTCAGCCCGGCCTCGCTCCGCGCATCCGTCGGCACCGATTCGGCCGCGAGGCGCAACGACACGGGAACGTTCATCCACCGATTCTCGCGGAACGCGGAAATCGCCCGCGCACGGACGTCCGTGCCGGCCTCCCGCTCACACTGCCCGGTCCAGTTGGGAGTCGGGGTCGTCGCCGTGCACCGAGCGGTGGATCGCGCGGGCGATCATGCTGGAGCGCAGGTACCAGAGGTCCGTGGCCCGGGAGGGATCGAGCCCGGTCAACTCGGTGATCCGGGCCAGCCGCCGGCGCAGCACGCCGACCGGCACCCCGAGCCGTTGCGCGGTGGCCGCCCGGCCGCCGGCGGCGAGGAATTCGCCGAGCATGTGCTCGAGTTCCGGTTCGGTCTGCAGCGGCGCGAGCACCGAGCGGATCTTCTCGTTCGCCGTGCCGGGACGGCCCAGCTGGTATTCGCAGGCGAGATCCTCGAATCGGTACAGCCCCGGGCCGCGGCCCAGCCGCACCGCGAGATCCAGCAGCTCGTGGGCCAATTCGACGGCCGGCGGGATCCGGTCCCGATCGGCGTCGGCCATCGCGACGGTGACCGGCCCGGCCGCGGCGCGGGCGAGCCGGGCCACCAGATCGTCCGGATCGCCGGTCGCGGCCGGGGGGAGCAGCAGGGTGCCACCGTCCACGCTGAGCTGGGTCAGCACGCCGGGCCCGCAGGCGATGGCGAGTTCGGCCTGCACCCGCCGCAGTTTGCGGCGGGCGACCACCCGTGCGTCCAGGCGCCGATCGTGTTCGTCGGGATGCGGGCCCAGCGCCACCGCCAGCACCCGATAGGTATCGGCGATCTCGATGTCGCCGGAGGCGGAGGCCCCGGCCACGTTCCCGGCGAGCAGCCGTGCGGTGACGGTCTGCACGACCGCCCGTTGTTCCGCGGCCAGCGCCCGGATCTCCCGGACGTAGCCGCGCGACACTGCGGTCGACATGGTCCGGATGATGTCGATGAGCGCGATCCCGTTGCCGCGCGCGGTCCGGACGGTCGACCAGGGCAGCGTGGGCGCGAGCTGCTGGAACGCCGTCCCGATACCCGCGTGCACCGCGTGCTGCAGCGGCTCCACGGGCAGATCCAGCTGCGCCCAGCGGGCCGCCACGGTCTCGATCCGGGCCAGCGCGCTGCCGCTCACCGGCGTCTGCGCGCGCAGGACCTGTCCGAGTTCGCCCGCGCAGATGTTCACCAGCAGCGTCAGATCCGCGCGGGCCCGGCCGCCGGCCCGATCACCGAGGATTTCCGCGACGAGTCCGCGCACCACCGGTGCCGCGAGCAGCGGCGGCGTCGTCACGGCGCCGGTACGGTTGCGGCCGCGGCCGGTCGCGCGGGAAACAGACATCCGACCCTCCATCGATTCAACTCATCGAATGTATGCCGAACAGCGGGTCCACCGGGCCGTGATCGCCGTGCCCGGTGGCCGGCATTTCCGTGAGCAGCCGCATCGGCGGCCGATCGGCGCTCCCGAGCTCGCTGACCACCCGCCGCCAGCCGTCCCCGTCCGGCACGAACCGGGCCAGGCCGCGGCCCGAATCGCGGATGCCGAGGCGGTCGAGCAGGGTCGCCACGACCTGCCGGCTCATCACGGCCAGTTCGTGATCGGGCCGGTTGCGGTGTCGGCGGGTGCCGAGGTCGACCTCCGCGATCGCCCCGATGCCGTGGCGCTGCCAGCAGTCGACCAGGATGCCGATCTCGACCCCGTATCCGGGTGCGAACGGGATGCCCGCGAGCAACTCACGGGTGGCGGCGTACTCACCCCCGAGCGGCTGGACGATCTCGCCCAGTTCGGGGGCCAGGGCCGTCAGCAGCGGACGCGCGACGAGCTGGGTGACCCGGCCGCCGCCGTCGGCCTCGTCGGATCCGCCGGTGCGCAACGGCCGCCGATAGAAACCTTTCACCAGCCGTACCTCGTCGTCGAACAACAACGGCGCCAGCAGGGACGGTACGAACATCGGGCTCGGCGAGATCAGATCGGAGTCGACGAACACGATCAGATCGCCGCCGGCCACCGCGAGCGACCGCCACAGCACCTCCCCCTTACCCGGCACCGGCGGCACCCGCGGCAACGCCTGCTCGCGGGTGTACACGGTGGCGCCGGCCGCGCGGGCGGCCGCCACGGTGCCGTCGGTGGAGCCGGAGTCGATGACGAGCAGTTCGTCGACCAGCGTGCCGACCAGCGGATGGATGGACGCGATCACCGCACCGACGGTCGCCTCCTCGTCCAGCGCCGGCAACACCACCGACACCCGCCGCTGTCCCTTGCGCTCGACGAGTTCGGGAACCGACCACGGCCGATCGAACCAGGTGGGTGTCCGGTGGACCACGGTCATGATGAATACCTCTCCGGTGCAGGGGAATTCGGAACGGATCGGAGTCCGGGATCGAGTACGAGGGTGCTACGGTCCCGCCACAGCACCGGCCACGGCCGCCGCGGCCGATCACAACGCCACACCGTGACACCGCGATCGATACCCGGGAAGCCGAGCGGATCGTCCAGCCGCGCCACCGGGCGCACCGATTCGAAGGCGGTATCGAGGCCGGCGGCGTCGCCCGCGGTCACATACAGCACGGTGCGCGTATCGTCCGGTGGCGCACCGAAATAGGCGTAACCCCGATTCGGGCTGTACACCGGCGGCCGGGTGCCCAGCACGTCGATCGCGGCGGCCTGCCAATAGGTTTGCGCGACCACCACGGCAGTGTCGCGGTCGGCCGGTGGTAGTTCGGCGTAGGCGCGGTCGACGGCGCCGACCAGCCCGGACCAGCCGGTCGTGCCGAAAGTGCGCATACGCGCGGACAATTCGGCCTGGGTGTCGGTCGGCTGCCGCAGTCGCGAGATCGGTTGTGGCAGTAGCGTGACGACGGTCGCCGCGATCGCGACGGAGATCGCGACCACCGCCACTCCGGTGATGCGAATTGTTCTGCGCGACAGTGCTTTCGGTGCCTCCATGCTCGTGGCCCGGCGTGTTGTCGCCGCCGCCACCATATCCGCCGGGCGGCGGTGCGTTCTCCGCCTCGCCGGAGCCGAGGTGCTCCGTGTTGCTCCCGGCCACAACACGGTTGCCGCTACCGCTCCGGCGGCGAACAGGACCGGGAAACAGGCGGTCAGGTAGTAGGGCCGTCCGCCCACGGCGATCACGAACAGCGTTTGCAGCAGCGTCGCGATTCCGAGGAACCGATACGGCCGGAAGTCGTTCCGCCACAACAGGGCCCACAGGCCCAGCAACGCGAGCAATCCACCGAGCAGACCGGTGAGGATCGCCCACTGCACGGGCAGACCCGCCACGCCGCCGGTCGCGGCTCGCTGTTCGGTGCGGATGATCGCACCCATCGCCAACTGCGGCCAGCCGTGTCGCCGCTGCCATTCCACACCGGGTATCGCGGCGACCAGGACGATCGCCACACCGGCCCAGAAGGCGCTGCGGCGCAACAGATCCCGTGGGCCGATCGCCGTCGCAGCTGCCACCAGCGCTGCCACCAGCACGAGGATCAGCAATTTCACCTGGACGTCGATCGCCACCACGATCGCCGCCGCCACCAGCAGCCGGTCCCGGCGTACTCGCGTCCAGCGCACCAGCAGCCAGATCACCGCCGCCCCCGCGGTGCTGTCGAGGGCGAAGGTCGAGAGGCTCGCCGCCTGGGTGATCAGGTACGGGCTGGTGGCGTAGCCGGCCGCCGCCAGCCACTGCGCCCGCCGCCGCCCACCCAGCTCGCGAGCCGTCGCGGCGGCGAGCACCACCCCGGCCACTGCGGCGAGGATCGCCGGAAGTCGCAGCAGCACCAGCGATCCGGGGTCCACCGCGGCCGCGAGCCGCGCCAGCAGCGGGATCAGCGGCCCCTGATCGGCATAACCGGCCTGGAGATGCCGCCCTGCCGCGAGGAAATACAGCTCGTCCCCGAAGTAGTCGTAGCGAGCGCTTCGGACGAGCAGCACCAGCGCGGTCACTCCCGCGATCAGCGCCACCGGTCTCCAGGCTGGATCGGCGGGTTCCAGCTGTGCCGAATCGATGGGTTTCGGCGGCGATGAAATATGTTGCCCGGCAACGCTCGAGGACGAATCCCGCTGGATCGCAGTGGGATTCGGACCGGTTGCGCCACACAGCGACTCGGCCCCACCCGGCGCCGTGCTCACCGCGGCGCTCCCGGTCGCCGGGGCAAGACGAGGGTCAGCGCGGTGAGTAGGCTCGCGACGGCGGCGATGATCCACAACACCGTGACGCATGCCGACAGATAGGTCGGTGCCGTGGCCGCCGCCGAGACCGCCGCGTCGGTGGCGGCGCAACCTCGCCCGGCGAGCGTATGTTCCGGCGCGGCGAATGCGGCGTGTGCGCACCGGCCGAACTGCCCGACCGCGTCGGCACCGGTATCGGCAGGCGTTCCGGATACGGCGAGATGTTGCGTCAGCACCGTTTCGGCGCTCGCGACACCGGAACCCGTTGCGACACCGCCGAAGAACACGCTCCCCAGCGCCGCGGCGCCGATCGCACTGCCGAGCTGCTGCACTGTGGGCGCCAGTCCGGATGCGATCCCGGTCGACCGCTCACCCAATCCCGCCACCATGACGGCGGGCAACGGCGCGGCGAACCAGCCCATTCCGGCCCCCGCCAGCAATATCGGCACACTCAACGCATGGGTGTCGATACCCCCCGAGGACGGATGAACCGTGAGCGCCATCTGCGCCGTCGCTACCGCGAACAACGCGATCCCGATGGTCAGCGCCCGAGAACCGCAGCGCGCCAACAGAATCGGTGAGGTGAGCGCCGCGACCAGCGCACCCAGCGCGAACGGCAACATCAGCCGGCCGGTCTCCCATGCCGAGAATCCCAGCCCCGACTGCGCGGTCACCGACACCGTCAGCAGCAGCGCCGCGAACAGCCCGTAGAACAGCAGCAGCAGGACCGACCCGATCCCGAATCCGCGATCACCGAACACCTCGGCGCTGACCAGCGGCGTCCCACCCCGCCGCGCGACCCGCCGCTGCTGCCCGGCGAATCCGGCCAGCACCACCACCCCGAACACCAGCACCGCGACCGTCATCGGCGGCCACCCCGCCTGCTGCCCGGTGGTCAGCGGAAACAGCACCGCCAGCAGCCCGGTCGTCGACAGCCCCGCACCCACCCAGTCGATCGGCACATACCCACGCGCGAATGCCTCGGTCTGCTGTGCCTTCGACTGCCCACGCGCGAATGCCTCGGCCCGCGGCGTCTTCGACCTCGCCGACGTCGAGTACGCGGCGTTCGACGCGGGTCGGCCGACCGCTTCGTCGGTGGTGCGGACCGGTGTCGTACGGGTGGTCTCGGTCCGTCCCGGCTGCTCGATGTCGCACTCCGGAGCCGGATCGTCCGCCCGCGACCATCGCACGGTGCCGTGGGTCTGTGCCCAGCGGGCGACGTCGGCGGCCTGTGCCCAGTGCGTGACGCCACAGGCGCGTGTCCATCGGTCGATCTCGTCGGCGAGTGCGCGCCGAGTGATACTCCCGGTCTGTGCCCACGCGGCGATGTCGTCGGCTTCCGCCCATCGAGGGGTTGCACCGGCCGGTGTCCGCCGAGCGGTATCCCGGATCCGTACCGGAAGCCGCGGAGCTTCGGCGGTGCGAGCGGGGCGGGGTGCGGGCCGAATGTTGTTGTCCGGAGCGGGTTGCCGGTGACCTGTAATGGAGACCGGTTGTCCTTGTCGGTTTTCGGGCCGGTGTCCGATGGGGGACGGAATCGGGCTGCCGACGGGCGGGGCAGAATCGGGCTGCGACGAGATCCCTCCCGCACCGTCGGCGCGCAGATAGCGGGCCGCTGCCACCAGTGCGGCCGTGCCGATCGGCAGGTTCATGAGAAAGATTGCCCGCCAGCCCCATTCGAACGGGTTCGCGCTGACGATCAGCCCGCCCAACAGCGGTCCGGCCAGTCCCGCCAGCCCGGCGACCGCACCGTAGATGCCGAATATCATCGGGCGCCGCTGCGGTGCGAACGCCGCGGCCAGGATGGCGATGGTCTGCGCGGCCACCGCGGCGGCGCCCACGCCCTGGGCCGCGCGGCCGGCCACGAGTTCGAGTGGTGTGCGGGCGAGTCCGCACCCCAGCGAGGCCGCGGTGAACAGCGTCATACCGAGCAGGAACAGTCGGCGCCGGCCGAATCGGTCGCCGAGCCGGGCCGCGGTCAGGAGGGTGCAGGCGAAGGCCAGTCCGTACCCGGTCACCACGAACATCTGTACCGTGCCGGTGGCCGACAGGTCCCGGGTCAGTACCGGTAGCGCGGTGTTGACGATGGTCAGGTCCAGCATCTGCACGAATACCGCGAGCAGGCACGCCGCCAGCGATCCCCAGGCCTGCCCACCGGGGGCGGCGGTGACCGTCGTGTCCTCGACGGCCACGATCAGGCGCCGACGGGCAGCGCGTAGTCACCGTCGCCGGCGACGGTGGTGATGATCGAGGTCAGCGTCTTGATGTAGCGCTCGATCGACTCGTGCGCCTCGTCGGTGTCGGGGAACAGCAGGCTCAGCTGGGTCACGTCGAGGAACCGGTTGACCCAGACGTACACCTCGTTCGCGGCGGCGCGATTGGCGAACATCCCGCCATTGATCCGATCGAACATATCCGCGCCCGCGATCTTGCGGACGTCGACGTAGGACAGCATCATCGCCACCCAGCCCGGCCGCACCCGGATCCCCAGGTCGGGTACGGCGAGTTCCAGCACCCGATGCGGTGACACGTCGGCCAGGCCGCGTGCCCGGTCGGCGGCCTCCTGCGCGCCGGCGACGAGCGTGGCGAAGGTGGCCTCGGCCGGTACGTCGAAGGCGACCGGCACCAGATTGGTGAAGTAGCCGACCGAGCCGTTCTCCCCGGGAGTGCGGCGGGTGTTGGCCGGGGTCAGCACGAAATGCCAGTCGTTGCCGGTCAATTCGGCCTCGGCGAGGGCCAGCGCCGCGAACAGTCCGCCGACGAAGCGGCCGCCGTGGTCGTCGCAGGCCTGCTCGAAGCGCAGCGCGTCGGATTCGGTGAACAGCGGCATGGTGATCTGGGCGCCGCGGTGGTATCCGGCGGCTCCGGCCGGTCCGAGGTAGAGCGGGAAGGTCGGCATGTCACCGCCGTTGCGCTGCAACAGCTTCAGCCAGGTGTCCACCTCCGGCGACAGTGCGGTCAGCCGGGTGTTGTCGGCGCGCTCGCGCAGGCAGTAGTCCAGGTGCCCGTCCACCGGGTCCAGTGCCATTGGTGCGCCGGACAATTCACCGCCGTAGAGCATCAGCAGATCCATACAGGTCAGCGCCTGCGCGACCCCGTCGGTGTGCAGATGATCGACCGCCGCGTACACCGTGAACGACTCCGCGCGGGCGATCACCCCGAAGCTGAAGCAATCCCAGTGCAGCGCATCGGGTGTCGTGTCCTGCACATGGCGGCGGAGGTCCTCCGCGTCGGCGAACTCGCCGTGATCGGCGGGAATCAACTCGATCTGCGCGGCATCGACCACGTGCCGGATCACCCGGCCGTCGTCCTCGACCGCGAATCGGCTCGCGAAGGTGTCGTGGCGGCGCACGAAGGCGGTGACCGCCCGCGTCATCGCGGAAAGGTCCGGCTCACCCGGAATGTCGAACGAGACCATGCACAACCGCGACGCCCGATGCCCGGCGCGAGCGGTGCGGTGGGAAGTGCGCAGATACTCCTGCTGCTGATACGTCGGCGGGGCCGGATGCACCGGTGCGGTCGCCATCGCCTCCCGCGCCTGTGGCGATACGCGCCAGCCGGTGAGCCGGCCCGGCTGCGGATGCCAGTCGTCGAAGAAGCCGAAATTGACCATGAGTACCCTCGATTCACAGCGGATGCACAGCTGCCGGAGACCGACTGCGGCGGTCGACGACCGGACGGCACGGCGACCGGGTTATCAGTGAACGGCAGTCACCGGATCTCCGGCCATGCCTGCGGCGGAATTATGTGAACATTTCCAGCCCGTCGCCGATGCGGTGGCACGAAATCCAATCCTGCGCGAGGCCCCCTGTCGCCCTTCGCCGTTCGTCGGTACCGTCGCCGTGGAATCGGTCGGTAAGCCGGGAGGCGCAGGTGGGCAGATATATTCGCAGCCGGACCGGCACGGTGCTGACCTCGCTGCTCGCGCTCGCCCTCGCCGGCGCGGCCACCGCGAGCGCCGACCCCGTCCCCACCCCGATCGCCGCGCTGACCGCCGCCGCGCGGCCCGCCGTCGACGGTTCCCGCCTCACCGGCATCGCCGAGGGCCCCGGCCGCATGGTCGACATCGAGGTGTACTCGGCCGCGATGAACGCCACCATCACCGTGAAAGTGCTTCGCGCTGTGGACGATTCGAGGCCAGCGCCGGTGC
Source organism: Nocardia sp. BMG111209 (assembly GCF_000381925.1). Classification (NCBI taxonomy): domain Bacteria; kingdom Bacillati; phylum Actinomycetota; class Actinomycetes; order Mycobacteriales; family Nocardiaceae; genus Nocardia; species Nocardia sp. BMG111209. The sequence continues at coordinate 502,318 of NZ_KB907310.1, forward strand.
TGTACCTGTTGAACGGCGCCAACGGCGGCACCGACGGTTCCAGCTGGACCCAGCAGACCGACATCGCCGACTTCTTCGCCGACAAACAGGCCACCCTCGTGATCCCGATGGGCGGCCGCGGCAGCTATTTCACCGACTGGCAGACCGACGACCCCGTCCTGGGCCGCCAGCGCTGGACCACCTTCCTCACCCGCGAACTACCCCCGGTGATCGACTCCACCTTCCACGGCACCGGCGCGAACGCCATCGCCGGCATCTCGATGGCCGGCACCTCGGTGTTCCAACTGGCCCTCGCCGCTCCCGGCCTCTACCAGGCCCTCGGCTCCTACAGCGGCTGCGCCCAGACCAGCACCCCCGAGGGGGAGGTCTTCGTGGCCGCGGTGGTCAGCCGCTGGTCCGGGAACACCATGAACATGTGGGGCCCCTTCGGCGGCCCCACCTGGGCCGCCAACGATCCCTATCTGCATGCCGACCGCCTGCGCGGCACCGCTATCTACGTCTCCTCCGGCACCGGCCTGGCCGGCCCCCTGGACACCCTCGACGGTCCCGGCATCAACGGGAACCCCGGCAAACTGATCGCGCAACTGACCTCCGGCGGCATCCTGGACGCCGTCACCAACCAGTGTTCGCACGCCTTCCAGGCGCGGCTGGACGACCTGAACATCCCGGCCACCTTCGTCTTCCGAACCCTCGGCACCCACTCCTGGGGCTATTGGCAACAGGATCTGCACGACTCCTGGCCCCTGTTCAGCGCCGCCCTCGGCGGCTGAATCCGCAATTCGCCGCTACGACAGGCGATTCGGGCAGTGCCGCGGCCACCTCGCGTCGGCCGCGGCACCTCGGAGAGGCCGGCGGCGCCGCCGTGCGCGGATGGTCGCGGTCGGCGCCGATGTCTCGAACCGGTGTTACTTCGCGGAGGTGTGCAGGTCGCCGAACACCGCGTAGCCGTCGCCGCCGGAAGTCAGGTCGGTGACCTGAATGCGAAGCCGCAAGGGATGGTCGAAGTCGACGTGGATCGGGACGGTGTCGCCGAGTTTGACGGCAGTGTCCGATACGAGGACACCGTCGGCGTAGATCTGGAACTGCATGGACATACCGGACGGTGTCGCATCGTCGCGAACGCCGATGGTGGTATCCAGGTGAATGTATTTCCGGCCCAGATTGTATTCGACGAAGCCCAGCCGGTGTGCCTGCGGTTCGACCATGACCGAGCGGGTGAAGGTGGTGCCGGATACCTCCGCCGGGCCGGTGTCGAAGCTGTAGTAGGTCGCACCGTCGAGTTTCTTTCCGTCCATCACATACAGCACGTCGGGAAATTCCGTGCCCGACAACCCGGTCGTGGCTGTCGTGGAGCGGGTCGCGGTCGTCGTCGGCGAGGACGACGCGGCGGTGGTGCCGGTCGCGGGCGGGGTGGTGGTGGGGGCCAGGACGGTCGTGACCACGGTCGGTTTGGCCGCCTGCGAATGCGAGCGGTCCACGAGGACGATCGCGACGGCGACGGCGAGAATGACCAGTGCGCCACCGAATGCGGCGGGCGCCGCGAATCGCTTCCACCGGCGGGTGCCGTCGGTGAGGGCGGGCAGATCGGAGAGCACCGCGTCGATCTGCGACTGGGTCGTGGCGGCCTGAATGCGCGCGGATCTCTGGTCGAATTCCGCGAAGGTGATCCGGTCCGCGCCGAGGTGCTGCTCGAGCAGATTCAGCGCATTCTGACGTTCGGTGATTCCGATTCGGGGTTGGGGATTTTCATCCATGCTGACAAGCCCAACGTTCTCTTGTAGTTGACAGTGCTCATTCGAACAGGGTCGGATCGCCCCACGCGAGTTCGGGGAGACGGGTCGAACGACCCATCACCGCAACGGCTCCCGCCAGCATCGGATTCTGGACCGTATCCGGCCGGTAGGCGACCATGCGCAGGCGGAGTACGCGTTCGACGTTGTAATTGATCCGGACCGGTGCGCCGTAGCCCACCCGGACCTGTTGCTGCGGTTCGTTGTCCAGGAAGACCTGGAAGTAGCCGATCTGATTCGCGTCGGTGGCGCTGTCGAGAATGCCGACCACGGTTTCGAATTCGTGGTATCGGCGGCCCAGGGTGTACTCGACCGCGCTGCGCGGATCACCGCAGAAGACGTTGCAGCGGTGCACGATACTGTTGCCGTAGTGTTCGGCATCCAGATCCGCGCCGCCGAACGTCAGGTCGGCTCCGATCTGGGAGGGTTGCAGCACCGAGGTCAGCAGTCGCGCCTTCCGGCGTACCGGGCCCGAAATCGCCGGTGCGGCAGTCTTTCCGGCGTAGGGCGAGCCGACCCAGGTGCCGCGCGCCGGCATCGGATGTTCGCCCTCGCCGGTGATCGCCACGAGCAGATCCGTGATGCTGTCGACGGTGAATTCGTCGATCACGTAATGAGTGGCGGAATAACCCGTGAGGAATACGGGGATCTCGTCGATGGACCGCCCGGGCAGCACCACGGGAAGAATCCGCCTGGTCTGTTCGATCAGGTTCCGGGTGAGTTCGTTGCGCAGTATCGCCGCCTCGAACTGCGCGCCGCGCCCCTCCTCCGGCGGTGCGAATCCGTCGGCGCGCTTCTTGTAATCGGGTGAGGCGATGACCAGGATGAAATCCGCACGGGTGAGCTGATCAATCGCCCAGCCGGACCAGTCGCGTCGCTGATTGTCGTACCAGGTGTCCAGATGGACGTCGAGGCCGGCGTCCTCGCGGAGAAATGTGGCGAACCGGCGGACCAGTTCCTTGTGTTCCGGAGAGTCGTGAGAATAAGTAACGAATACGCGCGGCGCTTCGCCGCCCCCCTCGGACAAATTCCGTTGCCCCACACTCAATTCGTCCGTCCTCGATACCGAGCGATCGTCGTCCTGCGAGCAGCCTACGCTGCGGTCGTACATCGGAAACCCTCATGATCCATTCGGTCGGATTTGTCGGGAAAGTGCATTGCGGTAATGGATTTCGTGCCTAGGCCCCTTCGGGCTGCCGGCCGCTGCGCCGGACGCTCTGCGAAACCGAGCGCCGGGTCCATTTCCATTCCGGCATGCGGTGGCGCAGTACGTAACCGGTGACGGTGCCCGCGATGCCGAGGAATGCGAGCACCCCGAGACCGCCCTCGCCGGTGCCGATCGCGACGAGGAAGGTCACCACGCACACCGCGACCGTGATCAGATAGGCCGCCATATGGTCCGATCCGTACCACTTCACCTGCGCGGCCCGATCCACCACGCGGCGGATCTCCGCGATGTGCGCGCGGACCTCGGTGAATTCCTCGCCACGCAGATCGAGTTCCGCGATCCGCGCCAGCATCTCCCGGGAGAAGTCGAGTTGCGCCTCGTTGGTGATACTGCGGCTGTCGTCGGCGAACTCGCTCCACTGATCGGTGATCGAATCGGCCAGCGCGGCGGCCAGATGCTCCCGGAAGAAGGCATTGTCCGGATGCTTGCGAACCGCCTCCTCGTAGATCGGCAACGCCAATTCGAGGTTGTCGGCATAGGTGTTCGCGATACCGATCGCGTACAGCGGACTGCCCGGATCGAGCGCCTGCGCCTGTTCGTAGGCCCGGCGGGCGCGCACCCAATCGCGTGCGCCGCAATGGATGTCGCCGAGGACGCAATGGAAGCGGGGATCGGTGGAATCCAGCCGCAGGGCCTCGGTGACCTCGAACAGGGCGTCGTTGCCGTGGTCGAGTTCGACGGACGCCTGGGCGCGCAGGAACCAGGCCTCCGCGTCCCCGGGATGCTGATGAGTCCCTTCGCTCGCCGCCATATGGGCCTGGAATCCGTCGCCGCGGTCGAGATAGTCCTGCGCGATCGACTTCCAGTCCTGCGACGTCTCGCCGGGCAGAGGTTGTGGCTCCATGAAATAGTCCTGCCTGGTCGCGCTACAGCGCTTCGATCTTCTGAATCAGCTTGTGCCGCTTGAAATACACGCGGTCGCAACACCCCACGATTCCCATCCGCTGCGACCACGACGACATCCAGGCGGCGACGCCGACTTTCCCGTTGTCCATCGCGGTGATCTTGATCGAGACGACGGGCCTGGAGCTCCCGATCGAACTCAGGCCGAATCCGCGCGCCCGGTAGTTGAGATCACCGGGGCCCTCGACCGCGCGCCACCACACCGAGCCGAAATGGTCCTCGACCGTGTCGATCACGTGGTTGTAGGGCGCCTTCACATACGTGTCGATCTGTTTCCGCGCGCCGATACTGAGCACGACCGAGGCGATCAGAACGAATACGACAAAAATTACGAAAAGGATAAATACGACTTCCATGACGAACTCTCGATACCTTCCGAAGCTCAGCCCGTGGTGATGTCACGGACCAGTTTGTTCTTGCCGCTGGTCCGGCAGAACGCCTCCGCGGACAACCGGGTGGTGGTCGTCGACGAGCGATCCGTGCTCTGCCCGGTGCTGCGCAGGTAGGTTTCGATGATCGACTCCTTGCCCGCCTTGTCGCTGGAAAGGAAATCCTTACAAGATGTTTCACCACCCCGGGTGCTCTGCGTGGCGCCGGTGTGCGCCGACGCGACGGGACCGCTGTGGGACGAACCGGAACAACCGGCGGCGAGTGTTCCGGCGGCCAACAGGGTGGCGACAACCGCGACGCGGATCATGACTGTTTTTCCTCTCTTGCCGTGAAAGCTGGCGAATACCACTGCATCACGTGCGCAGATCGGTTTCCTGGACATCTGGAAAGGGCTTGAATACACTGCACGGTGCCGCCACCGGAGACTGGGAGGTGACGATGGCCGGCACACCGCGACGAGCCGTCGATCCGGATTCCGCGCTGGAGGATTTCGTTACCGCGTTGAATCGGACCGTGCTGCATGCCGAAAAGCAGCACGGCACAGTGAATCGACGCAATTTAGCGAAACGAATGAATATTTCGACCGGCAGCGTGTACGCCTATCTGAACGGCACCACGCTCCCGTCCGCGCCGGTCCTGGAGTCGATGCTCTGCGAACTGCAACTCGACGGGACCGCCATCGGGCGATTGCAGACCCTGCGCGACCAGGTCGAGATCGCCCGGCGGACCCGGCGGGACCGCGGCGCGCCACCGTCGCCGGGCGGAGCGTATGCCGCCGCGCTGCCCAGGGATACCGGCCGGCTGTGGGGCCGGGAAACCGAACTCGCACAACTGCTCACGGCGCTGACCGCGCCGGACCCGGCGATATGCGTACTGTCCGGGGCCGGCGGTGTCGGGAAGACCGCGCTGGCGGTGCGGGCCGCGCGCAGCCTGGAGAAGGAATTTCCCGACGGCTGCCTGTTTCTCGACCTGCACGGCTACGCCGGCGGTCCGGTGATGTCCGCGGGCGAGGCCGCGGGCAGACTGCTGCGGCAGGCGAAGGCCGCGCCGGAATCGGTGCCCGCGCAACCGGAGGATCGGCTGACCGCACTGCGTGAGCTGCTGCGCGACCGGTGCGTATTGCTGGTGCTGGACAACGTACTCGACGCCGCGCACATCGAGCCGTTGCTGCCCACCGACGGCATCGGCCGGGTATTGCTCACGAGCCGAAGCAATCTCAACGGTATCGACGATGCGTACCGGCTCACGGTGGCGCCGTTGTCGGACGCGGACTCGGCGGAGATGGCGGACGAACTCGTCGCGGATCTGCCCGCCGACCGTCGCCCGTCCCGGGAACAGTTGGCGGCCATGACCGATCGATGCCACGGGCTGCCGATCGCGATCCGGATCGCCGCGGCGGTCGTGCACACCGAGTCGTGGCCGAGTGCGGACGAGGACGCCGCCGGCCTCGGGATATTCCACGACGGGGACCGGGATCTGCAGGCGCTGTTCGAATATTCGGTGGCGCGGTTACCGGCGGAGCACGCCCGGACCTTCACCCTGCTCGGACTGCATCGCGGCCCCGACTTCGATCTCGCGGCGGTCGCCGCACTGGCGAGCGTCGACGGGAGTGCCGCCCGCCGTACGGTACGGCACCTGATCGAGGTCAACCTGCTGTCGGTGCCTCGCGTCGGCCGGTACGAATTCCATGATCTGATCGGAGCTTTCGCCCGGCAGCGCGCGGAATCGACGCTCACCGCGGCGGAATGCGCACAGGCCGAGGAACGGATGGTCGACCACTACCTCTCGACCGCGGACGCGGCCGACCGGCTGCTCACCCCCACCCGGCACCGCGCGAGCATGGCCCCTACAGTGCCGCACACCGCGCGGCCGATGCGCGAATACCGTGATGCCATCGCGCAATTGACCGCGGACCGGGACAATCTGGCGGTCGCGTCGCGCACCGCGTTCGACCGCGGCCGCGACGAACCGTGCTGGCAGTTGGCCTTCGCGATCCGCGAATTCGCCTTCATCACCCACGATATCGACCTCTGGCGACGGACCCACGAAGCCGCCCTGGCCGCCGCCGAACGTGCCGCCGACACCTACGCCGAGGCGGTGACCTGCAACAATCTGGGACTGGCCGAGCTGTCGGGCGGTAACGTCGCGGCCGCGTCCGCACTGTACCGGCGGGCACTGCTGCGATTCGAGCAGATCGGCGACCCGTACGGTCGGCATATCTCGCTCGCGCACGACGCCTGGGCCGACTACCTGTCCGGAAACCTCGAAGAAGCCCGCCGCAAGAGCGAAGCGGCGCTGGCCTACCTCGCCACCGGGGGCGCCCCGCGAAATGTGGCGATCCTGCTGCGGGACACCGCGACCATCGAGATCGCCCTCGGCCGGTACGAGGAGGCGGTGCGGATGGTGCGCCGGGCGCTCGAGGTGTTCCATGCCCAGCGCCTGCATTTCGACGAGGCGATCGCGTACAACGTGCTCGGCCGGGCCTACCGGCAACTCGATGCGCTGCGCCAGGCGGCCGACATGTTCTCGCACGCAGTGGAACTCGCGACCCGATCGGGCAGCGTGCTCGAAGCGGCCCGCGGTCACGAGGGCCTGGGTGAGATCGCCACGGCCGAGACCAACTGGCCCGCGGCCCGAATGCACTGGCAGCGCGCACTCGCCGGCTACACCGCACTGCGGGACCGGCCGCGCCAGGACGAGATGCGTGCGAAGCTGGCCGAGCTACCGGGCAACGACCACTGAAACCGTTGCCCGGCAACCGGTTACGGCGCGTACGCCTTCCACTCGAACTTGCACCACTGGCAGATGTACTTCTGCCAGCTCTGCCGATCCTTCTCCCCGACATCCATGCCGGTCTTCTTGGAACACTGCGGGCAAATCTCGGCCATGATCACGTTCTCCTTTCGGTCCCTCCCATGAGGCCGGTCGGCGCGGCCGATCGCACCCGAGGCTGGAAAGCCCTGAAAAACACCGAAAAGTACTGCGACGCTGCATTGTTCCCACCCGGCACGGCCCCACTTAGCATCGGTTCATGCCGTCCCCGCACGGCCACCCGGGGCCCGCGCGCTCCCGAGCCCAGTGGAGGAATGCCATGTCCACCGCGCTGATCGCCGCCGGCGCCAGCATTTTCGTGGCCGCCCTGACCTTCCTGCTGACCCAGCGCGGCCTGGTCCTCCAGGAACGCCGGCACGCCCGCCTGATCCGGATCAGCAGTCAGCTCGCCGAACTGTACGCACCGCTGCGGGTCCTCGTGGACGTCAACGAACACGTCTGGGAATCGCTGCGGGCGTCCGGACTGCCACCGCGCGCCGAACGCCGCCCCGACGGCCCCGCGGACTGGCGACGATGGCGCGACCACGTCCTCATGCCCGCGAACCGCGCGATGCGCGACCTGATCCTGGAACACGCCGACCTGCTGGTGGAGGCACCCGCCCCGGATCCGCTCGGCGAATTCTGCGCCCACGTGGCCGCACTCGAGGTCGCCCTCGCCGCCGAGGCCACCGGCACCATCGTGCCCCCACTCGTCCGGCACCCCGGCGACCCGTTCGTCTCCCACGTCCGGAACACCTTCGCCCAGCTCACCTCGGAACGGCAGCGCCTGCTCACCACCCGCCTGCACCGCCCCGCCCGACTCGACGCGCTCCGCCGGTTCCGGTATCGCGCGTGACGGCGGGCTCCGCAGCGGTACGTCACGGCGACGTCGGATGACGGATGCGCGGCAGGAGAACCGGACGCACAGTGGAGGAACAGTGCCGTTCCCCGAAAGGACACCACTATGACCGGCAGCCGAATCCCGATGCGGGTGATCGCGGCGTTGCGGGCCGTGGTGGCCGCGGGCAGTCTCGCCGTCGCGTGCACCGCGAGCACGATCACGCTCACCGGGCCGACCGAAGACGCGCCGCGACCGGCCGCGGTGCGGGTACAGGGTGCCGGTTCGCGCCGGCGGGTGTCGCCGATGTGATGCGGACCTCGGGGCGAACGGCTCGCTGATACGCGCTGGTAGCCTGGTCACGTGCTCATCGAGGAAGTCGACAGACTCTAGCCGCCCGGTCGAAGGCGGCGCTTCTCCTCACGCATTCCGCTCGGTATCCGAATCGGGCGAATCGTCACGCCTTCGTCTGCCTCCGCATCGTTTCCGAATCGTCCGCGCCGGTGGGTCATCGCGACCCGGCGCGATCTATGCGGCCGCTCGCAGTGCGAGCAGAAATGAGTCGACGACCCATGTCCACATCCGTACCTTCCGCGATCACCCTGCAGAATCTGTCCTTCGAATGGCCCGACGGCACGGTCGCGCTGGCCGGGCTCACCGGGACCCTGTCCGCCGGGCGCACCGGTCTGATCGGCCGCAACGGCGCCGGTAAATCGACGTTGCTGCGGCTGATCGCCGGAATCCTCACCCCGACGTCCGGGCGGATCGAGACCACCGGCGAGGTGGGATATCTGCCCCAGACGCTGACCCTCGGCCGCGAGGCCACCATCGCCGACCTGCTCGCAATCGCGGACCAGCGCGCCGCCCTGCGCGCGATCGAATCCGGCGAGACCGGGGCCGAGCACTTCGACACGATCGGCGACGACTGGGACATCGAATCCCGGGCCGAGGAGGCGTTGCACGAGATCGGTTTCGGCGCAGCCGATCTCGATCGGCGGGTGGGGGAGATCTCCGGTGGTGAGGCCGTACTGGTCGCCGTCACCGGCCTGCGGGTCCGGCGCACACCCATCACCCTGCTCGACGAACCGACCAACAACCTCGACCGCGAAACCCGCGCGAAACTCACCACATTCGTGGATTCGTGGCCCGGCACCCTCGTGGTGGTGAGCCACGATCTCGAACTGCTCGAGCATATGGATGCCACCGCCGAGCTGCGTGGGGGAACACTCGAGGTGTTCGGCGGGCCGTACCGTGCGTGGCAGCAATACGTCGAGCAGGAACAGGCGGCGGCCGCGCAGGCGGCACGGACCGCCGAACAGGCGTTGAAAGTCGAGAAGCGGCAACGGATCGAGGCCGAGACCAAGCTCGCCCGGCGCGAGCGCACCGCCCGCGCCACCCAGCGCGACGGCGGCATTCCCCGGATCCTCGCCGGGAACCGGGCCAGCCGGGCACAGGGTTCGGCCGGGGCGATGCGATCGACGCTCGACGCGAAAGTCCGTGCGGCCCAGGATGCTTCGGATGCGGCCGCCGCGCGTGTCCGGCAGGACGAACACATCCATCTCGACCTGCCCGACCCCGATGTGCCGCGCAGCCGGCGCATCGCCGAATTGGGCGACGGTGCGCGGCGAGTCGTCATCCAGGGGCCGGAACACGTTGCGCTGGTCGGTCCCAACGGCGCGGGTAAGTCGACCCTGCTCGAGACGCTGCTCAGCGGGCGGGATCCGGAACGGGCCACGCTGCACACCGACCGGGTGGGCTACCTGCCGCAACGGCTGGACGGTCTCGACGAGAATGCCGGTGCGCTGGCGAATGTCGCCGCGGTGGCCACCGCCACCCCGACGGCCGTGATCCGCAACCATCTGGCCCGGCTGCTGCTGCGCGGCAGCAGCGTGGAGCGGCCGGTGTCGACGCTCTCGGGTGGGGAGCGGTTCCGAGTATCGCTGGCGCGCTTGCTGTTCGCCGATCCGCCGGCGCAACTGCTGATCCTCGACGAGCCCACCAACAATCTCGATATCGCCAGCGTCGATCAACTGGTCGACGCGCTCGCCGACTATCGAGGCGCGATCCTGGTCGTCAGCCACGACCATCCGTTTCTGCGGCGGATCGGCATCGACGTCGTCATCGAGGTGGACTCGCACGGAAATCTGCGGCAGCGCGCCGAGTTGTGATCCCCTCGGAGCCGGGTACCGCGGGTGCCCGGCTCCGGGATCTCTCGGAGGTGGTCGGCGTCGATGACGGCTCGGGCGAATGGTCGATCAGGCGGCGGAGTCCTTCCCCGCGGGCAGCAACGCCGCCAGATCACCGCGCGAACTGATACCCAATTTCGGGAAGATCCGATGCAGATGGGTGCTGACGGTCCGGTGCGACAGATACAGTCGCTGCCCGATCTCCCGATTGGTCAGCCCCTGCGCCGCCAGTTGCGCGATGCTCAACTCGTGCGGGGTGAGCCGTTCCCGCGCGTCCGGATCGCGATTCGGGCTCGACTCGCCCGCGCTGCGCAGTTCCAGCCGGGCCCGCTCGCTCCACGCGACGAAGCCCAGGGCATCGAAAAGCTCACGCGCCGTGCGTAATTGGGTACGCGATTCCACGACCCGGCGCTGCCGCCGCAGCCATTCCCCGTAGGCCAGATGCAGGCGGCCGCGTTCGGCGGGCCAGCCGGTGAGATCCGCGCCGAGCGCGGCCGTGAACAGCTCCTCGGCCGAATCCTTCGCGAGAACCGCTCGGGCGTAACGCATTCCGATCTGCAGAGCGGGCGACGGGGTGATCGCCGCCACCGGTTCCAGGTCCCGGACCAATGCCGCCAGCGCGTCGGTCTGGCCGGCCCGGACCGCGGCCTCGGCGAGTTCGGTGAGGAAATACGCGCGCAGCACCGGCGAATGCGCCGGATCGCGGGGATCGTGGATACGGGCCAGATCGGCGAAGGCGTCGTCGAACCGCCCCTCGCCCAACGCGATCAGTCCGCGAGCGAGCTGCGCGGTGGCCAGCACCGGACGCGCACCGGCGGACAGTCCGATCCGCTCGGCGTCCGCCGCGAGCACCGCGGCCCGCTCGTAATCCCCACGCAGCGCGGCGATCTCGGCCTGCGCCGCGACCGCCGAACCGTACATGAAAGGCTGTGCGGTCTCCCGGCAGAAGGTGGCCGCCTCGGCCAGGACGGGCGTCGCGGCGGCGAGGTCGCCGAGCCGGGTGAGGCTCCAGGCATTGATCGAGAGTGCGCGGGCCAGCAGGCCCAGCCGTCCCGAGGACCGGAATCCGGGCGCCGCGGCCGCGGTGAACTGCGCCGCGAGGTCGAAGGCGCCGACCTGGAAGGCGGCGCTGCCGAGAAAGCGGTCGACCTCCGGATCCCGCCCCGTCGTCGCGGCCAGGGTGCGCAGGTGGCCGAGGATCTGCGCACCGCGGTCGAACGGCGCCACGAGCGCGTCGACCGCGATCTTGCGCGGATCGTCGGCGGGCAGCCCGAAGCTGTCGGAGACCGCGAGCAGTGCCCGCTTCGGCTCGGCCCCGGGATCGATCCAGAAGCACCGCATGGCCGCACCCCACAGGATCCGCAGCGCCGCGTCCGGATACCCGCCGGCGGCGACGGAGGCGGTGAGCGCGGTCAATTCGCCGACACGCGAAGGACTTTCGCGAAGCCCGTCCTCGAAACCGCTGGGCAACCAGTTCGCGGTGGCCTCCTGGGCAGGCGTCAGCGGGAGGGTGCGGGCCGTGTCGACCAGCCGCTCGGCGGTATCGCGCCGCCCGGAGTCGACGGCCAGTTCGGCCGCGCGCAGCAGCCGATCCGCGCGCCGGGCCGGATCGGCGCTGAGGGCCGCGGCCCGCTCCAGCACCGCGACCGCGCCGCCCCGGTACCGGGATCGTTCGGCGGCGGCCTCGAGTGCGCCGGCCACCGCCTCGTCGGCGCCGTCGGTCCCCGCCGCCCGATGCCACACCCGGCGGTCCGGGAACTCCGCGAGCAGATCGGCGAGGATCAGATGCACCCGCCGCCGTTCGTCGTCGGCCGCCGCCGACGCGAGCGCCGACCGGATCAGCGGATGCCGGAAAGTCACTGTGCCGGAATCGATATCGATCAACCGGGCCGTCACCGCGGGCGCGAGGATCTCCGCACCCACCGCGGAATCCAGCAGAATTCCGGTGGCGGTGAGTATTTCGATGATCGAGTCGCTGTCGTTCAGCGCCGCGACCAGCAACGCCGATCGGGTATCCGCGGGCAGTGCGGCGCCACGGGTGCAGAAGGCTCGTTCGAGCCGTTCGGTCAACGGCAGCGCCGAGGTGGGATCGGTGAGATCCGCTGCGGCCGTGGGCAGTTCGGTCAACGCCAGCGGATTGCCGTGGGCCTGTTCGCGCACCCGCCGCCGGAGCGGATCCGGCAGATCCCGCGCGATGCTGTCGAGCAGCGCGTCCGCGTCGTCCTCGGACAGCGGGCCGAGCCGCATGAGGGTCAGCCCGGCGTCGCGCAGCGGCGAATCCGTCCCGTCGCGCACGGTGGCCAGGACGGCGACGGGTTCGGAGTCGATCCGCCGCGCGACGAAGGCGAGCACCTCGGCGCTGGCCGGATCGAGCCGGTGCGCGTCCTCGGCGACGACCAGCAGCGGCCGCTCGGCCGCGGTATCGGACAGCACGGTCAGGGCGGCGAGCGCCACCAGATGCAGGCTCGGCTCGCCCTCGGCGTCCGACATCCCCACGGCCGCCGACAGCGCGTCGAGTTGCCGCGCCGGCAGGGCCTCGAAACCCCGGCGCAGCGGATACAGCAGCCGCTGCAGCCCCGCGTAGGCGAGCCCGTATTCGGCCTCCGCCCCCGCCGTCCGCAACACCCGCACCCCCGCGATGGCCGCGGCGGCGACCGCCTCGTCGACCAGCGCCGACTTCCCGATCCCCGGTTCCCCGTCGATCAGGATGCCGCTGCGGTCGCCGGGACCGTCCACGAGCGCGACCAGATCCTTCAGCTCGGTATCGCGTCCGAACATCCGCATGGGCGGCGCTCTCCTCCCGGCCCCGCGACGGTCGACGGGACCGATCGCGACATTACCCACACCGGATTACGTCACGGCAGCGTCAACCGACAGATTCGGCGCACCCCGTCCGGGAGAGAGAGTCATTCCATGGCTACCGTTCGTTTCCACCTGATGTCCACCCTGACTCCCGCCGAGGTCGTGGCGGTACTGACCGACTTCGGCCCGGCCCGCCCCGAGGTGTGGCCGAGTATCGACGCGCAACATTTCGTCGTCCACGACCGCGGCGACAACTGGGCCGAGGTCACCGAGGGCACCGCCGCCGCCTGGGAGCGGGCCCGCTACCGCTGGGACCCGGCCGGCGACACCGTGACGATCACCACCCTGGACTCCAAACTGTTCGGCGCCGGCGGCGGCTGGACCTTCCACGCCACCCCCGAGGGCACCGGCTCCCGGGTCGACGTCGAATTGGTCCGCACCCCGGCGGCGTTCAAGGGCAAACTGCTGGCGGCGCTGCTGCCGCTGGTCGGACCGTCCTCGCTGCGCAAATCCTTCGCCGTCCCGCTACAGGCCGCCTGATGTCCGCCCTCGCCCCCGGCACCCACACCATCGACTCCGACGGCGTCGTCCAGCGGTACCACGTGTACGGCAGCGGTCCGGTCTGCCTGGCCCACCCCGGCGGTCCCGGCATCCACTGGGAGTACCTGCGCTCGCCGGAGCTGGAGGAACACCTGACCATGGTGTACGTCGAGGCGCTCGGCACCGGCGGATCCGGCCGCCTGCCCAGTCACCCGCACGGCTACACCCGTGAACGCCTCAGCCGGGCGCTGCAGGCGCTGACCGAACACCTGGATGTCCCCGAATTCCACCTGCTCGGCCACTCGCACGGCGCTTTCGTCGCCGCCTACCACGCGCTGCACCGGCCCGCCGGCCTGGCGGGCGTCGTCCTCTACGAGGGCGCGCCGGTCACCGGCCCGGAACACGGCGCCGAGGCCGGACGGAGTTTCCAGGAATTCGTCACCACCCACGCGGGTCGCCCGGAACTGGCCGGGGTACTCGCCGCGCTCGACGCCATGCCGAGCATCGCCGACGACGAACAGACCCTCGCGGTCGCCCGCGGCATCCTCCCTTCCTATTTCGCCGACTACTGGGGTGACGAACCGCGCTGGGCCACCTTCCGGGACGGCCTGCGGGCGACCTTCATCTCCGGCCTGGCCGCCGACCTCACCCCGGATCTCATCGACGACCGCGACGACCTCCCGAATTCGACCGTGCCGACCCTGGTGATCGTGGGCCGTCACGACGTCATCTGCGGCCCGCGCTGGGGCTGGGAACTGCACGAGCTGATCCCCGACGCCCGGTTGGTCATCCTGGAGAACAGCGGGCACATGGGACATCTGGAGGAACCGCGGCGCTTCGCCGACGCGGTCCGGGGATTCGTGACCGCGTCGAAGCGGTGAGCGGTCCGCCGGGGACGCGCTGATCGGCCCGCCGATCCGGGCCGGTCACGGAGCGTTCGGCGGCATCGGTCGGGCCGCTGGGCGATATGCCGGAAGTTCCTGGCATACTTCGGTATTCGGCGACATGCGAGATCGGCCTCGCGCCGGTCGTGATCACGGTCCGGGGCGTCGCCGACCGCGAGGCGCTCGACGCCCAGGACGCCGTGGAGGTACCGATGATCGCTCGGCTGCTGTCGAGCGCTGCCGCCGCCGTATTCGGCCTGGCCTGGCTCGCGGGTCCGGCGCGCGCAGATACCGACGACGCCCTGTGCGGCGCAGAAGGTTTCGCCTGCCATCAGGTGGCGGTGAGCGCTTCCCCGCTGCCCGCTCCGACCGGCCCGCACCCGGTCGGCCGGGTCGACGTGCAACTCGGTGACGAGGAGCAGGCGGTCATGGTCTCGGCGTGGTATCCGGCGGCGGAGGCCGGTATGCCCACCTCCTACATCCCCGCGAGCGGCCCCGATGCCGACATCCGGATCGCGGGCCAGGCGGCGACCTGGCTGCATTCCCCGGTCTCGGCCGCCGCGGCGATCGGCGCCACGGCCCCCGCCGCCGAAAACCCGCCCGCGGACACCACTCTCGGCCGATTGCCGGTGCTGCTGATGTCGCCTGGCCTCGGCACACCGCGCTGGATCCTGTCCGGCCTGGCCGCCGATCTGGCCTCACGCGGCTGGGCGGTGGTCGTGGCCGACCACACCGGGGAATCGCCCGCGGTCGAATTCCCCAGCGGCCGAGTCGTTCTCGGCGACCCACCGGTCATGACCGACGCGTACATGCGGGACCGGCTCGCCGCCCGGGTCGCCGATGCGCGCACGGTCCTGGACCGGCTCGACGAACTGCCCGTGATCGGCGATCTGATCGATCCCGGCCGAATCGCCATGCTGGGCCACAGTTACGGCGGCTACACGGCGGTCTCGATGGCCGCCGCGGACCGCAGGATCCGCGCGGCCGTGGTGCTGGACGGATCCGCCGGCTGGCACGACGGCTCCTCGGTCGAGCGCGACGGCCTGGACCGCCCCGTGATGCTGGTCGGCTACGGCGCCATGGTCGACGCCTCGTGGATCTCGTTCGGCCACCACACCCCCGGCCCGTTCACCGTGGCGATGGTGCGCGGCGGCGAGCACTACACCCCCACCGACCTACCCCATCTCGGCGGCCCGCGCGAACTGTGCGGCACTCTCGCGCCGGACCGCGCCGCCGCGGTGACCCGCGGCCTGGTCGCCGATTTCCTCGCCCACGCGGTCCTCGGCCGCCCGGCCACGGGAGCGGTCTGGCCCGAGGTCGAATGGTCGGCACCGATGGCCTGACCCGTCGGGAAACCCGTGCTCAGCACCGAATTCCGCTGAGATACCGCCCATTTCGCAGCGCGGCGAATGTCCAGGGGGCTGGCGCTCGCACAGCCGGATATCGGGGCCCGCGCCGTTTGAGCGGTGAAGAAGCGGCTATTGACCCCTTGACCGAGCGAAAGGGTGATCGGTAATGAGCATCATCGGGACGAGGCGCGGATATTGGCGCCGTGGCGCGCGAGGCAGAGGCTACGGCCGCGAACGGGAATACCGTTCCAACCGGCGGTGGGGCGGCGAACGCTCCTGGGGCGCCCGGCGCCGCGGATCCACCGGCGGCGTCGAAATGCTCGCTCGCGCAGGGCTGGTCGCGCGTGGTGTGGTCTACGTGGTGGTCGGCATCATCGCCGTGATGATGGCGCTGGGCATCGGCCGGCACGCCCCCGACCGCCGCGGCGCCCTCGAAGCCATCGCCGCCCAGCCGCTGGGCTACGTGCTGCTGTGGCTGCTCGTGATCGCCTTCGCGGGCCTGGCGATCTGGCGACTGGTCCAGGCCGCCACCCCCGGCGTGCACGTGAGCGCGGGCCAGCGCCTGTTCCGCCTGGGTGTCGGAATCGCTTACGCCATCGTATTTTTCAGCACACTCTGGTTCGTCCGCGACGGCCGCACACCCCCTTCCAGTGACACCACCCCCCGCGACGTGAGCGCCGAGGTCCTGAGCTGGAACGGCGGCTACGTCCTGTTGGTCGTGGCGGGTATCGTGATCGCCGCCGCCGGCGTGGTGTCGGCCCTGCGCGGTTTCCGCGCCGAATTCGTCGACGACCTCCGCATGGGCTGGATGCCGGCCGCCACCCAGGACGCGGTCGTCGCCCTCGGCCGATTCGGTTACGTCGCAAGGGGAGCGATCGTAGCGGGCATCGGCATCGCCCTGATCGACGCCGCGGTCACCTACGACCCCGACGCCGCGAAGGGCCTGGACGGGGTCCTGGCCGAATTCGCCCACACCTGGCTGGGCCCGTGGCTCCTGCTCGCCGTGGCCCTCGGCCTGATCGCCTTCGGCATCCTGTCCTTCTTCGAGGCCAAGTGGCGCCGCACCTACGGCGGCCTCCCGGTCTAGGACTCCCTACTCGCGAAACGGATTGCGGCCGAACGGTATCGATACCGTTCGGCCGCAATCCGTCTGTCCCACCCCACGCTACGACAGCGACGTGAATTCACCCACGATCCCGGCCCCGCACGCGATCACACAGACCACCGTGACGATCACCGCCGCCGGCCACGAGAGTCGCCGCCGGGTCACCGAAATCGTCACGGCCACTACGCCGATGACGAGCGCCAGCCCCGCCGCCGCCAGCCCCAGCCCCAGCAGGGTCACCGCCCGATCGGGATGACAACTCTCGGGTGGGCAATAGTCGGCGAACGCCAACAGGAACAGCCCGGCGAGGGCCACCACCGAGCAACCCAGGAACGACACGACGAGCAGACTCACCGAGACCGCGACATCCCACCCGATCACCGGCGGTTCGGCGCGGCCGGGAGGCGGCCCCGGGTACCGATACGACATGACATCAGGTTAGCCAGCATCGACTTCACCCTGTCTCGAATCACAGCTGCCGGATCACCGTTCTCGACGCGCACCAGACGCCGGCGACGACCCCGTCATGCCGCTGCTCGCCGAACTCGCGAGGTGCTACCGCTGCGCGCCCGGCGAGGAGGCGCGCAGCAGGGCGGTGGTGTCGAAGGTGCCCTCGACGATTGCGCGGGCCAGTACGGCGAGGCGGGTGTTGGTGTTGCGGGCGTATGCGCGCAGCATCGTGAAGGCCTGTCCCATGTCGAGGCCGCCGCGTTCGGCGAGTACCCCTTTGGCCTGTTCGATGATGATGCGGCTGTTGAGCGCGGTCTGCAGTTGCTCGCTGACGATCTCCTGACGCGCGATCACACGCTGATGCAGGATCCCGATCGTGGCCACATCCGCCAGCGCCTGCCCGACGGACACATCCGCCGGCGACAGGGCACCCGGCTGTCCGCAGAACAGGTTCAGCGCGCCGATCCGCTGTTCGCGCAGCCGCAGCGGCACCGCGTACACCGCACGGAACCCCTCGCGGAGCATCCGGTCGCCGAACACCGGCCATCGTGCAGCCTGCTCGGTCAGATCGTCGACGACGATCCGGGCACCGGTGCGGTACGCGTCCAGACACGGCCCGGCATCGGCCTGTAGCTGGAACAGTTCCATCAGTCGGGTCTGTTCGCTGGTGGCGGCCAGCACGCGCAGGCTGGTGTTGTCGCTCAGCAGTAGCCCGGCCGCGCTCGCGTGCAGCAACTCCACGCAGTCGTCGACCAACTGCTGACACAGATCGATCGAGTCGTAATCCGCGACCAGGGTGTCGATCAGGTGGACGAACGCCCGGGTGAGCGGGCCTTCCCGAGCATCCATGGTGTTCCTCTCCTGGTCGTGGACGTACCCATGGTGCGTTGCGCGAAGCTCGCAGCGCCACCCACCGCGCGTGCCGACCTCCGACACGCCGCGGGATTGCGCACCCGAGCGCGTCCACCGATTCGATGGCGGCGCAGCCGATCTCGGGCTGTCGTTCTGGGGGTGGTCGGGTACGGTGAGAACCGTTGCTCCAGACCTCGGCGACGCTGTGCGCGTTCGGCTTTCGGTAGAAGAGGTTCGGCCGGACCGTCCTCGTTGCGGTTGCCAGGTGCGCGTGACCGCGTTGTGCGCGAGATGATGCAGCGACTGGTCGCGGCCACCGCCTTGCTACGGGATGTGGTGCCACACAACGGATCCGGTGGGGAGCTGCGGCGAGTGTCCGAGGCGATCGACGATGCGCACCGGGCCGCGCGGAAGATCCGGACCACATTGTTCGGCCTTCGAACCGATGAGGTCCTCGACACCGCGCCGCGCCGGCGGCGTGGCGGAACGATCGCGCGGCCGCCGCGAGACGTCGACCTGCGCCCACCGGAGTCTTCGGTCGCCGCGTCGACGTCCGGTGACGGCGACGCGGCGGCTACCCGGTAGGACCCGGGGGGTCGGGTTGGGCGGCCGACAGTAGACCCTTCGTGTCGACGGTGCCGTCCACGATGGCGCGAGCGGCCTCGGCCAGACGGGTGTTGGTGTTGCGGGCGTACGTACGGAGCATGATGAAGGCCTGCTCCATGTCCAGGCCACCGCGTTCGGCGAGAACACCTTTGGCCTGTTCGAGGATGATGCGGCTGTTGAGCGCGCTCTGTAATTGCTCGTTGATGCTCTCGTGCCGAGCGACACACGTTGATGCAGAATTCCGATCGTCGCCACGTCGGCCAGCGCCTGCCCGACCGCCACGTCCTCGGGCGACAGCGCACCGACCTGGGTGCAGAACAGGTTCAGCGCGCCGATCCGCTGTTCTCGCAGCCGCAACGGCACCGCGTAGACGGCGCGGAATCCCTCGGCGAGCATCCGGTCGCCGAACACCGGCCATCGCGCCGCTCGAGCGGCGGTCAGGTCGTCGACGACGACCTGATTGCCGGTGTGGTACGCGTCCAGGCACGGCCCGGCATCGGCCTGCAGCTGGAACAACTCCATCAGGCGGGTCTGTTCGCTGGTGGAGGCCAGCACCCGCAGGCTGTCGTGGTGATCGCCGAGCAACAGTCCCGCGGCGGTGGCGTGCAACAGCTCGACGCAATCATCGACGAGCTGCTGGCACAGCTCGATCGCGTCGTAGTCGGCGACCAGGGTGTCGGCCAGCCGAACGAACGCCCGTGTGAGCGGACCTTCCCGAGCATCCATGGTGTCCTGTTCCCTTCGTCCCTGTTCTCTGTCCACCTCGGTAGGGGGCCTCAACGTGTGTCGTGTCCGTTCGGCGACAGTCGCAGCCTGCGCGCGACGACATCCGCGGCGACCTCGCTGAGCAGCAGGCCGTGGGCGAACGCGTGCCCTTGTAACCGCACATAGGCTTCTCGGGCGGGCACTCCGAGCTGTGCCACCACCATTCCGGTGGCTTGATGGATGGCCTGTGCGTCCGGCGACAGTTCCCACCCCGGATCCCCGTCTCGGCCGGCCTCGTTCAACAAGGTCATGGTAACCAGATGGGCCACCAGGGTCATCGACGTGATGTCCTGGCTCGACAGTCGTTGCGGGGCCTCGCGATACAGGTCCAGCACCCCCAGCCGGATGGCCCCCAATTGCAGCGGGAATGCGAACACCGCGCTCGGGGCGTCACGACCGAGGGCGTCGAGCAGTGCGGGCCAGCGGCTGGATCCGGTCGTGGTGAGGTCCGGGACCAGAACCGGTGCGCCGCCGGCGATCGCGTCGACGGCGGGACCGTCGCCCACGGTGGCCTGAACCGCTTCGACTCGGGCCGCGATCTCGTCACTGGCGCACAACAACTCCCACCCGTCCGAGTCGGCATGCACCACGATCGCCGCACGCGCCACCGGCAGCACCGCCACACACGCGCGGCACAGCCCGGCCGGCGTCGCGTCGCCCGCCGATTCCGCGAGCACGGCGAGGAACTCGGCGACAACGGGATGCGGGGGCGTCACCGCGCCGAACCGCCACCCGACACACGGAGTGTCTCGACCATCGGGCCCCTTCCGGCGGCAATCGCATGTTCACCCTCGGCACGTTCTACCCCGGGCCCCGGCAGGCAATCCGAGTCGCCGCGCCGGACGGCGACGCCGGAACATACGGTGACGACTGCGACCCTACCGCGCTGTCCGAAGGTTTCCGTTCGACTGTGTAGAAGCACGATGCGGGCGGGCCCGGTACCCGGGCCCGGCCGGCCGTCTCTTTCGCCGTGCTGGCCACCTCGTCGACCTTGTTCCAGCTTTATCGACTGCACTCATGGGTCGTACTCGGGGGCAGCTCACCGCGACGATCACGGAGGGTCTCCGGCGGGTGACCGAAACCACCACGGGGACAAGCAGATCGGCGCTAGAAGGCACTCCTGATGAGCCCGCCGTCGACCCGGATCGTCGCGCCGCTCACGTATTCGGCATAGTCGCTGCACAGATAAGCGATCGCCGCGGCGATCTCCTCGGGCCGCCCGAAACGCCCACGGTCGTTGGGAATCAGCGAATTCACCGCATTGGGCAGAATCTCTTCCCAGCTGTCACCCCACCCGCGAGCCGGACCGATACCGATAACCAACTCCTTGGTCGCCTCCACCAGGATCGCCCCTGGCGAAACGACATTGGAGGTGACCCCGGTGTCCTTCAACTCCCTGGCGAGCGAGACCGCGAGGTTGTGCCGCGCCGCCAGCGTCGCGTTGTACTGGGGATGAGTGTTCATCGGCTGCAACGCGAGTCCGCCACCGACGGTGACCACCCGACCCCAATTGCGTTCGCGCATCTGCGGAACGAGGCGCTGAATCATGCGCACCCCCGACACGACATTGGTGTCGTAGGTCGACAACCACTCCGCCGCCGTCGCATCGGTCCACGACAAGTGGCGATAGAAGCCCGCATTGTTGACCAGGATGTCGACCGGCCCACCAGCGAGCGCGACACCCGCGACATCGTCCGCCCCGGCATCGGTGGCGAGGTCCCCGAGCGCCACCGTCGCGATCCCGCCGGCCTCCCGGATAGCAGCGGCAACCCGACCGGCACGAGCCTCATCACGCCCATGAACGATGACCGCAGCCCCCTCGGCAGCCAGCATCCGGGCGGTAGCCTCACCCAGCCCGGAACTCGATCCGGTCACCAGAGCGCGCTTCCCGCTCAGATTCAGTTCCATCTCCAACTCCTCTTCATCCGATGTCGTGTGCCCCCGAGCGCGATCTGCCGCAGTCGGGACGAGGCTTCCGGGTCTCACAGGACATCCGGCACGACGCGATATCTACGACTGTAGACTTACTCGACCATGAAGTCTACAAACGTAGACAATGCGCTACGCTGTTCCCCGTGAGCCAGGAGCCCGACGGCGGCACGCCGCACAAGCGACCACGGAACGCCGCCGCCACCCGGGAGGCCATCCTCCGATCCGCGGTGATCGCCTTCACGAAACATGGGTACGACGGCGTAGGCGTGCGCGAGATCGCACAATCCGCCGGAGTGACGGCAATGCTGGTCAACCGCTACTTCGGCTCGAAGGAACAGCTGTTCGCCGAAGCAGTCGACACCGCATTCGCGCCCCGCACGGTGCTACCGGACCACGTCGCCACCCTCTCCCAGGGCATCGCCACCCGCCTCGTCGAACGAACCGCCCCGGAATCGGAACACCTGGACCCCTTCCTCCTGATGCTCCGCTCCGCGGCCAACCCCAAAGCAGCGGAAATAGTCCGCGCCGGAATCGAAAAACACGCCGCGCGATATCTGAGCGACCAACTGGAGGGCCCGGACGCCGACGAACGCGCAATGCTGGCCCATTCCCTCATCGCCGGCTTCTGGCTCATGCGCAAGATGATCGGCAGCACGGCCCTCGTCCACGCCGATCCCGACGACCTGACCCGCCGTCTGCGGGCGATGCTGGACGTGGTCGTCACCGCTCCCGCCGAGCCGGACTGAGGGCCGAAGCGTGTTGCGGACTTCATGTGGTTCGGGAGACGGTATCTAGCAAGAGATCTCGTCGGCTGCGGCATCTATCGTCGACCGGGGAACGAAGCCACGCGGCCACTCGGTGCCGGTATGCCTGTCCGCGATGAAACGTGCCGCTCCGATATGTAATGCATCGTCTTTGTCGTACCCGTTGCCGAATTCGCTTCCGAGGAGGCTGCTCTCCTCGAAGCAGGTCCTTGTCAGATCGGCCTGGAGAAACCGTGCCCTGTCCAGGACGGAGGTCAGAAAATGAGCACCGGTGAGGTTCGAACTGTCGAATATCGCTCCGGTCAAGATATCATGGTCGAAGAATGTGCCGCTGAGATCGGTGTTCTGTATCAGCGCACCCGTCAGATCGGTACTCATGAATGTCGTGACCTGCGGAGTGGATGCGTAGTCGCGTTGGTGGAACAAACGGGCCCAATTCAGGTCCGCCCGGGCCAGGTTGGATCCACCGAAACTCACTCCCAGTAGGTCGGCACTCGAAAGGTCTACGTCGGGAAGGCAGGTGTCCGTCAGGTTGATGACCAGCGGAGCTTCGTCGAACGAACGGCGCCCGATCGCGGTGATCGCGGCTTGAACGTCGTCGGTGACCGGCGTACCCGTATCGCATCGTCCGTCGTTGATTCGTGTTTTTCCACGGATGAAGGCAGCCAGAACCTCGATGATGGTAATTCGTACCTCCACGGAATCTTTGGCGAGTTGCTCCAGTGAATAGATCCCACCGATTCGGACGTTCTCGCCGGGGCTGTCCAGAGCCTGGACTGCCTTCGTGAATCTGTCCGTGATCTGCGCCTGTCTCGAAATTTCGTTCTGTCTGGTCGTTTCCCGGAAGCTGTTACTTGTGAAATAGAAGCCGACCAGCACGCCGATTGCGGTGACAACTGCGCCGATCTTCAACCATCCGTCCCACGCGGCAACCCTGCCGCCGGCCTGCACCAACCGACCGAGGTGGCCGCTGAAGTCTTCCGGGGTCGGCTCGGGTTCGGGCGAGGTCGGCGGAATCGACTGCGGCCGTCTCAGTCCTGCCGTAACACGCCCCAGTCGGTGCGGAGGCATCGTGCTCACACTCCTAGGGCGACGCAGCCCGCCGGGGACGAGACGCGGTTACCGGGTGCGACTTCGAGAGAAGTTCTGCCCACCCCGATGCCGATACGGGTACTCGAAGTTCCTGACGTCATCGACACTGTGCCGATCCAACCATGGATCTCAGTTTCCGACAGCCCAATCGGCGCCTGCAGCGACGAAAGATCCAGTCCTCCAGCGAACTTGGTGCTGAGCATATCGCTCGGCATCGACGGCGATCAGTGTCTGCACCGCGGCTGTCTGGTTTTGTCTTCCAGCTGCGAGGTCAAGCCGAATTTCTCGACGAGCGTCAGCCAATCCGCCCCCGAGACCGAAAAGTCCGGGGGTTCATTCACGCGCTGCCGCACGTCGCGCGGCCAGGAAAACCGCTGGTCCAAACCTCCGACGGTGTCACGACATCCGATGGTCAGCGGTCGCGCACCAGGAATGCACACGACCAGGACGGGTGTCGTGGACAGCGACGAGGCCATGCTTCGCTCGAGTACCCGGCCTGCGATTCGGTCGACCGATCCGCCCGAGAACCGCGGCGACCCGTGTCGGTATCGGTAGGTTTCCGGTGTCGCGGTCACCTGCGCCACCTGCGCCGAGGCAATCAGCGCATCGGTGTCGGGGTCGATCACCCGGATCGCATCGGTGTCCACGTCGATGGCCAGGTGAGGTTGGTCGACCGATCGCAGGAGTTGTTGTTTCCGTCGGAATGCAAAGGAACCCATCTGTTGGATCGACAGGGGGCTGGGAAACAGCAGGCAACGAGTCGGTCCCGCCGGGGCAGACGTGCTTGCATCCAA
Source organism: Nocardia sp. BMG111209 (assembly GCF_000381925.1). Lineage (NCBI taxonomy): Bacteria > Bacillati > Actinomycetota > Actinomycetes > Mycobacteriales > Nocardiaceae > Nocardia > Nocardia sp. BMG111209. Next base: position 526,399 of record NZ_KB907310.1, read on the forward strand.
CGGACTCCGGTTACTCCGGCGGCCGGCCAGGGCGAGAATCTCACCGAAGTCCGTGCCCGCCACCCAGGCGTCGACGTCCATCGGCAGGCCGTAGCCGGCGTCGGGCGCGTCGAGCTGTGTTCCGGCGGCAACGCGATAATCTCGCCCGCCCAGAACGAAGCGGCGCTGACCGCAGTGCAGGTGCAGCGTCGTACCCATCGTCATGCCGCCGGATATCCCCCACACACCCAGCTTTGCGTCGCTGAACGGATAAACATCACCCGGCCGCTTGCTGACAGTCAGGGCATCGCGCGTGACGGCGACGAAAAACTTTCCGTTTCCGGACCGTTGAGACCACCAGTACCAGCCGCCGACACCGCTCAGAAGGACAGCCGTGAAACCGTAACGGATAACCTTGTCCATGATCTCGGCGAGAGCGCTCGACCCGCCCGAACTACGGTAGATATACATCTGCACGCCCATGTACAGCCCGCCCAGGACGGCAGTGAACGCGAGAATCGCGACCACCATGATCAGGTAAGACCCGACGGGGTTTTTCCGCCACGCGAATGTCGTCAGAGAGGCCATTCTCGAGCCCCAGAACGGGGGGTGCGCCACGAACTGGCGCGATGCAGCCGGTTCGCCCATGCTGTGGCTGGTGTTCATCTCGTATTCCCTTGTTCCGGGGCCGCCTCGTTGGCGTCGTCGTAGTAAACAAGGGGCCGCTTCGCTACCGATCCCAACAACATGGAGCACCAGGCTCCGCCGAAGTCGCGATTCGAGTAGCTGACCTGGTCAGCGGACTAGCATCGCCGTGGCATGGCGTCGGCGGCGCCCCGGGTGGTCTCTCCGCTGTCTGGAAGCGGCCTCAACCCGTGACGGCTCATGAGGTAACGAAGGCCGTACGTAACCAGTCGTCGGAGTGGGACGGTGGCCGATCGAGGCGGAGACGAAACAGTAAAAGCAATCTCACTCGTCCCGGTGCCATGAAAGTCACTGGTTCGAGTAAGACTGCTGCGGTGGAGCTAAGGGGAATCGAACCCCTGACCTTCTCGATGCGAACGAGACGCGCTACCAACTGCGCTATAGCCCCGTGTGGAACGTTGCCGAACCACGCGGGAGAACTGTAGCAGGTTGGTTGGGGAGACTCCGAATCGGCTGGTCAGGGGAGGTTTGCTGCGGTCTTGGCCTGGAGGAGGACCTGTTCCACCATCTGGGGGGTGAGGCGGCCGGTGAAGGTGTTCTGCTGGCTGACGTGGTAGCAGCCGAACAGGTGTAGCGGGGAGTGGAGGGGGGTTGTCGGTTGGAGGGTGTGGTGGGCGCCGTGGGTGAAGGTGGGGCGGGGGCGGGGGACGGTCCAGCTGGCGGCGGCGAGGACGGGGAGGAGGGCCTGCCAGCCGAAGGCGCCCAGGACCACCACCGCGCGGAGGGTGGGGGTCAGGAAGTGGAGTTCGTCGACCAGCCAGTGGCGGCAGGTGTCGCGTTCGGTGGGGGTGGGTTTGTTGTCGGGTGGGGCGCAGTGGACGGGGGAGGTGATGCGGGTGCCGAATAATTGCAGGCCGTCGTCTATCGCGGTGGCGGTGGGCTGGTTGGCCAGGCCTACGGCGTGCAGGGCGGCGTAGAGGACCTCGCCGCTGCGGTCGCCGGTGAACATGCGGCCGGTGCGGTTGGCGCCGTGCGCGGCGGGGGCCAGGCCGACGATGAGGATGCGGGCGTCCGGGGGGCCGAAGCCGGGGACCGGGCGGCCCCAGTAGGTCTGGTCGCGGAAGGCGGCACGCTTCTCGTGGGCCACCTGTTCGCGCCAGGAGACCAGGCGGGGACAGGCGCGGCAGTCGATCAGTGCCGTCGCCAGCTCGGCGAGGGTGCGGGCCACGGTGAGAATTCGATCACAGAAATCTTCGAGGGGGAGCGGGAGGGGTGCTGGGAGGGTGCGCTTACGATGTCCGTTACAGGCGGTATTCGGTAGCTGTTTGTTCGCTCTGGGGCTTTCCGAGGGTCTGTGTGGTCATCGGCACGTGCGATGGCGTCTCGTGGGGAGTTCGGTGTTTCGGGTGCGATCGACCTGGCGATTGTCGGCCATGGCGGTCGGCGCGGGTTGGTAGCATTGCGGTTCCGGCCGGACGGCAGGCGAGCGAGGTGGCGACGCATTGCGCGCAGCCGACACGATTCGTGCGAGAGAGTCCTTCCATGCAGTTCGAGATCATCGAGCGAGACGAGACCTGGGTGGCCGGTCTGCCGGTGCGGAGCCCCAAGCGGCCACTCGGGGAGCTGCGGGATCACGATCTCGAGGCCGCCTGGGCGGCGGTGCTGCATCAGGAACTCGGGGGTCCGCTGGCGACCGCCTACACCGACTGGTCGGCCGATCTGAGCACGTACAACACCCAGATCGTGGGGTACGAGTGTGCCTCGTTCGACGAGGTCACGCGGGGGCATATCGTGGCTCGGCTGCCGAAGGGGACCTATGCGCGATTCTCCTCGGTGGGTAACTTCCCGGAGATCATGACCGATCTGTGGACCCAGATCTCCTATGCCGAGGAGCATCGGCAGATCCGCCGGAGCTTCACCGGTGACTTCGAGTTCTACCCGCACGCCTATCGGATCGACCTGTATCTGGCGGTCGAGCCGCGATGACCTACTCCATCGTGGTGCGTGCGGAGACCGTGTTCGGCGGGCTGGTGGTGCCACGGGTGCGGCCGAGTTTCAAGGTCAGCAACGGGGAACTCATCGAGTTCCTGCGCGACCGGCTGCGCGACCGCGGCGGTACGGTGCTGAGCGACCAGGGTGGTACGGAGCCGAGCGACCACGGTGGTACGGAGGCGGGACGGCCGCTGTACACCGTGTACGTGCCGGATCCGGCGGGGAACTACAACGTGCTTATCGGGTACGACTACGCGTCGCCGGACACGGTGCCGGTGGGTGACGTACTGAGCCGGGTACCCAAGGGCGTCTACGCCCGGTTCGAGCCCAACGGCGACTACCACGATCCGGTGGAGGACGTCTGGGCTCAGGTCGACGATGCGACCGCGTCCGCCGAGATCACCCGGGCCTATCGCGAGGAGATCGAGATCTGGCGGGGCGTCTCCGCGGTGGAGTTGCTCATCTCCATTCTCATTTAGGTAGCCCCCCGGTAACCACTCTGGAACCGACTGGTCTTAACATTCTGTCCGGTTGTAGGCCACCGCGCCGTGGTCTTGCTGAAATCTGCGTTCCACGGCGAGGTTTCGGAATATTTGCCGGACATCTGGTCAACGCCAGCGGAATGGCGGATACTGCCTAGGCGACCCGCATACGAATCCGGCCTCGGTGGTCGGTCGGCCGGGTCCGGGTGGGCATGTGCCCGCGCGAGTTACAGAGTAGGAAATCATTATGACTGTCGATACGATGGCGGTCGACCAGGCGGCGAATCCCGGTCCAGAGGCGAGCAGCTTCCGGGATGCGAAGTCGGGGTGCATCTTTCACGTCGCCACCGTCTCGTCCCGCCCCGATCTGTGGGCGGGCTATCTCGACGGTGCGCTGCGCGCCTATCGGCACTACGGGGTGGAGCGCGCGCTCGACATCGAACAGACCCGGGAGGGACTGACCACCTCGCTGTTCTTCGCCGCGGTGGATCCGGACGGCACGGTGGTCGCGGGGGTCCGGCTGCAGGGCCCGTATCTCCAGGTCGGCGAGGTCGATTCGCTGCGGCCATGGGCGGATCAGCCCGGTGGCGCCTACCTGCGGCGAGTGGTCGCGGAGCGAATCCGGCAGGGCATGGTGGAGGCGCGTGGCGCCTGGGTGGCGCGCGAGCACCGGGGACGCGGCGCGCTCGCGGCGGCCGTTTCGCGCTGTATCGCGCACGGCCCGTTGCTGTTAGGTGTTCCGTACGGATTCTGCACGGTGGCGTCGTTCACCGTGGACCGGCATCGCACGGCCGGCGGGGTGGCGATGTCGGAGGTGTCGTCCGTCTCATATCCCGACGATCGCTATCGCACCGTCCCCGTGCTGTGGGACGCACAGTCGTACCGGATCCACGCCACCACGGCGCAATACGAGTTGTTGCAGGAAGAGTGGCGTTCGCTGGGGTTGAATTCCGGCGATCGGTTCGATCGCGGAGGTCGTTGCTGAGATGGCGACCCCACCCCACCGGTACGCGCCGTACCGGCCCTCGATCCTGGACGAAACCGATCCCACCGACGCGCGCACGCTCGCCGAGCTGCGGGGCCGCCTCGATATCGAGGTCACCGACCTGCGGCCGGTGCTGCATGCCGAATTCGCCCGGATCGCGGCGCGTTCCGGGCAGCCGGCGGCGGACGAGGCCGGCCGCTGGGTGTACTACCCGTGGCGGGAACGGCTGGTCGGGCTGCTCGCGGCGCCCGATTTCCACGCGGTCCGGCTCGACCGCAACCGCAACAAGCTCACGGCGATCGAACAGCAACGGCTGCGCACGCTGTCGATCGGCGTCGTCGGGCAGAGCGTCGGGCACTCCGTCGCCTACGCGCTGGCGCTGGAGGGGGTTTGCGGGCGGTTACGCCTGGCCGATTTCGACACCATCGAATTGTCCAATCTGAATCGAATTCCGGCGACCGTCTTCGACATCGGTGTGAACAAGGCGGTGGTGACCGCCCGTCGAATTGCCGAACTCGACCCGTATCTCACCGTGGAAATCTTCGAGGCCGGGGTGGACGCGGCCACCGTGGACGAGTTCGTGGGCGGATTGTCGATCCTCGTCGAGGAATGCGATTCGCTGGATATCAAGGTGCTGGTGCGGGAAAGCGCACGCCGCCACCGCATTCCGGTGCTGATGGACACCAGCGACCGCGGCCTGCTCGACATCGAGCGTTTCGACCTGGAACCGGATCGGCTGCCGCTGCACGGCCTGATGGGGGAGATCTCCGCGGCCGATCTGCGCGGGCTGTCCAGCCGTGACAAGGCGCCGTACGTGGTGCGCATCCTGGATCCGAAGGAGATCTCGGCCCGGATGGGCGCGAGTATGGCCGAGGTCGACCACACATTGGTGAGCTGGCCGCAGCTGGGCAGCGAGGTGCTGGCCGGCAGCGGCAACGTGGTGCACGCCGTCCGGCGGATCGGGCTGGGGGGCAAGCTGCCGTCGGGCCGGGTCCGCATCGATGTGGAGCGGCTGCTGGACGAGACGGCCACGCCGGCCGCGCTCGATTCCGCGGAGGTGTTCGAGGCGCCGGCCGAACCGGATGCGGGCACCCCGGTGGCCCGGGTCCTGGCGTGCGCGCAGCGCGCCCCCTCCGGCGGCAATGTGCAGCCGTGGACGCTGCACGCGGATGCGGACGAACTCACCGTGACGCTGGATCCGGTGCTGTCGGTGACGATGGACGTCGGATACCGCGGCAGCGCGGTCGCCGTCGGGGCGGCCCTCTACAACGCGCGGGTCGCGGCCGCCGCGCACGGCCTGCTGGGACCGCATCGGCTGATCACCGAGGCCGGCGCGCCGCTGACGGCGGTGCTGCGCTTCGGCGACGGCGACGACCCGGAACTGGCCGCCGACTATTCCGGCGCGCTGCATCGCGAGACCAACCGGCAGCTGGGCACCGGCGTGCCGCTGGCCCCGGCGGTGCTCGCCGAACTGTCCGCCGCGGCGGCGGCCGAGGGCGGTCGCGTGCACGCGGTCACCGCCCGGGACGAGATCGCCGCGGTCGCGGAGTTGCTGGCCGAGTCGGATCGGATTCGCTATCTCACCCCGCACCTGCATCAGCAGATGTTCGCCGAACTGCGCTGGCCCGAGGAGGACCTGCGGACCGGCATCGACGTACGCAGCCTCGAACTGGCCCCCGACGAACAGGCCGCACTGGAGCTCGGCAAACGTTCGGACATCCTCGCCGAACTGCATTCCTGGAACGCCGGCGCTGCGCTCGGCGACTACACCCGGGACCGGATGGCCTCCTCCGCCGCGATCATCGCGGTCACCGTGCCGAAGCCCGGTCAGGAGGATGATCTGCGGGCCTACGCAGCGGGCGGCGCGGCCGTGCAGCGGCTGTGGATCGCGGCCGGGCGGCTGGGTCTGGCGGTGCAGCCGATGTCGCCGGTGTTCCTCTATGCACGACGCCCCAGCGAACTGACCGCGATCTCGTCGGACTTCGCCGTTACACTGACCTCACTCCAGAGCGGTTTCAACGATCTACTGGGAGTGCCCGAGCATGAGACCATGGCATTGGTGCTTCGCCTGAGCTACGCGGCAGCAGCGGCTTCCGTTCGTAGTTTGCGGCGTCTGCGGTTGTGGCACCACAGCGGCTAGCGTGATCGGAGACAGAGTGCCTCGGCGTACGCTCGATTCACTGGTGACGGAGGTCGCCTCCGAGCTCATGGGAGTCGACGCCTCCACCATGGTCGCGGCGACCGAGCGGGTGCTGGCCCTGCTGATCGAGTACTTCGACGTCGACTTCAGCTATCTCCGGCACACCGATCGGGACCGCAGAGCGACGGTACTCGTCGCGGAGTGGCCGCGCCGGGTCGAGGTTCCGGATCCGGATCCGCTGCAGACCATCTATTTCGAGGACGCCGATTCGGTCTTCAAGGCGCTGGAGCACGCCACCGAGCCGTTCCTGATCACCTCGGCCGATGTGGATTATCAGGCGACGATCCGCCGGGCCACCGGTATCCCGAATGTGACCTCGGCGGCGGTGCCGCTGCTGTCGCGCGGCGAGTCCACGGGTGTCCTCGGCTTCATCAAGGCCGGTGACCGGGCGTGGAGTACCCGCGAGCTCAACGTCCTCAAGGCCATCGCGGCGCTGTTCGCCCAGTTGCAGGCGCGGGTGGTGGCCGAGGAACGGCTGCGCTACATCGCCATGCACGACGATCTGACCGGCCTGGCGAATCGGCGCGCGTTGCTGATGTACATGGAGGACCGGCTGCAGGCGGGCAGTCCCGGGCCGGTGGCGGCGTTCTTCCTGGACCTGGACCGGTTGAAGGCGCTCAACGACTTCCTCGGCCATACCGCGGGCGACAATTTCATCCGCACCCTGTCCGCGCGGTTGCGGGAGCACCTCGATCCGAACGACATGATCGCGCGGCTCGGCGGCGACGAATTCGTCATCGTGCCGGCCAAGCCGATGGACGCCGTCGCCGCCGAACTCGAGGCGACCCGGATGCAGCAGCTGATCGGGCGGCGGGTCACCGTGGGCGGGGAGTCGGTGAGCCGCGGCGCCAGCGTCGGTGTGGCGGTCGGCAGCCCGGGGGAGACCACCGTCGCCGACGTCCTGCGCCGCGCCGACCACGCGCTGCTGTCCGCGAAGTCCCGCGGCGGCAACGGGGTGGCGGTGTTCACCGACGCCATGCGCGCGGAGTTCGAGCTGCAGGACGATGTGGAGCTGAACCTGCGCGGCGCGGTCGCCGACGGCTCGCTGGTGTTGCACTACCAGCCCGAGGTCGATCTGCGGACCGGCCGGATCGTCGCGCTGGAGGCGCTGGTGCGCTGGCAGCACCCGACCCGCGGCCTACTACCCCCGGGGGCGTTCGTGCAGGTCGCGGAGGCCACCAATCTGGCCGGCGAACTCGGTCGCTGGGTGATCCGCACCGCGTGTGCGCAGTTCGCGCAGTGGCGGCGGCACGGGCTGGCCTCCAATGTGGTGATCCGGATCAACGTGTCGCCGGTGCAGCTGGTCAGTCTCGACTTCGTGGAGAACATCGAGGACATCCTGCGGCGTCACGATATCGACGGCAGTTCGGTGTGCCTGGAGATCACCGAGCACGTCGTGGTGCAGGACCTCGCCCGCACCAAGGTCACGCTGCGCGGGCTGAAGCGGATGGGTGTGCAGATCGCCATCGACGATTTCGGCACCGGCTACTCCTCGCTGTCGCATCTGAAGGCGCTGCCGGTGGACGCGGTGAAGATCGACCGCGGGTTCGTGCAGCGTCTCGGCGCCAATCCGGACGATCTCGCCATCGTGAAATCCATTGTCGGACTTGCGGGTTCGTTCGGCCTCGGGGTGGTCGGCGAGGGGGTGGAGACCGCGGTCGCGGCCCGGACGCTGGTCGGGCTGGGATGCTATCGGGCACAGGGCTTCCTGATCGCGCGGCCGCTGCCGGCCGACGAGGTCGAGGTGCATCTGGCCGCCGGGCGGATCCCGCTCGACCTCGAACTGCCCGGTATGTCGCGCGCGCCCAAGGTGTAGTACCCGGCCGCGAACCTTCTGGTCGGTGAGCTTTCCACGGGAATTCATGCGCCGTTGACCCGCCGGGTTCGGTTGCCTTGCACCATTCGTCCGTGTGCGCATCGTGCAGCTCGCGAATTTCTACGGTCCGCGTTCGGGCGGACTTCGCACCGCGCTGCATCATCTCGGCTCGGGTTATGCCGCGGCCGGGCACGAGGTGGTGCTGATCGTTCCGGGTGCCAAGCGCTCGGAGCAGGTGCTCGACACCGGGGTGGTCCGGATCACCGTGCCGGCCATCGCCATCCCCGGGACCGGCGGATACCGGGCCGCGAATCCGCGCCGGGTGGCGGACGTGCTCGCCGGGCTGCGGCCCGACGTGCTGGAGGTCTCGGACCGGCTGACGTTGCGCGGCTTCGGGCGATGGGCCCGGCAGCGGGACGTGACCGGGCTGATGATCTCCCACGAGCGGCTGGACAGGCTGCTCGGACAGGTGCTGCCCGGTCCGCTGGCCCGCCGCGCCGCCGACGCGGCCAACCGCCGGACCGCGCAGGACTACGACATCGTGGTCTGTACCACCGAATTCGCGCGGGAGGAGTTCCAGCGCATCGACGCGCCCAATGCGGCGCTGGTACCGCTGGGCGTGGATCTCGACATGTTCAATCCGCACCGCCGCGACGGCTCGCTGCGCGCCGAACTCGGCGGTACCGATCATCCGCTGCTGGTGCACTGCGGCCGGTTGTCGGTGGAGAAGCGGGTGGATCGCAGCATCGAGGCGCTGGACATGCTGCGCCGCGACGGGACCGACGCGCGCCTGATCGTGGTCGGCGACGGGCCGCGACGCGACGCGCTGCAGCGCCGGGCACGGGCACTCACGCCGCTGTCGGACGGGCGACCGGCCGTGCACTTCACCGGCTTCGTCGCGGATCGGACGGCGCTGGCGACCCTGCTGGCCAGTGCGGACGTCTCGCTGGCACCCGGCCCGCACGAGACCTTCGGGCTGGCGGCGCTGGAGGCGCTGGCCGCCGGTACGCCGGTGGTGGCGAGCCGGTCGTCGGCGCTGGCGGATATGGTCACGGCCGATTGCGGCGCGGTGGCGGACAACGATCCCGCCTCGTTCGCGCACGCGGTGACCGATGTGCTGGCGCTGCACCCGGATCGGCGACGGCACGCGGCGCGCAGCCGGGCCGAGCAGTTCCCGTGGCCGACGGCGGTCGCCCGGATGCTGGCGGTGCTCGGCCGGGGGTGATCGGTGGGCCGCGTGGTCGGCGTGGTCGGCGGGCCGCGGGTCGGCGGTACTCGGCCGGTGCTGATCGGTGGGCCGCGGATCGGCGGTGCTTGTAAGGGCTGATCCGCGGGCCCGGATCCGGTGATGCGTCGGCCGGGGGTGATCGGTGGCCGCTCGGTCGCCTGTAGGCCGGTGCGCGCTCGATCGGCGGATCCGGCTGTTGATTGGGTGGCCGATGCGACGGAACGGTCGTCTTGCCGTGCTCTGTCACAGTTGCGCTGAACGGCGTGGTCTCGGTGGCGCTAGCAGCGGGTGCAACTGCGCCGCGTTCGAACCGCGCGGGCTGTTCGGCCCGTATGCTCCAGGGCAGTAGTGGAAAATCCGCCGGCACCGGCAGGGCAGAAGTCCGGTGCCGCCACGACCCCTGAGGAACGCGTGCGTGATCGCTTGAAATCCGTCAGCGGCAAGAAGACCCTCGTCACCGGTGCGGCCAGCGGGATAGGACGGGCAACCGCCCTCGCCGCCGCCCGGCTCGGCGCGGAACTCGTGCTCACCGACATCGATGCGGAAGGGCTGGCCGGCACCGTCGAATCGATCGATCGAGCGGGTGGCAAGGTGCTCGCCGAGCGGGCCCTCGACATCACCGATTACGACGCGGTGACCGCATTCGCCGAGGACGTCCATGACCGGCACGGCAGCCTGGACGTGGTGATGAACGTCGCCGGGGTGTCGGCCTGGGGCACGGTCGAGCATCTCGAGCATCGGCACTGGCGGCAGATGGTCGACGTGAATCTGATGGGCCCGATCCACGTGATCGAGAACTTCGTACCGCCGATGACCCGCGCCGGGCGCGGCGGTGCGCTGGTCAACGTGTCCTCGGCGGCCGGTCTGCTGGCGCTGCCCTGGCACGCCGCCTACAGCGCCAGCAAGTTCGGGCTGCGCGGCGTGTCCGAGGTGTTGCGGTTCGACCTGGCCCGGCACGGGATCACCGTGCATCTGGTGGTGCCCGGCGCGGTGAACACCCATCTCGTGCAGACCGTCGAGATCGCCGGTGTCGACCGTGACGATCCCCGGGTGCAGCGCTGGGTGCGCCGCTTCCAGGAGCACGCCGCCCCGCCGGAGCACGTCGCGGACCTGATCCTGCGCGGCATCGAGCGCAATCGCTTCATGATCCACACCTCGTTCGACGTCCGCTTCGGTTACTGGGTGTCCCGCAAATTCGCGCTGCCGTACGAGTACGCGATGCGTAAGGCCAACGACCGCTTCTACTACGGACTGGGCGAGGGCCGCCGCCGCTGATCCGGACAGCCGGCGGCCTGCGGTTCGTCGGCAAAAGATGTGGGGCGCAACAGTGTTCGGGCCTGCGGCGGCAGTCGTGTCACCGGCGGCGCGTAAGGTCGGATCCGGTTCGATTCGATCATGTGCGGGAGGTATTTCAAATGGCTCGGATTCCCACGTCGTTGCTGGTCGCGACTGGACTCACCGGGGGGTTCGCGTTGGCGCAGGCGACGAAGAAGCGGCAGCTCGGCGGTCTGGTGTTCACCGCCGCGATCGGTGCGGCGGTGCCGCGCTGGCGCAAGGTGGCCGGGGTCGGTGGCGCGGTGGCGCTGACCGGACTGTCGGCCGGCGCGATGGGTGCCTCGCACCCGCTGGCCAAGAAGATCGGCGCCTGGCCGTCGGTCGTCGCGGTGTCCGCCGCCGCGGCCGCGGCGTCCTGGGCATTGGTGGACCGCCGGGCCTGACGGTCACGGGTCAGTCGGCGCGGGCGGCGAGCACGGCGTCGTAGAGTTCGCGCCGGGAGGCGCCGGTGTCGGCGGCGACGCTGGCGCAGGCCTCCTTGAGGCGCAGGCCGGTGGCGACCAGGGCTTCCACCTCGCCGACCAGATCGGCGGGGTCGGCCGCGACCGGTTCGGCGCCTGCAAGGACGACGGTGATCTCGCCGCGGACGCCGGTGGCCGCCCATTCGGCCAGTTCGGCGAGGGTGCCGCGGACGACCTCCTCGTAGGTCTTGGTCAGCTCGCGGCAGACCGCGGCGCGGCGGGTGCCGCCGAGGACCGCGGCGGCGTCGGCCAGGCAGTCGGCGAGGCGGTGTGGGGCCTCGAAGAAGACCACCGCGCGCGATTCGGTGGACAGGGTGCGCAGCCATTCCCGGCGCTGACCGGATTTGCGGGGTGCGAAGCCGTCGAAGCAGAACCGTTCCATCGGCAGGCCGGACAGCGCCAGCGCGGTGGTCACCGCCGAGGGACCGGGCAGGCAGGTGACCGGGAGATCGCGGGCCACACAGGCGGCGACCAGCCGGTAGCCGGGATCGCTGACCGACGGCATACCGGCGTCGGTGACCAGCAGGACCGTCCGCCCGGCCTCGATCTCCGCGAGCAGGTGCGGGATCCGGGCGGCCTCGACGTGGTCGTAGAAGCTCACGATCCGGCCGGTGATGGTGACGTCCAGCGCCTTGGCCAGCGAACGGGTGCGGCGGGTGTCCTCGGCGGCGACCACGTCGGCCGTGGCCAGAGCGGTGCGCAGGCGCTGCGACGCGTCGCCGACGTCGCCCATCGGCGTCGCGGCCAGGACCAGCCGGCCGTGCCCGCTGCTCGGCTCGTGGGGTACAGGTTCCGCGTGGTGCCGGTCCGCCGCGCCCTCCGGCTCGCGGTCGTCCGGGCCATGGTCTTTTGGCCCGTGATCGTCCGGGCCATGGTCGTCCGGCCCGCGGTCGTCCAGGTCATGGTCGTCCGGCTCGCGGTCGTCCGGGTCGCGGTCGTCTGGCCTGCGGTCGTCTGGTCTGCGGTCGTCCAGGTCGCGGTCTTCTGGCCCGCGAGTGTCCCGGCCATGGTCGTCCGGCCCATGGTCGTCCGGCCTGTGATCGTTCGGGCCGTGATCGTTCGGGTCGAGGTCGGCGGGTGCGCTGTCGGTGCCGTGATGCTTCGCCGCCTGCGAATTCCGAGTTGTCACAACATGAACATCGGGCTGGGACGGACGGTCCGCACGGTTACGTGCCACTGTCGGCTCGGGTCCTCGACCGCTCACTCTGCTCCTGTCTGCCACCGCCGATGCCGGCGGGACCGTGCGACGGCACGGTGTCGACGGTCCTCGGTTACCAGCGGTGACCCGCACCCCGCTTTGTCCTCTCGATACGAACAGTCATGTTGTCACGACATACCATCGGGGGCGTGACCCAGCTGACCGACGTGCGGCCGCCGATCGGTGCGGGCCCGGCCTTGTCCAGCCCGGCGCCGCTGCGCCCCACCCTCGACATCGGCCCGAACGACCGGATGCGGGGCTGGCTGGTCACCATATTCCTGACCGCGATCGCGGCGGTCACCCGCTTCACCAATCTGAACTATCCGACCGACGCCGACACCCCGGTCTTCGACGAGAAGCACTACGCGCCGCAGGCCTGGCAGCTGCTGCACGGCGGCGGGGTGGAGGACAACCCCGCGTACGGGCTGATCGTGCATCCGCCGGTGGGCAAGCAGATGATCGCCCTCGGCGAGGCGCTGTTCGGCTACACCCCGCTGGGCTGGCGGTTCACCGCGGCGCTGTCCGGCTGCCTGATCATTCTGCTGGTCATCCGGATCACCCGGCGGATGACCCGGTCCACCATGCTCGGCGGCGCGGCGGGCATCCTGCTGATCGCCGACGGCACGACCTTCGTCTCGTCCCGGATCGGGATGCTCGACATCTTCCAGGCGCTGTTCGTACTCGGTGCCTTCGGCTGCCTGATCGTCGACCGCGACGAGATGCTGGCGCGGATGGCCCGGGTGTACGCGGAGGGCCGCAGCACGCTGAGCCCGTACGGCCCGCGGCTCGGGGTGCGCTGGTGGCGGTTCGGTGCGGGCCTGCTGCTCGGGCTCGCCTGCGGGACCAAATGGTCCGGTATGTACTTCATCGCGTTCTTCGGGCTGATGTCGGTGGCCTTCGACATCGCCGCGCGGCGGCGCTACCGGGTACCGCAGCCATGGGCGGGTGCGCTGGTCCGGGATGTCGGGCCCGCACTGTATGCGCTGGTCGCCATTCCGCTGCTGGTCTACCTGGCGACCTATGCCGGCTGGTTCGCCGGCGAGGACAGCTACGACCGGTATTCGGTGGGCAATGCGGTCGGCACCGGCGGGACCTGGTCCTGGATACCCGACGCGTTGCGCTCGCTGTGGCACAACCAGGGCGAATCGCTGAAATTCCACGAGGGCCTGACCAATTCGGCCGGCAACCATCATCCGTGGGAGTCCAAGCCCTGGTCGTGGCCGATGAGCCTGCGGCCGATGCTGTACTACTACGCCGACACCGGTTCCACGGGCTGCGGTAAGCAGGTGTGCGTGAAGGCGGTGATGCTGATCGGCACGCCCGCGATCTGGTGGCTCTCGCTGCCGATGCTGGCGTGGGGGATCTGGCGGGTCGCGACTCGCCGGGACTGGCGCTACGCCGCGATGCTGGCCGGCTACGGCGCCGGACTGCTGCCGTGGTTCCTGACCCTGGATCGGCAGATGTACTACTTCTACGCGGTGCCGATGGCGCCGTTCCTGGTGATGGGACTCGCGCTGGTCCTCGGCGACATCCTGGGCCCGGCCCCGATCCTGCGGATACCCGGCGGGCACCGCTTCCTGGTGGCCGGCGAACGGCAGAGCCTCGGGCTGCTGCTGGTGTCCCTGTATCTCGCGCTGGTGATCGCGAACTTCATCTGGCTGTGGCCGATCCTCACGGCACTGCCGATCACGACGGACAGCTGGCACGACCATCTGTGGCTGCCGAGCTGGCGGTAGCGCGCTACTCCCGCAGGGCGAGCCGGAGATAGTTCAGCGCGGCCTCGTCGTCGAGGCCCAGTCGCCGGATCACCGCCACGTACTCGGTGGCCGCGCGGCCGGCCGCGTCCCGGGTCGGGTCGCCGGTGGAGGCGATGAACGAGCCGAGCCGGCCGCGGGTCTCCAGCACCCCGTCCTGCTCCAGTTCGCGATAGGCGCGCGCGACGGTGTTGGGAGCCAGGCCCAGTTGCGCCGCCAGCCCGCGCACGGTGGGGATCTTGGTGCCGGCCGTCAGCTCGCCGGAGCGGACCCGGGCCATGATGCCCTGACGCAGCTGTTCGTACGGCGGGACCGCCGCGTTGTTGTGGTCGACCGGAATGTCCAGCATCACCTCATACCTCGTCGCGCAGCAACGGACAGGACAGGCAGCGCGGCCCGCCCCGGCCGGAGCCGAGTTCGGAGCCGGGGATCGTCAACACCTCGATACCCGCATCGGACAGGCGCGCGTTCGTGTTCTCGTTGCGTTCGTAGGCAACCACCACGCCCGGCGCGAGGGCCAGGGTGTTGTTGCCGTCGTCCCACTGCTCCCGTTCGGCGGTGACGTGATCGCGACCGGTGTCGAACACCCGGAGCCGGTCGATACCCATCGCCTGCGCGGCGGCCGGTAGGAACGGGTCCGGCCCGCGCATACCGACCGTACCGTCCTGCTCTTTACGGATGGTGAAGGCGTGCAGCGAGTCCTGTACCGCCGGGTACATCACCACCGCATCGACGTCGACCATCGTGCAGACGGTGTCCAGATGCATGGTCGCGCGGTTCTGGGCGATGGGGACGACCAGGACGGTGTGGGCGAGGTTGTCCTCGAAGAGGCTGCGGGCCAGTGCTTCGGCGCCCGCCGGTGAGGTGCGTTCGCCCACGCCGACGGCCACCACGCCGGGGGCCAGCAGCAGGACGTCGCCGCCCTCCATCGGCGCGGTGTGCGATTCGTAGGCCCGCCGCACCCCGAGGAAGCGCGGGTGGAAGGCGTAGACGAGGTCGGTGAGGGAGGTTTCCCGGGCCCGGGCCGGCAGCGCCAGCGAGGTGATCGCCACCTTTGGGCCGACCCAGAACGAGGAGTCGCGGGTGAACAGCAGATTCGGCAGCGGATCGATCACGAAATCGGTGCCGTGGTGCATCCGCCGGACCAGCGAGGCGGCGTCGGACCCGAACGGCAGTTCGTCGAAGGTCATGCCGGCGGTGAGGATTCCGGCCAGTTCCGGGGCCGGGACGCCGCGCAGATGGGCCTTGAGATCGTTGGCGAGGGAATGGCCGATGCGCCGCGCGTCGACCGCGGCGGTGATCCCCATGCTGCGCCCGGCGCCGCTGGTGGCGAGGGTCTCCACCAGTAGATCCTCCAGCAGCAGGACCTCGACCCCGCGGCCGCGCAGCACCCCGGCGAAGGTGTCGTGCTCCTGCTGGGCCCGCTCCACCCAGGGGATGGCGTCGAACAGCAGTTGATCGTTGTTACGCGGGGTGAGCCGGCGCAGTTCATCACCGGGCCGGTGCAACAGGACGGTGCGCAGCGCGCCGACCTCGGATGTCACGGAAAACGGTCGCGCCGGCGGCACAGCCTTCGTTCCCATGATCCTGACCGTACTGGCACGAAGCCGCATTGGCACGAAATTCGCTGGGTGCGGGAACCACCCACGGTTCCCGCACGTTGTTCGTTGTGACAACGGCCGATACCCGGATACGTCGTGGTTTGTCGAATGTCACAGCTTGTCCGAAACGCCCAGTCGACCGGGGAACCTCGAGTAATATTGAGGTTATGTCGAATGCTCGGAACCGGATGCGGGGGACGGCGGCCGACCGCCGCGGATCCCGCCGGACGGAGCCGGGACATTGACGCGCACCCAGCCCTGGCAGGCGAAGGAACTCACTCCCGGGCAGCTGTCCGAACGCAGCGGGGTCGCCGTCTCCGCCCTGCACTTCTACGAGCGCGAGGGCCTCATCACCAGCCGCCGTACCAGCGGTAATCAGCGACGATACGCTCGGGAGACGTTGCGGCGGGTGGCCTTCATCCGAATCTCGCAGCGGGTGGGGATCCCGCTCGCGGAGATCCGCAAGGCGCTGGAAACCCTGCCGGAGGGCCGCACCCCCAATCGCAAGGATTGGGAGCGGCTGTCCACCACCTGGCAGGAGGATCTGGATCAGCGCATCGAACAGCTGATCCGCCTGCGCGACAGCCTGACCGGCTGTATCGGCTGCGGCTGCCTCTCGCTGGCGAGCTGCCGGCTGGTGAATCCGCACGACCAGCTCGGCGACGAGGGCCCCGGCGCCCGGGTGCTGGACGTGAACATCAACTGCGCGAAGGCGCCGGGCTGCGGACCGGACGAGGGCGGGGCGGTGGAGTACCCGCCCCTCGCCGACGAGCCGAAGAGCTGTGTGGCCGACGACCCCGCATCGCTGTGCGGCGCCGAATGATTCAGCTCTTCGGTTCGAGATACTTCGGGAAGACGACTTCCGGTTCCGGCAGCGCGGTGCCCGCGACCAGTGCGGTGGCGATGTCGGCGAAGGTGCGGCCGGTCTGGCCCAGCAGGTCCAGGATCTTCCCGGCGGAACCCGGGATCACCGGCTGCGCCAGGATCGACACGATGCGCAGCACCTCGAGGGTCACGTAGAGGACCGTGCCCTCGCGGGCCGTGTCCCCGGCCTTCGCCAGCGCCCACGGCTGCTGCGCCGAGAAGTACCGGTTGGTCTCGCCGAGCGTGAGCCAGATCGCCTCGAGCGCCAGATGCATCTGCTGCTGGTCGAATTCGGCGCGGCAGCGGTCGAGCAGGCCGCGGGCGCGGTCGAGCAGTTCGGTGTCCTCGGCGGTGAACGCGCCGGGTTCCGGTACCGCGGAACCGAAGTCGCGCGCGACCATCTTCAGGCTGCGCTGCACCAGGTTGCCGTATTCGTTGGCCAGATCGGTGTTGATCCGCCCGACGATCGCGTCGTGACTGTAGGAGCCGTCCTGACCGTAGGAGATCTCGCGCAGCAGGAAGAACCGCACCGGATCCAGGCCGTAGGCGTCGACCAGCGCCATCGGATCGACCACGTTGCCGACCGATTTGGACATCTTCTCGCCCTTGTTGAACAGGAAGCCGTGCACGAACACCCGTTTCGGCAGCGCGACGCCGGCCGACAGCAGGAACGCCGGCCAGTACACGGTGTGGAAGCGGGTGATGTCCTTGCCGATGATGTGCACATCGGCGGGCCAATACCGTTGGAACGCAGCCGAATCCGTATCCGGATAGCCGACGCCGGTGAGGTAGTTGGTGAGCGCGTCCACCCACACGTACATCACGTGCCGCGGATCCTCCGGCACCGGCACACCCCAGTCGAAGGTGGTGCGGGAGATGGACAGATCCTTCAGACCGGCCTTCACGTAGCTGACGATCTCGTTGCGCCGGGTCGCGGGCAGGATGAAATCGGGCTGCGACTCGTACAGGCCGAGCAGAGCGTCCTGATACTTCGACAGCCGGAAGAAGTAGTTGGACTCCTCGCTCCACTCCACCGGCGTGCGGGTCTCGGTGGCGACCCGGGTGCCGTCGTCGAGGACGACGGTCTCCTCCGCGGCGTAGAACGCCTCGTCGCGCACCGAGTACCAGCCCGCGTAGGTGCCGAGGTAGATGTCGCCGGCGGCCAGCATGGCCTCCCAGATGGCGATGCTCGCGCGGGTGTGATCGTCGTCGGTGGTCCGGATGAACCGGTCGTAGGAGATGTCGAGCACCTTGTCCATCTGCTCGAAGACACCCGAATTGCGCCGGGCCAGCTCCTCGACCGGGATGCCCTCGGCGGCGGCCGTCTGCTGCATCTTCTGGCCGTGCTCGTCGGTACCCGTCATGAAGAACACGTCGTACCCGTCGAGCCGCTTGAACCGCGCGAGCGCATCGGAGGAGATGTACTCGTACGCATGCCCGATGTGCGGCACGCCGTTGGGGTAGGCGATGGCCGTGGTGAGGTAGAAGGCGGGACGTTCGGCAGCAGTCATGATCCCATTACTGTAGTCGGCGTGCCTCGTACCGCTCGCGTGAATATCCTCCGACATCATGGCCGGTAAACGACCCGCGCCCGACGCGCCGGAACCGCTGTCCCCGCTGGTGGACGCGCACACCCATCTGGATGCCTGCGGCGCCACCGACGCGGAATCGGTTGCCGCGGTGCTGGATCGGGCCGCCGCGGTCGGGGTCGGCCGGGTGGTGACCATCGCCGACGATCTGGCCGCCGCCCGCTTCGCGGTGCGGGCCGCGCACTGGGATCCGCGCGTGTTCGCGGCGGTGGCACTGCATCCCACCAGGGCGAACGCGCTCGACGACGCGGCGCGGGCGGAGCTCGAGCAGCTGGCCGCCGATCCGCGCGTGGTGGCCGTGGGGGAGACCGGGCTGGACTACTACTGGCCCGGCAAGCTGGAGAACTGTGCCCCGGTCGAGGATCAGGTGGAGGGCTTCCGCTGGCATATCGACCTGGCCAAGCGGCTGGGCAAGCCGCTGATGATCCACAACCGCGACGCCGATTTCGACCTGCTGACCGTGCTGCTGGACGAGGGCGCGCCGGAGACGGTGATCTTCCACTGCTTCTCCTCCGACGCGACCATGGCCCTGGCCTGCGTGGAGCAGGGATACGTGCTGAGCTTCTCCGGCACGGTGAGTTTCAAGAACGCGCACGACCTGCACGAGGCCGCGAAGCTGGTGCCCGACGAGCTGATCCTCGTGGAGACCGACGCGCCCTTCCTCACCCCGCACCCCTTCCGTGGCGCTCCGAACGAGCCGTACTGCCTGCCCTACACCGTGCGCGCGCTGGCCGCGCTGCGCGATCGGGATCCCGGCGAACTCGCCGAGACGCTCACCGCGAACGCCGAACGGGTGTACGGGCTCTAGCCGCGGGCTCGCGAACCGCACACAGCGCCCCGATCCGACATGCGGATCGGGGCGCGGTTCATTACGATGACGGCGGATTGTTACCGACTCGCGGTATCTCCATCAATTCGTTATCCGTAAAGCGGCTGTTCCACGGAGTGTGGTTGGCGGCTCCGACCCCTTCGTTATCGCATTGTTATCATGTCGCTGTACCTGATGAAGTCGCCGCTACGGCGGATCAACTCGTCTCGGTCGCCGCTGTTGTACGCGGCGATTGCGGCATTGCTGCTCACCCTCATGGCCGGTGCGTCGATGGCGATCGTGAGCAAGAAGACGGTGACGCTCGTCGTCGACGGCCAGAAGGTCACGCAGGTCACCATGTCCGGCAACGTGCGCGGCGCGTTGAAATCCGCCGGGCTGGCCCTCGGTTCGCGCGATGCCGTCGATCCCGGCGGTGACGCGACGATCACCGACGGCGAGACCATCACGTTCAACCGGGCCCGGCAGATCGCGCTCACCGTCGACGGCCGCCGGCAGACGGCGTGGACCACCGCCTTCACCGTCGCGGACGCGCTGACGCAGCTGAAGATTCCGGGTGATGTGTTCACCTCGCCGTCGCGGCCGACGCCGCTGCCGCTGCAGGGTGCGTCGCTGGCGGTGACCAGCCCGCGCACGGTGCAGCTGGCCGACAACGGCGGTGCGTTCGGCTATGTGCGGCTGGCCGCGCCGACCGTCGGCGAGCTGCTGACGGTGCAGGGTGTGCCGCTGATCAATCAGGATTCGGTGGTGCCGACGCCGGATACGCCGCTCACCGAGGGTATGAAGATCACCGTCACCCGCAAGCGGATCGAGAATCGGATCGAGCGGGAGCCGCTGGATCCGCCGGAGAACGAGATCGACGATCCGGACCTCAACATGAGCCGGACCGTCGTCGAGAATCCCGGTGTGGCCGGGGTGCAGGACGTCACCTACGCGGTGTCGATCGTGAACGGCGACGAGATGAGCAAGGACGCGGTCGGCAACAAGGTGGTCGTGCCGGCCCAGCCCAAGACGGTCCGGCACGGCGCCAAACCCGGTACCGAGGTGCCGACCGTGCGCGACGGTTCGACCTGGGACGCGCTGGCGAGCTGCGAATCCGGCGGCAACTGGGGGATCAACACCGGCAACGGGTATTTCGGCGGGGTGCAGTTCGATCAGAGCACGTGGGAACGGCAGGGCGGTACGCGCTATGCCCCCCGCGCGGATCTGGCCACGCGGGAGGAACAGATCGCCATCGCCGAGGTGACCCGCTCCCGCCAGGGCTGGGGCGCCTGGCCGGCGTGCACGAGCCGCCTCGGCATCGGGTGATGCTGATGTCACGGGATCGGGTGATGCCATGTCACAGCATCGGGTGAGGGGCTACATCAGCGCGCCGCCGTCGACGCGGATCTCGCTGCCGGTGATGTAGCGGCCGTCCTTCGAGGTCACCATCGCCACCACGCCCGCGATATCGGCCGGATTGCCGAGCGCGCCGCCGTTGATCCAGCCGGTCAGCCGGGCCATCAGACCCCAGTCGGCATCGGCGGGCAGCGCCAGGTTGTCGGTGATGCCGGTGGTGATGCCGCCCGGCACGATGTTCACCGCGCGCAGCCCCTGCTTCACGTATTCCAGCGCCAGCGAGTGGGTGAGCGCGTTGACCCCGCCCTTGGAGGCGGAGTACGCGGCCATGTACGGGTTCGAGCCGAACGCCGCGGTGGAGGAGAAGTTCACGATCACCGGATGGTCGGACTGCAGCAACTGCGGCAGGGCGGCCCGGCACATCAGGAAGGTCCCGGTCAGGTTCACGTTGATGACCTGGTTCCACAGCTCCAGCGACATCTCGTGGGTGTGCGCGGCGCGCATGATGCCCGCGGCGTTGACCAGTACATCCAGCCCGCCCAGATGGTCGGTGGCGGTCGCGCAGGCGGCCTGCGCGGAGTCCTGATCGGAGATGTCGACGGGCACGGTCAGCAGCCGGTCGGCCCGGTCCGCCGCGGCCTCGGCCGTCCCCTTCAGGCCCCGCTCGTCGATGTCGCCCCCGACGACCCGGGCGCCCTCCTCGAGCATCCGGAGCACGATGCCCCGGCCGATGCCCGAACCCGCCCCCGTGACCAGCACTCGTCGTCCGTCGTGTCTGCCCTGCATCGCTCTGCCTCTTCCGTCGCTGCGACACCAACCCTCAGAAACTAGAACCAGTTTCAATTGACGTCAACGACATCCCGGTCGAGCGTCCGGAACCGGGAGCTTTCCACGTTCGCACCCCGTGGCCCGCTATCCTTCGCCCGGGTTTTGCCGCCGACGGAAACGAGGTGTTCGATGCCGGGCAGGTGGAGGCACAAGATCTGGGCCTGGGCCGTGATCGCCGGATGTGGGACGACCGCGATGGTCGTGCCTGCCGCCGGCGTTCCCGCCGTAGCCGGACCTTTGCCGGGTACCACGTCGGCGGTGCTGGCGCAGCCGCCCGGCTGGCACGGCATCGCCGACGGTTCGATCATCGATTACTGGACCTCCGCCTCGGACGGCACCCCGCGGCATGTCAGCGGCGCGCTGTTCGTCCCGCCGGGTAGGGCGCCGGCCCAGGGCTGGCCGATCGTCGCCTACGAACACGGCACCACCGGGCTCGGCCCCCACTGCGGCGGCATCACCGATGCCGGGAACGGGTCGCAACGGGAGGACGAATTCCTGCAGTACTTCCTGTCCCGGGGCTTCGCGGTGGTCGCACCCGACTATGTGGGCCTCGGCCGGTTCGACACCGGCCCGCACCCGTATCTGGAGATCCGTTCCGAGGCGGCGGCCACGATCGACCTGGTCCGCGCCGCGCGCACGGCGAACGCGCAGCTGTCGCGCACCTGGGCGGCGTTCGGGGCCTCGCAGGGCGGCCAGGCCGCACTGGGCGCCGCCCATCTACAGCAGACCCTCGCGCCGGACCTGGACTTCCGCGGTGTGGTCGCCGACGATCCCGAATCCGATGTGGAGAAGCTGATCGTCGCCATCGGCGGCCCGAACGTGCCGGATATCCCGCTGCTGACCGGTCCGACCACCGGATTCGTGGCGATGATCCTGGCCGGTCTGCGCACGGCCCGGCCCGATCTGAACGTGAACAGCTATCTGACCCCCGAGGGTCGCGCGCTGCTCGACCGGATCGAGAAGTTGTGCCTGTACGACATCGCCGCGCACACCGCGGACGTGCAGATCGGCTCGCTGCTGTCGCGCCCGCTCGGCGACGAGGATTTCCGCGACGCGCTGGCGAGCTATATGGAGGTCCCGATCTCCGGCTACGACGCGCCGGTGCTGTTGCTGCTCAACGCCACCGACACCATCGTGCCGGCGCCGTTGCACGCCGTGCTGGCCGCGGAGATGGTCCTCGGCGGCGTCCGTCCCCGGATCGTCATCGGTGCCGACCGGCACACCCAGCTGAACGACAGCATGTGGGCGGCGATGGACGATTTCCTGGACGGCATCACGGCCACACCGCCGCGGCCGTAGGCCCTGTGCGCGACCGGGTTCCGGTGGCCGCCGTCCGATTCGTATGGGCGCCGGGCGGTTTCACCGATCTCTCATGAATGCCCGGTACGCTCCGCCGCGAATCGTATCGGCGGTGGAAGGGGTGTTCGATGCAGGTGCCCGGCGGGTGGCGAGTGCTGGCGGTCGCGACGGCGATGACGGCGGGGGTGGCGCTGGCGGGATCGAGCGGCCCGGCCACCGCCGCACCGGAGCCGGGCACGGCGACCGCGGTGCTCCCGCAGCCCGACGGCTGGCACGGGACCTCCGGCGGTTCGATCATCGAGTATCGGACCACCACCTGGGACGGGTCGCCGGTGGCCGCGAGCGGCGCGTTGCTGGTGCCGCCGGGCCCGCCGCCGGCCGGTGGCTGGCCGATCGCGGCATACGACCACGGGACCTCCGGTATGGCCCAGGACTGCGGCGGCATCACCACTCCCGGCCCCGGGGCGACTCGTCAGGACGCATTCCTCCAGCATCTGCTGTCCCGGGGATTCGCCGTCGTGGCGCCGGATTATCTGGGGCTCGGGCGATTCGACACCGGCCCGCATCCGTACCTGGAGTTGCAGACCGAGGCGTCGGCGACCATCGATCTGGTCCGGGCGGCCCGGGCCGCACATCCGGAACTGTTGTCGCGCACCTGGATGGTGTTCGGCGGTTCGCAGGGCGGGCAGGCGGCGCTCGGCACCGCCCATCTGCAGCAGACCACCGCACCCGATCTGGATTTCCGCGGCGTGGTCGCCTTCGACCCGGAATCGGATGTGGAGAAACTGGTGACCGTCGCCCGGCCGGAGCTGCCGGACGTACCCCTGTTGTCCGGCAACGCCACCGCGCTGGTCGCGATGATGGTGGCCGGATTGCGGAGCAGCCATCCGGATCTCGACGTAGTCAGTTACCTGACCCCGCGCGGGCGGGATCTGGTCGACGCGGTCGGCGGGCTGTGCCTGCCCGACATCGGCGCCCGCGCCACGGGTATGGCGCTGCGCGACCTGTTCGCCCGGCCGCTGGCCGACGATCGGATCCGGGCCGCCGTCACCTCGTATATGGCCGTCCCGACCAGCGGATATTCGGCGCCGGTGCTGCTGTTCCTGAATGCGAACGACGTGGTCGTGCCGTCGCCGCTGCACGCGCTGCTGACCGCCGAACTCACCGCCGGTGGGGTGGCCTTCCGGGTGGTGCCCGGTAACGGCGGGCACACCGAGTGGAATCCGCAGATGTGGGCGGCCCTGGACGAGTTCCTGGCGTCCGTCGCGACGTCGTAGCGGTGTTCCCGCCGAAGCGCCGGAACGGATGCTTGATACCTTGACGGGCATGCCCGAATCCGTCGCCGCCGCACGTGGCCAGGCCGAACTGCTCGGTCCGGCCGAGGTCCGGGCACTGTCCGAGCGGTTCGGGGTGCGGCCGACCAAGCAGCTCGGCCAGAACTTCGTGCACGATGCCAACACCGTGCGCCGGATCGTGACCAGCGCGGGCGTCGGCCGCGACGACATCGTGCTGGAGGTGGGCCCCGGCCTGGGCTCGCTGACACTGGCCCTGCTGGACGTCGTCGACCGCGTGATCGCCGTCGAGATCGATCCGGTGCTGGCCGGGCACCTGCCGGGGACGGTCGGCGAGCGCGCCCCCGGACTCGCCGAGCGGCTGACGGTGGTGACGGCCGACGCGCTGCGGGTCCGCGCCGCGGACCTGCCCGCCGCCCCGACCGCGCTGGTGGCGAACCTGCCCTACAACGTGGCGGTGCCGGTACTGCTACACCTGCTGGCCGAATTGCCTTGCCTCGCAACGGCTCTGGTGATGGTACAGGCCGAGGTCGCGGATCGGTTGTCGGCGGCTCCCGGCTCCCGGATCTACGGCGTGCCGAGCGTGAAGGCCGGATTCTTCGGCACCGTGCGGCGCGCGGGAGCGGTCGGCCGCCAGGTGTTCTGGCCGGTCCCGCAGGTGGAATCGGGCCTGGTCCGCATCGACCGCTATGCCACCGCGCCCTGGTCCCTGGAACCGGCCCACCGGCAGCGCGTCTTCGCCGTCGTCGACGCGGCTTTCGCCCAGCGCCGCAAGACATTACGCGCGGCACTGGCAGGTTGGGCCGGTTCCCCGGCCGCCGCCGAACAGCGCCTCGTCGCCGCCGGGATCGACCCCACCGCCCGTGGCGAAACCCTAGACACCGCCGCCTTCGTCCGCCTCGCCGACACCACCTGACCGGCTCGGCCGGCGCCCGAACAGCGCCGGGTCGCCGCGGGGATCGATCCCACCGCCCGTGGCGAAACTTTCGACGCCGCCTTCGTCGCCTCGCCGACACCGCTCACCCGGCCCCGATCGGTGCGGACGCACCATCGCCGGACCGACTTGCTACCGCCGGGCCTGTTCGGGGGGATTGCTGGTGAGCTGTGCGGGTGCGCGTCGCTCGGCCGAGCCGGCACTGTTCGACCGGTCACGCCGGTGCTGGCCGGGCCGGACCGACTTGCTACCGCCGGGCCTGTTCGGGGGATTGCCGGTGAGCTGTGCGGGTGCGCGTCGCCGGGCCGAGCCGGCACTGTTCGACCGGTCACGCTGGTGTCGGCCGGGCCGATATGTGTCGCTGGCCGGAGCCGGTCCTGTCCGCCGGTGGCTCAGCGGAAGGTGCGGAGGCGGAGGCTGTTGGTGACGACGAAGATGCTGGACAGGGCCATGGCGGCGCCGGCGAGCATCGGGTTCAGCAGGCCGGCGGCGGCCAGGGGGATGGCGGCGACGTTGTAGCCGAAGGCCCAGAACAGGTTTGCGCGGATCGTGCCGAGGGTGCGGCGGGACAGCCGGATGGCGGTGGCGACCGTGCGCAGATCGCCGCGGACCAGGGTGATGTCGCCCGCCTCGATCGCGACATCGGTGCCGGTGCCCATCGCCAGGCCCAGATCGGCCTGGGCCAGCGCGGCCGCGTCGTTGACGCCGTCGCCGACCATGGCGACCACCTTGCCCCGGTCCTGCAACTGCTTGATCACGTCCAGCTTGCCGGCGGGTAGTACCCCGGCGATCACCTCATCGATGCCGACCTGAGCGGCGACCGTGCGGGCGGTGGCGGCGTTGTCGCCGGTCAGCAGGATCGGGGTGAGGCCGAGGGCGCGCAGTTCGGTGATCGCCGCGGCGCTGGTCGGTTTCACCGCGTCGGCGAGGACCATGACGCCGTGCGCGATTCCGTCCCAGGCGACCACGACGGCGGTCCGGCCCGCCGCCTCGGCGGTCTCGCGGGCGGTGGTCACGGCTGGTGGTTCGGTGATCGACCGTTCCGCCAGCAGTTCGGGGCGGCCGATGATCACCTCGCGGTCGCCGACCGTGCCCCGCACCCCCTTGCCGCCGTGATTGACGAAGTGCTGCACCGGTTCCCGGGGCAGAGCGCCGGCGGCGGTGACGATCGCGCGCGCGACCGGATGTTCGGAGCCGTGCTCGACGGCCGCGGCGGTGGCCAGCAGGTCGTCGGCGGTGACGTCGCCGGTCGGGAGCACCTCGGCCAGGGTCATGGTGCCGGTGGTGACGGTGCCGGTCTTGTCCAGCA
Organism: Nocardia sp. BMG111209; assembly: GCF_000381925.1. Lineage (NCBI taxonomy): Bacteria > Bacillati > Actinomycetota > Actinomycetes > Mycobacteriales > Nocardiaceae > Nocardia > Nocardia sp. BMG111209. Next base: position 552,354 of record NZ_KB907310.1, read on the forward strand.
CCACGGTGTCGACCCGCCGGGTCGATTCCAGCACCTGCGGGCCCTTGATCAGCACGCCGAGTTGCGCGCCGCGGCCGGTGCCGACCAGCAGCGCGGTCGGGGTGGCCAGGCCCAGGGCACACGGGCAGGCGATGATCAGCACCGCGACCGCGGCCCCGAACGCGACGGTCGGCGCCACGCCGGTGCCCAGCCAGAAGCCCAGGGTCGCCACGGCCAGGGCGATCACGATCGGCACGAACACCCCGGCCACCCGATCGGCCAGCCGCTGCACCGGCGCCTTGCCGTGCTGGGCCTGTTCCACCAGCTTCGCCATCTGCGCGAGCTGGGTGTCGGCGCCGATCCGGGTGGCGCGGACGGTCAGCAGGCCGCCGACGTTCACCGTGGCGCCGACGACCGGATCGCCCGGACCCACCTCGACCGGCATCGATTCGCCGGTGAGCAGGCTCGCGTCGATCGCCGACGCGCCGCCTTCGACCACACCGTCGGTGGCGATCTTCTCGCCGGGCCGGACCAGGAACCGGTCGCCGACCCGCAACTGCGCCACCGGGATCCGTTCCTCGCGGTCGTCGCGCAGGACGGCGACGTCCTTGGCGCCGAGTTCCAGCAGGGCGCGCAGGGCGGATCCGGCGCGTTCCTTGGCACGCGCCTCGAAGTACCGTCCGGTCAGCACGAAGACGACCACCCCGGCCGCGACCTCGAGGTAGATGTCGGAGGCGGCCGCGCCGCGGTCGACCGCGAGGGTGAAACCGTGCCGCATACCGGGCATCCCCGCGTCACCGACGAACAGCGCGTACAGCGACCAGGCGAACGCCGACAGCGTGCCCAGGGAGATCAGGGTGTCCATGGTCGCCGTCGCGTGGCGGAGATTGACCCAGGCCGCGCGGTGGAATCCGGCGCCGCCCCAGACCACCACCGGCGCCGCGAGCGTCAGCGACAACCACTGCCAGTTGCGGAACTGCAGCGCCGGGATCATGGCAGTGGCGATCACCGGCACGGCCAGTACCAGGCAGATCAGCAGTCGCTGCCGCAGCCGGTCGGCCACCGACTCCGGCGCGTGCTCCGCAGTCTCCGGTGCGGCCGGCGCGTGCACGGTCGCGGTGTAACCGGTTGCCACGACGGTGTCGATCAGCTGCTGCGGCGTGACGGCCGGCGGATGGTCGACGGCCGCCTTCTCGGTGGCGTAGTTCACCGTCGCGGTGACGCCCTCGATCCGGTTCAGCTTCTTCTCGATGCGCGCTGCGCAGGAGGCGCAGGTCATGCCGCCGATGTCGAGTTCGATCATCTGCGCGGCGGGCTGTCGCTCGCTCACGGCCGATGTCCTTCGTGGTCGTGTCCCGGGCTCGCCGGGGCGGTGGAATGCGTATCAGCAGTGGGCGAGGCGGGATCGCCGACGAAGCCGCCGAGGCCGAACGCCGCGGCGAAGACCATGATCAGCCCGCCGCCGAAAACGGCGAGCCGCACCCGATCACTCATCACCGCCTCCTTCGCTGTGGGCGAGCCGATGTGGCGATTCTGCCCGCGGCCGCCCCCGGTCGGTGGAGTCGCACACCGTGCTCGGTGTGCGAGACCGAGATTCCCACGTGGGGACGTTGTGCCGGCGCGTGACCGCTCACGCGTCCGCGAGCCGGTATCCGGCCTCGTCGACGGCGGCCAGCACGGCGGCACTGTCGATGGGGGCGGCGGATTCGACCTGGACCCGGCCGGTCTCGAGGTCGACGTCGACGCCGGTCACGCCGGGAATACCGGCGATCTCCCTGCGGACCGACGCCACGCAGTGGCCGCAGGTCATGCCGGTGACGGTGTAGGTGCTGGTGGCCATGTCGATCTCCTCCGGATATACGGTACGGGGGTATGCGGGTACAACTCGAAAATACCCCCCATGGGTACCCTCGTGCAAGCGGTCCCGTCGTGCGCGCGGGCAGGTGTGGCGGCGGGTGTCGGCCGCGCCAACTACCCTTATGGCTCGTGCTTTCCGTTGTCCCCGGTCCCGTGGTGGTACGAGCCCCCTCGAAGGTGAATCTCCACCTCGGCGTGGGCGAACTACGCCCGGACGGGTATCACGACCTGACCACGGTCTTCCAGGCATTGTCGCTGAGCGACGATGTGTCGGTCGCACCGGCCGCCGCGCTGTCGGTGAAGGTGGCCGGGGAGGGCGCCGCCGAGGTGCCGACGGATCGCGGGAATCTGGCCTGGCAGGCGGCCGTCCGCATGGCCCACCTGGCCGGTCGCGCGCCGCTGGTGGAGATCACCATCCGCAAGGGCATCCCGGTCGCCGGCGGGATGGCCGGCGGCAGCGCCGACGCCGCCGCCGTGCTGGTGGGCCTGAACGAGCTCTGGGATCTGGGCCTGCCCCGCGACGAACTGGCCGAGGTCGCCGCGCGACTCGGCAGCGATGTGCCGTTCGCGCTGTACGGCGGCACCGCGCTCGGCCGCGGCCGCGGTGAGCAACTGCTTCCGGTGTTGTCGCGCAACACTTTCCACTGGGTACTCGCGCTGGCCAAGGGTGGCCTGTCCACTCCGGTGGTATTCGGGGAACTGGACCGATTACGAGAGCAGGGCGAACCGCCGGAACTCGGGGAGCCACAGGCGTTGTTACAGGCGCTGGCCTCCGGGGATCCCGCGCAGCTGGCCCCGCTGCTCGGCAACGACCTGCAATCGGCGGCCCTCTCACTGAAGCCCGAGCTGCGCCGCACCCTCCGCGCCGGTGTCACCGCTGGGGCCCTGGCCGGGCTGGTCTCGGGATCCGGCCCGACCTGCGCCTTCCTCTGCGAGAGCGAGGAGGCCGCGGTATCCGTCGCCGCCGAACTGGCCGGCGCCGGCGTGTGCCGCAGTGTCCGCACCGCCGACGGCCCGGTTCCCGGCGCCCGCGTCATCGACAACGCGCACCGCCGCTGAACCCCGCGCGGCACCCCGCGCGACCGGGCCACCACCGGTTTCGTGAGAGCATGGGTAGTTCCCGCCCGGCGAGAGCGCCCGGCCGCGACAGGCCGATCGGCGCGCGGACCGGAGCGTATCGAGCACAAGAGAGGCGGCAGACGGCGCGTTATGGCGAACCTGGTCAATCTGGAACAGGTACACAAGAGCTTCGGTATCACGCCGCTGCTGGACGACGTCTCGCTCGGTGTGCAGGAGGGGGAGCGAATCGGCGTCGTAGGCCTCAACGGTGGCGGTAAGACCACCCTGCTCGAGGTGCTGACCGGGATCGAACAACCCGATTCCGGCCGGGTGAGCCGCCGCGGTGGCCTCCGGATGGCGGTGGTCACCCAGCGTGGTGTGCTGCCCGAGGGCGCCATGGTCGGCGAGGTGGTCCTCGCGGGCCTGGCCGCGGATCGGCACGCCGGCGAAGCGCTCACCCCCGACGTCGCCGAGCACGAGTGGGCCGCGAACCCCCGCATCCGCGGCGTGCTGGAAGGAATCGGCATAGCCGGACTGGGCATGGACACGCCGGTCGCCAACCTCTCCGGCGGTGAGCGCCGCCGAGTGGCGCTGGCCGCGGCCCTGGTCCGAGACCTGGACCTGCTGGTCCTGGACGAGCCCACGAACCATCTGGACGTCGAAGGCGTGCAATGGCTGGCCGCCCATCTGCTGTCGCGCCGCAGCGCACTGGTGGTGGTCACCCACGATCGCTGGTTCCTCGACACCGTCGCCACCCGCACCTGGGAGGTGGTCGGCGGCGCGGTCGAGAGTTACGAGGGCGGCTACAACGACTGGATCTTCGCGCGCGCCGAACGGTCCCGCCAGGCCGACGCCACCGAGGCCCGCCGCCGCAACCTGGCCCGCAAGGAACTGGCCTGGCTGCGCCGCGGCCCGCAGGCCCGCACCTCGAAACCGCGCTACCGCGTCGAGGCCGCCGAGGCCCTGATCGCCGACGTCCCGGAGCCACGCGACAGCGTGTCCCTGGCCTCGTTCGCCCGCAAACGCCTGGGCCGCGTAGTGGTCGAACTGGAAGATGTCACCCTCGAAACCCCCGACCACCGGGAGTTGGTCCGCGATCTCACCTGGCGCCTGGCCCCCGGCGAACGCGTAGGCCTGGTCGGCGTGAACGGTTCCGGCAAGACCACCCTGCTACGCGCACTGGCCGGTGACGCAAACCCGGCTGCGGGCAAACGAATCCAGGGCCAAACGGTCCGAATCGGCTGGCTGCGCCAGGAACTCGACGATCTTCCCACCGATATGCGTGTGCTGCAAGCGGTCTCGGACGTCGCCGAGCGAATGATGCTGGGCGACCGGGAGATCAGCGCCGGCCAACTGGCCGAGCGCCTGGGCTTCACCCCCGCCAAACAGCGCACCCCAGTAGGCGACCTGTCCGGCGGCGAGCGCCGCCGCCTCCAACTGACCCGAATCCTGATGGCCGAGCCGAACGTCCTGCTACTGGACGAACCCACCAACGACCTGGACATAGACACCCTGCAACAACTGGAGGATCTGCTCGACGGCTGGCCCGGCACCCTGGTGGTGATCAGCCACGACCGCTACCTGATCGAGCGCATCTGCGACTCCACCTGGGCCCTGTTCGGCGACGGCAACCTCACCAACCTCCCCGGCGGCATAGCGGAATACCTGCGCAAACGAGCCACCCAGGCCGAGCCCACCCGCCGCCCCACCCCCGAGCCAAACACCACCACAGACTCCGCCACCTACCGAGCCGCCCGCAAAGAACTCACCAAACTGGAACGCGCCCTGGAGAAGTTGACCGAACGCGAAGGAAAACTGCACGCCGCCCTGGCAGAAGCAGTAACCGCCCCAGACAAGTTGATCACCCTGGGCACCGAACTGAAACAGGTCCAAGCGGAAAAGGAATCCACAGAAGAACGCTGGCTGGAACTGGCCGAACAAGTAGGTTGACACGTCCCGGCCCACCGGCCCCAGTCACCGATCCGCGGCGTAACGCTGGTGTTCGCTGCCCGCCTCGGTCACTGATCCGCAGCTGAACACGCCTGGTCGTGGCCCGGCTAACCCCGCCCCGGTCACCAATTCGCAGGTGTAGCACTCCTGTTCCCGGCCGGGCTCGACCTGGTCACCGATCCGCAGGCTGAGTACGCCTGTTTGTGCCCCCGCACACCCCGGTCCCGGTCACCAATACGCAGGCGTAACACTCCTGTTCGCGGCCCGGCCCGATCCTGGACTGACGGAGGCGGGGGAGCGAAGCGGAGGAGCCGGAGGAGGGAAGGATCGGGCCCGGAGGGCCGCGAACCCGCCGGAGCGAAGCGGAGGCCAAAAACACAGCCTGTCACCACCAAGCAGGCCCAACACCGCGTCCCCAGCCACAGCCCAACCCGCCCCTACACCCCAGCGCCGGTGAGCGATACAAAAACCGACCAGCACCGCCCGCGAACCCGCCAACACAACCGCGAAACTACGGTACCGGCAGACACCGCCGCACGAAATCCCTACCGAAGGTCGTAAGGATGACACTCCGATACCTCACCTTGGTCCCGAAACCATTCTGCTGCAACACCTTCCGAACCTCCGGCTGAGACTCCAGCAACTGGTACCGAGTCGGATCATCCAAAGGATCCGGCGCCACAGTGATCAGCCCCAACCGACCGAGATTGGTGAGATAAGGATCAACCCGCTCAGGCTGCGACAACGCCGCATCAACGCCGATCAGGGTAAATCCGAACTCCCCCCGCGACATCCCGCCCCGCAGCGGCCGCCGCGTACGAATATCCAACGACGGCTGAGCCCCGTCCAGGTACAACAACCGCAATACCCGAGCCTCATCCGGCGTGAGTTCCGTGAGCATCCGCGCATACGCCGGATGCTCCTCGTCCGGATCCGTATCCACCCGAGCCGAAAGCCGCAACAGCTCAGCCCCCTGCTGCCGCAACGTCGGCGCCTCCGGCAATGCCGCACGATGCGGTGCAATAGACACCCCCAACGCCCGCCGCACCGAATCCCGCAGCTGCTCACCGGCTTCCGACAGCACCTCACGCGGCGGCTGCCCAGCGATACTGCCGCGCAACACAGTTCCGGTAACTCCCAACGCGGTCCCGACACCCCACCCAGCCGCCTCGGTCACCGCCGACACCGCCACCTGCACGATGCCCGCAGCAGCCCGCACCGGATTTCCGGTTGCGGGAGAACGACTCTCGGTGCGTCGAGCGGGAGTCCGAGCAGGCCCGGCCACCTCGGCCGGTTCCCCGGAATCCGCCTCGGTCACGGCCATGGCGCCACTCCTGTTCCGAAGATCAGGATATGAGCGTAACCGGCCATCAGCCCGAGCACACCGCCATGGACGAACAAGAGCCACTCGTCCTGTTTGATCGCCGACCGCAGCATCTCCACGAAGTCCGGCGGGGACAACGCCGCCATCTGCCGCGCGATGAACTGACTGACCTGAACACTCTGCCGAGCGTTGAACGCCGGATCGGCAAACGCCACCGGCGCCAGATTCTTCGCCCGGTCGGCGAAACTGTTCTGCAGAGTCTCGTACTCCCGGTTACCGAGCATCAGCCGCAGCGGCCCGCGCGCGATGCCCAGCGCCCGATCGGTGGCCGGCCGCAGCGTATCCTCCAGAATCTGCATGGTGCGATCCGACCGCGGCCCCTCCAGCAGTTCGGTACCCACATTGGCAATGGTGACGATCTGCGTAGCCACCAGTTCCGCGTACCCCTCGGTGATCTCCGGCTGCCGCTTGATCAACAGACCCTGCCGCCACGGGCACCACCACTTCGGATAGGCCGGCGCGAAGATCAGATTGAGCCCGAACCAGTTGACCACCCAGCCGATGATCACCCCGCCGATCGGCAGCACCACCAGCGCCGACCACCCGGTCAGATGCAGCACCAGCACCAGCAGCAGACCCATCGGCGCACCGAAGTAGAAGCCGAAGTTCTGCATGAACCGCAGTTCCTTCGCACCCAGCACCTGGAACACCGTGTTCACCATCTGCGGCCGGGACTGGAAGTACCGGATCACCATCTGCTTGACATCGAGCAACTGCTCGATATTGCTGCCGAGTTCCACGGTGAGCTCGCGCAATACGTCGGGCAGTTGCTGACGGACCCGCTCGTGCACCATCTCCCGCACCGGCGAGGGCAGGTTGTACCAGAGCTGCGGATGTTCCCGGCGGGCGATCTCCTCGACGATGTCGCGGATCTGCTCCTGCGCGATTTCCGTCAGATGTTCGGCCAGCGCGTCCGGTTCGAGTTCCCGGTAGAAGTCGGCGACGCTGCCCAGTTTCGACAGGCCCTTGTCGACCGCGATCGACGCCATCTTGTCCGCGCGCGACGGTACGATGCCCTGCCAGCCGATCCGGCCGTCGTACTGCAACAGCGGCAGTACCTGGATTCGTTTGGGCAGAAACGGGAACAACGATCGAAGACCGAGCAACTTGACGCCGTGGAAGTGCAGCGGCCGGAACAACATCAGCACACCGGTCCAGTTGGTGATGTAGCCGATGATCCCGGTGAACAACGGGATGGTGATCAACTCCAGCCACCAGGTCGGGTGGATATGAAAAACATTGTCCAGCACGACACCCTCCTGCCCGACCAACCGGTAACCCGCCGCCGCCACCGGCACCTCAACGTACCCGCCGGGAAGCTGGACCTTACTGTGAACCGGGCCGATAGGTCCACTTCCGCGCTGCCAGCGTGTGGCGCGGGCACAGTGGCGGATCCGCGCACGCGGAGTGGGAGACTTCGGTCACACCGGACCGGCGCAACACGGCCGGGCACATCCGGTGGGGAAGAATGGCCGGTGATTCCAGGCCATATGTGGGCAGACACATTCGTTCATCTGGTGATATTCGGAGAGGATCTGTGACAGACGACAGGACCGGACGGGAGATGGTCCGCCCCGGTTCCCGTGCCGTGGAACGCAGTTCGGACGTGGAGCAGCGGCAGATCAGCAACGAGGCCCGGCTCATCCGCGGCGCGTTCCGGGCCGCGGGGCTCGCGGTCGGCACCGCCGTGCGCGGCGGGCAGTGGACCGTGGGCACCACCGTCGAGGCCACCAAGCAGCTCACCCAGGCCGTCATCGACGGCGACTCGTCCGCCGACCTCGCCGAACGTACCGGCGCCGCACTGCAGTCCATTGCGCGCAGCGTGCTCGGGGTCTCCGAGGGTTCGGTGCGGGAGATCGTCAGTTACGTCCCGGCGAGCAACGGCGGCAGTGGTCAGCAGACCGTCGGCAACGGATACATCCGCTCCGCCTCGCTGGACGATCTGCGCCGCCGCGGCGATGCGCTGCTGGCCCGCTCGGCGGATGTCTACTTCACCGAGGATGTCCACCCCGCCTACGACCGCATCCTGGACCAGATCGCCCCCGACGAGGCGCGGATCCTGCGGTTCATGGCGCTCAGCGGTCCGCAGCCGGCCGTCGACGTACGGACCAACCGCCCCTTGGGGATCGGCTCGGAACTGGTGACCGGCGATCTGACCTCGGTGCCGGAGCAGGCCGGGGTGCGCTACCCGGATCGCGCCCGGCTGTACCTGATCAACCTGAACCGGCTGGGGTTGCTGGTCACCTCGCAGGATCCGGTGTTGTTGAGCCGCTACATGGTGCTGGAGGTGCAGCCGGTGGTCGAGGCGGCGCTGAAGCAGGCCGGCCGCGCGCCCAAGATCGTGCGAAAAAGTTTGCGACTGACCGAATTCGGCGACGACTTCTGCAAGACCTGCTTCTCCATCAACGGTTCCTAGCAGGGCGATTCCAGGCCGACGGGACGGGTCGCGGAGGTTACCGCGCCGATAGCAGTTCGATACAAATTCGCCGATCGGCGCTGATCCGCGGATTTCGATGGGATTGTGGAGGTATGGACTCCGATGCCGTCGCCGCGATCAGCCGGCTGAAGTTCCGGTATCTGCGGTCCCTCGACACCAAGTCGTGGGACGAGTTCGCGGACACCATGATTCCCGAAGTCACCGCGACCTACAGTGAATATCTCCAGTTCGAGTCGCGGGACGCGTTCATGGCGTTCATGCGAAACACTCTCGGCCCACATGTGGTGACGGAGCATCGCTGCGATCATCCGGAGATCGATATCGACGGCGATACCGCCACGGGCACCTGGTATCTCGCCGATACGGTCCTGATCCCGGGCCACAACATGCTGTTGCACGGCGCCGCCTTCTACACCGACCGCTACGTCCTCTGCGACGACGGCCGCTGGCGGATCGCGCACACCGGTTACGAGCGCACCTACGAGGTGGTGCTGTCGCTGTCGGATCTGCCCAGTCTCCGACTGACTTCGAGCCGCTGGGGGCTGCTGGCCCGCGAACCCGGCATGACCACCGACGACGACGCCACGGGCACGATGGGGTGAGTCGGCTTCCGGAATCCGTTGTCGCGGACCGTCAATCGGCGGTCGCTACCAGGGGTTCCAGAGTCAGGGTCGGCATTTCCTTCTGGATGTACTGCAGCCGCCACCGGTCGCCGAACAGTGCGAGCACCACGCCGTCGGTGCGGGTGAAGACCTCGACGCCGCGCTGCCGGTCCAGTTCCGGCGCGGAGGCGGCGTCGGTGCGGCGGGCCAGCTGATACGGCAGGAAGTCCAGGTGCGTCTCGACGTTGAACTCGGTCAGCATGCGCGCGGTGACCACCTCGAACTGCATGGGGCCGACCGCGGCCAGTACCGGCGAGGCGTCGCCGCGAGTGTCGTTGCGCAGCACCTGCACCACGCCCTCGGAGTCCAGTTGGTCGATGGCCTTGCGGAACTGCTTGTACTTGCCCGCGGTCTGGGCGCGCAGGGTCGCGAAATGTTCCGGCGCGAAGGAGGGGATCGGGGGGAATTCGACCTTCTTGTCCGAGAACAGCGTGTGCCCCGGCGCCAGCGCGGTCGCGTTCACCAGACCGACGATATCGCCGGGGTAGGCGGTGTCGACCGTGGTGCGATCGCGGCCGAAGACGGTCAGCGCGTATTTGGTGGCGAAGGGGCGGCCGGTCTGTGCGTGGGTGACGACCATGCCGCGTTCGAACTCGCCGGAGACGATGCGCATGAACGCCAGGCGGTCGCGGTGCGCGGCGTCCATGCCGGCCTGGACCTTGAAGATGACCGCGCTGAACGGGTCGGCGGGGATGCGTGGTGTGCCTGCGAGATCCGCGCGAGGGCCGGGGGGCGGGGCCAGTTCGATCAGGGTCTCGAGCAGTTGGCGCACACCGAAGTTCAGCATCGCGGAGGCGTAGATGACCGGGGAGGTCTGGCCGGCGAGGAACAGTTCCTGATCGTGGTCCTGTCCGGCGGCCGACAGTAGTTCGCTCTCCTCGGCTGCGGTGGTCCAGGCGTCGCCCTCTTGGGCTGCGGCCTGTTCGGGGGTGTGGTGCTCCTCGGGTGCGATGGTCGCGCCGCCGGCGGTGCGGGTGAAGTGGATGTATTCGGCTGGGGCGCCTTCGGATTCGGCGGGGCCGCGGCGTAGCAGGCCGCGGAAGTCGCCTGCGATGCCTACCGGGAGGAACAGGGGTGTCGGGGTGAGGCCGATTCGGTCGAGGATCTCGTCCAGGAGTTCCAGCGGGGCGCGGCCGGGGCGGTCCCACTTGTTGATCACGGTGATGACGGGGATGCCTCGGTCGCGGGCCACCTGGAACAGCTTCAGGGTTTGGGGTTCGAGGCCCTTGGCGGCGTCGATCAGCATGACTGCGGCGTCGACTGCGGTCAGCACTCGGTAGGTATCTTCGGAGAAGTCGGAGTGGCCGGGGGTGTCCACCAGGTTGATCACGCAGTCGCCGTATTCGAACTGGAGTGCGGTGGAGCTTACCGAGATGCCTCGGGCCTTTTCCATCTCCATCCAGTCGGAGACTGTCGACTTGCGGCCGGCTTTGCCGTGGATCGCGCCTGCTTCGGAGATGACCTTCGCGTGTAGGGCCAGGGCCTCGGTGAGGGTGGATTTACCGGCGTCGGGGTGGGAGATCACCGCGAACGTGCGCCGGCGGGCGACCTCTTCGGCCAGTCGTCCGCCTCCGGGTGTACCGGCGCGGACGCTGGCCTCGATACCGGCAGACGGGGAATTCACGGACGGCTCCTGGAGTGCGGGGGGTGCAGGCGACAGCCGGTCCAGGGTACTCGACGGGGGCTGTTGAGCCGTTGGGCGGGTTATTGGACGGTGACTGTGCCGCGCATGTCCGGGTGTAGGGGGCAGAGGTAGCGGTAGGTGCCTGCGATGGGGAAGGTGTAGCTCCATTCGCCCTTGGTGAAGATCGGGCTGTTGATGCCCATTGCGGCGTCGCCTATGCCTTGTACTGCGTGGGGTACTCGGTCGGCGAACTTCCAGGTCACGGTGTCGCCGGGTTTGACTGTGAGGGTGGTGGGGGTGAACTTCATGTCCTTCACGTCCACGGTGACGGTTGTGGCGTGGGGGGTGTTGGGTGTTGGGGATGGGGTGGACTGGGGCGAGGTGGCGGCGGGGGGTGGGGGTGTTGGTGCGGAACTTGTTGTGCTCGAACCGCATCCGCTGAGGGCCAGCGCGAGTGCTAGCAGGCCGGCGGCTGGTCCGCCGGGGGCGGGCAGTCGGTGATGGGGTGCGAGATTCATGGGGGTGAGCGTAGTGGGAGGGGTGTTGGGGGGCGGGTTTGCTTCGGGAGGGTGGGCTTTTGGCTCGGTTGTGCTTTGCTCTGGGTCGCTTGCGGGCCCGTCGGTCCGGGATCGAGGTGAGGTGGCGGGCTGAATGTTGGGCCTGCTTGGTGGTGACAGGCTGTGTTTTGGCCTCCGCTTCGCTCCGGCGGGTTCGCGGCCCTCCGGGCCCGATCCTTCCCTCCTCCGGCTCCTCCGCTTCGCTCCCCCGCCTCCGTCAGTCCAGGATCGGGCCGGGCCGCGAACAGGAGCGTTACGCCTGCGTATTGGTGACCGGCCCGGGTGTGCGGGGGCACGAAAGGCGCGTTCAGCCTGCGGATCGGTGACCGGGGCGGGCCGCGCGAGTTGGCGACTGCTCGGGACCTGCGAATCGGTAACTGGCTTGGGACTGGGGGATCGGTGATCGGCTTGAGGGCCTGCGAGTCGGTGACCGGCTCGGGGCCGGGATCGGTGACCGACTCGGGCTCGCGAATTGGTGATCGGCTCGGGACCTGTGAGTCGGTGACTGGCTCGGGGCCGGGAATTGGTGACTGGGGTAGGTGACCGAGCATGGGTTGGGGGGTCGGTGACCGCGATCACCGGGCGTGCGATGCCCCGGCGACCACGAGGCCAGGATCTGTAATCACTCGTTCGGGGCTTGATCGCTTGCTCGGGACCTGCGAATCGGTGGGCGGGTTGGGGTGGGGTGGGGCGTAGTCTGCGGGGGTTGCCGTTCGGGCGTGTGAGCGTCTAGGGAGTGCGAATGACATCGGTACGTGGGTATTTCAGCGTCGATGAGGTGCGGGCCGCTGAGGCGGAACTGTTCACCCGGGTCGCGGACGGGGTGCCTATGCGGCGGGCCGCTTATGGGTTGGCCGAGGTGGTGGCTGCCGAACTGCGGGGGCGGACCGGGGGGGTGGTCGGGCGGTCGGTGACGTTGTTGGTCGGGTCGGGGGACAACGGGGGGGATGCGTTGTTTGCGGGATCCATGCTGCGGCGGCGGGGGGTGGCGGTGTCGGCCGTGTTGTTGTCGCCGGAGCGGGTGCATGTGAATGGGCTCGCGGCGTTTCGGCGGACCGGTGGGCGGGTTCGGGACGATCTCGGGATGCCGGATCTGGTGGTCGATGGCATCGTGGGGATCTCCGGGCGGGGGGCGTTGCGGCCGCGGGCCGCGGAACTTGTTGCGGCGGTGGAGGTTCCGATCATCGCTGTGGATCTGCCCAGTGGGGTCGACCCGGATACCGGTGCGGTGGTGGGGCCGGCGGTGCAGGCGGATGTCACCGTTACTTTCGGGGCTCGCAAGCCTTTGCATGCGCTTGCCGCGTCGCGGTGTGGGCGGATCGAACTGGTGCCGATCGGGCTGCGGCTGCCGGAGGCTTCGCTGGTGGCGCTGGATCCGGCCGGAATCGGCGCGGATTGGCCGGTTCCCGGGCCCGCCGACGACAAGTACAGCCAGGGGGTGGTGGGTATCTGTGCCGGTAGTGCGGCCTATCCGGGGGCGGGGGTGTTGTGTACGGGGGCCGCGGTGGCGGCTACTTCGGGGATGGTTCGCTATGCCGGGACCGGTGCGGCGCAGGTGCTCGAGCATGCACCGGAGGTTGTTGCGGCCGAGACTGTCGCGAAATCCGGCCGGGTGCAGGCTTGGGTTTTCGGGCCGGGGGCGGGCACCGACGTCGGCGCGCGGGATCGCCTTGCCGAGATCCTCGCTACCGAGTTGCCTGTCCTTGTCGACGCCGATGGGCTTACCTTGCTCGCTGCGGAACCTCGATTGGTCACCGGGCGGCGTGCACCTACCGTGCTGACTCCGCATGGCGGTGAATTCGCGCGGCTGACCGGGCGCGAACCGGGGCCGGATCGGGTTGCGGCCGTTCGTGGGCTCGCCGAGGAGTGGCAGGTGACCGTGTTGTTGAAGGGGCGCGCCACTTTGGTGGCCGCTCCGGGGCGGCCGGTTCTGGTCAACGAGGCGGGGGGCTCGTGGGCCGCGACCGCCGGTGCGGGTGATGTCCTCGCCGGGATGCTCGGCGCTCTGCTCGCGGCGGGCCGCGATCCGGCCTGGGCCGCGGCGGCCGCTGCTCGGGTGCACGCTCTGGCTGCCAATCTCGCTGCTCATGCGCACGACGGCAGTGCTCCGATCTCGGCCACTCCGCTGCTTCGTCACATTCGGCCCGCGATCGCCACCCTCCGTGCTCAGACGGACGCTTGAATCCTTTCGCGCATCTGGTGGGTTGTTGTCCATCACGTCGCTCGGCGGGTATCTCGATCGGGTGGAAGGTGATGGAATCTGCGCGGTGGGCCGGGGCGCACGAGTTGTGTGCGGGCCGGTCGAGAGGCGGTCTCGGGTGTGGTCGGGGCGACGCGTTATCGGACGCATTTCGAGGTGTCCGGCGTGTTGCGGCGGGTCCCTGGCAGGATCGGTGTCGTGAGCACTCCGGATCCACAGGTGGAGATCGTCGTCGACCTGGACGCCATCGCGCACAATGTGCGGGTGTTGCGGGCGCACGCCGGTGATGCCGCGGTGATGGTGGTCGTGAAGGCCGACGGGTACAACCACGGCGCGCTGCGGGTGGCGGAGGCGGCGCTGGCGGCGGGTGCTGCGGCGCTGGGGGTCACCACGGTGGCCGAGGCGCTGTTGCTGCGCGACGGTGGTATCACTGCGCCGATTCTGTGCTGGTTGAACACCTCGGACAGCGACTATGGCGCGGCCGTGGCCGCCGATGTCGAGATCGGTATCGCCTCGGTGGCGCATCTCGAAGCGGTGGCGCGGGCCGCTCGGGCGGTCGGGCGGCCGGCGGTCGTGACCGTCAAGGTCGATACCGGGCTGAATCGCAACGGTGTGCCTGCTGCGGAGCTGCCCGAGGTCTTCGCGTTGCTCGGTGAACTGGTCGCGGCGGGTACGGTTCGGTTCCGGGCGGTGTTCTCGCATCTCGCGCATGCCGACGAGCCTCGGCATCCGATGCTGGACACCCAGCGTGAGCGGTTCGTCGAGGCGCTGGCGCTGGCGAAGGAATACGGGCTGCAGCCCGAACTGGCGCATCTGGCCAATTCGGCGGCCACGCTGACGCGACCGGATCTGGCCTTCGACATGGTGCGGCCCGGTATCGCGGTGTACGGGCTGTCGCCGATTCCGGAGCTGTCCGATTTCGGGCTGCTGCCGGCCATGACATTCCGGGCCCGGGTGGCGCTGGTCAAACCGGTCGCGCGGGGTGAGGGTGTCTCGTACGGTCATGAGTGGGTGGCGCCGGGTGACACTACGGTCGCACTGATTCCGGCGGGTTATGCGGACGGGGTGCCGCGTGCGCTGGGTGGCCGGATCATGGTGCGGATCGGCGGGGCGGCCTATCCCGCCGTGGGGCGGGTGTGTATGGATCAGTTGGTGGTCGATCTGGGCGGCAATGCCGCCGGGGTGGCCGAGGGTGATGCCGCGGTGCTGTTCGGCGGCGAGCCCGGCGATCCGCGCGCACAGCAGTGGGCCGATCTGCTGGGCACGATCAATTACGAGATCGCCTGCGCACCGCGCGGGCGTGCGGTACGCCGCTATCGAGGCGGCCGGAACGAGGCGGGGGGTGTGCGATGACCGGGACACCGCCGTCGCAGAGTGTGTGGACCACGGCGTTGCGCGGCGGCGCGGCGACCGCGGCGGTGCTGGGTGCGCTGGCCGGGGCGCACGCGCTGCGCCGGGTGGGGGCCAGCGTGTGGTGGCCCGCCAATCGTGACGAGTTGCGCGACGAGGACTTCCTGCTGCTGGACCGCGATCCCGCCGACACCGTGGTCGCCGAGGACGGCGTGCGGCTGGCGGTCCGGAGCTGCGGTCCGGAGAATGCCCCTGCCACAGCGATTTTCGTGCACGGCTTCTGCAACAGCATGGAGTCCTTCCACTTCCAGCGCCGTGATCTCGAAAGTCGTTGGGGCGCACAGGTTCGCCTGGTGTTCTACGACCAGCGCGGGCACGGCCGCTCCGGTATCCCGACCCCCGGCAGTTGTACCGTGCCGCAGCTCGGGCGGGATCTGCTCGCCGTGATCGAGCAGGTCGTGCCGGACGGTCCGCTGCTGCTGATCGGACATTCGATGGGCGGTATGGCACTGCTCGCCGCGGTCGCGCAGGCGCCGGACGCGGTGGTCGCCCGGGTGCGTGCGGTGGCGCTGCTGTCCACCGCGGCGGCCGAGGTGACCGCGACCGGTATGGGTCAGCTGCTGCGCAGTCCGGCGCTGGACGGGGTGCGGCTGGCCGCCCACCTCGCCCCGGCCCTGGTCCAGATGGGCCGGACCACCACCCGGCAGTTGCTGCGGCCGTTCCTGCACGTGAGCTCGTTCCACGGGGAGGTCAGCCCGACGCTGTCGCGGTTCACCACCTCGATGATCGACCGGGTGCCGACCGAGACCATGGTGGCCTTCTCCCGGGCCGTGGAGTTGCACGACGAGTCGGCGGCGCTGCCGCGGCTGGCGGCGCTGCCCGGACTGGTCCTCGCGGGGGCGCACGATCTGGTCATCCCGTTCGGCAACTCCCGTGCGCTGGCGCGGGATCTGCCGAACGCGGATCTGGTGCGGGTCACCGATGCCGCGCACATGGTCCACCTGCAGTACCCGGATCTGGTGAACGGAGGCCTGGACCGGCTCGCGGTGCGCGCGGGCCTGGTCGCGGCGGGGAAGGGTGTGGCGGTCCGTGGCTGACGAGCGCACGCTGCCGACGGTCGCGGACACCGAGGAGCTCGGCCGGGAACTGGCCGCCGACCTGACCGCCGGGGATCTGGTGATCCTGGACGGCCCGCTCGGGGCCGGGAAGACCGCGCTGACCCGGGGCATCGCCGCCGGGCTCGGGGTCCAGGGGCGGGTCAGCTCGCCGACGTTCATCATCGCCCGGCAGCATCGCGCCGGAACGCATCCGGGTGCGGTCGCGCTGGTGCACGTCGACGCCTACCGGCTCGGCGGCGACCTGGACGAGCTGGACGCCCTCGACCTGGACACCGACCTGGAGGACGCGGTCGTGGTGATCGAATGGGGTCTCGGGGTCGCCGAACATCTGACCGACCGGCATCTGCGGGTGCGGTTGCACCGGGCCGTGGATTCCGACGTCCGCACCGCCACCTGGGAGTGGGTCGGCGCGGCCTGACGGTGGTGTACGGCCGGTGGGACGGGGATGACGTACCGGTATCGTTGGGCCATCATGCTTGTACTCGCAGTCGACACCGCGACGCCTGCCGTGACGGCGGGTCTGGTGGAGTTGACGCACGCCCCGCACGCGGATCGGGAGCCGGCGCCGCAGGCCCGCACCCTGGCCGCCCGGGTCACCGTCGACGCGCGTGCCCACAACGAGGTGCTGACCCCGCAGATCCTGGACTGCTTCGAGACCGCCAGGGTCGCGCGCGCCGATCTCGACGCCGTCGTGGTCGGTATCGGCCCGGGACCGTTCACCGGCCTGCGCGTCGGCATGGCGACCGCCGCCGCCTTCGGTGACGCGCTCGGCCTGCCGGTGTACGGGGTGTGCAGCCTGGACGCGATCGCCGTCGACGCCTGGCGCGATGTGCGCCCCGCCACCACCGGCGACAGCGCCCCCGAGGCGACCGAACTGCTCGTGGTCACCGATGCCCGCCGCCGCGAGGTGTACTGGGCGCGATACCGGTCCGGCGGCGTGCGCGTCGCGGGACCGGAGGTGTGCCGCCCCGGCGATCTGGATCCCGGCCCGGCCACCGCGATCGCCGGCTCCGCCTCGCACGTCGACTTCTTCGATCTGCCGGTCCTGCCGGTGGAGACCCCGTCACCGTCCGGGCTGGTCCGCTGCGCCGCGACCCAACTGCTGGACCGCGCCGATCCGTCGCCGCTGGTGCCGCTGTATCTGCGCCGCCCGGACGCGGTCGAGCGCAGCTATCAGGCGATCCGATGACCAGCGGTCCGAGGGACGACACCACCGTGCGGATCGAACCGATGCGCCCGGCCGACATCGACCGCTGCGTGGAACTCGAGCAGGCGCTGTTCCCCGAGGACGATCCGTGGCCCGCGGCCGCGTTCCGGTCCGAGCTGAGCGGCTCGCACAACCGGTACGTGGTGGCCCGCGACGGCTTCGGCCGGATGGTCGGGTACGCGGGTATCTCGCTGCTCGGGACGCTCGACCATCCGGAGGCCGAGGTGCACACGATCGGGGTCGACCCGGCCTGTCATCGCGGCGGCGTCGGGACCCGGCTGCTGCGCGCGCTGCTGGCCGA
This sequence comes from Nocardia sp. BMG111209, assembly GCF_000381925.1. Lineage (NCBI taxonomy): Bacteria > Bacillati > Actinomycetota > Actinomycetes > Mycobacteriales > Nocardiaceae > Nocardia > Nocardia sp. BMG111209. The sequence continues at coordinate 570,039 of NZ_KB907310.1, forward strand.
GGCCGGGCTGCGCGGCGGGCCGGTGTTCCTCGAGGTGCGCACCGACAACACGCCGGCCATCTCGCTCTACGAGAAGCACGGTTTCCGGGTCGTCGGCCTGCGCAAGAACTACTACCTGCCCAGCGGCGCCGACGCCTACACGATGCTCCGTCCCGGACCGACCGGCGGGGACCAGCCGAACGAGGTGCTCGCATGATCGTCCTGGGAATCGAGAGCTCCTGCGACGAGACCGGCGTCGGCATCGTCCGCCGGCACGCCGACGGCACCTGCGAACTGCTCGCCGACGAGGTGGCCTCCAGCGTCGACCAGCACGCGCGCTTCGGCGGCGTGGTCCCGGAGATCGCGTCCCGCGCGCATCTGGAGGCGATCGTCCCGGCGATGCGGCGGGCACTGGCCGCCGCGGGGGTCGAACGGCCCGACGCGCTGGCGGTCACCATCGGTCCCGGCCTCGCCGGTGCGCTGCTGGTCGGGGTCGCGGCCGCGAAAGCCTATGCGGCGGCGTGGGACATCCCGCTGTACGCGCTGAACCATCTCGGCGGCCACGTCGCCGTCGACACCCTCGAACACGGGCCGATGCCGCCGTGCGTCGCGCTGCTGGTGTCCGGTGGGCACACCCACCTGCTGCAGGTCACGGATCTGGCCGAGCCGATCGTGGAGCTCGGCAGCACCGTCGACGACGCGGCCGGCGAGGCGTTCGACAAGGTGGCCCGGCTGCTCGGACTCGGCTACCCCGGCGGCCCGGCGCTGGATGCCGCTGCGGCACAAGGTGATCCGCACGCGATCGCCTTCCCGCGCGGGATGACCGGTCCGCGCGATCCGCGCTACGACTTCTCCTTCTCCGGGCTGAAGACCGCGGTCGCCCGCTACGTGGAGGCCGCCGGACGCGACGGCACCGAACTGCCGATCCCCGATATCGCGGCCTCCTTCCAGGAATCGGTCGCCGACGTGCTCACCATGAAGGCGATCCGCGCGACCGCCGACCTCGGTATCGACACCCTGGTACTCGGCGGCGGCGCCACCGCCAACACCCGCATCCGCTCGATGGCCGAACAGCGTTGTGCGGCAGCGGGTGTGCGGCTGCGCGTGCCGAAACCGCGGCTGTGCACCGACAACGGCGTCATGATCGCCACCCTCGGCGCGCACGTCATCGCGGGCGGCGCGAAACCGTCGGCCCTGACCGTGGCCACGGACCCCGGCCTCGCGGTGTCCACCAGCCAGCGGTAGGTCAGGTGACCAGCGCGCGGCCGTAGAAATCGGATTCGTCGCGCACGCCGGGCGGTACGAAGAAATAGCCGCCGCCGAAGGGCCGGATGTAGGCGGTGAGCGGTTCGTCGGTCAGCCGGCGCTGGATCGTCTCGAACTGCCGCTGTGGATCGTGCTGGTAGCACAGGAAGACCAGGCCCTGATCGAGGTTGCCCAGCTCGTCCACGCCCTGGTCGTAGTTGAAGGCGCGGCGCAGGATCCGGTTGTCCGCGGTATCCGGGGTGCGCGGGTTGGCGCGCCGGATGTGCGAGGTCAGCGGGGTGAGCACACCCTGGGGATCGTCGGCGTAGTCCGGTTCGTCGGTCTCCCGGTAGCCGTCGAGCGGAGCGCCGGTGTCGCGGTCGCGGCCGAGGATCCGTTCCTGCCCGGTGCGGTCGACCCGGTCCCAGGATTCCACCAGCATCCGGATCAACCGGATCACCAGATAGGTGCCGTCGGCGATCCACGCCGGACCCGGGACCTTCCCGGTCCAGATCAGCCGATCGTATTCGGCGGCACGGGGATTGACGGTCCCGTCCTTGAATCCGAGCAGGTTGCGCGGCGTCCCGTCCGGTCGCGGCGGACTGACGAAACCGTCGATCCGCCAGCGCGGCCGCAGCCCACCGAGCGTGGCGCGGCCGAGCTCACGCAGCGCGTGTACGCAGGTGTCGAGGTCGGGCGCGCTCAGTTGCACACTCAGGTCGCCGTGACACCACCCCGGGCGCAGCCGATCGTTCGGGAACGCCGGCATGGTCGTCAGTGCGGCCGGTCGCCGTCCGGACAACCCGAACCGCTCGAACAGCGAGGCTCCGAATCCCACCGTGACGGTCGGCGCCGAGGCGGGTCGATCCGGGCCCAGCAACCCGTCGTCCGACGGCGGCGTGGTGATATCGGGCGCGGCCCCGCAGGCCAGCCGGCGTGCCCGATCGGTCAGCGCGCGCAGCAATTCGACCAGTTCGGCCGGGGTCCGGACGGTGACGTCGAACGCGGTGAACACGGTGTGGCTGCCCGGTGCCGGCGATCGCTCGATACCGGCCTGGTGCACGCCGTGGAACGGCTGCGGCGCCGCGCTCAGGAAGGCCGTGCCGGGGTCGGCCGCCGAGGCGGCGGTGACGGCGCCGCCCACCCCGGCGACCACCGTGCCGCGCAGGAAGGCTCTCCGGTCGAAGGGGGGAATCACCACGACGCCTTCCGGCGGACACCGGCAACGGCGTGCGGGGCCGGACGTTGCGAACCTCCGGCGGAGGTGGCATCGGACGTGCGGTCACGGGCCGTGAGATCGATGGCCGCGGCGGCTGTCGATACGGCCGGCATCGAACACCTTCGCCTTGGAAAGCCCATGACCAGTTCAGCCTAGGGCGACCGATCGCGCCCGACGGCGGTGGCGGCCATATGTATGGCGAATGTTGACGTCGATGTGAGGCGCGGCGGCAGATGGCTCCCGACTCGATACCGTCCGCGGCACCGGCGGGCTCGCCGCCGCCGGGCTAACCGTGCCGGTGCAGCAGGAGGACGACGCCGTCGGCGTCGAGGTGGGCCGAGGCCGGCATCGAGGCGTGTTCCGGGTCGGACTCCGATTCCGGCTCCTGCGGCGGCGTGGTCGGCTCGGGCAGCAGGCGGGAGCGCGACGGTTCGACCGTGCCGCCCAGCAGCGGGCCCAGCAGGCGCGGCAGATCCGGCAGCGGGATCGGCGGCAGGTTCGGGTCGGGGCGCAGCTGCGGGCTGCCGGAGGGTTGCCCGGCGTAGGTGGTCGGCGCCGGATTGGCCGGTGCGACGGTGCCGCTGCGTCGATCCGGTTCGCGGGACTGGCCGATGCTGGTGGCCGTGGGAACGGCGGATCCCGCGGTGGTGGTCGGCAGCTGGGCGGTGTTGCTGGTGTTGGCCGGGGTGACGTCGTGGTTGGTCGGTACCAGTTCCTTCACGCCGTAGCCGACCACGAGGCCCACCACCACGACCGCGCCCGCCAGGGTGCCGATCAGCTTGGTGAAGGTGGCCGCCGGCGCGTCGCCACCCGATCCGGCCGCGGCGTGGTCGGGCTGCATCTCGTCGGCGACCAGCGCGGCGCCCTTGGCGATGACCGACTCCGGCTCCGGCAGGGTGGACACCGGCACGTCGAGCAGCCGGTTCAGCCCGGAGACGAGTGCGGGGATATTGGCCCCGCCGCCGATCACGATGACCGATTCGGGCCATTTCGGCGCCCGGGAGAACACCCCGCCCGCGAATCCGGCGGCCTCGCGCAGCAGATCGGCCACCAGCTCCTCGAAATCGGCGCGGGTGAGTTTCAGCGGCTGGCCGGCCACATGGTCGATGGTGACGGCCGGCGCGATGGACAGATGCTCCTTGGCCGCGCGGCTGCGGTTGATCAGCATCGCGCGGTTGGGCCGGGTGCCCCGGCGCAGGAAGTGACAGTCCAGCAGGTGCTGGTAGATCAGCTCGTCGACGGCGTTGCCGCTGATGGTGGTGCTGCGCTCGGTGCGCAGCACCTGCTCGTCGACCAGATCGGCGACCGTGATGGTCATACCGGTGGCGCCGAGGTCGACGACGGCGACGGTCCGGTACCGGTCCAGCAGACCGGTGTGGCGCAGATACGCCAGTGCCGCAGTGCTTTCCGAGATCAGTTTGACGTCGCGACGCTGCTTGCCGATGGCCGACCGGATCACCATCTCCTGCTCGCGGTCGCGATACGCGACGGCGATGGCGCCCGGCGGTTCGGCCGCCTCCGCGGGCGAGGTGCCGAGCCCGGTGGAGTGCACCGGATACGGGAAGTCGCGCGGTAGCTGGGTGGTCATCAGCTCGATCGAGGACGCCACCAGATCACCGAGGTCGGAATGCGCCATATCCGCCGAGACGACGCGGTAGTCGAAGCTCTGCGCACCGTGGGGCGCGGTCGCGACCAGGGCCGAGCACACGACCTCGTTGCCGGCGGAGATACCGAGGGATGTTCGCATGTTCACCTCCCTTCGTGCGGATGGTCACGGTGTTGCCGACCATCTCGAACGGACAGCGCGGGCGTCTCGCGGGGTTGGCAATGAGCCCGGGCACCGGATCCGGCTGAGCCCTCGTCCGTTCGGGTGTCGGGACCAGCCACGATCACTTGCGTCTTGCTCTCGTCTAGGCGTGCAGGGGTGAAGCAGGTTGGTGGAGCTGATCGGTCATCACGGCGCGACAACAGGCGTCACACCGACCGTCGTCCATACTGTCACAATCCGTTATTGGACTGTTACAGATTTCTCGAATCAATTCCCGTGTCCCGTGACGAGTTCTTCGGGTAGCACTACCCGCCCTTGAGCGCTGGCACTCTCGTGTATAGAGTGCTAGTGGCACTGGATGTGCTCAGATGCCAGCTCGACTACTGGGCAGGGTTCCGGCACCCGCGACGACGGGGCTATGCGCAGAGTCGACACCGTGACCGAAACCGTGAGTCCGGGGAACAGCCCCGGACGACCACATCATCCCCTGAAAGTGGAGGGCTCAACGTGGCGAGCGTGAACATCAAGCCGCTCGAGGACAAGATCCTCGTCCAAGCCGGTGAGGCCGAGACGACGACCGCCTCCGGCCTGGTCATTCCCGACACGGCGAAGGAGAAGCCCCAGGAGGGCACCGTCGTCGCCGTCGGCCCCGGCCGCTGGGACGAAGCCGGCGCCAAGCGGATCCCGGTGGACGTCCAGGAGGGCGACACCGTCATCTACAGCAAGTACGGCGGCACCGAGATCAAGTACAACGGCGAGGAGTACCTGATCCTGTCGGCGCGCGACATCCTGGCCGTCGTCAACAAGTGACCTTCCGGTCGTGACAAGCCGCTGCCCCGATAACCGCAGACGAGCGGGCATCGGGGCAGCGGCCTTTCGGCGCAGACGTCTCGCGGCCGCCGAGCGGCCCGGATATGCCGGCCGCCGAGCGGCCCCGGATATGCCGGTCGCCTCGCGGCCGATTCCCGATCCAACCTCTTTCGACAGGGACGGACTTTCACACCCATGGCAAAGCAGATCGCGTTCGACGAGCAGGCTCGTCGGGCAATGGAGCGCGGTGTCGACAAGCTCGCCGACGCCGTCAAGGTCACGCTCGGCCCGCGCGGCCGGCACGTGGTGCTCGCCAAGGCGTTCGGTGGCCCGACGGTCACCAACGACGGCGTCACCATCGCCCGTGACATCGACCTCGAGGACCCCTTCGAGAACCTCGGCGCGCAGTTGGTGAAGAGCGTCGCCACCAAGACCAACGACGTGGCCGGCGACGGCACCACCACCGCGACCGTCCTGGCCCAGGCCCTGATCAAGGGCGGCCTCAAGAACATCGCGGCGGGCGCCAACCCGATCGCGCTCGGCTCGGGCATGAGCAAGGCCGCCGAGGCGGTCTCGCAGGCTCTGCTCGCCGCCGCGCAGCCGGTCACCGGCGAGAAGGCCATCGCCCAGGTCGCCACCGTGTCCTCGCGCGACGAGGAGATCGGCGAGATGGTCGGCAAGGCGCTGACCACCGTCGGCAAGGACGGCGTGGTCACCGTGGAGGAATCCTCCACGCTGCACACCGAACTCGTCGTCACCGAGGGCGTGCAGTTCGACAAGGGTTACCTGTCGTCCTACTTCGTCACCGATCCGGACAAGCAGGAGGCCGTCTTCGAGGAGGCCTACGTCCTGCTGCACCGCGAGAAGATCTCCTCGCTGCCGGACTTCCTGCCGCTGCTGGAGAAGGTCGCGGAGTCCGCGAAGCCGCTGCTGATCATCGCCGAGGACATCGAGGGCGAGGCCCTGTCCACCCTGGTGGTCAACGCGATCCGCAAGACGCTCAAGGTGATCGCGGTGAAGGCGCCGTACTTCGGCGACCGCCGCAAGGCGTTCCTGCAGGACCTGGCCGTCGTCACCGGCGGCACGGTGATCGAGCCGGATCTCGGCATCACGCTGCGCGAGGCGACCCTGGACCAGCTCGGCACCGTCCGTCGCGTGGTCGTCACCAAGGACGAGACCACGCTGGTCGAGGGCGCCGGCGCCCCGGCCGACATCGAGGGCCGGATCGCGCAGCTGCGCGCCGAGATCGAGAACACCGACTCCGACTGGGACCGCGAGAAGCTGGAGGAGCGGCTGGCCAAGCTGTCCGGCGGCGTCGCGGTGATCAAGGTCGGCGCGGCCACCGAGACCGCGCTCAAGGAGCGCAAGTACCGCGTCGAGGACGCGGTCAGCGCGGCCAAGGCCGCGGTCGAGGAGGGCATCGTGCCCGGCGGCGGCACCGCGCTGGTGCAGGCGGCCGCACAGCTCGGCGAGCTGCGCGACTCGCTCAGCGGCGACGCGGCCGTGGGTGTCGACGTGGTGCGGCAGGCGCTGCAGGCGCCGCTGTTCTGGATCGCCGCCAACGCCGGCGTCGACGGTGCGGTCGTGGTGTCCAAGGTCACCGAGGGCAAGGACGGTTTCAACGCCGCCACCCTGACCTACGGCGACCTCGTCACCGACGGTGTGGTGGATCCGGTGAAGGTCACCCGCTCCGCGGTCCTCAACGCCGTCTCCGTCGCCCGTATGGTGCTCACCACCGAGAGCGCCGTGGTCGACAAGCCGGAAGTGGATCAGGCCGACAGCCACCACGGCCACTCGCACTAGTCGGCGTCCCGGCGAGAGCCGACCGGCGTCCCGACGCAGCGCGGGCCGGGCACATCCACGGATGTGCCCGGCCCCTCGTGCTTTTCGCGTACCGGCTACGGCCGGCCCGGCGGCTGTCCGCCGTTCCGGCCCGGATCGGAGACGGGTGGCAGTGCGGCCAGCAGGCGCTCCCGCAGCGCCGCCGGCGGCTCGGTGGCCACGGCGGCGGCGATCACGGTCAGAGCTTCCCGGGTGCGTTCCACTTCCCGGGTGAAGGCCGCGCGCAGCACGGGATCCGCGCTGTCGAGTAGTTCCGCCACCGCGCGCCGGTCTTCGTCGCCGATCGACCCGAGCGCTACCGTGTGCGCGAGATCGATCTGGCTTTCGTTCATCTCACGTCACTCCCAAACTCTTCTTCAGTCGTGTCAAGCCGTCCCGGATGCGGGATTTGACCGTTGGTAACCCTACGCCGAGATAGGTTGCCACCTCGGCATATGTGCGCCCGCCGAAGTAGGCCAGCGAGATCGCCTCCCGTTGCGTCTCGGTCAGCGCCGCCATGCCCGCCCGCACCGCCTGCTGTTCGAGCCGCCGGCCGACCTCTTCGGTGACCTCGTCGAACTCGTGTCCCAGAGTGCTGATGCCGTAGGCCACTTCGCGCTGGGCGTGGGCCTGTTCGGCGCGCACCCGGTCGACCGCGCGGCGATGGGCGAGGGTCATCAACCAGGTGACCGCCGAGCCCTTGGCCGGGTCGAAATTGGGGGCGGTACGCCAGATCTGGAGGTAGACCTCCTGCGTGGTCTCCTCGGCGTAGCCGGGGTCGTGTAGGACGCGCAGCACCAGTCCGAACACGCGGGCGCAGGTGCGGTCGTACAGCTCGGCGAAGGCCTGCTGATCCGACTGCCCGCAGCGTTCGAGAAGTGCGGCGAGTTCGATGCTTTCGGCTGCGCGTGCCGTGATCGCAGAGTCTCCGCCCGGCCCGCTCCCGATTGCTTCCTGGAACGAGTCGCCCTCTGCGGCCGGCGGCCGCGTTGTCACAACGCTCCGATCTGTGTCATCGGCGACCACCGTAGCGTGGCGCCGGAACCTCCTCTCGGCTGGGGTGTCGGGAAACCACTTGTGTCCCAGTGGCTTTCGGACATTCCTCCCAACACGCCGAGGGTGTTCGACAGGAGACACGCCGTGACCCACTGCACCGGCCGCCGGAGTGGCCGGTTGTTTGCTAGGCATTCGGCGCACCCTGCGCTACGGATGGCCCGCAGCGAAGAGGAAATTTCGCCGCGCTAGACGGCCAGGCGGCGGCGGTTGCGCCGGGCGTGCATCTCGCGTTCGGTTTCGGACATCCCGCCCCAGATGCCGTAGGGCTCGCTGACCTTCAGCGCGTGGCTGCGGCACTGCATCAGCACGGGGCAGGTGCGGCAGATCTCCTTGGCGCGCATCTCGCGCTGGGCCCGGGCGCGGCCCCGCTCACCGTCGGGATGGAAGAAGACCGACGAGTCCACGCCACGGCAGGAACCGCGCATCTGCCAGTCCCAGACGTCCGCGTTCGGACCTGGAAGGTGGGTGGGCATGGGCATGTGAACTCCTTGTGGTGCGAGCTCGTCGGCGTTGTCGAGCGGTGCTTGGTGAAGCAACGGTCTGTCCGGACCCGGATGTGGCCGGACGAACCGGCGCCGAGATCGGGCTCGGACCGAATCGCCGGGCGCCCCGGCGATCGCAGTGCGCGGTCGCCGCAAATTTTCGAGCGGCGCCGACGACGGCGATGACGTACGTTATGTCGTGTATCGAAATCGAGTCAATAGTTTCTCCGTTGGCGATTCGAATTCACGAGGCTCCGAGATTTAACCGCTCGACTGTTTACATCACGGCTCGTATTGGTGATACTGAACGGTTGACCAGTCGGCGACCGGACGGCGTGATCACTGTGTGCGGTCACAAACCTCCAGGTCGAGCGCAATTTCCCGCTGGTGGGTCGAGGGATGCTTTGGTCATACCGTGCCGGTGTGGTATATGACGAACGACACTGTTCGTATTGATCGCGACCGCGTCAGATGGCCGAATCGAGGCGCGGAGGTTAATTATCCGAAAAGCATTACACTTTCTCGATATCTGTGCTGGACGGTAGCCGGACAGAGATTTACGCGATCGAAACATGCCGGGGGAATTCCGCGATGTGGGGCGCCCGCCGGTACGCCGGTGGGTCATCGATAAGGTGCGGACCGTGCTCGACCTCCCCCTCCCCGGCGTCTCGTGGCTACGGCCGGAACGCAGGGTGTTCGCCGAGGCCGCCTTCGGGGCCCGTCCCGGCCTCGCTGCTGCCGAATTGCCCGCCGCCGCCGACGCGGCCGAATCCTGGCTGCGTGCCGTGGCCCTGGGTGGTCAGGGCCGTTACGCCGCGGCCCGGGCGGCGCTCGCCGACGTCCGCCGCCGGACCACGGATCCGGTGCTGTGCTCGCTGGCCACCAGTACCGAGGCGTCGCTGTGGCGGCAGCTGGGCGGGCATGTCCGGGCGGCCGGCCTGGACGGCCGCGCGCTGGCTCTGGTGACCGGCGGCCGAACCGAATTCGCTGGAGATGAATTCTCGGCGGCCGGAAACTCCGGCGGTGATCTCGCGCACGTCGGCGATCTCACCCGCGACGCGGCGGTGTGCGACGCGTTGACCGGGCTCGCCGCGGATGCGCTCGGCCGGGCCGATCCGGCCCTCGCGACCCGGCTGCTGGAACGTTGCCAGGCCCCGCTGGAACGCCTCGCCGCCGGGCCCGGCGGCTGGCGGCCGCGGTTGCGCCGGCACTGGGTCGCCGCCGAGACGGCGCTCTCGTCCCCCGCGGGCGCGGCCGCGGCACTGCGCCATGCCGCGGCCGCGGTCGCCCTCGCCGCGGACGTCCCCTCGGTGCGGCATCGTGTCAAGTCCCGTCTACTCCTGGCCGCCGCGACCACGGTCGCGGGCGACCGGGACCGGGCCCGCACGCTGACGGCGGGCGTCACCGCCGAATCCCGGGAGCACGGACTGCTGCCGTTGCGGTGGGCGTGCGCGATGCTGCGCACCGGCCTCGGCGACCCGGCGGAGGCGTCGGCTGCGGCCGCGGAGGCGGCGGACTGCGTCCGGGCCCTCGCCGAGCGCGGTGGCAGATTGCGCAGTGCCCCTGAGATTCCGGGCCATCTCTGAGGGCCCATGATGCTCTCGTGCCGGGGGTTAGCGGCTATTGTTGGGACCGTTCCGCCCGACCGGCGGAAGCACCGGTCGGGATACGGCCGTGCCACTTGTAACGCCAGGAATCTCTCTGACGATGACGCACACGGGCGAGGAGTTGGACGGCGCCGTCGCTGCTGCAGCGCAGGGCGATCGTTCCGCTTTAGCCCAGGTACTGGAGACCATTCGCCCGCTGGTGGTGCGCTACTGCCGCGCGCGGATCGGGTCCTCGGAGCGTGGGCAGCTCTCCGCGGACGACGTTGCGCAGGAGGTATGTCTGGCTGTGATGACCGCCCTACCCCGATATCAGGATCAGGGCCGGCCGTTCATGGCCTTCGTATACGGAATCGCTTCGCACAAGGTCGCCGACGCCCATCGGAACGCCGCCCGTAACAGGTCGGACTCCATGGCCGAAGTACCTGATGTCATATCCACCGACCAAGGGCCGGAGCAACGGGCTCTCGAATCGGAGACGAGCCGGCAGATGAACAATCTGCTGTCCACGCTCCCCGAGAAACATCGAGAGATCCTCATCCTGCGTTTGGTCATGGGTTTGTCGGCAGAGGAAACCGCTGTCGCCGTGGGCAGTACGGCGGGAGCTATACGAGTGGCCCAACATCGGGCGCTCGCGAAACTGAAGTCACAAGTGGCGAGGGCAGGTGAAATGTATGGCTAGGGATGGCGAGCGTGGTCGGGGCGACTGGAAGGCGCGGCGCGGATCGCGAAACAGCGGTCCCTATGCCGATTCGTCCGGCGATCCGGAATCCGGTGGGACCGGTCCGGTGGATATCGCGGCCGTGCGCCGCGACGACGCTCTGATCACCGCGATCGCCGGCGACGGCACCGTCGCGACCGAAAGCCCCGAGGAATATCAGCTCGCGGCCCTGCTCGCCAATTGGCGAGCCGAGATCATCGAGCCTCCGTTGCCGGCCGGACCGGATCTGGATGCCATCGTCGCCGCGGTCAATCAGGAGATCGGCGCCCGGCACACCAGGGTCGGCGGCGCCCGGCGCGGAAATCTGCGCCTGGTCCGGCCGTTGCTCGGTGCGGCGGCGGCGGTCGCGGTGATCGCCGGTGGCACGACCGCGTTCTCCTACAGCGCGCAGCCCGGTGATCCGTTGTGGCGGGTGAAGGAGGTGGTGTTCAGCGAACAGGCGCAGACCACCATCGCCCAGCACGCCGACGAGGATCTGACCAAGGCACAGGATCTGCTCGCGCAGAATCGGCCCGAGCAGGCCAAGGCGCTGTTGCAGAGCGCGTCGAGTACGGCCACCCAGGTCAACGACGACGGGCGCAAATCGGATCTGCTCGACAAGTACAACCAGCTGCTGGCCAAACTGCAGGAGCAGGCGCCGAATATCGCCGCCGGGCTGACCCCGGTGATACCGCCGCGGCAGACCGTGCCCGGTTCGCAGGAGCCGACCTCGGCCAACGAGCGACCGGTCACCCCGGGTAATCCCGGCCGGCCGAGCTACGACCCGCGGCTCGCGCCGCAGTCGCCCGGTGGCGGCTCGGACAATTCGGGTGGTCACGGCGGCTCGGGACATACCGATACCCCCGGCACCGGCGTCAATCCCGGCGGTCCGATCCTCCCGCCCGAGCACACCACCGTGGTCAGCCCGCCGAGCGAGCCCGCCTCGCCGCCGGGCAACCACGAACCGGGCGGCCACGAGACCGGCGGCGGGCACGATTCGGGCGGCGGTACCGAGGGCGGCAGCAATCCGGCCGGGCCGAGCACCATCGCGACGCCCGGCGACTCGATACCCGTGCCGGACAAGCCGAGTGGCGACGGCACCGGCGGCGGTGCGGGGAACAACACCCCCGCACCGAACACCCCGGTGAAGCCGGTCGCCCCCTCCGGCGAGGATTCGCATCTGCACCCGACGATGCCCCCGATCGCGCCGACCACCGTGCCGTTGCCGCCGGTCGGCGGGGGACTGGGCACGATCAAATAGCAGTAACCTCGGTATACACAGCGAATACGGCCGCGAATTCTCGCGGCCGTACGTGTATTTCGTGACTGTCGGTATTTTTTCCGGGGGTCGTGCTTTCCCCCGGACGAATTCGGGCGTCGGGTGACTCAGGCGTCGAAACCGTCGAAACCGTCGCCGTGCAACGCCTCGTTCATCGAGGCATCGGCGTAGCCGCGGCAGTAGTCCCAGGTGACGTACGCCTCGGGCGTGGGATCGTAGGCGGGCTCGTGCGGGCGGACCGTGCCGTCGACCAGTAGTTGAAGCAGGTTGGCGCGCAGCATGTCCCAGTCGTGATAGTGATCCTGCCGGCAGTCCTCGCAGCTGACCACGAGTCCACGGATACCCCGATGCGCCAGCAGCGCCTCGTATACGGCGAGGTCGGCGAGATCCTCTTCGACCGCTAGGCGCTCGTGAGGATCCAGCGGCTCCCCCGGCTCGATGGCATCGAGCGCGGCCGACGGGTCGGAGGGATCTCCGGCGAATGGATCCGGCGGCAGGCCAGGTGGTAGATGGTCACGCACAATCCCACGGTACGCAGAACAGGGGGCTGTGCGCCAGCGCTGGCCTCAATTTGCTGCGTTGTGTTTATCGAGGTGCGCGCCGACCGGTACGACGGCGGGCCGACTGCGTCACACTCCGGCGAGTCGTGTTTGCCGGGAGTTGTCCCATGTCGTCCGGAGCCCCCGGTCCACCCGCAGTGAGAGGCCGATACCATGGACGCACAGGTGCCGGGTTGCAATTTCAGGAGGGGTTTTTTCCGATGAGTGATCCCGTGATGGGCGAACGCGCCGTCCGCCCGCATACGGGTGGTGACGATCCGAACAAGATCGCCATGCTCGGCCTCACGTTCGACGACGTGCTGTTGCTGCCGGCCGCTTCGGATCTCATCCCCAGTTCGGTCGACACATCCAGTCGGCTGACGCGCGAGATCACGCTGCGCACCCCGCTGGTGAGTTCGGCGATGGACACCGTCACCGAGGCCAGGATGGCGATCGCGATGGCCCGGGCCGGCGGTATGGGTGTGCTGCACCGCAATCTGTCCATCGCGGATCAGTCGGCCGCCGTCGAGACGGTGAAGCGCTCCGAGGCCGGCATGGTGACCGATCCGGTGACCTGCCGTCCCACCGATACGCTCGCCGAGGTCGACGCGATGTGCGCGCGCTACCGCATCTCCGGTCTGCCGGTGGTGGACGAGACGGGCGCGCTGGTCGGCATCATCACCAACCGCGACATGCGTTTCGAGGTCGATCAGGACCGCCGCGTCGCCGACGTGATGACCAAGGCCCCGCTGATCACCGCCCAGGAGGGCGTCACCGCCGAGGCCGCCCTCGGCCTGCTGCGGCGGCACAAGGTGGAGAAGCTGCCCATCGTCGACGGCAACGGCCGGCTGCGCGGCCTCATCACCGTCAAGGATTTCGTCAAGACGGATCAGTTCCCGAACGCCACCAAGGACCGCGACGGCCGGCTGCTGGTCGGCGCCGCGGTGGGCGTCGGCGAGGATTCCTGGTCGCGGGCCATGTCGCTGCGCGACGCCGGGGTCGACGTCCTGATCGTCGACACCGCGCACGGCCACCAGGCGCAGGTGCTGCAGATGGTGGCCAAGCTGAAGACCGAAGTGGGCGAACGCATCCAGGTCGTCGGCGGCAACGTCGCCACCCGCGAGGGCGCGGCCGCGCTGGTCGAGGCGGGCGCCGACGCGGTCAAGGTCGGGGTGGGCCCCGGCTCGATCTGCACCACCCGCGTGGTCGCGGGTGTCGGCGCGCCGCAGATCACCGCCATCCTCGAGGCCGTCGCGGCGTGCAAGGCGGCGGGGGTTCCGGTCATCGCCGACGGCGGTATCCAGTACTCCGGCGATGTCGCCAAGGCCATCGCGGCCGGCGCGTCCACCGTGATGCTCGGCTCGCTGCTGGCCGGTACGGCCGAATCGCCGGGCGATCTGATCCTGATGAACGGCAAGCAGTTCAAGAGCTACCGCGGCATGGGCTCGCTGGGCGCCATGCAGGGCCGCGGCCAGGCCAAGTCGTACTCGAAGGACCGCTACTTCCAGGACGACGTGCTCGCCGAGGACAAGCTGGTGCCCGAGGGCATCGAGGGCCGGGTGCCGTTCCGCGGTCCGGTCAACCAGGTCATCCATCAGCTGGTCGGCGGCCTGCGGGCGGCCATGGGCTACACCGGCGCGCGGACCGTGCCCGAACTGCAGGAGGCGCAGTTCGTGCAGATCACCGCGGCGGGCCTGAAGGAGAGTCACCCCCACGACATCACGATGACCGTGGAGGCCCCGAACTACACTGGCCGCGGCTGACAACTGCCGGTACCCGAGGTACCTGCGGGTACTCCGCCGATACCGCGTGGTCCGGCCCGGCGCCGCACGTGATCCCGGCCGGGGTCGCGGGCGGCATCGGAATCCGGATTCCGGCGGTACGCACCGGAAACCGGAGCGCCCGGATGTGCCGTCGCGATGTCGCGGCGGACGGCCGGGACGACGCGTGCCCGGCGGGCGCGTGCCCACGGGCGCGCCGCCGTGCGTCCGGGCTCGCACCCGCGTGGTGTACGTCGAAACAACAAGGAGAACATTCAGATGCGCGACATGGTCGAGATCGGCATGGGCCGGACCGCCCGGCGGACCTACGAGCTGGACGATGTCGACATCGTTCCCTCCCGCCGGACCCGGTCCTCGAAGCAGGTGTCGGTGGCATGGCAGCTCGATGCCTACCGCTTCGACATTCCCGTCGTCGCGCACCCGTCCGACGCGCTGGTGTCACCCGAGTTCGCGGTCGAACTGGGCCGGCTCGGCGGGCTGGGCGTCATCAACGGTGAGGGGCTGTGGGCCCGGCACGCCGACGTGTCCGCGCGGATAGATCAGCTGATCGAGGTCGCGGAGAAGCAGGGCGCCGACGCCGCGGTCACCCTGTTGCAGCAGTTGCACTCCGCGCCGATGCAGCCGGATCTGCTGGCCGCGGCGGTGGCACAGGTGCGCACGGCCGGGGTGACGGTGGCGGTGCGGGTCAGCCCGCAGAACGCGCGCGCGCTCACCCCCGCGCTGGTGCAGGCCGGAGTCGATCTGCTGGTCGTGCACGGCACCATCATCTCCGCCGAGCACGTCAACGGCGCCGCGGAATCGGGCACCGAACCGCTGAACCTGAAGACCTTCATCGCCGAACTCGACGTGCCCGTGGTGGCCGGCGGCGTCAGCGACCACCGCACCGCACTGCACCTGATGCGCACCGGCGCGGCCGGGGTGATCGTCGGCTACGGCTCCACGCCGGGCTCGACCACCACCGGCGAGGTGCTCGGTATCGGTGTGCCGATGGCCACCGCGATAGCCGATGCCGCCGCCGCCCGCCGCGACTACCTCGACGAGACCGGCGGCCGCTACGTGCACGTCATCGCCGACGGCGACATCGTGTCCTCCGGTCAGCTCGCCAAGGCCATCGCCTGCGGCGCCGACGCCGCCATGCTCGGCGTGCCGCTGGCGCTGGCCCACGAGGCCCCGGGCCGGGGCTGGTACTGGCCGACCGCCGCCGCGCACCCCTCGCTGCCGCGCGGCGTGCCGCTGCAGTTCGCCGACGACGAGGATCGTCCGTCGTTGCAGCAGGTGCTCTACGGTCCCGCGAGCGATCCGTGGGGTTCGGTGAATCTCGTCGGCGCCCTGCGTCGTTCGATGGCGAAGGCGGGCTACAGCGAGCTCAAGGAGTTCCAGAAGGTCGGGCTGTCGGTCCGCTGATCGCCTCCGCCGCCGTCGCATCGGTTGCGCGCGCTCGGCGTCAGTTGCTCGGCGGCAGTCCGTCGAGGAAGACGCGCAGGGCGGAGTTCACCTCGGCCGGATGTGTCATGGTGGCCGCCTGATGCGCGCCGGGAATCTCCAGGAAGCGGGAATTCGCCAGGCGCTGAGCCAGTTCCAGCGCGTTGCGGCGCGGGACGCTGGCCCGCGACGGATGGATCACCAGTGCCGGGCAGGCGATCTCGGGTAACCGGTCGAGGATGTCGTCGCGGCTGAGCAGGCAGTTGGCGGCGGCCTCGGTGGCCCGCGGATCGCGGGTCACCCAGCGCTGCGCCCACATCGTGCAGTACCAGGGGTCGTCGCCGATCAGCCGGCCGGCCAGATGTTCGGCCAGCAGGTAGCGCGGACCCGGCCCGGCCCAGCGGTCCAGGAAACGATGTGCGGTCTCCCGTTCCAGCGGCGTGGCCGGATGCGCCTCCGTCGCGATGAGGACCAGCGCGGTCACCCGGTCCGGGGAGAGCAGGGCGGTGCGCAGCGCGCTGAACCCGCCCTGGGACGAGCCGCCCACCACCGCGCGCTGCACGCCGAGATGGTCCAGCACCGTCAGGGCGTCGCGGGCCGCGGTCCAGTAGGTGAACGGCAACCCCTCGTCGCGGGTGCGGCCGTGCCCGCGGGCATCCCAGGTGACGATCCGGAAGTCCGGGGCCAGCGCCGTCACCTGGGCCGCGAACATCGTTGTGTCCATGAAGAATTCGTGCCCCAATAGCACGACCGGCCCGTCGCCACCGGTGTCCTCGTAATGGATCTCGGCATCGATCGCACGGGCGAATGGCACAGCACGAGGATAGCGGGAACGTATGAGTCCGGGGCGGGACGTGGGTACGTCCGCGAGGCACGGCGGACGCGGCGCGGACGGCCGCGGCGGCCTCACTAAACTGGCCCGGTGGCAGAAACCCAGCGACCAGTCCTCGTCGTCGATTTCGGGGCGCAGTATGCGCAGTTGATCGCCCGGCGGGTGCGTGAGGCCAGCGTGTACTCCGAGGTGATCCCGCATACCGCGACCGTCGAGGAGATCGCCGAGCGGCAGCCGCTCGCGGTGATCCTGTCCGGCGGCCCGGCCAGTGTGTACACCGAGGGTGCGCCGCAGCTGGACGCGCGGCTGTTCGATCTGGAGGTGCCGGTCTTCGGCATCTGCTACGGCTTCCAGGCCATGGCGCAGGCGCTCGGCGGCACCGTCACCAACACCGGCACCCGGGAATACGGCCGCACCGAACTGAGCGTCGACGGCGGCGTGCTGCACGGCGGCCTGCCGACCGTGCAGCCGGTGTGGATGAGTCACGGCGACGCGGTCACCGACGCGCCGGCCGGTTTCGAGGTCACCGCCACCAGCGTGGGCGCGCCGGTGGCCGCGTTCGAGGACCGCGCGCGGCGGCTGGCCGGTGTGCAATATCACCCCGAGGTGCTGCACTCCCCGCACGGGCAGCAGGTGCTCAGCCGATTCCTGCACGAGGTGGCGGGCATCCCCGCGGCCTGGACCCCGGCCAATATCGCGGACGCGCTGATCGAGCAGGTGCGCGCGCAGGTCGGCGACGGGCACGCGATCTGCGGGCTGTCCGGGGGGGTCGACTCCGCCGTCGCGGCCGCGCTGGTGCAGCGCGCCATCGGCGACCGGCTCACCTGTGTGTTCGTCGATCACGGCCTGCTGCGCGCGGGGGAGCGGGAGCAGGTGCAGCGCGATTTCGTCGCCGCGACCGGCGCCCGCCTGGTGACTGTCGACGCGGTGGAGAAGTTCGTCGGCGAGCTGAAGGGGGTGACCGATCCGGAGGAGAAGCGCAAGATCATCGGCCGGGAGTTCATCCGCTCCTTCGAGGACGCGATCGCCGAGGTCGTGCTGACCACCGAGAACCTCACCGCCGAACCCGCCGTGGAATATCTGGTGCAGGGCACCCTCTACCCCGATGTGGTGGAGTCCGGCGGCGGCGCCGGGACCGCGAACATCAAGAGCCATCACAACGTCGGCGGCCTGCCCGACGATCTGGAGTTCGAACTGGTCGAGCCGCTGCGGCTGCTGTTCAAGGACGAGGTGCGCGCGGTCGGCCGCGAACTGGGGCTGCCGGAGGAGATCGTGGCCCGGCAGCCGTTCCCGGGTCCGGGCCTGGCCATCCGCATCGTCGGCGAGGTGACCGCCGACCGGCTGGCGACACTGCGGCAGGCCGACGCCATCGCCCGCGAGGAGCTGACCGCGGCCGGCCTGGACGGTCAGATCTGGCAGTGCCCGGTCGTGCTGCTGGCCGAGGTGCGCTCGGTCGGCGTGCAGGGTGACGGCCGCACCTACGGTCATCCGATCGTGCTGCGCCCGGTGTCCAGCGAGGACGCGATGACCGCGGATTGGACCCGGCTGCCCTACGACGTGCTGGAACGCATCTCCACCCGGATCACCAACGAGGTGGCCGAGGTCAACCGGGTCGTGCTCGACGTGACGAGCAAGCCGCCGGGGACCATCGAATGGGAATGAGCCGGTAGTACGGCCCGGGGCCCGGTCGCGAATCGCGACCGGGCCCCGGTTGTCCGTGCGGAGGTCAGTGCCGGCGACGCGGCGAGAGCACCAGCCCGCAGCCGACGACGATGGCGACGCCCACGGTGATCCAGCCGAGCGGGATGCCGGGGTGGAACGGCCAGCCGTCCGGGCCGACGAAGGCGCAGACGCTGACCAGGACGGCCAGCAGACCGGCCAGGAGCAGAGCGAACGACGGTCCCCGGCGCGATCGGCCGGTGCGGGTCCCGGTGTCCGGCGAATCGGTGTCGATCTGATTCTGATCAGCCACGGTGCACCTCCACGTGTCCGGCGCGTACATCGATGTCGAGGTGCAGAACCGGTCCGGTCGCGGGTCCGGTCGGGCCCTGCGGGCAGTCGGCGGCATCGGCCAGCTTCACCGTGCAGGTGGTGTCCAGCCGCATCGAATCCGGTACCAGCACCCGGAGATTGCCCATCCGGACCCGGGCGGACGCGGATTCGTCCGCGGTCAGGGCGAGCGAGCGCAGGTCCAGCGTGCCCGACCCGGCGTTGATCCGGAACGGCTGAGCCAGTTCGGCGGCCGTGGTGGGCGTCCAGGCGTGCTCGCCGACGGCGCCGCGGTCGAATTCCACCGGTCCGATCACCGAGGCCAGGGCGATGAATCCGACCAGCGGCGGGATCAGCACGATCAGGCCGTAACCGCGCCGCAGGAACGCGCCGATGACCAGGCCCAGACCCACCACCGCCAGCGCCACCGCGCCGATCCGGGCCGGCGTCATCCATTCCACTCCGGCGGCGGCGATCCCGCCCGCGATCGCGGCCGCGAGCACCGCGTGACCGATGATGATCGGGGTGAGTCGCGAGCGCGGGGGCCGCGGGGCCGCCACGATCGGCGCCGGCGGCGTCGGATCCGGCAGATCCCAGGCCAGCGGGGAGACCCCGAGCGGATCCCAGCCGGGTGGCCGGGGGCCGAACCGGCCCGGATCCGCGGCCGCGCCGGATCGACGGCCTGCGGGCGATTCCTCGGTCGCCGTCGACGTCGCGAAGCCGGCGGCGGAATCCGCCGGATCCGGATCGCCGACCGGGGCATCGATGACGCGATCGGCGGCGCCGGGTATGAAGTCGGTCACCGCCGAATCGGTTACGGTCCCGGCGGCCGTGGATGTGCCCGTCGTGGTGGCGACCGGTACGGTCGCCGCGTCCGCCGCCGCATCGATCACCGGCTGTCCCGGCTCGTAGTGATCCGGCAGGGTCGTGTACGGCCCGTAGGGATTGGCCGCCCACGGCGAGCCACCCGGGAAGGCGGTGCCCGGATAGCCGGTGGCCGCCATCGTGTTCATGCCCAGCGAATCCACGTCGTCGGCGGGCGGTTGCGGCTGCCGCAGATACAGCAGCCACCACCCGGCGACCATCAGCGCGAAGCTGATCAGCCCGGAACCGCCGAGTCCCACCCCGACCGGGCCCATGGTGGCGAGCGCGATCACCAGCGCGACGAGCAGCACGATCGTCCGGACCGGCGACTGCGCGCTGTAACCCTTGCCGAGCAGCCCCTGCGCCGGCGACACCTGATCACCCGCCGCCGGGAGCAGCAGCCACGCCGCCAGATACAGCACGATGCCCGCGCCGCCGAAGATCGTCGCCACCACGAAGGCGATCCGGATCAGCACCGGATCGACGCCGTAGCGCCGCCCGAATCCCACGGCGACGCCCGCGACGGGACCTTGTCGCGGACGGCGCACGGGCCGGGTTCTCCACAGATGCTGGAGTTGTTCGTTGAATCCGGCCCGGCTACCGGTGCCCCCGGCCCAGCCGTTCGCTCTGGTCATGGTTCTCATGGTGGAACGACCCGGGGCCGGTTGCATCGGGGTGAACCCTGAAATGAGACCTGAACTCCTGGGCACGGTCCGGTCACATCGTCGTGACCGGCCGTGATTCCCCTGCTCAGATGACCATGGGATCACCGAACACGGCGCCGGAGGCGTCGGTGTCCGGTGAGCTGACCGTGATCATGCTGTAGGGCCGGATCGTCAGCGGGCCGCCGCAGTGGTGTGCCCACAGATGGAAATCGTGGCTGACGACGGTGGCGGTCCGGTCCGGGGTCAGTGTCTTCGCATCGATGACGACATCCTTGATCTTGCCGGGCGAGATCGACAGGTCCAGGCCGATACCGGCCGCGATGCTCGGGCCGATCGAGGCCGCGACGCTCGGCGACACCAGATCCGGCGCCGCCGCCACCCCCGCGTTCGCCCCGAGCGACATCGTCACCCCCGCGGTGGCGCTGAAGACCACGTCGATGTCGACCGCGCAGGCGATGAAGTATCCGGCCCGCAGTGTTCCCGTGCCGTCGCCGGAGACCCGGCCGTAGAAGCTGCCCTCCATGAATGCCTCCCGGTTGGTGGGCATGTTGTTCAGCGGTGCGATCGGATGGACGGCCGAGCCGGCGTGCCCGACCGTGTAGGTGAGTCCGTCCGTCGTGACATAGGTGTTCTCGTGGGGTGCGAACACCCCGGTATCCGCCGACGCCTCCGGTGCGCCGAGTACGAGGCCGACCGTGGTGGCGGCGATCGCGATCGCGGACGTGATGTGCATGAATTTCCCTCCCCGTGGTGCGCGCCGACAGCGCGCGAACTGCGTCCCGCCCGGCGGTCGGAGACCTCCCCGGCGGCGGCGCGTCGCCCATCATCGCCGGGAAACCTGAATGCCCGCCAATGGTTTCCTTGCGATGGTCCGGTCGAATAGCTGTGCGGGACAACCGCTTCGAACGGTGGCGACGAGCCGGATCAATCCTGACCCGCTGCCACGACCGTCCGGGGCGGCCCGGATCCGAATCCGGTCGTCGCTGCCGGTCACCGGGCCGCGGGCAGTTTTCCGGTCCGGTGCCCCCTGATGCAGTGGATCCGGTTGCCGCCGTCCGGTCCGGACACTGAGCGCCGTCCGGTCCGGACACTGGGCGCCGTCCCGGTCCGGACAGTGAGCGTCGTTCGACCCTGGACACTCGAGCGCCGTCCGGCCCGTGCGACTGGACGGCGTCCGGCGTGGGTGGTCCGGACGCCGGGATGCCGTCCGGACCGCCGCATCCCCGAGGGCGGAATCGGGGTTGTTCCCGATGGTCGCCGTCGGGGGTCCGTGCCAGTATCGAAGGCATGTTGCCGGTGACGCCCACCCTCGATGCGCACGGCGCCGCGCCCGTGCCGCCGCCGCGGCTGGTGCGCCGGTCCGGGGGCCGGGTGATCGGTGGCGTGGCCGGTGGTATCGCCGATCACCTCGGCATCGACGTGTTCAAGGTGCGGATGGCGTTCGTCCTGCTGTCCGCGCTGATGGGGGCGGGCATCGTCGCCTACGGACTGCTGTGGATCTTCACCTCGGCCGGTGCGGACGCACCCCCGCCGACGGCGTCCGAGCGGCGGCAGGCGGTCGGGCTGGTGCTGCTCGGACTGGCGCTCGCGGTATCGATGTCGTGGCTGTTCAACGGCACCGCGGCCCATGTGGTGGGGCCGATCGTGGTGGTCGCGGTCGGCGCCGCGCTGGTGTGGCGCGAATTCGACGCCGAGGGGCCGCGCTCGATGTTCGGGCTGCCCGCCAAGCCCGGCGTCCTGACCTGGACGCGCATCCTGTCCGGGGCCACGCTGATCGTGGTCGGGCTGAGCGTGGTGGTGCTGGCCCGGATCAATCTCAGCTCGCTGGGGTCGGCGCTGATCGCGGTCGGCGTCACGCTGGTCGGGGTCGGTCTGCTGACGGTGCCGCTGTGGCTGCGCCTGATGCGCGCGCTCAACTCCGAGCGCGCCGCCCGCATCCGCAACGAGGAGCGCGAGGAGATCGCCTCCCACCTGCACGATTCCGTCCTGCAGACCCTCGCGTTGATCCAGCGGCAGGCCGGCGACCCGCAGGAGGTCACGCGGTTGGCCCGTAGCCAGGAGCGGGAGCTGCGCAAATGGCTGTTCGAGGATTCGATGCCGGCCGAGTCGAGCCTCGCCGCCGCGCTGCGCACCATCGCCGGTGAGGTCGAGGATCAGCACGGCGTGAAGGTCACCCCGGTGACCGTCGGCGACGTCTCGATGGATCCGGGCGACACCGGATTCGGCCTGCCCAAGGAACATTTCACCGCCCTGCTCGGCGCCACCCGCGAGGCCCTGGTGAACGCGGCCAAACATGCCGGGGTGCCCACCATCGACCTGTTCGCGGAGGTGGAGCCGGAACAGGTGAGCATCTTCGTGCGCGACCGCGGCACCGGTTTCGATCTCGCGGCCGTCCCCGCCGACCGCCGGGGCGTCGCCAAGTCCATCCGGGCCCGGATCGAGCGCCGCGGCGGGTCGGTCGACATCCGGTCCACACCCGGTCGCGGCACCGAGGTCCGGATCACTTTGCCGCGCAGCGACTCCGAGGACCGCACCGAGGCGGCCGAGGCGGAGCAGGGGTGAGCGGAGGCCGGTCCGCGCGGGGACCGGAGTCGGTAGGGTGAACCGGCCGAGGAGGTATCGGTCCCGGGAGCGAGCGGTCGCCGCCCGGGACCGTCGAGTGAGGGAGAACAGTGTCCATCCGGGTTTTTCTGGTCGACGACCACGCCGTGTTCCGGTCCGGGGTGCGGGCGGAGCTGAGCCGGGAAGCCGATATGGCGGTGGTCGGCGAGGCCGGCGGGGTGGGTGAGGCCGTCGCCGGGATCAAATCGGCCCGTCCCGACGTGGTACTGCTCGACGTGCACATGCCCGACGGCGGCGGCGTGGCGGTGCTACAGGGCATCGACCCGGGCCCGGTGTGCCTGGCGCTCAGCGTGTCCGACGCCGCGGAGGACGTGATCGCGGTGATCCGCGCCGGCGCCCGCGGCTACGTCACCAAGACCATCTCCGGACCCGAACTGGCCGAGGGGATCCGCCGCGTCGCCGCCGGTGACGCGGTGTTCAGCCCTCGGTTGGCCGGATTCGTGCTGGACTCGTTCACCGGCCGCTCCCCGGTCCCGGAACCGCAGCTGGACCCCGAACTGGACTCGCTGACCCCGCGCGAACTCGAGGTGCTGCGCCTGCTGGCCCGCGGCTACACCTATCGCGAGATCGCCGAGGCCCTGTTCATCTCGGTGAAGACCGTGGAGACGCACGCCTCCAACGTGCTGCGCAAGACCCAGCAGTCCAACCGCAACGCGCTAACCCGCTGGGCCCACCGCCGCCGCATCGACTGACGCGGGGAGCGGCTCGGACCCGCTTACAGCGCGACGAGCACCACGATGATGATCAGCAACCCGATCAGCAGTCCCACCGCGATGGCGAGCGGCCCGGCGTTCGGCCCGAGGCTGTCCAGCCCGATGCCGCCGCTCTTGGCGGGCTTGCGCTGTGCCGGATTCCGTTGCGGCGCGGGCGCACTCGGTGCGACCGCGCGCGGCGGACGCGGCAGCGGCGACGAATGCGGGCTGCGCAGCCCGGCGGCGGAGTTGCGCGCCGCCCACGCCGGGATCGTGCCGTCCTCGGTGCGGATCGGCGCGCCGAGAATATAAGGCCCGGTGCCGGGCCCGAAGACCGCGGCGAGGATCTCGTTGCGCGCCTCGGCCATGGTCGGGCGGCGCTGCGGCGCCGGCTCCATCATGTGCAGCAGCACCTCGGTGAGCGGCCCGCTGCGGCTGGGCGGGATGATCTGCGCCATCGCGGCGCGGGTGACGATCACGTTCTGGTCCTCGTCGAACCCGTACGGCGTCTGCCCCTCCACCGCCGTGTAGAGCGTGGCGCCGAGCGAGTACACGTCGCTGGCGGCGGTCGGCTGCGCCCCGCGCGCGACCTCCGGCGGCATGTAGGCGGGGGTGCCGGTGATCATGTCCTCCTGCTCACCGGCCAGATCCCCGGCGCCGGCGGCGATACCGAAATCGGACAGCTTCGCCTTGCCCACCTCGCCGCCGCGGTCGGCGACCAGGATGTTGCCCGGCTTGATGTCGCGGTGGGTGATCCCGACGGCGTGCGCGGCGGCCAGGGCGTCGGCGACCTGCGCGCCGATCTGGGCCACCTCGACCGGCGGCAGCACCTCGACCAGGGCCAGTGCCTTCGCGACGCTGCGCGACGGCAGATACTCCATCACCAGCCAGGGTTCGCCGGCCTCGAGCACCACGTCGTACACGGCGATGGCGTGCTCGTGCGACAGCTTGGCCGCGACCCGGCCCTCGTGCACGATCCGGTTGCGGACCTCGTCGGCCTCGGCGTCGGTGAGCCCGGCGGTGGTGAGCACCTGCTTGATGGCGACGTCCCGGTTGAGCAGGCGATCGGTCGCCAGCCACACTGCCCCCATACCACCACCGCCGAGCTTCGACTGGAGGCGGTAGCGCCCGGCGACGAGGTAGTCGGGGCCGACGATGGGACGAGCGCGTTCGGTCACGGCGCGAGAATAGCCGAAAACCATCCTGACTGGCCCGGTTACCCGGAGTCGGCTTCCTCCCCCCAGGGCATCTTGACGCGCACCGACGTGGAGGTTCTACTGAGGGTGGTATCGAACGTACATTCGACTATGATCGATAGCTGAACAGATGCTGGCGTTGGTCATCCGGCCCGTCCCGGTATTGCGGTGGAGTCCATTCGGTGAGAGATGGGTGGTCGTTGGATGGGTTCGGCTGAGGAACGGAAACTGGAACGGCTCGAGGACCTGCGTCGCCGCATGGCCGCGATCCCCGCACGCGGCGCGGGTGCCGTAGCCCGCCCACCGGCCGCGCGGCCCGTCCGCCCCGAATCGCTGCCGGTGCCGTCCGCTCTGGTGGATCTGCTGCCCGACGGCGGCGTACCCCGCGGCTCGGTGGTCGCGTACACGGGTGCGAGCTCGTTGCTGGCCGGCCTGCTGGCCGCGGTGACCGGCAGCGGCGGCCATGCCGCGGCGATCGGCCTGCCCCGGCTGGGCCTGCTCGCGACGGCCGAGATGGGCGCACACCTGTCCCGGCTGTATGTGGTGCCCGACCCCGGCCCGGACCCGGTGGAGATTGCCTCCGTATTGCTGGACGGCCTGGACCTGGTCGTGCTCAACCTCGGCGGCCGCTCCGTCCCGGCCGCCCGTACCCGGGTACTAGCCGCCCGGGCCCGCAGCAAGGCGGCCACCCTCGTCGTGACCGGCGGCGCCTGGATCGGCCCCACTCTGCGCATCGCCACCGAGATCGACGGTTACGACGGTATCGGCCGCGGCACCGGCCGACTGCGGACCGTTCGCCTGAACGTCTGCGTGCGCGGCCGCGCCACCCCGCCCCGCACCGGCCGCCTGGCCCTGACCCCCCACGACGGCCGCGTCGAATGGCATGCCCCCGAACCGGATTCGACCTTCGCCCCACCCCCGGAGGTCGCCCACCATGCCGTCTCCTGACCACGTCGGCCACATCGGCACGGCCGACCCGGGCCACACCGGTTGCGCCACATGAGGCCGGCGAGCGCGGATCATGCGGGATACCGGACCCGAGCGAGCCGTCCGGCATGTACTGCCGGACATACAGGTGAACCGCACTGCGCGGGATGCGAAGCCGTCGCGGAATGCTGTGCCCGCCCGGCTCGTTCGCGAGGCCCGCGGGGCCGCACGGAGTATCCGGATCGAGATAGGTCGGCCGGATGTCCGAGGCGTGCCTGCGGCCACGCGAGCCGTTCACGCCACGCTGGGCGCACAGTGCGCACGGAATGCCTTGTCCGCCCGAGTTGTCCGCGCAGGCCACGCCTCAGACAATCCGTCCGTGCCGTCCGTGCCGTCCGTGCCGTCCGTGCCGTCCGTGCCGTCCGTGCCGTCCGTGCCGTCCGTGCCGTGCGTGCCGTGCGGGTTGCCTGGCTGGTTGTGCGAGGTGTCTGGGTGCGCGAAGTGATGGAGCGCGCGAGTGTCTGGGGTGCACGAGTGTCTGAGGCGCGCGAAGTGATGAGGCGCGCAAAGTGTCCGGCGCGCGCAGAGCGTCCGAACATGGTGGCTCGCTTGGGGTCGCTGGGGTGTGTGGCCCGGGGGACGGGATGAGCGCGGCTCGGTCGCGGGCGGCGCGAGTGCTGGCGCTGTGGTGCCCGGACTGGCCCGCGGTCGCGGCGGCGGCCGTGGACGAGGTGCCGCCGACCCGGCCGGTGGTGGTGCTGCACGCCAACCGGGTGGTCGCGGGAACGGCGACAGCACGGGCGGAAGGGGTGCGACGTGGCCTGACGCGGCGGGAAGCACAAGCGCGCTGCCCGGGATTGTATGTGGCACAGGCAGATCCGGATCGGGACGCGCGATTGTTCGAGCCGGTGGTGGCGGCCGTGGCCGAGGTCGTGCCCGGGGTAGAGGTGCTGCGGCCCGGCCTGCTGGTGCTGGCCGCGCGCGGCGCCGCCCGATTCTTCGGATCCGAGGAGGCGGCGGCCGAACGGCTGGTCGACGCGGTCGCCGCCACCGGGGTGGAATGCGCGATCGGGATCGCCGACGAACTGTCCACCGCGGTGATCGCCGCCCGCCGCGCGACGATCGTGCCGCCGGGGGAGGGCGCCCGGTTCCTGGCGCCGCTGCCGGTGGCGGAACTGGCCGTGGAGCCGAGCCTCACCGCCCCGGAACGCGCCGATCTGGTGGATCTGCTGCACCGCCTGGGCTTGCGTCGTATCGGCGATTTCGCCACGCTGAGCCCGGCCGAGGTCGGTTCCCGATTCGGCGCCGACGCGATCCGCGCCCACCGCTGTGCCCGCGCCGAATCGGAGCGCCCGCCCTCCGCGGCGCCACCGGCGGTGGATCTGGCGGTGGAGTATCCCTGCGATCCGCCGATCGACCGGATCGATGCCGCCGCCTTCGCTGGCCGCCTGCTCGCAACTCGGCTGCACGAACGCCTCGCCGGCGCGTCAGTAGCCTGCACCAGGCTAATAGTATCGGCGGAAACCGCTGCCGGAGAACAACTTTCCCGAGTCTGGCGCTGCGCCGAGCCACTCACCCCGGAGGGCACCGCGGACCGGGTGCGCTGGCAGCTGGATGGCTGGCTAACCCAGCGCGCCCTACGGGGAGTTCCGCCGGACGAGGAACCCGATGGTGCGGTACACGGTCGCGGAGTGGCGCCGGGCGACCCCGGTGCAGACCCCTTCGCGCCGAGCGCTGCAGGCACACCGCACCGTGGTGGAGCGAGAGCAGCCGGAGCGGCCGAGGGTAAGAGCCGCGGCGGTGCGGAACCGGTCGGAGCGGCCTGGGATAAGGGTCGCGGTGGAGCGGGACCGGCTGAAGCCGCTGGGGATAAGGGCCGCGAAGGCGCGAAACCGGCCGGAGTGGCCGAGGGCAAGGGTCGCGGCGGAGCTGGACCGGTCGGAGCGGCCGAGGACAAGAGCCGAAGTGGAGTGAGACCGGTTGGAGCGGCCGGGGGTCGTGGCGGTGCGGGACCGGTTGGAGCGGTCGGGGGTAAGGGTCGCGGTGGTGCGAGATCCACCGGAACACCGCCGCATCGGGGCGGGCCGCCTGCAGCCCCGATCACCGTGCTCCGACTGGAGCCGATCGAGGTCGTCACCACCGCCGCACTGCAGATGGGCCTGTGGGGCGAGGCCGGTGACAACGAGGAGCGTGCTCGGCGTGCCCTGGTCCGGGTGCAGGGATTACTCGGCGGGACCGCGGTGCAGGTCGGGGTGCTCAGCGGCGGCCGCGGCCCGGCCGAGCGCATCACCCTGATCGCTCTCGGCGACGAGCCGGCCCCCCGCACAGATCCGGATCTGCCCTGGCCGGGCCGGTTGCCCGAGCCCGCACCCGCTGTGGTGCTGGTAGACCACCCCGGCGTCCGATTGGAGGCGGCCGACAGTTCCCCGGTGTGGGTGACCGACCGCGGCGATTTCACCGCCGTCCCGGCCCGGCTGTACTGGGGTCGCAAGCACTGGTCGGTGACCGGCTGGGCCGGCCCCTGGCTGCTGGACGAACAGTGGTGGGGCAGCACTCGCCCGGACTGTCTAGTCCGCGCTCAGGTCCTGCTCGACGACCGGGTGCGAACCCTGCTGCTGCTCGGTTACGACGGGACCTGGCATGTGGAGGGCCTCTACGAGTAAGGCGCCGGGTTCCCGTACCCGGCGGAACTCGCGTCCTCGGCCGGACAGGCATCGAGCCAGCTCTCCAGAATCCACCTGGTTGGCCGAGCCCCGAGCCCGCTCTCCGGAATCCACCTGGTTGGCCGGGCCTCGAGCTCGCCCTCCGGAATCCACCCGGTTGGCCGAGCCCCGAGTCGCCCTCCGGAATCACCTGGTTGGCAGGGCCTCGAGCTTGCCCTCCAGAACCCATCCGGTCGGCCGGGCCTCTAGCGTCCTCCCAGAATTTCATACCGAGATTCTCAGAATAGTATTCTTGATCGAGGAGCGGCACCGGGTGACCGGTGCTGCCGCGGCGGACGGAGTTCGGTATGGAGAAGGCGCTGGACGACATCGGCTGGGTGCTGTGGCACGGCACGCTGGGTCTGCAGAGCGCGATAGCCGATCGGATCGCCGCGGCGACGGCCGCGGGGTTCGGCCGCGTATCCGTGAGCCCGTTCGATGTCGCGACCGCCGCGCAGGCGGGGACGACGCCCGCAGATCTGGGTCGCCGATTGCGGGACGCCGGTCTCGAGGTGGTGCTCGACGGGCTGATGAACTGGTATCCGGGCCGGCCGCTGACGTCGTCACCCACCGCGGCGTTCACCGCGCCCGAGGTACTCGACATGTGCGCGGCGCTGCGGCCGGCGGCCCTGACGGTGCTGGCCCGCCCGACGTGCGAAATCTCACCGGACGAGGTCGCGGCCGCCTTCGGCGACCTGTGCGACCGTGCCCAGGAATCGGACACCCGGGTGCAGTTGGAATTCATGCCGATGATGGCGATCGGCGATCTGGCCGCCGCCTGGACCGTGGTCGGCGCCGCGGACCGCGCCAACGGCGGGCTGCTTTTCGATACCTGGCACTTCTACCGCGGCAACCCGGACTTCGGCACGCTCGCGAATCTGCCCGGTGACCGGATCTTCGGTGTGCAGGTCGCCGACAGCACTGTCCCGGAAGGTTCGCTGATCGAGGACACTTTCCGGCGTGCCGTGCCGGGTGACGGCCGCTTCGATCTCGAGGGGGTACTGCGTGCGCTGGATCGCATCGGCGGATTGCGCTGGATCGGACCGGAAGTCATCTCCCCGGTCACCGCCGCGATGCCGCCCGTCGAGGCGGCACACCTCACCGCGACCCGAATTCGCACACTGCTCGGCACGATCCGCGCCGACGGCACTCCGTGACCTGCTGCCTACTTCCGCAGCGGATGCAGCAGCCGATGGAAGTTCAGGTCGTAGCCCCAGCCGAAGACCTTCGGGGTGAACAGACGCGTATCGTCCGGATTCCACCAGCGGGCGCGCAGCCGCGCCGCGGTCGGTGCTCGCCAATCGTACGGAATGCCGAGCATCTTGCCCTGCGGGTCGGGGACTCGGTCGGGACCGTTCGTCATACCCCCATCCTGCCACCGAGGTCCGACGAAAGCCGGAAACCGGATATGGCACCCGGCACATTCAGCGGCGACGCCGTATCGGTATCCGTATTCTGGCGAAACGTGGAGTCGACTGTCATCCGGGTGCCGCTGGGCGGTGTGCCGATCGCCTATCGAGATTCCGGACGGCCGGTCGTCCCGCATCCGCTGTCCGAGGTTCCGGTGCTGCTCGTGCACGGTATGGGCGGCGACGGGCACACCTGGGACCGGTTCGCGGACCGGTTGGTGCGGTCCGGGCGCCGGGTGATCATCCCGGATCTGCGCGGTCACGGCCGCAGCGCGCACACCGATTCCTACCGCTTCGACGAATTCGGCGCGGACGTGGCGCGGCTGTGCGATCACCTCGGCCTGCCCACGGTCGATCTG